>JBBSBW010000006.1:0-172542 GCA_038250865.1 Thermoanaerobaculia bacterium | reverse complement strand
GTGTCGTTGGCCAGGACGTTGACCGCTGCGGCGGCCGAGTCTTCGACCACCGTCGCCGCGTCCGCCACCGCGACGGTGACGATGACGGTGTCGAGCGTCGTGCCCGGCGGTTGATTGCAGTAGTTCGCGTTCGGCGCGTAGGTCAACCCTGAGCCGCCGCCCGTGATCACCACCGTGCCGTTCGCCGGTTGCGTCACCGAAGCGATGCTGATCGGACCGGCGTCGACGTCGGTGTCGTTGGCCAGGACGTTGACCGCTGCGGCGGCCGAGTCTTCGACCACCGTCGCCGCGTCCGCCACCGCGACGGGGTTGTCGTCGACGCAGGTCACCGTCATCGTCACCGTCGCCGACGAGCTGCCGGGCGTCAAGGTGTAGGTGAAGGTGTCGAGCGTCGTGCCCGGCGGTTGATTGCAGTAGTTCGCGTTCGGCGCGTAGGTAAGGCCCGTGCCGCCGCCGGTGATCACCACCGTGCCGTTCGTCGGCTGGGTCACCGAGGCGACGCTCTTCGGACCGCCGTCGATGTCGGTGTCGCTGGCCAGGACGTTGACCGCGTTGGCACCCGAGTCTTCGACCACGGTCGCCGCGTCCGCCACCGCAACCGGTGCGTCGTCCACACAAGTCACCGTCATCGTCACCGTCGCCGACGAGCTGCCGGGCGTCAAGGTATAGGTGAAGGTGTCGAGCGTGGTGCCCGGCGGTTGATTGCAGTAGTTCGCGTTCGGCGCGTAGGTAAGGCCCGTGCCGCCGCCGGTGATCACCACCGCGCCGTTCGCCGGTTGGGTCACCGAAGCGATGCTGATCGGACCTGCGTCGACATCGGTGTCGTTGGCCAGGACGTTGACCGCATTGGCGCCCGAATCTTCGTTGACCGTCGCCGCGTCGTTCACGGCGACCGGCGGATCGTCGACCGGGTTGACCGTGATCGAGACTGTCCCCTGGTCGGTCCCTCCGACGCCGTCGTCAACCTGGAACACGAAGCTGTCGGGACCGTTGAAGTTGGCATTCGGGGTGTAAGTGACGTTCACGCTGGTCGCCGTGGCGCCGGTGAGCGGTCCGAGGGTGCCGCTCGCGGGTCCCGAGACGATCGAGAACGTCAACGGGTCGGCGTTCGGATCGCTGCCCGTCAGGGTCAAGGGAAGGGCCGTGTCCTCGTTGGTCGAAGGGGCCTGATCGTTCGCGGTCGGCGGGTCGTTGAAAATCAGCGAGCTGTCGATCCGGAAGCAGAGGCTGCCGTTCTCGAACTTGGCGTAGAACGACCGCACGTCCGGCCCGCCGGCCGAGTCGCCCGCGTTGTCTTGGGCCACGCGGTCGCCGGCCGACCAGTCGTTGGTCAGACCGTCGAACAGACAGATAGCCCACAGCGCACCCGAGGAGGCGAACAGGACGAGCGCGAGCGCGACCATCGCGCCGCGGCGGCGAAGGAGCCGGCCGGCGGCGAGGGTGAGCAGCAACGCCAGGAGCGCGAGGCCCCAGCCGCCGAGGGTGGGAATGTTGATGGTGGGACCGAGAATCAGGACGATCGGCTGCTGACCGCCGGTGGCCGTGGTCGTGACCACGTCCAGGCCGCCCGTCTCTCCGGTGGCGACCAGCGCGAGCCGCACGGTCGTCGGCGGGGTCCCGGTGAATTTGAAGAACGTCTCGACCACGTTCGTGGCGAAGTCGCCGTTGCCGATCCCGACGTTCCAGGGCGGGGTGGGCGGACCGGGCACCGGATCGGGCGTCGGGTCGAGCACGCCGGCGGTACAGGTCTGATGGGTGACCGCGGTGACCGCGGCGGACGAGGGTCCGCTCGTGTCGACCGTCGTGATCACGACTTCGTCGAAGCGGAACGGCACGGCGGGATCGCTGCAGCTGGTCGCCGCATTGTCGTTCCCGGCGTCGATGTAGATTTTGAAAGTGGAGGTGACAGCAGCGGCCGGCTGAAGTGCGAGCAGGCTCGTCACGACGAACGCGAGGAGAAAAGGAAGTCGCTTGACGGTCATCGAAGGGCCCTCGCCGACGGGTAGAGGAACCGAAACACTTCCGATCCTCACTCCCATCTGCACAGCTATCTCCGTCGACGGGGAGCCGGACGGAGGGATTTCACCTGGAGCAGAACCTTCCAAAGGTTATCACACCAGGGGGAAGTCAACTGTAAAGGGGCACAGGCAAAGGCTTTGCGCGATTTCGTGTTCGGCAGCGCGGGAGTCCGAACCGGCTTTCGGACCCCGCGCGCGGACGAAAAGGGCGAAGCTCAGGCGACGGCCGGAACTACAGCCGGAGCCACGGCGAACTTCCTGCTGCCGAGCATCGCGGCGGCGAGCTCGCGCCAGGCGAATGCGACACCGTTGAAGACGTTGAGCGTCACCAGGGTGAGCAGGGCGCCTACGCCGGAGCAGAGCAGCGCGTCGCCGAACGTATCGACCGTCCAGGAATAGACGCCGATGTCGAACATCGGGCCGGAGAGCCAGCCGTAATAGAACGGCGCGAGCAGGAACGCGAGCGAGATCGACGAGAGGGTGACGAACAATACGAACGTCGCGACCCCGAGCGGGAACTTGATCATGAGATAACCCATCCCCTTCCAGGTCGCGGGATTGGCGAGAAACTCCCGGCTCCGGGCCCAGAATCCGGCCGGCGCCGGGGCCGAAGAACTCATCGGCGGCACCTCGGCGCCGAGCAGGTGGATGGCGAGCTGGCGTTCGAACAGGCTGAGGCCGAAGCTGCCGAGGAGGACCGCGGCGAGGATCGGCAGGCCGATCCAGATGAGGGTGAGGCCCAGTCCGACCGACAGGCCGGTCACCAGGAAGACGAAATAGGCCAGCCCGAGCGGAAAGGCCAGGGCGAGGTAGAGCAGGTTGGTGTAGGACCGGGCGCGCAGCGGCGCGGAGAGGAACCGGCCGAAGGGCGTATCGCGAAAGCGTTGGGTGACGTTGCTGATGTTGCTGTCGCTGCTGATGTTGCTGTCGCTGCCGATGTTGCTGTCGCTGCCGATGTTGCTGTCCTTGCTGACATTGCCGTCGTCGCTCATGGCGTTCTCCTCGAACTTCACTTCCTGCCTTACGCCCAGGGGTTCCGGTTGTTTCAGCGGTTCGGGCTAAGATCCCGCACGGCTTCGAACCCAAGCTCCTAATTTTGCGTATCTGGATCGATATCTGGATCAAAACGATGACCGAGATTCTCGAGCTGCTCGACGTCCGCAAGAGCTACGAAGGGCACGTCGCCGTCGCCGGGGTAAGTTTTTCAGTTCCCGCCGGATCGATCTTCGGCCTGCTCGGCCCAAACGGCGCGGGCAAGACCACGACGATCCGGATGATCCTCGACATCCTGGCGCCGGATTCCGGCTCAATCCGGATGTTCGGCCGGCCGCGGCAGGAGGCCGACCTCGGCCGCGTGGGCTACCTGCCGGAAGAGCGCGGCCTCTATCGAAAGATGACCGTGCTCGACCAGCTTTTGTTCCTGGCCGAGATTCGCGGCATCAAGCGACGGGCTGCGCTCGCCGAGATCGAGCCTTGGATCGAGCGCGCCGATCTCGGCGCTTGGGCGAAGCGGCGGATCGAAGAGCTGTCCAAAGGCATGCAGCAGAAGGTCCAGCTGATTGGCGCCGTGCTCCACCAGCCAGACCTGCTGATTCTCGACGAGCCGTTTTCCGGCCTCGATCCGCTGAATCAGGTGCTGTTCCGCGAGCTGCTCACCGAGTACCGCGACCGCGGCCGGACGGTTGTCCTGTCGACCCACGGAATGGAGCTGGCCGAGCGGATGTGCGATCGGATCTGTCTGATCTCCAAAGGCCGGGCCGTCCTTTCGGGTGAGCTGGCCACGGTCAAGGCCGGCTACGGCGGCAACGCCTATCTGATCACCGCGGAAGGGGACCTCGATCGCCTGCGGGAGGTCCCCGGGGTCGAGCAGGTCGCGATCACCGGCCGCACGGCGCGCATCCTGCTCTCCGCCGCCACTCGCGGCGCCGACCTGCTCGAGCGGGCCATCCCGTTCCTGCGGGTGTCGGATTTCCGTTCCGAAGAGCCTTCGCTCGAACAGATCTTCCTTCAGGTGGTGCGCGATGAGGCTTGATCACGTCACGACGATCGCCAAGCGCGAATATCTGATCCGGGTGAAGACCAAGGCGTTCTGGCTGTCGACGCTCGGTCTGCCGATCCTGGTTCTCGCAGCGACGATTCTGCCTTCGCTGTTGCTCTCCATGTCGTCCGCTACGGAACGCATGGTGATCATCGACCGGACGGGCAAGGTCGCGCCGGAGCTGAAACGCGCCGCCGCCGAGGAACCGGATCCGACGAAGGGTATTGGCCAGGGAACGAAAGAAAAGAAGAGCGAGATCGAGTTCGTCTTCGAGGCGCCGAAGACGGACCCCGCCCAGCAAGAAAAGGAACTCGACCGGCGGGTCCTCGAACGCGAGATCTCCGCCTGGATTCTGATCGACGACGCCGCGCTAGCGAGCGGCAGGTTCTCCTATCGGGCGCGCAGCACCTCGGGCTTCGTCACCCAGTCGATCGTCGAGCGGCGGCTGTCGCGCGCCGTGCAGGGGCTTCGCCTCGCCCAGGCCGGGGTCGATCCCGCGCGCACCGAAGAGCTGATGAAGAGCGTCGAGCTGGACACTGTACGCGTCTCCGAAGAAGGGGGGCAGCGAGAGATCGGGATCGCCGGGGCGGCGCTTGCTTACATCGTTTTCATGATGCTGTTCGCCGCGATCCAGGTCTGGGGCCAGCAGGTGATGACCGGTATCCTGGACGAAAAGACCAGCCGGATCGTCGAGGTCCTGGTCTCCGCCGTCAAGCCGTTCGAGCTGATGCTCGGCAAGCTGGCGGGCATCGGCTCGGTCGGCCTCACCCAATTCTCGATCTGGATTCTTACCTCCGCGGTCGTCACTTCGCCGGGTGTCGCGATGTATCTGGCGTTCCTGCCCAAAGACGCCGCCTTGCCGCAGATCGGCATCGGCGTGGTGTTCCATATCGCCGTCTTCTTCGTCCTCGGGTTTTTCCTCTTCTCCAGTTTCTACGCCGCGCTCGGCGCTGCGTTCAACAACATCCAGGAGGCACAGCAGACGGCGGCGCCGTTGATCTTCCTGCTCGTGGTGCCGGTGTTCTTCGCCCCGCGGTTGATCAACGACCCCGATTCGACACTCTCGGTCGTCCTTTCCCTCGTGCCGATCTTCTCGCCGCTTCTGATGACGCTCCGCCTCGCGATCCGTATGCCGCCGCTCTGGCAGGTGCTGCTCGCGGAGTTTTTGACCGCGAGCTTCGTCGTCGTGATGGTCTGGGCCGCGGCCCGGATCTACCGCGTAGGCATCTTGATGTACGGCAAGAAGCCGACGTTCTCCGAGCTGGCGCGCTGGGTGCGCCGCACCTGAAGCTCCGGTTTGCGGGAGGGCCGGTCCCCGGCGGTTAGAATACCTAGTGGAGGTTCACATTCCGCATGTACTCCCGCCAAGCCGGCCGCTTCACCCTTCCTGGTTTCGGCGGTCCTCAGGGACCGCCGCCGCGCGACCTGATCGCGATTCTCGCGGTCCTGTTCGTCACGTTCTCCTGCCAGTTCTTCGCCTCGACCGCGATCGTCCCGGCGCTGCTGTGGCTGTCGCCCGACGTCTGGCAGCGCGGCTTCGTCTGGCAGCTCGTCACCTATCCCTTCGCCGGGATCGGCCGGCCGGGACTTGGCATCGTGTTCGAGTTTCTGGTCCTGTTCTGGTTTGGCCGCGACGTCTACCTGGATCTGGGCCGGCGGCGGTTCTGGCGCTTGATCCTTCCCACCGCGGTCATCGCGGGAGCGGCGGCGCTGCTGGCCGACGTCGGCGCCGGACTCCTCGGCGGGTTCACCGCGTCCGGCTTCACGCTGATGCAAGGGCAGCTGGTGCTGCTCGCGATCCTGACCGCCTCGTTCGGTGCGCTCCACCGCGACGCCACGATCTATCTCTTCTTCGTCCTGCCCATCCGGGGCGCGTGGCTGCCGGCGATCACGATGTTGTTTGCGTTCCTCGCCTTTTTGAACGTCCGCGACCTGCCCGGCTTCGTCGGGCTGGTGGTGGCGGCCGGCGTGGCCTGGTGGCGGCCGGCGGGCTGGGGGTATCGGGGCAATCGGGGCGGTATCCGGGGGGGACAGGGCGGCGGCCTCAAGGAACTCCGCCTGAGGCTGCGCAAGCGCTATCTGGAATGGAAGCTTGGGCGGCTCAAGAAGCGGCGGACGCTCCGGGCTGTCCCGAGCGATCGAGAGCCGGGCGGCCAGGTCCGCAAGGGGCCTTGGGTTCACTGAAGGGGTATCGAGGTAAGAGCGGAGGAAACAGCGGAGGGAAAAGCGATGGTGCCGAAGACCGGACTCGAACCGGTATGGGTTGCCCCACACGCCCCTCAAACGTGCGCGTCTACCAATTTCGCCACTTCGGCATAAAGAACCTCTTTACGGCTTTTGCACCGGTACCGCCGGGGCGGGAACCGGAACGGGGGTCGCCGGTTTCGCCGGCACGGTCTTGGTGGCACTGGTCTTGCCCGCCACACCCTTCATCACCGAGCTTCCCGCCTCGCGGCGCTGGACGACCGCGATCGCCAGGGTGGTGAAGATGAAGATGACGAACGAGCTGACGGTCAGCTTGTGCAGCAGGGTGGTCGCGCCGCGGGCGCCGAACACCGTCTGGGTGGCACCGCCGCCGAACACCGAAAGGTCCGCGCCTTTTCCCTGCTGGAGGAGCACCACCAGGATCAGGAAAATGCAGACGATGATGTGTACGGTATAGAAGAGATAGATCACGCGGTAAGCCTCCAGAACCCCTCAGGTCGTTCGACCGAAGGGAGAGATGATACTCAAGAATCTGTCCAGGTCAAGGCTCGCGCCGCCGACCAGGAACCCATCGACCCCCTCTGCGGCGGCGAGATCGAACGCGTTTTCGGGCGTCACCGAGCCGCCGTAGACGATCGAAACCGCCTCGGCCGCCTCCTCGCCAAGCCGGCGCACCAGCTCCCGGCGCAGGAACAGGTGCGCTTCGCTCGCGGTCTCCGGGGTCGCCACTTCGCCGGTGCCGATCGCCCAGACCGGCTCGTACGCGAGCGCGAACCGGGGCAGCGCAGCGCCTGCCCCTGGGATCGGGGGTCCGAGCGCGCCATACAGCTGCCGGGCCAGAACCTCGAACGTCTTGCCCTCCTGCCGCTCGTCGCTCGTCTCGCCGACGCACAGCAGAGGGGTGAGGCCCGAGCGCATCGCCGCGCGGAGCTTCCGCCCGACCAGCTCATCGCTTTCCCCGTGATCGCGGCGGCGCTCGCTATGACCGCAGAGCACCCAGGAAGCCCCGGCGTCGACCAGCTGGTCGCCCGAGACGTCGCCGGTATGAGCCCCTTTGGGTTCGGGATGAAGATCCTGGCCGCCGACCCCGAGGTCGCTGCCCGCGAGCTGGTCTGCGACCACCGGAATCAACGGAAAACTCGGAAAGATCGCGACCTGAGGTGCGTCGGCCGGCAACCGGTCGAGCAGGCCGGAGCAGAATTCGATCGCGTCGGCGCGCAGCAGATGCATCTTCCAGTTCGCGGCCACCAGCTTGCGCGACATGGACTCCGTGGCAACCTCCTGCCAGGCGGTCCAGCTCGCGGTTTCGGGTCCCGGCTCGGCGAGCGCCATGGCTTCAGACCTCCCGCTCCAGGACAGCCACGCCGGGTAGAACCTTGCCGGCCAGGAATTCGAGCGAAGCGCCGCCGCCGGTCGAAACGTGGCCGATCCGCCCCGCCACTCCCGCCTGATGGACCGCGGCGACGGTCTCGCCGCCGCCGATCACCGAAAAGCCTTCGACCCCGCCGAGCGCCTGCGCCACCGCCCGGGTGCCGGCGTCGAACGGCGATTTTTCGAACACGCCGAGCGGTCCGTTCCAGAACAACGTCCGCGCCCGTTCGATCGCCAGGCCGTACGCCAAGCGGGTGGCCGGGCCGATGTCGACCGCCTTGGTGCCCGAAGGGATCGCGTCGACCGCTACGGTCTCGATCCGCTTTGGCGCGTCGAGATCGTCGGTGACCACCAGGTCGGTAGGCAGGAAGACTTCGGTGCCGCGCTCGGCAGCACGCGCGAGAATCTCTTTCGCCAGATCCAGGCGGTCGGGCTCGAACAGCGAGGCGCCGAGCTCGAAACCCTGGGCGGCGAGGAAGGTGTTCGCCATGCCGCCGCCGAGCAGGAGCAGGTCGAGCCGCGGCAGGAGATTCAAGAGCGTGTCGATCTTCCCTTCGATTTTGGCGCCGCCCAAGATCGCGGCGAACGGCCGGTCCGGTTCCCCCAGCAGGCGGGAAAGAGCCGCGACCTCGCGAACCATCAGACGCCCGGCCGCCCGGCGCGGCAACCGTTCGGCGACGCCGACCACCGAGGCATGGGCGCGATGGGCGGAGCCGAACGCGTCGTCGACGTACGCTTCGGCGAGCGCCGCGAGCGCGGCCGAGAACTCCGGGTCGTTGGCGGTCTCGCCCGCGTGGAAGCGGAGGTTTTCGAGCAACAAGACCTCGCCGGGGCCGAGCTGCGAAACTTCGGCCTCCGCCGCCTCACCGATGCAGTCGGTGGCGAAGCGGACCGCCTGCCCCAGCAGCTCGCCGAGCTTGGCCGCCACCGGACGCAAGCTGTATTTCGGATCCGGCCCCCCCTTCGGCCGGCCGTGGTGGGAGGCCAGGATCACCTTGGCGCCCGCACCGATCAGCTCGCGCAGGGTCGGCAGCGCCTCTTCCAGGCGGGTTGCGTCGCCCACCTCTCCGGTCTGGGTCATCGGCACGTTGAAATCCACCCGAACGAAGACCCGGCGGCCCGAGAGGGTGCCGAGGTCGAGGTCTTCCAGCGTGGCGAGTCTCGATTGGGTCTGACCTGTCATTCTCTGCTCCTCCCCGAAGGCGGACATTCTAAGAAGTCCGAGGATCGAATTCGGCCAACCGACCGAGCAGCTCGGCGAGCCGATGAGCGTAGCCCCATTCATTGTCGTACCAGGCAACGACCCGCGCGAGCCGCCGGTCGGCCACCTGGAGCAGCGGCAGGTCGACCACCGCCGAGCGCGGGTCGTCGATGAAGTCGGAGGAAACCAGCTCCTCTTCCGTCGCGCCGAGCAGGCCGGCGAGCGGCCCGGCCGCCGCCCTGCGGTACGCCTCGGCAAGGGATTCGACCGTAACATCGCGCTCCAGCTCGACCGCCAGGTCGAGCATTGCGACGGCGGGGGTCGGAACCCGGATCGCGAGCCCCTCGATCCGGCCGGCGAGGCTCGGCACCAGGCCGGCCAAGGCACCCGGCGCGGTGGTCGGGGTCGGAATCACGTTCAAGCCGGCCGCCCGCGACCGCCGCGGATCGCTGTGCGCGCCGTCTTGCAGCCGCTGGTTTTCCGTATAGGAATGGACGGTGCTCATCAACGCGCGGCGCACGCCGAATTCGGCGGCGAGCACCTGGGTCACGAGAGCCAAGGCGTTGGTGGTGCAGGAGGCGTTGCTGATCACCCGGTGCTGCGCCGGATCGAGCGACCCGCCGTTTAGCCCCAAGCAGATCGTTACGTCCGCCGGGTCGGCCGGGTCGGAATTCGCCGAGAGGACGACGTGCCCCACCCCAGATTCGAGGTGCTTCGCGGCCGTCGAACGGCGGAGAAAGCGGCCGGTCGCCTCGACCACCACGGCCACGCCCTGGCGATCCCAAGGTACGTCGGCCGGATCGGCGAAGTTCGAGACCGGGATCTCCCGGCCGTCGAGGAGCAGTCCGGCCGAGGTCGCAGCGACCGTTCCGGGATATCGGCCATGCACAGAGTCGCGGGCGAGCAGCCGGGCGAGCACGGGGGCCGGCACCAGGTCGTTGATCGCGACGAGCTGAAGATCGGCCCGGTCGCGCGCCGCTCTCACGAGGGCGCGGCCGACCCGACCGAGGCCGTTGATGGCGTAGCGGAGGGGCATTGTCATCTATAGGATATTTGGCAGGGTAAGATCGAAACTCCGGCCGTTTTCGGGCGAAGTGTATCAGTGCTGTCCCGCCCTACCGTTCCGACGGCACCGATACCAATGCGGCCGGACTCGGCATCCGGCGTGGATAGGTGTCTCCCAGAAGGCTCGATCCTGGGGAGCGCTCCGGCCGCGGAACCACGAGTTGACTTACAAGCGCCCCTTAAGGAGGAAAGCGGAATGGCCGAAAAAGAGATGAGTGACTATTGCAAGGCCTATCTTTTAAAGGACTTGCGCGCCTATTCGGGCTGGAGCGAGAAGCCGGAGAACGCCCGGAAAGAGAAGAAGGACGTGGAAGGCAAAGAGGTCGAGGTGCAGCTGGGGCTGGACGACGAGTCGATCGTCTATGTGCACGACAGCTACATCGTGACTCACGACATCTACAAGAACGAGAACCTCTTGTTCGACGCCGTGACCGACGAGTGGAAGTCGTTCCTGCACGATCTGCCCGAGCCGCTGCGTTTTGAGATCCCGGTCTACGAGCCGATCGTGATCCCCCAGGCCGAGCCCACGCCTGACGCCGCACCTGCCGCGTCATAAATCCGCTCGCCCAGGACCTTCCGAAACCCAGGCGCCCCTCGCGGGGCGCCCGGGTGCGATTGCCCGCCTGCTAAAGTCCGCTCGTGCCCGCCTCCCCCATCCTCCTCGGCATCGAAACCTCCTGCGATGACACGGCCTGCGCCGTCCTCGACGGCGAGGCCCGGGTGCTCGCCTCGGTCGTTTCGAGCCAGCTCGCGGAGCACCGGCCCTACGGCGGAGTGGTCCCCGAGATCGCCTCGCGCGCCCACCTGGAAAACTGGCCCGCGGTCTCCGCCGAAGCGCTCGAACGGGCGGGGCTCGACCTCTCTCGAATCGACGCCGTCGCCGCCACCCGCGGCCCGGGGCTGGTCGGCTCCCTGCTGGTCGGCCTGTCGCTCGGCAAGGCGCTCGGCTTCGCGCTCGATCGGCCGTTCTTCGCCGTCCATCATCTGGAGGGGCATCTTTTCTCGCCGTTTCTTCACGCTGCGGATCGCGCCGACGCGGTTCCCGAGCGCTTCATCGGCCTGGTCGTCTCCGGCGGCCACAGCAATCTGTTCGCGGTCGCCGCGGGCCGGATGACGACCCTTGGCGAGGCGCGCGACGACGCGATGGGCGAGGTGTTCGACAAGGTCGGCCGGCGGCTCGGCCTTCCCTACCCGCAGGGACCGCGGGTCGACGAGTTGGCCGAAGGCGGCGACCCGATCAGGCACCGGTTCGCCATCCCAGACTGCGGCGGCTCGCTCGACGTCTCGTTTTCCGGCCTCAAGAGCCAGGCTCTCGGAGCGATCGAAAAGCTCGAGCGCGCTTTGGGACTGCTCGATCTTGGGAGCGGCGAAGCCCCTCAAGAAGTCCTCGACCTGCTCGCCGGTTTCCGCGCCGCGGCGGTCGGCCAGGTGCTCGACCGGGTCGAAAGACTCCACACCCGAGAGCCGATTCCCCTGCTCGCGGTCTCGGGGGGCGCGGCGGCGAACCGGTTGCTCCGGCGCGATCTGACCGCCTGGGCCGCAAAGAACGGCGTGGATCTTCGGCTGGTCCCTCTTGGTTTTTCAGGGGACAACGCGGCGATGATCGCCCACGCGGCCCTCCTCCGGCTGCGGCGGGGCGAGTCGGACAACCCCTTCACGGCGGAGGCGGAGAGCCGGATCGCGATCTGACGTGAAACCTTCCCGCTCGCCGAACGTTCTTCTTTGAATCGGCGGGAATGCCGCTGATCGTTCGGCGGTTATCGGCTCCATGTCCAAAGATCAGACCCTAGACGACGTCGACCGCGGCATCCTTCGCGCCCTTCAGGCGGACGCCCGCATTTCGAATGCGGACATCGCCCGCGAGGTGGGCCTCGCCCCCTCCGCGGTCTTCGAACGGATCAAGAAGTTGGAGACGCGCGGCGTCATCCAAGGCTACGAGACCCGGGTGGACCCGGAGGCGCTCGACCTCGGCCTGCTCGCCTTCATCTTCGTCCGCGCCGACGAGCGCCCCGGGGAAGCCCGGGCCGGCGAGCTGCTGGCCGACATCCCGGGCGTCCTGGAGGTTCACCACATCGCGGGCGAGGACTGCTACCTGGTGAAGGTCCGGGCGAAGGACACGCGCGCGCTCGGCCGTCTGCTGAACGACGGTTTCGGTGCGATGCCGAGCGTCACCACCACCCGCACCACGATCGTTCTGCACACTCTGTCTGAAACGCTGACTCCCAAATCGGCCGCCTCGGCCTCCGATCCTGCGTCTTCTGCCTCTACAGTTCTCCACGAGCCATCTTCCGAGGAATCCTCCCGTGGCTGATCGCCGGTACCGCCTGCTGCTGATCCTTTCGCTCGCCGCCCTCTACACGATCTGGGGCTCGACCTATCTGGCGATCCGCTTCGCGATCGAAACCCTGCCGCCATTCACCATGGCGGGCGTGCGCTTCATGACCGCGGGCGCGATCCTCTATTTGATCTCCCAGCTGCGCGGGGAGGGCAAGCCGGAACCCCGCCATTGGGCAGGAGCGGCGCTGGTGGGCACTCTCCTCCTCGTGGGCGGCAACGGCGGCGTGGTCTGGGCGGAAACGCGTCTCGATTCCAGCCTCGCCGCGCTCTTGCTCACCACCCAGCCGTTTTGGTTGGTCCTGATGGCCTGGATGATGAAGGGAGGCACGCCGCCGTCTGCCCGCACGGTCGGCGGCATGGCGCTCGGATTTTTGGGCGTCTGCCTGCTGATCGCCCCGGGTGGCGGCGGCGGCCTGCACGTCGACCTGATCGGCGCCCTCGTGGTTACGCTCTCCGCCATCTCCTGGGCGGGAGGATCGGTGCTCTCCCTCAAGGTCCCGCTCCCCGCGGCGCCGATCCTTTCGACCTCGCTCCAAATGCTCACCGGAGGAGCCGCCCTGTCGCTGATCGCGATCGCGACGGGCGAGCCCGCGCGCATCGACCCGTCGAAGATCTCCCTCCACTCGCTGCTCGCGCTCGCCTACCTGATCGTCTTCGGCGCCATCGTCGCCTACACCGCCTTCGTCTGGCTGGTCCAAAACGCACCCCCAGCCCTCGCCTCGACCTACTCCTACGTGAACCCCCTGGTCGCGGTCTTCTTAGGCTGGGCCATCGGCGGAGAAGCGGTCTCCTCCCGGATCGTGCTCGCGGCGTTGGTGATCGTGGCGGGGGTTGTTGTGGTTACGTTGGCGGCGCGGAAGAAGGCTGCGCCAAAAAAGGCCGGGGCGGAAGTTGTGCAGGCGGTCTGCGAGAAGGCTTCGGCGGCTTGAGGGGTGGCGGGGCGGCGAGGACTTTTAGTTCACAGAGCGGCCCAACGCGGCGATCGTCTCTTCAATCTGGGATTCGGATCGGCCCCTTGCGGCGAGTAGGACGCGGGTGTTTGCGAGAAACCCCTCCCGCCCGGGGTACGTGCATCCGTTGCTGCGCTCGAATTCGAACATGATCCGGAGCGACCGAAGCATCGGCGGCTCCGCCTCCACGAGGAGGTTCGTTGAGTGAAGCAGGGATGCCAGATTGTTGAGGCGGAGCGCGACATTGAGATGCTCTGTCCCGAGGCTGGCTTCGTCGATCGCGAGCGCGCGGCACATCAGCGGCTCCGCCTCCGCCAAACGGTTCGTGTTCTGGAGCAAGAGGGCCAGGGTGCCGAGACAGGTCGCAACATTCCGATGCACCGCCCCGAACTTTGCCTCGTTGATGGCGAGCGCGCGGCGAATCGGAGGCTCCGCCTCTGCCAGGCGATTCGTGGTCTGGAGCAAGTTGGACAAGTTGTTAAGATCGCGTGCGACGTTGGGGTGCTCCGCGCCTAGGATCGCCTCGTCGACTGCGAGCGCGCGGCGCATGAGCGGCTCCGCTTCCGCCCAACGATTCATGGTCTCGAGCAGCTGGGCCAGATCGCTGAGGTCGCGCGCGACGCCGGGGTGCTCCGTCCCGAAGTTGGCCTCGTCGATTGCGAGCGCGCGACGGAGCAGTGGCTCGGCTTCCGCCAGGCGATTTGTATCTTGAAGCAAGAGGGCCAGGCTGTTGAGGTTGTTCGCGACATCAGGATGGTCGGGCCCAACATCGGCCTCGGTGATTGCGAGCGCGCGGCGCAGCGGTGCCTCCGCTTCCGCCAAGCGGTTCGCGTCCTCAAGGATCTGGGCCAGTTTCTTGAGGTCGCCTGCTACGGTTGGATGATCCGGCCCCAGACTGGCCTCATGGATCGCGAGCATTCGGCGAATCAGGGGTTCGGCTTCCGCCGAGCGTTTCGTGGCCTGGAGCAGCGCGGCGAGGTTGGTGAGGTCGGGCAACAGCTCAGCGTGGTCCTTCCGGTAGACCGCCTCGTCAATGGCGAGCGTGCGGCGAAAAAGCGGCTCCGCTTCCGCGAAGCGATCCCTTTGCCGGAGCATGGTGGCCAGATTGTTGAGGCGGATCGCGACTATGGGATGGGTCGGCCCCAAGCTCGCCTCGGCCAGTTCGAGCGCGCGGCGCATCATGGGCTCCGCCTCGGCTAGGCGGTCTGTGGCTTGGAGCAGACTTGCCAGAATGGAGAGCTGGCGCGCGACATCGGGATGCCCTGCTCCGAGGCTCGCCTCATTGATCGCGAGCGAACGGCGCATCAGCGGCTCCGCAGCAGCCGGGCGGTTCATGGATCGGAGCAATAGGGTCAGGTTTTCGAGGTCGTTTGCGACTTCGGGGCTGTTCGGCCCAAAACAGGCTTCGTCCTCGGCCAGCGCGCGGCGCATTTGCCCCTCCTCGTCCTCAGCGGAAAGCTCGGTCGCGCCTACGGCGCCCGCAATTTCGGACTCGCTGCCGACATCTGGTGGGAGCTTCGCGCCGATTGGGCCGTCATCCGTCCTCTTGACCCCCTTCCGCGTAAGAACCCGGTACGCGAGCGACGCGAGCGCAAGAACGCCGAGCGACGCGATGAGCCCAACCGTCTGGAAGTTCATGCCTCCTATCTTGGCAGCAATGGCGGCGGGTAGGTTCCGCCGCTTCGGAGGCGTCATGACGCACTCGCGAAAGCGCCGTCACTGCGCGCGAGCGGGAAGGGCCGGAAACCGCAGGGCCTTTTCGAGCGCCCGGTTGGAGGTGTCGGCGTCGAGGTGCAGGCGCAGTGTAGGCACTCGCCCTCGCGAGGTTCTCCTCCTGCTCCAGATCCGCCTCAATCTCCGCCTGGTGGGCGGCACCGAACGAGAGCGCCTCTTCGACCTGCTCAAGCCGCAGGCTGTACTCGCGGGCGATCTGTTGGGGCGACCAGCTCCAGGCCGTGCTCGCGGCCCAAATTGTGCGAACCCGCATTCCCGATCCGCGAAGGGTGGCGATCGGTGATCCCGAGGCTCCTTTGCTGTAGGTGATCTGCGGAAAGCCCGGGGCGTCCAGCCCCCGCCTCTGGGAATTCGCCAGACACCGTCTGGTGAATCTCGCCTGCCGCTCGTGTTTCACCGGCTAGACGAGTGTAACCCGACGCGCTACACTCTCGCTCGTGATCAGGAGCTTTCGGCACAAGGGCCTCAAGGAACTATTCGAGCTGGGTGCTAGCCGCCACGTCCGGCCCGACCTCGGGTCTCGCGCCCTTCGGCGCTTGGATGTGCTGGACGAAGCCTTAGACCTTCAGGATCTCCGGATTCCCGGCTTCGATTTTCATGCTCTGAAGGGCAAGCCACAACGCTATAGCCTTCACGTCAATGGGCCCTGGTGCGTAACCTTCGAATGGGAATCGGGCGAAGCGGTTCGCGTTGATCTCGAGCAGTACCACTGAGCCCAAGGCAAGGAGAAAAATATGCCGCAAGAGTTGATAGCTGAGCGCCTCCGCCGCGCGCCGACGCACCCGGGCGCCGTTCTACGGGAAGACGTACTTCCTGCCCTCGGCTTGACGGTCAGCGAAGCTGCGCGGCAGTTGCGGGTGACCCGCCAGACGCTCCACCGCGTCCTGTCGGAAACCTCGGCAGTCTCCCCTGAAATGGCGATGCGACTCGGTAAGTTCTGCGGCAACGGAGCGGGTATCTGGCTCCGACTCCAGCAGGCTCACGACCTCTGGCTCGCCGAGCGTTCCCTGCAGGAGGAGTTAGAGAAGATCCCTTCGCATCGGGCCGCCTGACCGCCGCGAGCTGAGGCCGCTGGTATCGAGAGCTGTGGCGGGTGGCGGCCCAGCTACCCCCCATGCTCGCGGAGCTCTTGGAGCACCGCGTCCACCGTCGCTTCCTCAAGTGGTGGTCCTTCCTCAACGGCCATCGCAATCCGCAGGAGCCCCTTCTGCTCGATAGAGATGGTTCTCTCTTCCCCGCGCATTTCGAGGATGGTGTTACCCTGAGACGGAGAAACACCCAAGCTCTCGCGGAAGGCAGTCATGTCGGGAAATCCGTGGCAAGCGGGTGTGGATTCGTCGTCGACCGAAACCTCATCAAGTACCAGGACCACCCGATGCCGGCCACGCGTCAGGAGGCCAGGCGCCCGGGCGGTAATCGTGCCATCCTCCGTCACCGTCGCAATGGTCTCGATGGTCACCATCAGAACTTCCTCCTGGTGGGAAGACTACAGGATCTGCGGGCGCCCGGGCATCCGCTCTTCACCCACCCGAAATACCTTCATCACCTCGTCACCGAGATGGCCGGCAGGTCTGGACAGATCGCAACGCCGGGGTGTCTTGGCAAAATGCTGACGTCGATCCATCTCGACCTGGACTTACTGAGAGAGGCCGAGCGCTTCGCGATAGCCTATGGCACCACTCTCGAAGGCGTCATCGAAGAGGCCTTACGGAGGCGCTTGGCCACGCAAGACGCGCGCCGGACGACTGGCCCACGACCTTTGGTTGGCCGAGCGCTCCCTGCGGGAGGAGCTGGAGAAGATCCCGTCGCATCGGGCAGCCTGAGAGGGGGGTTCGCCATGCCCGCCCTCGAACCTTGGTTTGACTTCGGCCTCCTGGTCGACGCCCTGGCTACGTTACAGGCCCGAACGCGCGAGGCGGCCGCCATCACTTCATCGACCTGCTCTTCTTCCACCGTCGCCTGCGCTGCCTCGTCGCCATCGGCTGGCGGAGGAGCGGGAGATGTTGGCTCGGCGGCGGGTAGTCGGGGAGGGGCGGTGAGGAAGTTGCGGCGAGCGGCTCTATCGGTTGGACGCGGACAAAGACTGGAGTGCTCCGCCCGCTATGACGTGCCCGCTACGCGGGTTTCTCTGCGGCGTATTCCGGTTCCAGCTCGGCAGAATCCGGCTCTACCAGCACGAGTTTTCCGTCTTTCGATTCCACAATGGAGGTTCCGGTGGCCCGCGCGATTTGCACCGCCCGGGCGCGCGCGCGCCGCATAGCGGTGAGAGCCAGCGCTGCCTCTTCGTCTAGGTTGGGGTGGCGGGCGATGCTCATGGGTTTGCTCCTTGGGCAAGGAGGACCGGTGTCCGACCCCCACTGTCGTATAAGAACCAGTCATCCACCAGCGGTTTGTACACGGCTTCGAAATTGAACTTTCCTGCCCGGAAGCGGCGGCGAATGACCCCTTCCGGTATATCGTGGCCCCCTTGGCGCACGCGGTGGGCAACGCGGGCGATGGCGATCTCGGCGGACGACAACGACAGAAAGTGGATGGTCACTCGGTAGTCTCGATCACGCCACTTCGTGATCTCGCGAGCGTAGGCTTTTCCCGCCAGTGTGGTTTCGAAGGCAAAACTGTCCCCGCGCTCCACCCGCTCGTGAATGAGCTCAAGCATCAATCGGCCCGCCTGAAAGGCCGCCTGTTCGGGCTGAAACGGCGCCAAGCCAGCTGCGATCAAATCGGCGTTGATGAAGATCGGACAATGGGCCTCGTTCGGAAGAAACTCGCGCGCGAAGGTGGTCTTGCCCGCTCCGTTGGGGCCCGCCAAAATAACGATCCGCTTGCCGTTCACAGCAGAACCTCGATTCCGATCAAGTTCTCTCGTTGGGAAGACTACCGGATCTGCAAGCGGCCGGGCATCTTTCCTCGCCCCACCCGAAACCTAGGGCCGGCGCGGTTGAAGCTCGACTTCCTACCGCAACGCCCGCCACCCCCGCTCGCCTGCCGCGGTGGTGATTTCTTGGGCCAGGCCCACGGCGGCGAGGCTTTCGAGGACCGCCAGGACGTTTTCGGCGCTGTTGCCTCGGAAGGCCCGGTTGAGGTCCGCCGCTGTGGCTTCTCCCGCTTCGGACAGCAGGTCTCGAACGGTGGAGACGCGTTCCGCAAGCTTCTTGGGCCACGCGGTTTTGGCGGCTTTGCCCGCGGGCTTCGCCACCGGGGTTTCGAGGCCGACTTCGGCGAGGGTGGCTTGGGTTTCGGCTTTGACGCCGCTCGGGTTCTGGAATTCGGGGCGCAGCCAGCAGATCAGGCCGCGCTTTTCTTCCTCGGCCCGCTCGCGGTTCAAGCCAACCAGGCGTTCGAGGATCTCTTCGTCGGAGAGCGTCGCGGGCCAGCCGTAGGCGTCGAACACGGCGGCGTCCAGGTCGTCGTGGATCTGCTTCAAGATCGAGACGAGGCCCTGCTCGTGGATCTCCCGTTCCTTCTCGGTGAGCGCCTCGCCGCTGCGCAGCTTTTCGAGCACGTTGTACATGCCCGTGATCGTCAGCTTTGGATGGAGGGATTGCTGTCGCTTCCGGTGGGCGTCGAGAGACTCGCCGAGCGCGCGGATGCGGGTTTTCTGGTCCTCGGTTGCGGCGGGGAAGGGGAAGGGTAGAAAACAGGTCGTATTGGTCCAAGTGGGATCATTGCCATAGCCCAGTCGTCCACCTGCGGCGAGCGCCCACGTACCGTGAACGCGGGATGACAAGACTCCAAGGAGGAAAGCGTCGTCGGAGGCGATTGCGTAGAGCTTGTGGTCGGGACAGACACTTGCATCCAGAAAGACGAAAGGCTTGTGCTTCGATGTCTCGACTGTCGCGATATACCGAGGAAGTCCCGCGACAGCTTCGCGCATGTCTGGACGTGGTCGGCCCCAGAGCCACCACCGTTCCCGGAATCCGCGGTCCCGGTTCGCGTCCCTCTCAGGCTTCACACGCGTCAGGACCTGATGAAACAGTGCTGGGAAATTCGTTCTCGCCTCGTCTTGACTAAGGCCGAAGAAGTCGATGACATACCGAATGGAAGGGGCCTGAACAATGTCGCGTCCGATCACGTATCGCCTTAAGGTGGTTGGCAGCGAAGCGGAGAGATAGCCCATGGCTGTGAGATCTTCCGGCCCCAAGCGAAATCCTTCGCCGACCAGGATCGGACCCTGAAACGACATTCGCCCGTTGGCCTTCAGAGATTTCGCCTCGAGAACCGCTGCTCCGCTTGTCAAGTCCGCCTGAATTCGACCCATACCGCCTTCAAGCGAAACTTCGAGGGAGCCATCTTCTGACGGGTACTCCTTGATGGCGACCAACAAGCGCCCTGGGGTCTTTTCGCGGCCCCCCACCGTCAACGCCACCCGGACCGCGGCACCATCCACCGAATCCACCCACGGGTGATCCGGAATGGCAAACACAATCGAGATCGCTCCCTCACCCACCAGCTTCTTTTCGACCACCTTCCGATTGAACGTCTGCGTGATGCTGTTCGTCGTGATCAATCCGAACCGTCTCGCGTTCCCCTTCCCGACCAGCCCGGCCGCGAGATTCCACCAATACATGACGTAATCGACAGTCTCCGGCACGTCGTCGTGCGCATTGCGCAGCGCTTCGACATAGCCGTCGCCAAGCGCGAGACGCATCCTCTTGTTGCCGATGTACGGGGGATTCCCCACGATGAACTCCGCCGCCGGCCACTCCGCCCTCCGTGGGTTCACGTACCGCACAACGCTCACCCGCGCCGAGTCGTCCGGAATTTCCTCGCCGGTCACCGGCGACTTCTTCGTCGTCTCGCCGTCCCATCGCGTGACGGGTTTCCCATGATCGTCCAGCAGCGGCTCCACACGATCCCAGGCGAGCACGGCGTCTCGGCATTCGATGTTGCCGTAGTCGGTGAGCACCGGCTGCGGCACCGTGATCGCGCCGCCCGGCTGGCGGACCTGCCATTGGAGGTAACCGATCCAGAGCACCAGCTCCGCGATCTCCTTCGCCCAGGGCTTTACTTCGATCCCTAAGAACTGCTCCGGCGTCACGCGAAACTTCTCCATCTCCAGACCGATCTGCTTGTAGCCCAGCTCCGCGAGCAGCGCCAGAATCTCCGTCTCCAGCCGCTTGAACAGATCGAGCGTCACATAGAGAAAATTGCCAGTGCCGCAGGCCGGGTCCAGCACCTTCGTGCGGCAGAGGCGATGGTGGAAATCGAGCACGCGCTCTTCCGCCGCCGGGATCTTCCCCTCCTCCACCAGCTGGCGAACCTCCGCCCGGACCAGGTCCCAATCCGCCCGCAGCGGCTCCTCGATCGTCGGCCGGACCAGCCGCTCCACATAGGCGCGCGGCGTGTAGTGGGCGCCCAGGCGGTGGCGCTCCTTCGGGTTCAACGCCCGTTCGAGCAGCGTGCCGAAAATCGACGGGTCGACCTGCGACCAATCGCTTTGGGCCGCCATCAGCAGAAGGATCAACTGCTCCTTGGTGAGCAGCGGCGCGTCGTGCGAGGCGAACAGCCCGCCGTTGAAGCGGAGAAGCTTGCCGGTGACGAAGTTGCCACCCTCGTCCATCGCTTGCCAGAGCGACGCGACACCGCCGGGAAACATCGCCGGGTTCGGCAGCCAGTAGTTCTCCAGCATGTCGGTGAACAGCCGGGCCGGCAGGAGGCCGACGTCTTCTGAAAACATCGTGAACAAGCAGCGCATCAAAAACGTCGCCACCTGTTCCGGGGCGTGCCCCGCCGCTTCGAGCGCGCGGGCGAGCGCCGCGATCTGCTCGGCGATGTCGCGGGTGACCGCCGCCGAGCGCTTGGCCGGATCGAGGCTCGACGGGTCGGTCCAGATCGCCCGCAGATCGTCCGCATGCCGGGCCAGGTCGGCGAGGAAAATCCTCTTCCGGTGGCCGTCGGGAAATGGACGATAGAGCCCCGTGCCGTCGAACGAGGCGTAGACGTCGAAGCAGTAGCCGAGATCCGCGACCAGTAGGAACGGGGGCGGCGCGTCGAGGTTCGAGGCATAGCCGAGCGCCTGGCCGTGCGCCTCGCTCATCAACTGGTTCCAGGCGGGGGTGCCGCGCCGCTTGGGGCCGGAGAGAGCGCCCTGCTTCGCCTCCAGGAGAAAGCACCCCTCCTTGTAGAGATCGACGAAGCTGGTGGACGCCCCGCCCGCTCGTGCTCGCGGCACGTCCTTTTCAAAGACGTAGGTGTCCACCGCGGCGTTGCCCGTCTTCGGCCGCGGGCGCTCGACTTCGAGCACGTCGCACAGCTCCGAAAGGAACGCGTCCTTGTTCGCCCGCTCCGCCGCCCCGCTCTCGGACCAGCGGGCGAGAAACTGCTCGATCGTCATGGAAACGGAAGTATATGGTGGGGCGGTGCGAAAGCTTGGAAACGCCGACGCCCCTACCGCCCCTTCACCCCAACCTCCATCGCCGCCATCACCTTCTGGACCATCTCCAGGGTGGCGCACTCGCCCGCGACCGCCTGTTTGAGAAGCAGGAGGGCGGCGAAGGCTTCGCGGTGGATCCCGATCGACTCGAACACCTCGCGCACGTCTTCGAGCACGACATGGGCGCGGTCGAAGCGGCGGCGCGAGAGGTAGAGGCCGGCCAGCTCCAGGCGAACGACGGCGGATTCGGCATACTGACGCTGGCGCTCGAACTCGGCGATTACGTCTTCGTAGGCGCGGCCGGCTTCGATGACGGAACCCTGGCCAGCGAGCAGGCGCGCTCTTAGTGCGTCGAATTTCAGGCGGTCGAGCGGCGTGCCGAACTTTTGGTGCAGCGCCGCGGCGCGCGGCAGCAACCTTTGCGCGGCCGGCCACTGCTCAAGCTCCAGGTAGGCGCGCAACACGTTATGGACGGTCGCGACAGCCAATTCGGGATCGCGGGCACCATCGATTCGTTCGAGGGCTTGGCGGTCAGTTTCCAAGGCAAGCGAGGGCCAACCCATGTACTGGTAGGCCAGGCCGAGAACAGCCGCTTGTTCGCCGGCTTCGTGGTGTAAGCCAAGCGCTTCGTAGCCGCAGAATGTTCGGCTTAGCAATCCAACCGCTTGGTCGAATTCCCGCCGGTCCATTAAAAGGCTGGCTGTCCAGCGAACTACTTCCAACGCCACTGGATGGGCAAGCGTCCCTTCCCGCACCTTCTCGGCGGCCTCGTTCAACAGAACTTCCGCCTCGGCGAAGCGGCGGGCGCGGCGGTGGCCGTTCGCCGCCTCGGCGAGCGCGAGCGCCTGCAGGTCCGCGACTTCGCCGCGCGGATGGTCCTCCGGCCGCAGGCGCAGTGCATAGGCCGCCGCGAGGGCGGAGAGGACGGCGTATTCCTCGGGTGCGTGGCGGCGGCGGACGCGTGCCTCTTCCAGCCACCCTTGGGCGCGGACCCATTGGAGGATGGGGGTGCCGCGCGGCAGCTTGCCGTCGTGCAGGATGGCCGTGCCGGCGACCTCCTGCCGGGCCTGCGCAAGGGCGGCCTGGATGGCCGGCAGGCGCTTCTTCATTTTCTGGACCGCGTGGCGAAAGTCGAAGTCAAACCGCAGCTCGGCAAGGGGATTCTTCCGTGGCGGCTCGTCGCCCGCCCAGGCCGGGTCGAGCAGCGGGGCCAGGCGATCCCCCCACCGTTCCTTGCAGGTCGCACATTCGCCGCGCAGATGGAGGGCGATCTCCAGGCCACGGGGGCCAGGAGGCAGCTCCGCCCGCACCAACGCAGCCAGCTCGGATTCCGTCAGCTCAAAATGCTTTTCCATGTTCCCTCGCGGACACGCCGGTTCGGGCTCGAACTTTCGGGGCCGGGCGCATTTTCGCACAGAGAACGGACTCGTGAAACCGTTGGGTGATCAACGGGTGACGGATCGCCAACAAGGGGCCTCCCAAGCGCCCGCCGCCTTGGGGTCGGCGGGCGCCGGGTGTTCAACTAGACGGTGGCCGGATCGCCCGCAGGAGTGATCGCCTGCGGTGGCGGGGCAGGTGTGCCGCCAGGGTCGATGCCCGTGCCGATCTCCTCCCAAAGCCCAACAAAAACCGCAGGCACGGTCGCGATCCGCTCCCAGAGCCCGGCGAAGGCAGAGTGCATGGTTTCTCCGAACCCTTCAGAGCGCCCGGGTGCCGCGAGGGCGGGGATGGCGGAAAGGAGGAGAACGAGGACGGCGGCCGCCGTGGTTCGGCGGTGGGGGTGAGTTGTCGTTTCGCGCAACTTTTTCGAGTTGGTGTGCGGCGCGGGGCGTGGGGTGGATCGCGGTGATGCCAGCATGGGAAGCCTCCCGGCCCGCGGGCCGTCGCGCGGCCGGAATTGGCCCCGGAGCCCGCGGTGGCAACGCGGATGCGTCGCGAATCTGTCGCGATTATCGCGAGTTCCGTGCGGCGAAAGATGCCGCGAAGGCGTTCCATTTGGCGCGATCGGAGGGCTTCGGCGCAGTTCGCGAGTTGCCGTTCGGTGCATCTTATGATTGAAAAACGCTACAGCGAACGAATCCAGCCGATTCGCATTGAGTGGGCAGCGCGCCGAGCCGGCGCGCTCGCGATCACCCTGTAGGGTTTTGGGCGGGTCGTTTCACCCAGTCATTCCGCCGTTGACCGGAACGATGGGGCTTCATGAGTGGCTGGGAGCGGGCGGCAAGATTACGTTTTGCCGCTCAGCTTCCCTGATTTCGGGACTTTGGGAAGAGAAAAGCGACACCAAGAATCGGTCGTTCCGTCGGCGTCGTTCGGCGGGCAAACCCCGGAGACAAAAGGATTTGCGGGCGCGCAGCGGTCGTGCCGCAGGCGACCGTGAGACTGTTGCGCGCAAATTGGCCTATTGACAGGGCGGATTTGGTCCGCACAATACGCACTTGTGACGCGTACCGCAAAGCGACGGGCTCTGAGCCCAACTCCCTTTGAAGTGCGCGGAGGCGCGTCGGCATTTCGCCGTCGCGCCAACCTGGAAGGAGTAACACCAGATGACCCAGAAGACACCCGCCCCCCCGCCCGCCGCGAAGGCGAGCCCCCTCACCCGTCTCAAGGCCGAACGAATCCAAATCGCCCTGCTCGCTCTGCCCGGGTGGTCGCTCGGACCGCCGCGCAAGCGGGTCGAGTGCTCCTTTCGCCTGCCTTCGGTGAGCGAGACGGATCATTTCGTACCGTTTGTCGTGGAGACCTGCCGCGAAGAGCGGACGCCGGTCGTGATCGCCGTGCGGGAAAACCGGGTCGTCGTCCGGCTCGGCGGCGCCCGGGGCGTGACGGAAGCCGACCTCACGGTCGCCCAAACGCTCAGCGCCTCGCGCTGGGCGAAGGCGCCCGCCGCCGGGACGGTATGAGCGGCGCTGTCGCTCAGTCCGCTCGGCAAGCGGCTTTCCCTTCCGGAAACGCGCCAACCCGTCCAGGAAGTCGCTTCCCAGACCAGGAAGTCACTTGCCAGCGCGGGAAGTCGCTGCCCAAGAGCAGGAAGTCACTTCCCAGCGCAGGAAGTCGCTTGGCCGGCCAGAAAGTCACTTGCCGGCGCCGGAAGTCGTTTCCCGGGTCAGGAAGTCGCTTGCCGGCACGGGGAGTCACTTCCCAGGCTGCGAAGACGCTTGCCAGCAGAGGAAGTCTCTTCCCCTTGCTGGAAGTCGCTTCCCAGACCCAAAAGCACATCGACCGCGCTGAAACCGGCGTTCCGGCCTCGAAGATCGTTTGCTGGAGATGTAACCCGTGGGACCTGCCGGGAAGTGTCTTGTCGGCTGGGTTCGTCGAACTTCGTCCGGGCCGGCTGGCACCGAGCCCGGACTTTAACTAACACAACCAGGAGAGATTAGACCATGAAATCAAGCTCGTATTCCGACCGGATCGACACGTACCAGACCACGGTCGAAAACCTCGAACCCGACCTGACCAAGTATGCGGGCTCCTCCGAGCTGTACCTGGAGCTCCGATCGATCCTCCTCGACCTCCGTCCGGCGCATGCCACGGTGGAAGCGGAGCGAGGCAACCTGCGGGTGGCGGTGAAGGCTCGCCGCGATCTCGCGGTCCGGGGTGGCGCGGTCCATCGCCGACTGTCGGCGCTGGTCGCCGCCCACACCGGATTCAACAATCCGATCCTCGTCACCTACGGCATGAACCCGGAGACCAACGTCCGGCGTGGCAAGCGGAAGAGCGAGGAACAGAAGGCCAAGGAGAAGGCAGAGTTGCGCCAGACGGTCTTGAAGGAAATGGCGGAGCAGGCCACCGCCTGATCCCTTGGGGGGCGGTCCGCGACCCGCGGGCCGCCCTTTTTGCTCAATCATTCTGCGCCCCTCTTCGGAATGCTGTATACTTCACAGAATGAACGACCGACTACGACTGACTGAGTCCGCGCCGGACCCAAGGCTCACCGCAGACGGAGAATCCGTCGAACCCACCGCAGGAAAGCCGGCCAAAGCGTCCAGGGCGGGCCGTCCCGGCGCGAGTCGGCGCCGGACCGCCTCACCCGAGCCCGATCCCGCGGCGTCGGATGCCAACTCGGTGATCCTTCGCGCCCGCAAATTGCTGGAGCGCCTGATCCGGACGACCGGATACGGCTGGCGCGACGTCGACCGGATGATCAACAAAAACCGCGGGTTCACCGCCCACCTCCTCTCTAAGCGCGAGGGCCTGCCGCTCAACGAGCTGCTGGCGATCCTCGACGCGATCGATGTCCGGTACGAGGATTTCTTCGCGGTGCTGTTCCCGAAGTTCGACAAGCCGCGCTTCAAAAAGCCGGTCGGCGAAGGAATGTTCGACCTGCTGGGCGACCTGGGAGTCCCGGAAGCACCCCCAGAAGACGAAGGGGATCGCGACGAGCGAACCCGCGCAATCTGGAGCCGTCTAGGCCGGATCACCGCGATGATCG
Organism: Thermoanaerobaculia bacterium; assembly: GCA_038250865.1. Taxonomy (GTDB): domain Bacteria; phylum Acidobacteriota; class Thermoanaerobaculia; order Multivoradales; family UBA5704; genus DASYKS01. The sequence continues at coordinate 146,818 of JBBSBW010000006.1, read as the reverse complement.
ATCAACGGGTCCTCACCCTGATGGAGAGCGCCCTCAGCGAGCCGCTGCAACTGCCGCCCCGGGCAGCGGTCCGCCCGGTGGAGGCGACGGAACCCGCAGGCGCGACCGGCGGCCCGGGCAAGCCGGCGAGCGAGGGCTGACGGGGCGGGGGGAGCCCGGGCGCACTGCAACAGCTCTCGGGCCGGCCGGGGCCTCTCCTCACTCTTTCCTGAGGGAGAGGTGCCTCACCTTCACCGCGACCCGATCCGCCGGTCCCACCTCGTCGAGGACGAGCATCGACAAGACGACGGCGCCTTCGCTGCGCAGGTGGCCTCCCGTTGCGACGATGAATTTCCCCGGTCGGTCCGGGGGGAACAGGGCGAAGTTTCCCAGCAGGACCTTCTCCCCGTTCCCCCCTTGGTAGTGAACCTCGAAGGCGAGGCGGATTTTCTTCGGGTTCAAGACCTCCGAGATGTCGATCTCGACGAACTTGGCGGAAGTCGAATCGCCGAGCCCGGACCCGACCGGCTTCGTGACCGATCGGTTCGTCAGGTCCAACTGGAACGAACCTTCCCGCTCTGCCACGGCACTCTCTTCATCGGCCCTTCCGTTCTCTCTCCCGTCACCCCGGCACGCCAGCAGCATCAGGCAGAAGGTGACCCAGAGGGGAAGATGATGTCGCATCGGCGCAGGGTCACCGGGTCTGGAGACGACCTACTTCGAGCGGACCCGGACCGGGCTGACGATCAGATCGATCTTGTTCAAGAGGAGCTCCGCGTCCGGCCGAACCAGCTGATTGCTGATTGGAACGGCGACGAGTTGGATCGAGAGGCCGCCGGCAGCATTCGCCAGACCGGTGCCTCGGATCCGCTTGAGAGTATCCGTCAAGTTGACCAAAAAGTCGGTTTTTCCGTGGTGCTCGTGGCCTTCGGCCTGGGTTCCGAAGAACGCGAAGCTCCCGGCGTAGTTCGGATGATCGGTCGGCGTTTGGAGGTTCGCCTCCGGCAGATTGACGAACAAGCGAACGAAAAAGTCGTTCGTGGGCGGCAGCTGCGCCCATTCGATGCTCGCGAAGACTCTCTCGTCCGCGTGATCGTTTTCGACCAGCGCGGAGAAGTCCCCCTGCGACACGGGGGCCACCAACGACAACGGTCGCGCGAGGGGAAGGCGCGCCTGGTCGGCGATGCGCACCCGCTTCTTGACGTCGAAGCGCATGTCGGCCCCGACCTTCAGGCGCTCTTCGAGCTTTTTGAAATCCGCCGCGGCCAGCTCTGCCTCAGCCGGGGAGCTGCCGATCGCGCTGCTTTCATACCGATAGCTGAGCAGAGGCATGAGGATCGTCGCACCCGCCGTGACGGTCGTGGGATTGCCCTGTCCGTCCACGAAATGATCCCAAGAGGTGCCGAGCCAGCCGGCGTCGTTGGTGTTGTCGTTTCCCAGCTCGAGGTTCCACTTGGCCCAGCAGTAGTCGACCATGCAGTGGTGCGCCCAGAACACCGGATCGAGCGGCGACCCGCCGGTCACCATGTCGGCGCCGACGATGATATGGGTCATGTTGTGAGGGCTGCCCTCAATCTGAGAGCCAAAGGTGAAAAGGTTGCCGTCCGAGAAAATAGTATCCAGGGTCGAGTTCGAGAAGGCGCTGTTGCCCGCGACGGTGGTGTTGACGCGCGGATGATTGAGCGGGCTCCCCGCCGCGGTGAAAGCGGGATGCATCGCGGGGTCTTGGTTCCAGTTCCAGTAGGGCAGGCCGAAGCTCTTTTCGCCCGTCAACTCCTGGCAGATCCGCTCGAAGTACAGAAGATAGGCGCGGTGCCAGGAAAAGAAATGGTTGGTGCCGTGCTGGCAGAAGTTGAAGCCGCCGGCAACCGTGCCGTGGATGCCCGCCTGGGCGGCCCAGCTCCGCGGATTGCTGGCCGGAAGCGCCTTCATCAGGTTGACGGCGTTCTTGTAAATCTCGATCGCGGCATCGACCTCGGCCGAGCCCGTGCGGTAACGACGGCGGATCGGCCGGTTCTTGATCTGTTCGATGCAGGCTTCACAGCCACCCAGGGTCGAGAGGAGGAGGCCCAAGCTGACAAATCCCAGGCCCGAGATAAACACCCTCCGGTTGAATCCCTGTTCCGGGTCTACGTTCAGATTCAGGAGCTCCGTAGGCATTTTCGCCTTTCCGGACGGCTTTTCTCGCCGTCCATCGCCTCGCGGGGAACCGCGACGCCGTTTTGAAAACGCTAGTCCCGTGAATTTCCTACTGCGCGGATGCTAAAGCCAAAATTCATTGGGTGTCAACGGGGCGAAAAAGACCGTCGGCCTCTACTTCATGTACGACGTCAAGCAGGTCGATCCGGCGGAGTGGTCCTCGCCCCCGTGGGCGGCCGCGCTGGTCGACAAGCCCGGCTTCGGCAAGGTCGTGATGGGGCGCGGCGCCGTGAATCAGAAGGGGCCGGAGGCGGCATTCCTTATCCGGGCTACGTCTTCACCAGCGAGCCGCTCAAACTACCCGCCGGCCACTTCGGCCTTGGCCACGGCAGCGGCGCCCACGCCCCCGACGAGTACTACGTGATCGAGTCGTCGAACCCCAAAGTCATGGGCTGGGACGGCGCGGTGCGCTCCTACGTGGACTACCTGTACGAGTTGGCGGCGGTTGGTTGAAGGTGGGAAGGGGAAGCTTCCAACAACCGGTCAGTCCCAGGTCTGCGAGAGCTTCCGCCCTTGCGCCATGCAGTCGCTGAGGTAAAGGTTGATCAGGTTCTGGTAGGGGATCCCTTGTTCCTCGGCCATGCCCTTGAAGTAGGCGAGAACGTCCTCCCCGAGCCGGATCGTCACCTGCTTCTTGAGTTTCCTGGCGTAGGGGTTCTTGCGCCCCTCCATCGTCGAGAAGTCGTATTCGGCTCTCATCGGCGTTGCTCCCAGTAGGTTCTTTCCTCGTGTTTCGTCGCCGGCCGGGCGGAGATCAAACGGATGGCTTCCTCCCGGAGGCAGTGGACCACGATCAGCGCGCGAGGCTGTCTGCTGAGTCCCAGAATCAGGAGTCGCTCCTCGGCAGAGGAATGATCCGGATCGTCGTAGACCATGGCCTCGTCGTCGAAGAAAACCGACCGCGCCTCTTCGAACGAAACTCCGTGCTTGCGCTGGTTGGCCGCCGCTTTCTTGGGGTCCCATTCGAACCGCATTCACCCTCCCGTCGCGACACACTACAGTGTAATGTCAGGCTCAGCGGCAGGCAAGTCTTGCTGCGGCCAGGTTGGGCCCGGCGATGTGACAGGAGTAGATCAGGGCGCTGGGGATGAGTACCACGAGGGTAAGGGCCACGACGCCGACGACTTTGAACGCCGTGGCCCTCAAGGGTCACCGAGTCTTGCGCAGAAAGACATGCGTCGCCCGTTCCCCCGCGACGGACTTCTCGCACTCGTAGCCCAGGGAGCGTAGGTCGATGTCGTGCAGCAGATTCTCCCCGGTGCCGAGCAGGACCGGGCGGAGGGCGAGGTGCAGCTCGTCGATCAGGCCGGCGCGGAGGTATTGGCGAACGGTGGCCACTCCGCCGCCGAGGCGGATGTCGCGATCTCCGGCGGCTTCTTTCGCCTGTTCGAGGGCGGAGTGAATGCCGTCGGTGACGAAGCGGAACTCGGTCCCTCCTGCCATCTGGAGCGGTGCCCGCGGGTGGTGGGTCAGCACGAATACGGGCGTGTGGTAGGGCGGCTCGTCGCCCCACCAGCCTTTCCAGCTGTCGTCCGGCCAGGGACCTCGGACAGGACCGAACATGTTGCGGCCGAGAATCCAGGCGCCGAAATTTTCGAAGCCCTGCTCGGCCATCTCGTTGTCGATTCCGGTCTCGCCGCTTTCGCTGCCTTGGCCGCCGTGGGTTGTTTGAAAGAAGCGGGTGGGGAAAACCCATTCCATCATCTCGGTGCCTCTCTCCCCGAGCGGATTCTCTAGACTTTGATTCGATCCGGCGCCGTAACCGTCGAGCGAGATCCCGAAACATCGGACGCAGAGTTTGGACATGGTCGTTCCCCTCGATCCGGACGCCTACCTACGGCTCAAAGCTGGGTTGGTCTGGAATGCTCGCCTGGACGAGCTTCGCGAGCAGCGTGAGCGATTCTTGCCAGCCGAGATAGCAGGCCTCGGGCGGGATGGCTTCGGGGATTCCTTCTTGCACGATGTTGAGCTCGGTGCCGACCCTTACCGGTTTCAAGGTAATCGTGGTCTGCATTTCTCCGGGCAGGTTCGGGGAATCGAAGGAATCCGTGTGCCGAATGCGTTCGTTGGGCACCAGTTCGAGATACTCCCCGCCGAAGGAGTGGCCGTTCCCGGTGGAGAAATTGGTGAAGGACATCTTGTACGTGCCGCCCACTCGGGCGTCCAGATGATGAACCTTGCCGGTGAAGCCGTTCGGCGGAAGCCATTTGACCATGGCGTCGGGATCGAGGAAGGCTCGGTAGATTCGCTCGGCGGGGGCGGTTAGGACGCGGTGAAGGCGGACGGTGTTGGTGGACATGATCGTTTGTCCTTTCGGGGTGTGGGGTGGAGGTATGGGGTCACTCGATCGACATCTGCCCGCCGGAAGGCGAAGGCTCGCCCGCGCGCTCTTCGACCTCTGCGGTCTCGCCGTGGATCGCCAGGGTCACGATTCGATCGGTGACCGCCTGAAGGTGAGCGCGAAGCGTAGCGTCGAGCTGCTGAAACTCCGGCCAGAGCACCTCGTCTACGAACGTCGCGGCGACCCGGACCATCACCGTCGTGCGGCGCTGCCGCCGATAACGGTAGGGTCGTAGTCCATAGCGACGAAGAAGCGCGATGAACAGCCGGCTCGACCAGCCGTCGGCCATCGTGAACCGATATTCAACCGGCCGCTCGGTCTTCTCCAAGAGCAGTAGCCGAGCGCGAATTCGATCCCGCGCGCTCTCCGCCGCGGCGCGCTCTCCCGCCGTGGCGCCGCGGGCGAACAGCGTCTCGATCTTGGCCAGCTTTTCAATCAGCCGACGTTCTTCGTCGGCCGCACTCAGGAACGGATCTGCCACCAAGTCCTCCTGGATTGAGCGGGGAGATCAGCCGCCAAATTACGAGCGTCGAGGCGGCCCGGGCGGTGCTTCAATAATGATAACGCGCCTGGAGGAAGTCGATTCGCTCCGAACTCAGCAACGATCTGGAGAAAACGGTTGAAAGGTGTGACCCGCTCCTTACTCCCCGCCTGAGCCATCCAGAACCTTGCGACGCAGTTCCTCGACGCTCAGCTTCAAGCTCTCACCCCGGCGGGCCTGATCGAGAGCGAGAAGAAGTCTCGCCGCAGTCCGGGGCGAACGTAGGAGATTCTCCCAGGCTTGACTGTAAATCGGCTCGATCACGCGGGCAATTGTACAAGTTCTACGGACAGGGCGCGCGCTCCCCTTCGATACGACTGCTCCATCAACGGGTCCTCACCCTCATGAAGCGGAGCGGGATCGCTGCTCGATGTCCGAAACGGAAGCCCCTTCCAGCCTGCCGATCGTCGAGCCCGTCAGATCGAGAGACCTAGATCGTCATCAGGAGTGAGATGACGGCCGCCACGGCCTGCGCGGCGCTCAGCAGGATTGGACTTGGATTAAACGTGTAGCGCTCGATGATGGCGACCGCCATACCCAAAATCATGGCGGGTAGGGCATGGCCTAAAAGTGCGCAGGCGAGCATCAGCGGCAAGCAGCTCAACGCGCAGTTCGTGCCGGTACGCCATCCATAGAGAACACTGTCGCGATCGGCGCGCCAGCCGCGGGGCGCCAGGGGCATTGAGCGATGGCAGGCGGCCAGTACGAAGCGCCTTCGGCGCGTGAGCTGCCACCAGGCGCCGAAGCCGAAGATGACGGCGGCAAAGAGCGGGCCAGGGGTGACAAATGCCACGGGAAGGCCCACGAGCAACCAGCAACCAAGGTAGCCGATCAGGAATCCGGCAATGGCGCGATGCCGGCGCTGCCACAGACTCCTCTCGGCGGCAAAACGGATGGGACGGATAACCAAAGGCAGCATCATCGCCAAGGTCATGGCCATCCAGTTTGCCAACCGCATCGCAACGATCTCGGACCCGTTCACCGACATATCCATCCGATGCGCATGCGGGCGAAGCATTGCGGTCCACGCGACTACGCAAAGGGCAAGTGCCCACCACTCCGGATGCCGCCAAGCGAGCCGCCGAAAAGGCGGGGGACTCGCAACCCACATTGAAGCCGCGACGCTCATGCGACAAATACGCTCACGCGGCCGACTTGAAACGGCGTCGCGGATTCTCCCTGAGCCTTCTGGACATCGAACGCTTTGGCATCCGCCGCGACGTGTTCTTCGTCCGGAACGAAAGTCACACGGAGCGTCTCCGGAATCAAATTCCCCGTGCTTTCCAGCTGCGCCACCACTCCCGTTACATCGAGCCTGTAGTTGAGTCCGCCTCCTCCATGCTTTTCTGTAGCGCGCGTCGCCTCAGTGACCCCGAAGAGAGGAATGATGCCCGCGAAAATGTCGTTCACGTAGACCGAATAGCTCCGCGGGTGTCCTTCTCCGGTGACGTTTTCAATCCGAAGAAACACTCGCTGCGGAACTGCGTCGTCTCCTGCCAGGGCCGCCTTTTCCAAGCCGGGTCCTGTAGGTGTGGACACTTCGACGCGTGCCGTTGTCGGCACCGTGTTGAGCGGCGTCGGCGCATCGCTCGCACCTACCATTTCGGGGACGCGCTCCGCCGCCATCTCCAGCTCCTTGGTCACGACCGGCCCAAAACTCGGGGCCGGGTGAGGTGTGACGTCATATTCGTAGCCCAGCTTTGTCGTGTCAACCGCTTCGCCGGAGGTGTGGGTTCTCTCCGTTCCGGTAGAGTCGTGAAAAGAGAAGCTGATTGTGTCGAGCCAGGCGGAATCGACAGGATCGACGTGCCTTGTATCGCGGCTTCGCCACTCGACCCATAGGCGGTCGATGTTGCAGTGGTGGAGCCAGAAGATTGGGTCAAGTCCCGCAGTGTTGAAGAACCCCATGTAACCGCCGACGGCACCATGCATAGAGCCGTGGGGCGTATTCTCAAGGGTCCCGACGTCGCCAGAGATATCGTGGTTGCGCCCCGTTTTCGGGCCGCCGACACCGAGATCCATCGGCGTGGGCTCAAACGTTCTCTCTTTCAGACAGTCGAGCGACACGGCGATCTCACTACCTACGGGCTGACCGTTATTCCCGAATCGACGACCGGGGTTCGCGACAAAAAGATCGTTCGGCGAACCGTTCGGAAGTTGGGGCGCAATAAATGCCGGGGGCAGCTTGCGCGCGTCCGGTTGCTTGCCGCTGTAGTTCCAATAAGGTAGCGCCCAATCGGCGGGTCCTCCCAAATCCACGATCGTCGCCGCGACGATCTGTTCGAAATAGAGGAGATACCAGCGATGCCATGGCAGGAAGAACCAACTGAAATGTTGGCACTGGCGCCAGAATTTCTTTTGTTCCGCGATGGGCGGGAGTCTGTCGGACGGATTGGCGTTCGGGTCACGACCAGGGACATAGTCGTGGATGGCAGCCTGATAGCGCCAGCTGGTCGGATCCGCAACCAGACGGGCCTTCATCTCGGTGACCGCTTTTGCGTACCACAGAAGAGCGTCGTCCCACGGCTTCAGTGTCGACACATCTCTCCGTATTCGGATTGCCATTTCCCCATCTCCTACCCAAGGTGGCCCACTCAATGCTCTCTCGCATTCTGGTCTTTCTGGTGAGACGGCCACATTGAGTTTCTTCCCGACTTCTAGGACGGAACCGGCGATTGGCAGACCTGCCGCAAGATCGATCTCGATCGGTGGTCTCCTCTATCCCCCACCAGCCCTTCCGCCCGATAAGATCCACCCCGATGAGCGCCAAGCCTCTCCACCAGCTGCGGGTCGTGTTCGAGATGATCAAGATCGAACACACCCTGTTCGCCCTGCCGTTCGCCCTGCTGGGGATGATGCTCGCGGCGGAGGGGTGGCCGGCTTGGGGGAAGGTTGGTTGGATCGCGGTCGCGATGGTCGGGGCGCGGAGTGCGGCGATGGGGTTCAATCGGCTGGTGGACTCGCGGATCGACGCGGCGAACCCGCGGACGGCGATGCGGGCTCTGCCGGCCGGGTTGGTCACCCCGGGATTCGTCGGTTTGTTCATTGCGGCCAGCTCCGCCCTGCTGGTGTTTGCGGCTTGGCGGTTGAATCCGCTCGCCTTCGCCCTGTCGCCGGTCGCGTTGGGGATTCTGTTTCTCTATTCGTACACTAAGCGCTTCACGTGGATCTGCCACTTGGTCCTGGGGCTCGCGCTCTCCGGCGCGCCGCTCGGGGCTTGGATCGCCATCCGCGGGGATGTTCAGGCGACGCCGGTTGTCCTGGCGCTCGCCGTGCTGCTCTGGACCGCAGGCTTCGACGTGCTCTATGCGCTTCAGGATGTCGACTTCGATCGCAAGAAGGGTCTGTTTTCGATCCCCGCCCGGTTCGGTGTCGTTCCCGCGCTCTGGATCTCCGGCGTGCTGCACGTCGGGGTGCTTGCGCTGCTTGCGCTCTTGCCCCGGGTCTATCCGCCGGGGTTGGGTGTCGGGTATGCGGTCGGTTGGGTCGGCTGCCTGGTGCTTCTTGCGTACCAGCATTGGATCGTTCGGCCGAACGATTTCTCGCGGCTGAACGCGGCGTTTTTCACCACGAACGGGTTGCTGTCGGTGTGGTTGTTCGTGACGGCGGCGTTCGATCTGCTGCGGGCGGGGTGAGTCCAGGCGGATCATCTGTCGCCCTGCGCTCAGCGCCCGCGGCCGCTCGGCTCCTGCGCCGGCGGGACGCCGGCGGTCCCAGGAGGCCCAAGGGGCAAAGGATTTTTCGGGCTTAGCGGCTTACCACGACTCGAAAGCCGGTGTAGGCGGGGCTGGGTGGCTCGGCGCTGCGCGAATCGTTCGGGCGCTCGGCGCTCGGGCCGATCGCGATCCCTTTTCCGCCGTCGGCCACCGCCCATTCCGCGGCGTTGCCGTCGAGATCGAAGAGCGCGGCGCTTCCTTCGCCCAGGCTGGTGTGGCTGCCGGCCGGTTCGAGCAGAGGGGCGGAACCGGTCTTTCCGAAGGCTTTTTCGATCGCTGTGCGGATCGCGGCTAGGTCGTCCGGGTTCGGCGTGTAGCCGACCCAGATGTCCAGCGTGTTGCCGCCGGTTCCCGCTTCGTCGGCCAGGGCTTGCGCCTCGTCCTCGGTCGGGAGGCGGAACGCCTGGCCGGACTTTTTCGCGAGCCAGGCGGCGTAGCTCTTGGCGCGTTCGAACGGCACGATGGCGGGAAGGTTCTCTTCTCCGGCAAGGGCCGGGAGGGCGGGATCGAAGGCAGCGAACTGCGCGCGGGTCACTTCGAAACGGCCGACGTCTTGGCCGTCGTGCGGCGCGGTTTCGGGGATGAGCGAGCCGTCTACGAGGAGGCCCCAGGCCGCCCCTTGGCGCGCCGCGGTTTTCTTGGCGAGCAGGCCGGCGAGCGCCGAACCTTCGGGAATCGCCGGGTGCAGGTCGGCCGGGCGCTCGAACAGGTAGCGGTCGAACCAGGCGAGATCCTCTTCGATCTTCCGCCGCTGATGGGCCGGTTCGAGCAGCGCGTGCGGCTCGCCGGGGAAGAGCACCAGGCGGGTCGGCGCTTTGCCGATCTGCTGCAACGCCCGGAACAACGACCACGACTGGTCGGGCGGCACCGTGCGGTCGGCCGTTCCGGCGTAGGCGATGGTCGGCGTGGTGACATCCTTCAAGCGGAAGAAGGGCGACTTTTGGATGTAGTGGTCGAGCTTTTCCCACGGCGGCCCGCCGAAGTAGTAGTTGTCGAACGCCGCGCCGAAATCGACGTTGCCCCAGTCGCTGATCCACTCGACGTCGGCGGCGCCGATCGACGCCGCCTTGTAGCGGCGGGTGCGGGTGATCAGCTCGGCCGTCAGGATTCCGCCGTTCGACCAGCCGAGGCTGCCGAGCTTCTCGGGGTCCACCAAGCCGCGGGCGATCTGGGCATCGACCCCTTTTTCGAGGTCCGGCACCTCCAGCTCGTAGTAGCGGCCGGCGATCGATTCGACCCATTCCAGGCCGTAGCCGGCGCTGCCGTGGTAGTTGGCGGAGAGCACGAAGGCGCCGCGGTCGCGCAGCAGGATCTCAGGCGCGCTCCAGTCTTCGGCCCAGCTGTCGCGGTCGGTCTCGTTCGGGCCGCCGTGGATCGCGAGCACCAGCGGGCGTTTTTCTCCCGTCTTCCAGTCGAGCGGATAGCGGAGGATGCCCTCGACCGTGTCGCCTTTGGCGCCTTTCCAGTGAACGATCTCGCTCCGGCCGATGGGCTTGTCCTCCCAGTCGGGGTTGAGCGCGGTGATCCGGCGCTCGGCCGTGATCTTTCCGCCTTCGAGCTTGGCGGCGAATCCCTGCGGCGGCCGGGTGGCCGTCGAATGCTCGTAGACGATCGTTTTGCAGTCCGCCGAGAGCGTCCACGAATCGAGGTTCTTTACGTGGGTGCCGGAGAGGTCTTGCCGCTTCCAGCCGCCGCGGGAGCGGGTGAATCGCGCCGGCCGGTAGCGGACGCCGTCGGCCAGCAGGGCGAGAAATCCGTCGGCGAGCGGCTCGACGGGTGCTGCGAGGCCGCGCGGCCAGCCGAGGTCGATCCGCTGCGCGGCGCGGCTCGAAAGATCGTAGAACCAGAGGTCGGTGACCGTCGCCATCCGGTAGGTCGGGTGGGTCGTCCGCTCTTCCGTGAAGTAGAAGCCCGAGCTGTCGGGCGCCCAAGCGAACCCCTCGGGCACGACCGCCGGGCCGTCCGTGAACAGATCGGTTTCGGCTCCGGTCGAAAGATCGATCAGAAAAGTGCGCGGTCGGACCCTCTGGTCGAAATTGTAGGAGAGGCTGCGCGCCGCGGAGGCCACCGCAAGTTTGCCGTCCGGAGCGACCGCGAGGGCGGCGATCCAATCGCGATTGGTGGTCAAGCGGTGAATCTCGCCCTGCGCCTGGAGCGCGCCGCCGTCTTCATCGAGCTCGACCCGAAACAACCGTACGGCCGGCTCGTTTTCCGCATCGTCGACGACGATCGCGGTGTCGCTGGCTTCCTCTCGCCGCCGCTCGCGCTCCGAGGGGGACTCGGCCGCGACCACCACCAGGGTGCGCGAGTCGATCCAGGCGAATTCCTGCACGTCGCGATCGAACCGGGTCGCAGGATAAGCCTCGCCGCCGGAAAGCGGCAGGATCCACACCTGGTCCGTGCCGTCGGCGGGAGTTTCGCCGCCATCGCCCGGCGCGCGATCCGAAATAAAAGCGAGCCGGCGGGAGTCGGGGGAAAAGCGGGGGCGGGACGCCTGCTCGATGCCGCGGGTCATGCGCGCGGCCGGGGCGGCTTCGCGGCCGGCGCCGTTCAGGCGGGCGAGCCAGACCTGGGCCACCGTCTGCTCGCCGCTTTCGCCGGCCACCACCTCGGACTGGACCCAGGCGGCGGCAGCGCCGTCGTCGGAAACCGTCCAATCCCCGGCGGTTTGCGCGTGGACCAGGTCGTCGGCGGTCCAGTTGGCGGGCGGAGGGGGTGACGCGGCGCTCGCGGGGTATGCAGTGACCGCGGCGACCGCCAGGGCGAGCCGAAACAGAGTAGCGATGGCGGGGCGCATGGGGTTGCCCCGAGGGGCCGCGCCTTCCGGGTCGTCGTTTAGCCTTCGGCCTGTTTGAAGATGATCTTCACGCCGTCGGGATCGTGGGTTTCGAAGATCAACGCGCCGTCGCCGTCGCGCCGCAGACCGCCCGGGATGTTCCGCTCGCGGAAGCTGATCTCTTCGAACGCTTTTTCGGCCGAGGGCACGATCAACGTCAGGGTCAGCTTGTGATCGGGACCCTGGTAGGCGAACCCCTCGTCTTGAAAGCGGACGCCGGAAGGGGAGCCGAGCACCTCGATCGCTCCCGATCCGGCCTGGAACACGGCCCCTCGACCATCCTCACGCTCCCAGGTCTGGAGCCGGGGCAGCGCCAGGGATTCGCCGTAAAACCGGCTCGTGCGCTCGAAGCTCTTGGCCCTGACGACCACCCGGAACTGCCGGATATCCATACCTTCGTTCTCCCCATGGAAGCGTTGCGCTTGGAGCTAGAGATTTACCACGTCCGGGCCGGGGTTTCCAGGTGGCGCCCCGAAAAGCGGCAGGGCGCTTCTCGCCGCAGCCCCGGTGGTATCCTTCAGAGTCGTGAATCTTCTTCGTTTCAGCCCCCCGCTCCGCTCGCTCATCCTGCTCCTTCCGGTCCTGCTCGGCGCCCAGGCCGAGGCGCCGCCGCGGGCGCCGGTCGTCACGGTCGAAGGGCGGGAGATTCCGGCCCAGGTGGTGGTCGGCCCGGCCGGACCGCTGTTCGCCCTCGCCCCGGTGGCCGAGGCGCTCGGCGGCAAACTCGGTCCGGGCGAGGGGGGCAGCTACCTGCTCTCGATCGGCGACACCCAGGTGGTGCTCGCGGCGGGCAGCCCGGTGGTGACGGTGGGCTCCGACATCGTGTCCCTCTCCCAGCCGGTGACCCCCGGCGGCGGCGGCTTGATGGTGCCGCTCGATCTGCTGAGGAAGACCTTCGGCGATCTCGCCGGCTGGTCGATCGACTGGCTGCCTGAGGCGTCCCGATTGTCGATCGCGAAGCGCCAGGCGAGATTGGTGCCGGTGGCGGTCGACGTCGTTCATCTACAAGGAACGACCACGGTGGTGCTCCAGTTTCCCGCGGTGCCGCGCTACAAGATCGATCAAAAGCCCGGGCGGATCGAGGTGCAGATGCTGGGCGACCGGATCGCGGCGTCGCTCCCTTCGGCCCTCGACGATCCGCTGGTCGAAGGGGTCGACCCGAGCCCCGACCGGTTGGTCATCCGGCTGTTGCGCGGCGCCACGGCGGACAGCTATACGCTGGAAAACCCGTTCCGCATCGTGTTCGACGTCCATCAGCCCGGCCAGGCGACCGGGCCGGTCGGTACCGGGCCGGCGGTCGGGCTCGATCGGCCGGGGATTCGGACGATCGTGATCGATCCGGGCCACGGCGGCACCGAGACCGGCGCGATCGGACCGAGCGGCGTGCAGGAAAAAGAGCTGACCCTGCTGCTCGCCCGAGCGCTCGCGAGCCAGCTCGCCGAACGGCTGGGGGTCCGCACCGAGCTGACCCGCACCAACGACAGCGTCGTTTCCTTCGATGCACGCACCGCGCTCGCGAACCAGAACAAGGCGGAACTGTTCATTTCGATCCACCTGAACTCATCGCTCGGGACCGGAGCGCACGGCGCCGAGACCTACTTCCTGGCGAACCGGGCGACCGACCCACGCGCCGCCGATTCGGCGAACGTCGAAAACAGCGCCTCGGCCGGTTCCGGGCTCGCCGGAGATGCCGATCCCGCCGCCCTTGAGGATCTCCAGTTGATGCTTTGGGACCTGGCGCAGAGCCGCTATCTGGAACAGAGCCAGCGGCTCGCGAACATGATCCAGGGCGAGCTGAACCAGGCGCTGGACCTCAGAGACCGGGGGGTCAAGCAGGCGCCGTTCCGCGTGCTGGTGGGCGCCGCGATGCCGGCGGTGCTGGTCGAGCTGGGCTTCATCAGTAACCCGGACGAAGAGAAGAAACTTCAGGATGCCGGCTATCGGGCTCAGCTGGTCGACGCCCTGGTGCGCGCGGTCGGGCACTACAAAGAGCTGGTCGAAGCGCGCTCCGCTCCCGCGGGCGACCCGGGTTCCCCAGGCACGGCCAACGGCGACGAGAGCGCTCCGCCCCCCTCCCCGGCACCGACCGCCCCGGCCTCTCCGCCCCCGGGAAAACGCCCGAAGGCTCCGCGATGAACCGAACCGCGGCCAAGGTCATCCTCGCACTGCTGGCAGTGGTCTTGGTCGGCGGCGGCATCTGGCTGCTCGCGAACCGCGGCGGCAAGCGGGGGATTTCCGGGGTAATCGACACGCTCACCGGCGCCCCTCCTCCGGGGACCGAAAAAATCACCGTCTCGCTCTACTTTCCCGGTCCCGGGGAATACCTGATTCCGGAACGACGGGTGCTCGACGTGACGCCGGACACCCGGGATCGCGTCCGCAGGATCGCCGAAGCGGTGCTCGATGGACCGCAGCAGGGCGACCTGGGCCGCTCGTTTCCCGAAGGGGTCGAGGTGGGGGGCGTGTTGCTGGGCGGCAACGGCACGGTCTACGTCGATCTCCATTCGGAGACGCTCGCCGATCCTCCCTCGTCCGGCTCGCTCGCCGAGATGCAGCGGGTGTTTTCGCTGGTCGACTCGATCGCATTGAACGTCGAGCAGGTGTCGCGCGTGGCACTGCTCTGGAACGGCGTTCAGCGCGAGAGCTTCGGCGGGCACCTCGACACCAGCCGGCCGTTCGTCGCCGACCGCAGCCTGTTGGCCCCTTAGCCGGAGTTCCTCGACATGGATACGATCGGCGTCTTCGATTCCGGAGTCGGCGGCCTGACCGTCGTGGCGGCGCTCGGAGAAAGGTTGCCGCACGAGTCGATCCTCTACCTCGGCGACACGGCGCGCCTGCCCTATGGCTCGAAGTCCGAGGACACGGTCACCCGCTACACGCGCAAGAACATCGAGTTTCTGGAGCGGCGCGGGGTCAAGGCCGTGGTGGTGGCCTGCAACACCGCGTCGGCCCTGGCGCTGCCGAATCTGGAGCTCCATTTGCCGACCTGGGGGGTGATCGAGCCGGGAGCCCAGAAAGCCGCGGCGACCGGTCGCGCTCGGATCGGCGTGCTCGCGACCGAGGCGACCGTCCGGTCCGACGCCTACCCCAAAGCGCTCCTGCGGCTGCGTCCCGAGCTGGAGGTGCTCTCCCGCGCCTGCCCGCTGTTCGTGCCGCTGGTCGAAGAGGGATGGCACGACGACCCGGTGACCGAGTTGGTGGCGCGGCGCTACCTGGCGCCGCTGCTCGACGCGCAAGTCGACACCCTCGTCCTCGGCTGCACCCATTACCCTCTGCTGGCGCCGGTCCTGGCGCGCGTCGCCGGGCCGGAGGTCGCCCTGGTCGATTCCGCGCACGCGGTCGCCGAATCGGTCGCCGCGGGGCTCGAAGCGGCGGGGCTTCTGACCGACCGGCAGGGCCCGCCCATGCATCATTTCGCGGTCACCGACCTGAACGACTCGTTCCGCCGGATCGCTGCGAGAATCCTCGGGCGCGAGGTCGAGCTCGAGTGGGTCGAAGTGGTGTGAGCCCCGATTGGATCGACGTGGTGGGCGGCAGTTTCCGGATGGGCGGCGGCCCGCGCGACGAGGAGAACCCGGTGCATCCGGTCCGTTTGTCACCGTTTCGGTTGGCTCGGACTCCCGTCCTGCGGGCTGAATACCAGGCCTTCCTAGGCGCCACGGGCCATGCCGCGCCGCCGTTTTGGGGCGAGCCCGCTTTCTCCGATCCGCGCATGCCGGCGGTCGGTCCGTCGTGGGAGGACGCGGTCGCCTACTGCGTCTGGTTCGGGAAGCGGCTCGGCGAATCGGTTCGCCTGCCGACCGAGGCCGAATGGGAGTGTGCGGCGCGCGCCGGCCGCGAGGTGCTCTACCCCTGGGGCGACGAGCCACCGGAGTCGCTGCCCGATTACGGCGAGCGCTGGCGCAACGGACCGGAGGTCCCGGACGCCTATCCTTGCCGGCATCCGCTCGGGTTCTTCGGGTTGGGCGAGAACGTTCACGAATGGTGCAGCGATCGATACGATGCCGGCTACTATGCGGTTTCGGTCGTAGACGATCCGCAAGGGCCTCCGGAAGGGCCGGCCGGAGGGCGCCGGTCGTCCCGCGGCGGCTCGTGGCGGCACCAGATCAAAGGGAGCCGCTGTGCGGCGCGCTCGTCGATTCCGCCCCATCTGCGCTACGCGGATTACGGCTTTAGGATCGCCTCGTAGAGAGAGAGGAATGAGAGATTGAGCCAGCTCCCGATGCGCAACGCGATCCGCCACGCCGCCTTCGCCGGTTTCGCGATCCACTCCCTGGCCGTTCTGTGGATCTGGCGAACCTGGCCCGCCTTAGGCGGCTCGAACCTCCTGCTCTGGATGAGCCTGCCTGCGTCGCTTGCCTACCTGGGCGCGGGCGGCAAATCTCTGCTCGGCCTGTCGCTCGTCTTCGGCGGTCTGGAGTGGGCGCTGCTCGGCGGCCTCGTCGCCTGGGGGATCGGTCGCAGCCTCCACCGACGGAGCGAAACGTAGGGGCGGGTTTCCCCGCCCCGATCGAATCGAACTTCCTCGCCGGCTAGCGCTTCGAGCCGGAGAAGCCGGTGACGATGTAGGTGCCGGAGCGTTGGTCCTTCTTGAGCTTGATCACGTTGTTGCGCTCGGCGTCTTCGAGCAGCTCGGAGAAGGTGCTGTAGCCGTAGTAGCCCTCGTTGAAGGCGGGCTTTTTCCTCTGCATGGTCTGCTTGATCATCGAGCCCCAGAGCACGTCTTTGTTCTCGCGCAGCAGGGCCTGGATCGATTCGACCATCAGGCTGAACGCCTCGGTGCTCTTCTTGTTGACGCCGACCACGTGCGGCGCTTTTTGCTGATCGCGCCAGACGTCCTCGTAGAAGATGAACTCGTCGCAGTTGTCGATCAGCAGCGCCGACGAAGAGTTCTTCACGCCGATCCCGATGACGTACTTGTTGTTCTCCTTGAGCTTCGAGACCAGCGGCGAGAAGTCACTGTCACCCGAAAGCAGGACGAACGTGTCGAGGTGCTCCTTGGAGTAGGAAAGATCCATCGCGTCCACCACCATCTTGATATCCGCGCTGTTCTTGCCCGAGTAATGCTTCTGCGGAATGTCGATCAGCTCGATCGCGGCCTCGTGGAACGGCCGCTTGTAGTCGCTGTAGCGCTCCCAGTCGGCGTAGGCCTTCTTGACGATGATCTTGCCTTTTTCGAGCAGCCGCTCGAGCACCAGCTCGATGTCGAACTTCTTGATCTCGGAGTCGCGCACGCCGAGCGCCACGTTTTCAAGGTCGCAAAACAGCGCAATCTTGCGCTCGTCGGCACTGCGCCGCTCGGGCATGGTGACGACGATCTCGCGGGGACCCATGCCGTCATAGTCGAACGCCGTCTCGCGGCGGCGCAGGATCACCTCTTCCTGCATGGGCGCGCGGCGGGTGGGCGGCGCGATCTGGACCGGGGCGAGAGTCGGAGGGTCGATCTCGTCGTCCTCCTCGTCCTCCTCGTCGGGTGACGCGGGAGAGAGATCGAGAGCCCCGGCACCGCGGCCGTTGCGCCGACGGCCGCCGCGGCGACGGGAACGGCGGCGTCCCTCGCGGGCCTCCTCACTCTCGGGAGTTTCAGCCGTCGCTTCGGCCGGTTCGACCGCCAGGTCGGCGGCAGAAACGACGGCTGCCGGGAGGATCGGCTCGATCGGAATGACGGGAGCCATCGGGGCGATGGGAGCGATGGGGGCTACGGGAACAATCGGGGCCAGGGGAGCGATCGGTGCCACCGTAACCGGTTCGCTCGCGAGGGGTTCGATCGGCGCCGCCACGAATGGCGACGGCGGGGGCGCGAAAGAGGCCGGCGCCGGTTCGGGCTCGTGGTCGAGCATTGAGGAAACCGGCGGAGCGATCTCGTCCGTGGTCGTGCGCCAGGGGCGCCAGACCGGTGCGGCCGGCGCAGCCGTTTCGACGATCGGAGCGGGCGCAGGCGGCAGGACCGGGGATTCGGTAATCTGCGGGATCTGCGGGATCTGCGGGGCCGGCGGGGCGCTTTCGACGATCGGCGCGGCGACTGCCGCTTCGACGACCGGTTCGGGGCTCTCGGCGGGCTCGGGGACGGAGGGGACAGCGGGTTCTTGTTGGGTTTCTTCCTTCGATGCGCCCTCTGCCGTGGGGCGCAGCCACCATGGGGTCAAAACTAGGCTCCTCTCTCGTGCGCGCCCAATGAGGGCGCTAAGGATGCTGTGAAACAACGTCGCTTCGCTCGAAGCGCCCTGCCGCGAGGCAACCCCAAACGACCGGGGGGCGCGGTCCAAAAGCGTTCGGCGGGGGCCCAGGAGAGGGCCACACGGAGGCTTAGTTTACCTCAAGTCTTTGATTCGGAAGCGGATCGCACCCTAGTCGAGATCGAACGGCCGTTTCGGCGGACCCTGGTCCGGGTCTTCCTCGGCGCGCTTCATCGCCTCGCGGAACTTTTCTTCGAGCAGCCGGTCGCGATCTTCGAACGCCGCCTTCTCCCGCTCGAACAGGGTCTCCGCCTTCGCTTTGTTCTCGTCCATCTCGCGGAACAGCGAGGCGAAATCCCGGCCGCCGGCCAGCGGCGCCTTCGGCTTGCGGTGCGAAAGCACCTCGCCGGTCGCGGCGTCGATCACCAGGTCGGAATTGCAATCGGGACAGCGGACGGTGAGCTTGCGGGTCTCGGACATACGGTGATTCTAGCCGCCGCCGGCCTTTTGGGGTGCGCGTCCGCGAAATGCGGCCGACCGATATGCGGCGCAAAGGAGAGCCACGGCGGCGACCAGGCAGCCAGCGAGAAACCCCGGCGGCCGATAGGAGATCTCGATCCGTTCGGTGCCCGCGGGGATCTCGGCCGCGAGCAGAGCCCCCAGGTCCCGGCGGGTTTCGACCAGACGGCCGGAGGCCCGCACCCGCCAGCCTCCTTCGTCGAGAATTCCGCTCGAAAGGTGCCAGGCGCCCTTCTGTAGATCGGGAGGCACTGCGATCCGAAGCGACGCGGGAGAGAGGCGCTCGATCGCGAGCCGGGCCTCCGGCTCGGGCCGGCCGGCGGCGAACAGGAGGGGAGCCGGGTTTTGGATCTCCCAGATGCGCGCGGTCGGGTCGGAGAAGACGAGCGAGAGCGGCGGCGAGAGAGCGACGTTCGGTTCGGTCAACAGGTATCGGACGCCGAGCCGGGGATAGAGCGGATCGAGCGGCCGGCCGAACGCGGGGACCTCGCCCTGACCGGGGCTTGCCTCCGGACCGGCGACCAAGGGTGCCACCAGGTTTTCCCACGCCGCGGGCATCGTCGGGTTGTAGATCCGCAGGTCGCTGAGGCCGTAGAGCGTCGCAAGGTTCGGCGGCAGCGCGCGACCGAGCGCGGCGATCCGCTCCTCGCCGCGAGCATGGGTCTCTAAAAACCGGATCGCCGGGGGGGTTGGAAAGAGCAGCCGCTGCGGCATCGGCGGATTGGCCGGGCCGTGGATCAGAAAGAGCTCGACGGCGAGGAGCGGCGCGAGGAGGAACGGCAGGAACCGCCGCCCGCGCGCGAGAACCAGGATCACCAGGCCGGCGCCCAAGAATCGCAGCTGCCAACGGAGCCAGCCGAAGCGGAAGATCGCCATCCGCTCCGGGTCGCCCGGGAAAGGGTGCGCCAGGTAGGCCCAGGTGATCGCCGCGGCGAGACTGAGACCGATCGCGATTGCGGCGA
This sequence comes from Thermoanaerobaculia bacterium, assembly GCA_038250865.1. Taxonomy (GTDB): domain Bacteria; phylum Acidobacteriota; class Thermoanaerobaculia; order Multivoradales; family UBA5704; genus DASYKS01. Next base: position 127,549 of record JBBSBW010000006.1, on the reverse strand, counting down.
GGCGCGAGTTCTCTCCGCGAGAACCCTGGGTAAACCGCTCGACGGTCATCGCGCCGACGCCGGCCAAGGCGAATGCTGCGATCAAAAAGAGGCGCGATCGGCCGAGGGCCACCACGCCGCCGAGCGCCAACGCCGCCGAGCCGAGCAGAAGCAACTCCTGCGGAAAGCGGCGACGGGCGGGGACGGCGGCGAGCAGGGCGCCCAGGAGGAGGATGGTTCCGACGAAGCCGGAGGCGTCTTCGTTCGTGTTGCTCGGTCCCCAATAGTCGAGATAGCGGCTGTTGCCTTGGGCGTTCGGCGCGACCACAGGTATCGCCCGAGCGGTCAGGGCGGTCGCGGTCGGCGTCGCGCTAAATCGCGCCGCTTCGCGCATCGCGCGGGCCGAGTGCGGCAGGTAGAGCGCGGCGGGCAAAAGCGTGGGTGCGCTCACCCCCAGGGACAGAGCGAGCACCCACGAGGCACGGACCGCGAAGGCGCGCCGCCGGCCTTTGGGGCGGCCAAGCGCGCGGGCCGCGCCGAAAGCCAGCGCCAGCGCCAAGGCATACGCGATCGTTTCCGGATGCCCCCCCTGGAGCAGGCCGAAGAGCGCGAGCCCGAGCAGCAGGCCGTCGCGCCGCGCACCGCGCAAGTCGAGCAGGACGACTCCGTAAAGGACGGCAGGCAGCCAGGCCGCCGAGTTGGCCATGGGCCAGCCGAGCCAGAGAAGAACGAACCCGCCGAGACCAAACCCAAGAGCGCCGCACAGTGCTGCGCCTTGCCCAAGATCGAGCCGGCGAAGCAGGAGAAAGGTGAAGACCAGGGCGAGAAGTACGCGCAGCGCAGCGGTGACCCCCGCCGCTGAGCCGAGCGAGAACGGCAGTGCCAAGAGAACGAGCGGTTGAAGCACCTGCGCCTGCGGGTCGGCGAGCAGGGGCATGCCGGCGCCGACCCGTTCGTTCCAAAACGGCAGCCGTCCTTCGGCGAACGCCCGCCGCACCTCGGCGTTGCTCGGCGCGATCAGCTGGATCAGGTCTCCCTGGATCAAGTTGCCGTGCGGTTCGGTCGGAGCGAGTTGGCGAAACGGCGCTTCGCCGCGCAGGTTGTCGAGCGGCAGCAGGATCTCGCCGCGGAACAACACGCGGCCGAACAGCGCGAGGAGTGCCAGACCGAACACGGCGGCGGCCCAAACGGGCACGGCGTCCCACCCGCGGCGCAAAGCGGCGAGCAGCAACGCGGCGAGGACCGCGACGTAGAGGCCGGGGAGAAGGGCGGAGAGGGCGGAGGACATGGAGAGCGGCAGTTTACCTTTCGGTGGTTTGAGGGAAACGCCCACATCTGCGCATGAAGCGCGTCGCCGGGTCGTGAGAAGATGCGGGGGCCGCCTTTCGGCCCCCGCACCCCATGCTCCAGGTCGCCGCCCAGATCTTCCGCTTCCGCGCGCTCCTCTGGACGCTCACCACCCGCGAGCTCAAGGCGCGTTATCGCGGCTCCGCGCTCGGCTATCTCTGGTCGCTCGCCAATCCGCTGCTTCTGCTCGGCGTCTATACCTTCGTCTTCAGCGTCGTCTTCCGTCCGCGGGTGGCCGGCGCCGACCCGTACGCCCTGTTCGTGGTGAGCGGGCTGTTTCCGTGGGTGTGGCTCTCGACCTCGCTGCTCGAAGGGACCGTTTCGCTCACCGCGAACTCCGGGCTGCTGCGGAAGGCGGTTTTTCCGGTCGAGCTGCTGCCGGCCGTCGCGGTGCTTTCGAACCTGTTCCACCTGCTGTTCGCCACCCCGGTCCTTGCCGGTGCGATCCTCGTCGGCCGGTACTTCGGCCATGCGGTGGGCGGCTGGGCGACCCTGCTCACCCCCGTCGTAATTCTCCTGGAGATCCCCCTGATCGCCGGTCTGGCGCTCGGGCTCGCCGCGCTGAACGTGCATTTCAAGGACGTCCGCGACCTGCTCACGAACCTGCTCGCCCTGGCGTTCTTCCTCACCCCGATCCTCTACCGGATCGAGGCGCTCGACGGTCTGCCGCGGGTGCAGATGGCGATCCGCGCCAATCCGTTCGCGCCTTTCGCGCTCGCTTATCAGCGGACGATCTTCGAGGGGCGGGTTCCCGAGCCTGGGCTCTGGCTGCACATGGTCCTGGTCTCCGCCCTCGCCTGGATCGCCGGGGCGTGGCTGTTCGACCGGTTGCGCGAGACGCTGGTGGAGGCGGCATGAGTACCGGGAGCGCCGGGAGCGGCGGGGGTTCCGGGAGGGAGCCGGCGATCCGGGTGGAGAGTCTCGTCAAGCTCTACCGACGGACCGCGCCACGCGACCAATTCCGCACGCTCAAGAGCGCGCTGGTCGAACGGAGCTTGACCCGCAACCTGTCGCGCGAAGAGGCGATCGTGGCGCTCGACGGAATCGATTTCGAAGTCGGCCGGGGCGAGGCGTTCGGGGTCGTCGGCGGCAACGGCTCGGGCAAATCGACGCTGCTCAAGCTGATCGCCGGGATGATCCGCCCGAGCGAGGGAAGCGTCCGCGTGTCCGGCCGGGTGGCCGCGTTGATCGAGCTCGGCGCGGGGTTCCATCCGGAGATCTCGGGGCGCGAGAACGTCTACATCAACGGCGCGGTGCTCGGGTTGTCCCGGCGCGAGATCGACCGGCGCTACGACCAGATCGTCGAGTTTTCCGGCCTCGCCGAGTTCATGGAGGAGCCGGTCAAGAACTACTCCTCCGGCATGTACGTGCGGCTCGGCTTCGCAGTCGCGATCCACACCGATCCCGACATCCTGCTGGTCGACGAGGTGCTCGCGGTGGGCGACGAGCAGTTCTCGCACCGCTGCCTGCGCCGGATCGAAGAGCTGCTGGTCCAGGGCAAGACCGTTTTGTTCGTCTCCCACTCGCTCGACCTGGTCGCCGGGCTATGCAACCGGGCGCTCTGGCTCGAAGGGGGCAAGCAGCGCCTGGTGGGTAACCCGCGCCGGGCGATCGACGCCTACCGCCAGGAAGTCGCCGAGCGCGAAGGCGAAGCGCATCGGATCGAGAGCGATCGGGCCGACGGCACCGAGCGCGGCGAAGACGGCGAGCCTTTGCGCTGGGGCTCGCGCGAGGCGGAGATCACGGCGGTCCGGCTGCGGGTCGGTGAGGGAGCCCAAGCGGAGGAAAAATACCTGCTCCCCTCTGGCGCAGCGGCGACGTTCGAGATCGAGGTGCGTGCCGACCGGCCGCTCGACGATTTCGTTTTCGGCATCGCGATCGCGACACCGCGCGGCATCTCCTGCTGGGGCACCAATACGGACCTCGCCGGCTGGCGGCCGGACCGCTTGGAGGGCCTGGGGAAGGTGCGCATCCACTGTCCTGCGCTACGCCTGGCGCCGGGCGAATACCTGGTCGATGTGGCGGTGCACGCCAAGGACGGCGCACCGTACGACTACCGACGCAAGGTGCTGGGCTTCACCGTCACCTCGGAGGCGCGGGGAGAAGGCGTCTATTTCCCCGAGCACCGCTTCGCCTTCGAGGGGGGCATCGCCTGGCGCGAACCCGACCAGGACCCGGTATAGACTCCACGTCGAGCCCGAGCGGAAATTCCGGGGTTGCGAGACCCCCGCGGCGACTTGTCATTACGTCGCCTCCCTTGGATTTGCCGACCGGACTCGAACTTCGAGGAGGCTTTGAGTCCCGTGCCGCCGACCGACGAACCGTTCAACATCAAGATCGAAGACGAGGAGCTGAAAGGCCGCTACTCGAACCTTCTGCGCATCCTGCACACGCAGGAGGAATTCATCCTCGATTTCGTCAACCTGGTGCCGCCGCAGGGGATCGTCGCCGCGCGCGTAATCACCAGCCCCGGCCATTTGAAGCGCATCGTCCGCGCTCTGGCGACCAACCTCGAACGCTACGAGCAGACCTTTGGACCGATCCCCGAGGCCCCCGGCCCGGAGGGGGACGACAACGTCCATTGAGGCGATGGCGAGGCGCCTGCCGCGCGCCCTGCTTTTTTGCGCGCTGCTGCAATCCTGCGCAACCGGCGGCAGCCCCGCCGAGGCGGCGCGCTCCTGGGCGGAAGGCCCGGCGCGCTGGCTCCTGCTGCCCGACGAGATCGGGGAGATTCGCCACCTGCGCGACGACCGGGCGGTGCTCGCCGCGATCGACCGGTTCTGGCAGCGGCGCGACCCCGATCCGGCCGCACCCGGCAATCCCGCAAAAAAGACCTTTACCCAGCGGGTGGCCGATGCCGATAGCCTCTATGCGGACGGCGACCGGCGCGGCTGCCTCACCCCTCGCGGCCAGGCGCTCGTTCTGCTCGGACCGCCGCCGGCCCTACGCTACAACCAACGCGAAGTGAAACAGCTTCAACCGCGGCGGGTGGCCGGCGAAGCGGTGACCGCGGTCCACATCGCCTCGTTCGAAGCGTGGATCTACGGCCCAGACGACCTCTCGCCGACGCTCCAAAAGCTGCTCGAAGAGGCCGGTCGCGAGGCCTCGGTCTCCCTTCTCTTCGAGGATCTCGGCGACGATCGCTCCCGGCTGATCGAAGGGCGGGAGTTTCTGGCGCTGGCGGCAAAGTCCTGGCTGCGCGCCGGAGCGTAAAGGTCCGCCCGCGGTTGTGAGATCCTTCCTCTCGGACCGGAAGGCCAAGGGAGAACCCAATGAACACTCGCACGATCCGGCAGGCGACTCTTCGCTCGCTTTCGACTTCGACGCTGGGCCTCGGGCTTTTCGCCCTCGCGGCCTGCGCTCCTGCGACCGCGCCGCGGACGGCGGCGAGCCCGCCAAAAATCTCGGAGGCAAAGGTGATTTCCGACATCGACCAGCGGCTGGCGAAGTACTCCCCCGTGCCTCTCGAACCGGACCTCTCCGCCCTCTCCGCCCGCGACCGGCAGGCGCTCGACAAACTGAACGAGGTGTCGAAGCTGATCAACGAAATCTACCTGCGCCAGGCGTGGGCCGGAGGGCCGGCGATGCGCGAGGAGATCGCGGGCTGGAAGGAGCCGAAAGCGCAAGCGGCGCGCGATTTCTTCGCGGTCAATTTCGGACCGTGGGACCGGCTGGACGAGCGTAAGGCCTTCATCGGCGACACGCCCCGGCCGAAAGGAGCCGGCTTCTACCCCGAGGATCTGACCCAGGCGGATTTCGAGGCCTGGATCGCGCAACACCCGGAGGACAAGGATGCCTTCTCCTCAGGAGTCACGGTGATCCGGCGCGACGGCGACCGGCTGGTCGCGATTCCCTACTCCAAGGAGTACAAGGAATGGCTGGAGCCCGCCGCGAAGCTGCTGAACGAAGCCGCCGACCTGACGGAGAACGCCTCTCTGGCGAAGTTCCTCCGCTCGCGCGCGGCGGCCTTCCTGTCCGACGACTATTTCCAGAGCGACGTCGATTGGATGGACCTCGACGCGCCGGTCGAGGTGACGATCGGCCCGTACGAAACCTACGAGGACGATCTGCTCGGTTACAAGGCCGCGTTCGAGTCCTATGTCACGGTGAACCTGCCGGCCGAGGCTTCGCAACTCAGCCGCTTTAAAGAGCGCCTCCCCTGGTTGGAGCGCAACCTGCCGATTCCGGACGCGATGAAGAATTTCGACCGCGGCACCGAGAGCCCCATCCGGGTGGTGGATGTCGCGAGCGCGGCAGGCGACGCCCGGGCCGGCGTGCCGGCCATCGCCTTCAACCTGCCGAACGACGAGCGGGTGCGCGAAGCGAAGGGGTCGAAGAAGGTGTTGCTGCGCAACCTGATGCACGCGAAGTACGAGCGCATCCTGACCCCCATCGCAGCGAAGGTCCTGGTGCCGGCGCAGGTGGCCGAAGTGACTTTCGACGCCTATCTGAATGAGGTTCTTCACCACGAGCTGTCGCACGGCCTCGGCCCAGGGACGATCACCAAGGACGGCAAAAAGACCGAAGTGCGGCTGGAGTTGAAAGAGCTGTACTCGACCATCGAAGAGGCGAAGGCCGACGTGATGGGGGTTTACAACATCCTGGCCCTGATCGAACAGAAGGAGATGCCCGCCACCCTGCGCACCGCGCTCGAACCCACCTACGTCGCCGGCCTGTTCCGCTCCGCCCGCTTCGGAGTCGACGAAGCCCACGGCCAAGGCGTCGTCGCGCAGTTCAACTACCTGATGGAGAAAGGCGCGCTCAAGGTAGACGCCGAAGGCCGCTTCCAAGCCGTCTCCGAAAAGTTCCCCGGCGCGATCAAGGACCTGCTGCACGACCTGCTGATCCTGCAAGGCCACGGCGACTACGCGGGGACGAAGGCGTTTCTCGAAAAGTACGGCAAAGCGGGTCCGGAACTGCGGGCGGCGATTGAGCGTTTGGCGGAGGTTCCTACGGATATTCGGCTGGTGCCGTGAGGACCATCGTTTGGGCGTGTTAAGATGCATCTACCAAAGACTGGCGGACATCATGAGCGACCGATTCATCAGACTAGCGATCGAGGGTTTCGCCAGTGATGATGGGCATGTACGCCTTCTGGAATTTGCACGGCAGTTGAAGTCCTTGCTGTCTCTCTTGCGTAGCAGCGAGAAGCTCATGTCGGGGGCTATAGAGTCCGACTACCGAGTAGTAGAGCTAAGTCACTCCAGCCCGGCCACAGTAGTTATTGAACAAGTTCCGATACATGCCAAGAATCTTCCGCGCCCCGTGATACCGGTTGTTATTGGGGCGATCGATGAAATTTCATCCGGCAGTGTTCCCGATGCGAACCGCGATTTACTGAAAACGCTCAAGGCGATGACTCGGCCAGTAGGGGCAACTGTTCGTTCCCTGATTATCAGTGACAACAACGGGAGCTTCGCAAACCTCACGGTGCAGCTAGGTGAACAGGTGACGAAAATGCTCGGGCCGGAGATGACGGAATTTGGTGAGGTGAAGGGGCGCCTTGAGCAGATCAATTTCCATGCTAGCGCGAACAGATTCCAGGTATATCCGAACTTGGGTCCGAAAAGGGTTGCGTGCCGCTTCCCGTCCCGTCTGGTAAGTGAAGCCGAACAGGCGGTGAACAAGTTTGTCCTGGTTGAGGGTGAGCTTCGGTTCAAAGGGGCTGACGCGTTCCCTTATGCCGTTGAAGTAGACAGGATTCATCGACTAGATGACGAGAACACGAGGGTGCGGTTGATGGACCTCCAAGGCAAAGCGCCGGAGGCGCTGGGCGACAAATCTTCGGAGGAATTCATCTGGAGCATTCGTGATGAGTGGTAGCCGACCCCCGATCGTGTATTGGGATTCTTGTGTTTTCCTGGCTCATTTGGCGAGAGAAAGCGTCGACAATTTGTCATTAAGCGGAATGGCAGATTGGGCCGAGAGAGCCGACGCCGGACGGGCAATTATCGTCACCTCCTCAATTTCAATTGTGGAGGTTATACCGGCGAACATCTCGGACGATTTACGGGGCGATTTCCAACGACTGTTTGATGGACCTCACTATCATCGCGTGGCTTGCGGTAACCGAGTTAGCGAACTTGCATCCAGGCTTCGGAGGCACTATGACACCAACAAAGCCGTCAACGGAAAAAGGTTAAGCACTCCGGATTCCATCCACATAGCGACGGCAATTCTCTACGAGGCCACAGAGTTCCATACATTCGACGGTGCGGGTGACCCGAAGAGCTTTTCCAAAAAGGCAAGTCTTCCGCTCATACCTCTTAGCGGAAACGTTGCTGGTCACAACCTGACTATTTGCACTCCCAGAACAGAACAGCTAAGAATTAACTGACTCTTTTGCTTCGCCCAGAAGGCAGCTGCGGTCTTGCTGGCGATTTCACTTCACTTCTCCAGATTAGACGTCGCTCGGTCCCTTCCTCCTTTCAGCTCCCCCTTCCTTCCGGGCAGTGCGCCGGCAGGGTAGGTATCCCTACGCTGCATTCGTTGAGCCAATCGTCCGGAACATCTGCCCGGGCGGCAACCCGGCCTGCCGGACCGCGCCGGTCGGCAGAAAATAGCCGGACCAGACACATCACTGCGCCCCCCGCCAGGTAGAGACTCGCCCTGCACGTTCTCATCGGCCAACTCCGTGTTCAGAAGATCGAACAGCCGGAGCATGTCCGACCGGGTCAGGCGGGAGCCGGCCATCGTTTACACGCGATCGCCGACCGCCGAATCGATGAAGATGTTGCGGCGCTTGAAGGGGACCGGCGAGTTCCGCAGCAGGTGCAGCCGCAGGCCCGGAAGGGAGGTGGCGAAATGCGGTGTCGTCTCCGGCTCGATATCGCGCACCCAGGCGGGGGGCGGTACGTTCCGCTGGTAGGCGGTCAACTCGACCATGGCCGCCACATAGTTCTGGAGGTAAGGGGTGAGCCCCGCCACGTACGCGTACTCCACGGCGCTGCCGAACTCTCCCGGCGTGAGTCCGGAAAGGAGGTGGTTGATCTCCGCCAGTACGAAACTGGGCTGGGCGTCTTCGCGCAGCGCCTCCAGCAGGCGGGCGAAGCACAATTGCTTGTCGGACAGCGCTGATCTTTCGGCCATGGGCTAAGGTTCACACAAGGGTGGGTGAGCGTCAATACGCCGGTACGCTCGGTCCTTCCAGGCCCGTCCAAACCTGCTGAACCCTCTGCATCGAACGGTAGCGGGTCAACGCGGGTACAATCGGCGCATCTCTTGGCTGGCCGCCGTCATTGAACTTGGGTCGCTAGACGTCTTGAAGCTCGCACTCGATCGGAACTGCGGGCTGTTTGCAAGGGAGGGAGTGACATGCGCAGCGCCTTGCTGGTCCTCGCAGTAATCAGCCTCGCCGCTTCGGCCGTCCAAGCGGACACGCCGTCGGTTTTCAAGGCTCCCACTACTCCCGAGCAACGTCTTCGAATCGCAGGGAAGATCCATGAGATCGAAACCACACCTCTCAGCGATGATGCCAAGAAAGCCCGCACGGCCATCTTCCAGTGGATCGTCGAATCTCCTGATATCCATCTGAAGTGGTGTGCCGGTCTCTTGCTCGACATGCCCAAAAACGAAACGACCCGCTGGGGCGGCCTCTTGGTTCAGGCAATCCTGTCGGCCGGGGCATTCGCGATCGAGAATCCAGCCGAGGAGAAGAACGCCCTCCTGGTTGCGCGCGCTGGTGTCCGGGGTGCTCTTCAAGCCTACCGGGCAACGCTCGCGGTTCATTCACAGCCGCCCAGCGGCTTTTTCGATGGCCTCGTGGCGGCGGATGCCGCAGGCAAACTCGACGACTACATTGCGCCCAAGCTGACCTCCTGCGAGTCGTTGGTGCCGATCTTCTACCCGGTCACCAACGAACAGCACGCCATCGAAATCGCCGTTTTTGATCGTCGGGCGCGACCGAAACCGAGGCGATGGCTTGAAATAGAGACGGTATTCACGCCGCGATTACGGCAATCAGCGCGCGACCGCGGTTTTGGGGTTCCGATTCTCCGTAATCTTCTCGGCACTCTCGGTATTCAGCGCGTTGAGACCGTAATCGGCCGGCGATTACCGAAGTCGCGAGGTAGTTTTCCGTATTCGCGCCCTGATAGCGGCGGCCGGTGCATGAATACCGCGGCGATTCCTCGGCCGACCTTGCGATTTGACGAGATCCGTCTCCGCCCGGCGGAGATTGCAAGAAGCGGGCGGCTGGCGCGAACCTAAAGGCGCGAAGGATTCAAGGCCGCCCCGCCACCCAGATCCTTCGCTCTCGCTCGGGATGACGGCCGGAGGAGACGCGGCGACGCATCTTGTCAGCGGGATCGGCTCCTGCTTCTGTCGCGGGATCGAGGCGGCGGGCTCTGTTGTCCCGGCCGGTGGGCGGCGGGTACAAAACCTCACCTCTGCGCGCGCAGCCGCAGCAGGAACAGGCCCCCTAAAGCGAGCGCCAACGCGATCGCCGCGAGGCCAAGCGTCGAAACCGCGGGAACCGGTGTAGCACCTCGCGTGTTCACGATGTGAAATGGTGGCTGAAAGGCGGGGCTCAGATCGCGGACGGGAAAGACCGGGACGGCGCTTTCTTGCGTGGTCATTTGGGTCTTCATGCATTCTGCGCCCGCAAAGAGCAAGCTCTGAAAGGTGATCTGTCCTGGAAGTATTGCTCCCGGTGCTCCTGCATAAAACGTGAAGTTGAGACCTCCGACGGCTTGAGGCTCTAAGAACTCGTTGGTGCCGAGGGTCACGGCATAGGCTTGACCCGTGCAATCGGTAGAGGCGAAATATACCCCTGTCCCTCCGAGCACGTGGAGCGTGTCGATCGTGTTTGGAGTGAACGAGAGGATCGTGCTGTGCCCGTCGACGAGGAGCGCGACGCTCGCATCCTCGCGGTCGTAGAAGTCGAGTACCGGCCCGACGACCGTCCCCGCCGTATCGACGAGTTCCGCCGTGGCGGGCTCGATCTGCGCGAAGGCTCCGCGCGAAGCGCTGCCGAGAAGGAAGAGGGCGAGAAGGGTGCTCGCTCGGCCGAGAAAGCTTCGCCGAGTCCGTCGGATCGACATAGGGTCTCCTTTTGTTTCAAGGAGACTAACAGGATTGGCTCATTCGTTGCGTGTATCCTCGGCTACCGGCGGAGATCTCAGCCTTCCAAGGATTGCCAGGCTTTTGAGGCGCCTACCAGCGCAGCAGCACCAACTCCGAGCAGAATCCCGGCCCCATCGCGGTCAGCAACCCCCACGAACCGGGGGCCGGGCGATGGTTGGCCATCGTCTCTTCGAGCACGATCAGCACGGAGGTCGAGGAGAGGTTGCCCACCTCGCGCAGGCTTCGCCAGGTGACGTCGAGGGCGCCTTCGGGAAGCTCCAGCGTTTCCTGCATGGTTTCGAGCACTTTCGGGCCACCGGGGTGGCAGACCCAGCTCGCGATGTCGGCGCGGGAGAGGCCGTGGTCGCTGAGAAAGGAATCGATGTCTTCCTTCATGTGCTCTTCGACCATCTTCGGCACGTCGGCGGAGAGGACGATCTTGAAGCCGGTCTCGGAGATGTCCCAACCCATCACGCGCTCGGAGTCGGGATAGAAGATCGAACGGGTGGCGACGATCTCTGGGCCGGAAGGTCCCTTGAGGTCGTGCCGTTCGCTTCCCGCTACCAACACGGCCGCTGCGCCGTCGCCGAACAGGCCGGAGGCGATCAGGTTGGGGATCGACAGATCCTCCCCCTGGAGCGTGAGCGAGCAAAGCTCGACCGAGAGCAGCAGGGCCACCTGGTCGGGATAGGCGCGCACGTAGTCTGCCGCGCGCGCAATTCCCGCGGCGCCCGCGAGACAGCCGAGCCCGAACAGCGGCAGACGCTTGATCTGCGGCGACATGCGGAGTCGGTTGATCAGCCGGGCGTCGATCGACGGGGTGGCGACCCCCGTCACGGTGGTAAAGAAGAACGCCGAAACGTCGGTGGGGGCGAGCCCCGCGCGATCGAGCGCTTGCCGGATCGCCGCATCGCCCACCTCTTGCGCGACGCGAATCCAGGCGTCGTTGGCCTTCCCCCAGGTGGTCAGCTGGTCATATTCCTCGATCGGCAGCGCCAGGTGCCGGCCGCCGACCAGGACGTTCGCGTGCAGCCGCTGCAGCCGTTCGAGATTGAACAGCCGGTCCTTCCACCGCCGCTCCAGCGCCGCGAGCAGCGTCGCCTGGTCGTAAAAATGCGGCGGTAAGGCCGTGCCGACGGCGGCGATCTTCAAGCGGGCGGTCCTTCCAGGTCCGGTGCGGAAACGGGGACGGACGGCGGGGATGGAAGGGGCGCGGCCGGCCGCGCGAGCGCGCCGAGCACGAGGCCGCAGGTGGAGTAGAGGATCCACCAACGGAAGGTCATCGCCCAGTAGGGCTTGGGGTCGAGACCCGCGGCCGCGACCGACACGACCAGCAGGGGTCCGCGGAACACCCAGGCGATCCACCCCGAGAGCAGTCCGGAGAACCAGGCCGAGCCCCCCTCTCTGTGGATCAAGAGGAAGAGGGCGGCGAGCCCCAAAGCCTCCAGCCCCCAGGCGCCGAGCTGGACTCGGGGCGGCGACGAAGGGGGAACTCCGGAAGGGAGCCAACCGAGCGCCGCGAGGCCGAATTGAAATAGGGCCATCACCAGGATGAGGAGGACGATCGAGAGGGCGAGAAAGCGGCTCAAAGCTCCGGGATCATAGCCGACCTCGCGCCCTGGGGCCGCTTCCCGTTCGTGTACACTGCGGCTCTCATGATCGCCGCAGAATCCCAGCCTCTGCCGCCTCCGCGAGTCGAGCTGGGCGCCCTCGACACCCTCTGGTTCCAGGTCGCGGGAACGGTGTGCAACCTGGCCTGCACCCACTGCTTCATCTCCTGCTCGCCGACCAACCACACCCACGAGTTCATGTCGCTGGCCGAGGTGTCTCGCTACCTCGAAGAGGGCGCCGGGCTGGGGGTCAAGGAGTATTACTTCACCGGCGGCGAGCCGTTCTTGAATCCGGACATGGAGGCAATCCTCGAAGCCACCTTGCGCTACGGCCCGGCGAACGTTCTGACCAACGGGCTGCTGCTCGACCCCGCCCGCGCGGAGCGGCTCAAAGCGCTGGCCGACGCCTCTGAATATTCGCTCGACTTGCGGGTCTCGCTCGACGGCTTCGACGCCGCTTCGAACGACCCGATCCGCGGTCCCGGAACGTTTGACCGCATTCTGGAGGGGATCGCGAACCTGGTCGCCGCCGGCTTGAATCCGGTGATCACGGTGACCGAGGTCCATCGCGAATCCGGAACGGACGAGGGGAAGGCGCGGTTTTTCGGTCTGCTGCGTTCCTTGGGGATCCAAAAGCCGCGGCTCAAGATCCTGCCGGTATTTCAGATCGGCGCCGAGGCGGAGCGCGGCGGTGCCTATGAAACGTGGCAGCATCTGCGCGAGGGGGATGCCCCGGAAGGAAGTTGGGATCACCTGCAGTGCAGCGCCTGCCGGATGGTCACCGATCAAGGGGTCTGGGTCTGCCCGATCCTGGTCAACGAACCTTCGGCCAAAATGGGCGAGTCGCTCGCCGACACGCTCGGGCCTTTCGCGCTCGACCATCCGGCCTGCTGGACCTGCCACGTCTATGGCGTGAGCTGCAAGACCTGAGGCGCAGTACCTGAGGCACTCCCGCGCGATGGCGAATCGACCCCCGCAAAGCCTGGTGGATCCGACCGAAGAGGCGCTGCGCGCGCTGCACCGGGAAAAACTGACGGCGCATCGCGGGCTGGCGACCTGGGGGGAGAAGCTTGTGCCGCTCGGCAGCTTCCGGGCGGCGACTGAAGGTGCGGGGATCGCCTTGTCGAGCGAAGAGCGCGCCACCCAAGTTCGCGAGTTTCTAGCCGCGGGCGCCGATCCGACCCCGGTCGAGGGGCCGTTCGAGCGCATTCTGGTCTTCGGCGGCATCTACAACAATCACCTGGCGCTTGGCCAGCTGCTCGAAGAGGCGACGCATCGGCAGGTCGACGCGGTCTACTGCTTGGGCGACCTCGGCGGTTTCGGCCCGAACCCCGAGAAGGTCTGGCCGCTGCTCCTCTCCGGAGGGGTCCGGGCGATCCAAGGCAATTACGAGGAATCGCTCGCCTCCGGCCGCGAGGACTGCAACTGCGGCTACACCGATCCGCGCGACAACCACTTCGCCGAAGTCTCCTACCGCTACACGGAACAAAACTGCTCGGCCGAGTTCAAATCCTGGATGGGTGCGCTGCCGAAGCGGCGGCGAGTCCGGGTCGGCGACCGCGAGCTGCTTCTGGTCCACGGCTCGCCGCGCCGGATCAACGAGTTCCTGTTCCGATCCACGAGCCCCGTGCCGTTCCTCGAAGTCTTGCTCGACCAGGAGCGGGCGGACGCCCTGCTCTGTACCCATACCGGCCTTCACTGGCACCGGCGCCTCCCTTCGGGGCGCGACGCGATCAATGTCGGCGTAATCGGCCGGCCGGCCAACGATGGCGACGTGCGGGTCTGGTTCTCGGTGATCGAAGCGATCGGAGAGGGGGGGCCGCGAGAGAATGGATCGGCAGCCGACCTTTCAGTCGAACTCGTTGCGCTCCCCTACGACCATCTGGGGCTGGCCGCCGAGATGCGCGCGGAGTGCCTGCCCGAGGAATTCGTCGAAACCGTCACTACCGGCTGGTGGACCACCTGCTTGGAAATTCTTCCGCCGCGCGAGCGCGGGGTATCAAGGTTCTAGGGGTCGATGGCTCAATTTCCCTCGCGGGTGTCGCGCGGGGCGCAGGAGGTATGCATGGCAACTCTCGCCGTAGACGAAATCGTCAAGGATCGGTACCGTCAGGGCGCCCAAGAAAAAGTGGCGGAACTCTGCTGCCCGGTCGAGTACGACCCTAAATATCTCGCGATCATCCCGACCGAGGTGATCGAGCGCGACTATGGCTGCGGCGATCCGAGCAAGCATTTGAAACCCGGCGAGACCGTGCTCGATCTCGGCAGCGGCACCGGCAAGATCTGTTTCATCGCCGCCCAAGTGGTGGGCGCAGAAGGCAAGGTAATTGGCGTCGACATGACCGACGAGATGCTCGATGTCGCGCGGAGGAACGCTCCGGTCGTGGCCGAACGGCTCGGGTTCGCCAACGTCGAGTTCCGCCGCGGCCGCATCCAGGACTTAGGCCTCGACATGGACCGGTTCGACGCCGAGCTGGCAAAAGACCCCGTCCGCTCGACCGAGGGCCTGCTCCAGGCGACGACGCGCGCCGAGCGGCTGCGCCGCGAACACCCGCTGGTGGCGAACGATTCCGTCGACGTCGTGGTTTCCAACTGCGTCCTGAACCTGGTCGACGGGCACGAAAAGCCGCGCCTGTTCCGCGAAATCTTTCGCGTTTTGAAGAACGGCGGCCGGGCGGTGATCTCCGACATCGTTTGCGACGAGGAGGTGCCGGATTCGATGCAGAACGACCACGAGCTGTGGAGCGGCTGCATCTCCGGGGCGCTCACCGAGGTCGGCTTCTTGGAAGCGTTCGAGGAGGCCGGCTTTTACGGCGTCCGCGTCCTCGAACGGCAGCGCGAGCCCTGGCAGACGGTTCAGGGAATCGAGTTTCGTTCCCTCACGGTCGAGGCATTCAAGGGTAAGCAGGGCGCCTGCCTGGAGCGCAACCAAGCGGTAATCTATCGCGGTCCGTTTAAGGAGGTGCTCGACGACGACGGCCACCGCATGCTGCGCGGCGAGCGATACGCCGTCTGCGACAAGACGTATCGGCTCTACCAGCGCGAACCCTATGCGGGGATGTTCGATCCGGTCGATCCTCTGGTCGAAATACCTCTCGAAGAGGCCGCGCCGTTCGACTGCTCGCGCACCTCGCAACGTCATCCGAAAGAAACGAAGGGGCAGGACTACCAAGTCACCACGGAGGCCACCGCATGCTGCACACCCGGCTCGGACTGCTGCTGATCGCAGCGTTTGCCGCAACTTCAGCGGCAACCGCCCAACCCCTACGAATCAACGGCTCAACCACGGTCAATCCGGTTGTGGTCGATGCCGCCGAGTTCTTGCGGTCGGAAAAGAAGGCGACGATTTTCGTCGATACCCAGGGCGGCAGCGCGGGCGGCATCGCCGCACTCGGCGAGGGGCGGGCGGAGATCGCAATGATCTCGCGCGAGCTGGAGCCGGACGACTCGAAAAAGTTTCCGAATGTCCACTTCCTGGCGACCCGGATCGGCATCGACGCGCTCGCGCTGGTGGTCTCGAAGGACGTCTGGAACGGAGGGGTTCGGGTGCTCTCCCGCGCGCAGGTGCAGGAGATCTACGAGGGAAAGATCACCAATTGGAACGCGGTCGGCGGCCCGGACCGACGGATCGTCTTCTTCAACAAGGAGCCCGGTCGCGGCACCTGGGAATCGTTCGCCAAGTGGCTCTACGGCGACCCGAAGAAGGCGCCTGACGTCTCGCATCCGGAGGTCGGCGCGAACGAAGAGGGGCGCAACAAGGTGGCCTCGACCCCGGGGGCGATCTCGCAGCTTTCCGCCGCCTGGGCCGATCAAAAGACCGTCTTCGGAGTCGCGATCCGGCGCGGCGACGGCAAGGTCGTGTCACCGACCCTGGCCTCGATCGCCGACGGCAGCTACCCGATCACCCGGCCGCTTCAAGTGGTCACCGACGGGCCTCCCAAGGGGCTGGCCAAGGAGATGGTCGACCTGCTGCTTTCTCCGCGCGGCCAGGCGTTGCTCGAAAAGCACGGCTACTTGAAGAATCCTGAAAAGGATCCGAAAGGCAAATGAGCCGGGGCGAAGGCGTTGCCGGGCGCGGCGATCGGCGGGCGCCGGACTTCCTCCGCCTGGCGGCGTTCGGCTTGTCCGCTTTCGCGCTCGCTTCGTTCGTCGGCCTGGTCGCGGTGTTCGTCCAACAGGCTTGGCCGTTCGTCAAGGCCCAGGGAATCGCCGGGCTGTTCGGCGTGCATTGGTCGTTCCGCTCGGAGCGCTTCGGAGCGCTGCCGATGATCTACGGCAGTCTCGCCGTGTCCGCCATCGCCCTAGTCTTGGCCGCGCCGATCGGTTGGGGCGCGGCGGTCTTCTTGGCCGAGGTCCTGCCGCGCCGCTCGCGGATCGCCGCCAAGGTGGGCGTCGAGCTGCTCGCGGGTATCCCTTCCGTGGTCTATGGCCTGCTCGGCGTCCTCCTTCTACGCGACACGGCGATGCGCCTTTTGCGGCCGTTCGATCCGATCTCGGGAGATACGCTCGCGACCGGCGGCCTGCTGCTTGCGATCATGATCCTTCCAACCGTCGTTTCGCTGAGCGACGATGCGCTCGCCGCAGTGCCGAAGAGCCAGCGCGCGGCGGCCCGGGCGCTCGGGCTGGGCAAGGCCGAGACGATCCTGCGCGCCGTCGTTCCGACGGCATTGCCCGGCCTCGCCTCCGCCCTGCTGCTCGGGCTCGGCCGCGCTCTGGGCGAAACGATCGCGGTTTTTTTGGTCATCGGCCGGCAGGACAACCAGTGGCCGGAGCGCCTGTGGACCCTCGATCCGCTCGCCCGGGCAGGACAGTCGGTCACCTCGAAGCTGGGGGGTTCCGAAACCGCCGTCGCCTACGGCGATCCGGTCCATTGGGGCGCTTTGCTCGGGCTCGGCCTTCTGCTTTTGGCCGTGGTCGCCGGGCTCTCTTTCGCCGGTTCCTGGCTCGCGCTTCGACGGGCACCTCGTGCGTAGGTGGCTCGGCAGAGGCTTTCTCTCCGCCACGGCGCTCTGCGCCCTGGTGGTCTTCGGGGTTCTGGCGGTGGTCCTTTACGAGGTATTCGGCCGCGGCCTTCCTGCCGTCGATCTCGCCTTCCTCACCCGCCCTTCGGTCGGCTCGGGCGGCGAAGGGGGCGTTCTGTTCGAGATCCTCGGCACGCTGATCCTGATCGCGACCGCGCTCGCTGCCAGCCTCCCTCTTGCGGTGGGCTTGGGGCTCGCGGCAACGATCTACCTCCCCTCGCCGAGGCTTCGTCGGCTCACCCTTTCCGCTCTCTATACCGCGAATGCGATCCCCTCCGTCCTGCTCGGGATCGGCGGCTTTGTGGTGTTTGTCCATTGGCTAGACTGGGGCAAGTCGTGGCTCGGCGGCGGTCTTTTGTTGGGGCTGATGATTCTCCCCGCGGAAGCGGTCGCCCTGATCGAGCGGATCGAAGCGCTGCCGCGGCGCTATCTCGATGCGGCCTACGGCCTGGGGCTCACCCGCGGCCAGGTCGCCCGGTCGATCGTGCTGCGCCAAAGCCTGGGCGGGCTGATCTCCGGCGCGCTTCTCGGCCTGGCCCGGGCGGCCGGCGAGACCGCGCCGATTTTGTTCGCCGCCGCGGTGTTCTCAGGCGCCGGGATTCCCCAAGGGATAAGGGAAAGCCCGGTGCTCGCGTTGCCGTACCACATCTTCGTGCTCGCCCAGGATTCGTTCTCCCCGGCCGGGGAGCGGCACCTCTGGGGCGCCGCCCTGGTGCTTCTCGTGCTGGTGGCGGTGTTGAGCTCGATCGCACTACCCGCCCGCTTGCGGGCTCACGAGGAGTCGCAGCATGGTTGAGCTTTCTCTTGCGGAGCCGGCGGTTCCGGCCGACCTCTGCTGCCCGGTGGCCGAAGGAGGCGCCGGGTGCGCGGCGGTTGCGGTCGAGGCGAGGACCGAAGCTCTCGCCGCTCCGGCGCTCGAAACTCGCGGGCTCGGCGTTTCTTTCGCCGGACGGCCGCTGCTTCGCGGTATCGACCTGCGGATCGAGGATCGCCGGGTGCTCGCGCTGATCGGCCCCTCGGGCGCCGGCAAGACCACGCTGCTGTTTTGCTTGAACCGGATGATCGAGCTCTCCCCAGGCCTGCGGCGACAGGGCGAAGTGTTTTTGTTCGGCGAGCCGATCGCGCGACGCGAAGCCGATGCGGTGCGGCGGGAGGTCGGCATGCTGTTCCAGCAGCCGGTGATCTTCCCGGGCGGGATCGCCGACAACGTCCTGTTCGGCCTTCGCCATTCGGGGCTCGCGCCGCGGAAGAGTTTCCCTGAGCGACTGGAAAAGGCGCTTGCCGAAGCGGCCTTGTGGGACGAGGTCAAGGATCGGCTCTCCGAACCGGCCGCGAGCCTTTCGGTCGGCCAGCAGCAACGGCTGTGCCTCGCCCGCGCGCTCGCGGTCGAACCGCGGGTTCTGCTGTTGGACGAGCCGACCAGCGCGCTCGATCCGCGCTCGACCGATGCGATCGAGGAGCGGATCCGGGAGATCTCTAGGACCCGGGCGATTGTCCTCGTCACTCATTCGCTCGGTCAGGCGCGCCGCGTCGCCGACGAGATCGCCTGCCTCGACCGCCGCGACGGACCCGAAGGCCCGGCGGGCGAATTGTTCGAGTGCGGCCCCTGCCGAGAGCGGCTGGAGCGACCGCTGAGCCGGGAACTCGCCCGATTCCTCGAGAGCGAAAGAGCCTGAACCTGCATCCACTCCCCAGAAAACCAGAGGAGAGCGCCATGTCGAAACCTCAGATCGCGATCCTGGGCGCCGGGCCGACCGGGCTCGAAGCCGCCCTGGCCGCCGCCGAGCGCGGTGTGCCGTTCACTCTCTACGAAGCGGCGCCGCGGCCGGCGGGCCACGTCCGCTCGTGGGGGCACGTCCATCTGTTCACCCCCTGGTCGATGAACGTCTCGCCGCGGATGCGCGCGGCGCTCGAAGCGGCGGGCGTTGCGGTTCCCGGCGGTGACGCCTGCCCGACCGGCGAACAGCTCGCAGAGGGTTTGCTCGATCCGCTTGCCGCCCTTCCGAGCATTGCGCCGAATCTGCGGCTCTCGTCGCGAGTGATGGCGGTCGGCCGCGAGGGGCTGCTCAAGCACGAGGAGATCTCAACGCCCGCCCGGGCGGCCCGGCCGTTCCGGTTGCTGGTCGAGGACGGCGAGGGCAACGAGCGGATCGAGCACGCGAGCGTCGTGATCGACACGACGGGGACCTATTCGAACCCCAACCTGCTCGGCGACGGCGGCATCCCGGCCCCGGGCGAGCTGGCGCTCGACGGCGAGATCCGCCGGCGGCTGCCGAACTTCGCGCGGGAAGGAGACTGGGCGGGCAAGACGATCCTGGTCGCCGGAGCGGGCCATTCGGCGCAAACCGCCATCCGCGATCTCGCCGAGCTGGCTAAGAGTGCTCCTGAAACGCGGGTGATCTGGGCGATTCGCGGCGCGGCTCCTTTCCCGGCAGCGGACCACCCCGATCCGCTCCCCGAGCGGAGCGAGCTACTGCGCGAGGCCGCCGCCCTGGCAAACGGCGGTTCGCCGGCCATCGAGGTGAAGTTGGGCGTGGCAATCGAGTCGCTGCGACGGAATGGCGACAAAGCGGAGGTGACGCTTCGGACCGCCCAAGGGGTGGAAACGATCGCGGTCGATCGCGTCCTGTCGCTTACCGGCTTCGTGCCGAACGATGCGATGTACCGCCAGCTCCAAATCCACGAGTGCTACGCGTTCTCGGCGCCGATGAAGCTTTCCGCGGCGCTTCTGGGGGCGGCGGGCGGCGGCGGCGATTGCATGACGCAGACCAGCCACGGCGCCGAGACGCTGGTCAATCCTGAGCCGAACTTCTACATCCTGGGAATCAAGTCGTACGGCCGAAATACCAATTTCTTGATGGGGGTCGGCTGGGAACAGGTGGCCGAGGTGTTCGGCCGGATCGAATAGTGCCGTGCGCTAGACTCTGACGGCTCAGGATGCCTTGAAACCCCCTAGAGGAGAAGAACCGATGAAGAGAAACGCCCTTCGGGCTTTGGCCCTTTCGACCCTTGCCTTTTCCGCGATCTCTACAAGCTCCACGATCTCCGCCAACGCGCAGCCGCCGCAGCTGTTCGCTCCGCGCCCCTCGCCGAATTCGAGCGTCACCCAGACGGTGGGCCTCACCGACATCACGATTCGCTACAGCCGCCCGGGGGTCAAAGGGCGGAAGATTTGGGGCGGGCTGGTGCCTTACGGCGAGGTTTGGCGCACCGGAGCGAACGAGAACACCACGATCAGCTTCTCGACCCCGGTCAAGGTCGAGGGTCACGAGCTGCCTGCCGGCACCTATGGCGTGCAGACCATCCCGACCGAAAAGGAATGGACGCTGATCCTGTCGAAAGACGCCGACGAATGGGGCGCTTTCTCCTACAACCCGGAGCACGACGCGATGAGGGCGACCGTCTCGCCGGTCGAGAGCGGCCACGCGAAGGAGCGGATGGAATTCTATTTCGACGACCTGACCGACAACTCGGCAACGGTCAAGCTGGTCTGGGAAAAGCTCTCCGTGCCGTTCAAGATCGAGGTCGATACGGCCGCTCAGGTGGCCGGCAAGCAACGCTGGCAGGGACTTTTCCAGGGAGCGAACTGGTGCATCGACAACGGCTGCGCCGACCAGGCGGAGAAATGGCTCGACGCCTCGATCGCTCTCGACGCCAACTTCAACAACCTGCGCGCCGAAGCGAACCTCTACGCCAAGAACGGGCGGACGAAAGACGCGATCCGTGCGGGCGAACGGGCGCTCGCTGCGGCCAAGACGGCGACCCCGCCGCCAGCTCCGGAACAGGTTGCGGCGCTCGAAAAGCTGGTGGCCGAATGGAAGGCGAAAAAGTAAAAACTTGCTTCGGCGAACCGGTGTTTGAGGACGGGCCTGAAGACGGGCCCGTTTTTCTTTTTCAGCCGGCGAGCCAGGCCGGCACGTCGGTGACGACGGCGAGACAGGCCGCGGCGCCAGCCCCTTCGAGGTCTTCGCGCGTGTGGGTTCCGGAGAGAATTCCTACCGCTCGGGCGCCCGCGTTCATCGCCATCCCAAGATCGTAGGTCGTGTCGCCGATCACCAGGGCCTCGTGGGCTCCGGCGCCGAGGTCTTCGAGGATGTCGAGCAGCATCTTGGGGTGCGGTTTGGAAGGCGCTTCGTCGACCGTTCGGGTGGCGTGAAAAACCCCCTCGAGATTGGTTTGCGCAATGGCGTGATCGAGACCTCGGCGGCTTTTGCCGGTGGCGACCGCGAGCAGGTAACCCGCTTCGCCCAAGCCGCGGAGCATCGCTTCGACTCCGGGGTAGAGAATCGGCTTGTCGCGAAATGTCTCCTGCCAGTGCCGCCGATAACTCTCGCGAATCCGGTCGAGGCTTTGGGCATCGCACTCCGGCCAAAGCTCCTCGATCGTCTCGCGCAGCCCCATGCCGATTACCCGCCGCACTTTTTCCTCCGGCGGCGGCACAAGGCCGAGATCGGCGAGCGCCGCTTGGGTGCAGGCGACGATCGTGGCGATCGAATCCATCAGCGTACCGTCCCAGTCGAAGACGAGCAGGCGAATGTCGCGGACGGTGGGGCTGGGAGGATCGTTGACCATGGCGGTGGCGGACTCCTGAATGTTAGCCCAGAGCCTTCAGGTTCGCTTGCCAGACGAGCAATTTCCCGTCGACTTTGGTTTCCGGCGCGACGCAGACTCCCGGCCCGATCAGGGCAAAACGCAGCGCGCTGCCGGCGCCGATCTCAGCCCCGGTCAGAAGAATCGAGCGGTCGATCGTCACTCCGGCAGCGATCCGGCAGCCGGCTTCGACGATCGACCGCTCGATCCAAGCGGCCGCCGAGACCTCGGCGGAGGGAGAGATCCAGCTCGCTCCGGGCCGCCCCCCGACCCAGGCGAGCGCTCCGTCGAGGTAACGCCGCCACGTTCCGAGATCGTGCCAAAGAGCCCCGGTGCCGAACGATTCGAGTCGCTCTCCCCTTGCGAGCAGAGGGAGGTAGAGGCTCTCGACGATATCGGCAGGCCCTTGGGCCACATCGTCGAGCAACTCCGGCGCGAAGACGTGCATTCCGGCAAACACCCGGCGGCGGGCGACAACCCCCACAGCCGGCGCGTCCCGCATCTGCACGATCCGTCCGCCGCGTTCGATGCCCACTCCCCCGCCGAGATCCGCAGGATCGGGGCGGGTCGCCACGAGCAGCGTCGCGCGGGCACCGGCTGCGCGGTGGTGGGCGATCAACGACTCGACCGGCCAGCGGCAGAGGCTATCGCCGTTCGCCAGGACCACCAAGCCGGCCGGTTTGAGGAAATTTCGCATCGGCGGCAGGGTGCCGAGCGTGCCGAGAATCTCCGGCTCCTCGAAGTACTCGATCGGCATCCCGAAGTAGTCGGTGCCGATCTCGCGCCGAATTTTGTCGCCCAAATGGTGAAGATTGATCGCTACCGCCCGGCAACCTGCCCGGGCGAGAGCATCAAGCGTGCGTGCGAGGACCGGTTTTCCCGCGACCGGCAACAGCGGCTTCGGGATTTCCAGGGTCAGCGGGCGGAGCCGGGTCCCAAGACCCGCGGCGAGGATGACTCCGCGCAGGGACAAGGAACGACCTACCGGCTGCCCGGGGGAAACACCATCTCGGGAGGGGCTTGCGGGTGCTCCTTGAGGTGATCTTCGTACAGCCGCAGATAGGAGCGCTTCTCGCCGTTTTTCGAATCGAAGCCGCAGCGCTTGGCAACTGTTTCGGCCCCTTCCCCTTCGAATTCAGCGAAATCGCCGATCGGCGTGTGGTCGAGCGCGATCGTCACCCCGCCGAGCTGCCACTCTTCGCGGACCTTCTGGTAGCGGCTGACAATTGCATAGCCCAGCCCCAAGAGCAGGGCGCGCGCCTCTTCGGCGTCGTTCACGCCAAACTCGATTTCCTCGCGCACCTTCATGTTGCCTTCGAGTTGGAGCGGCCCCTTGAGCGTCACCCGCCCCCCCCCGCCGTCGATGCGCAGGCGGAGGATACGCCCGGCGTCACTCAGCTCTCCCTCCCGGTCGAACACCCAGTTGTCCTCGAAAGCGCCCGGCGCGCGCCGCTCCGCTTCGAGCTCGATCAGGCGTTGGCGCAGCTTGTCGAGCTCGACGCCGGGAAATTTGATTTCGCGCTCGATGCCTTTGGCCCGCATTGTGCTCCGGATCTACCGCACTTCTCCGACCCGGTCCAAGAGCCGGGCGATGGCCCGGATGCCGTTGTAGAAGTGGCTGATGTTGAACTTCTCGTTGGGGGAGTGGAGCGCATCGTCGTTGAGCCCGAAGCCAAGCAGTAGAACCGGAACGCGCAGAACGTCGGAGAAGGTCGCGACAATCGGGATGGAGCCGCCCTCGCGTACGCGCACCGGGCGCTTGCCCCAGACGTCTTCCATCGCCGCCATAGCCGCTTCGACGTAGGGGCCTTCGGTCGAGACGCCGACCGCCTGGCCACCGTGGAGGTATTCGACGTCGACCTTGACGCCGTGCGGGGCGATCGAGCGGACGTAGTCTTCAAAGAGACGGGCGATCTTTTCCGGGTTCTGGTCGGGCACCAAGCGCATCGAGACTTTGGCGCCGCACCAGGAGGGGAGGACGGTCTTCGCCCCCTTCGCTTGGTAGCCGCCGAACAGACCGTGGACGTCGCAGGTCGGCCGAGCCCAGGTTCGCTCGCGCACCGTATAACCCTCTTCCCCCCAGGTCTCGGTCAACCCCAGCTCGGCGCAATACTCCTTCTCGTCGAACGGGAGCTGCGCGAACTCTTCCCGCTCCCAGGCTTCGAGCGGCTTGACGTCATCGTAAAAACCCGGGATCTGGACCTTGCCGGTCTCGCGGTCCTGGAGCTGAGCGATGATGTGGCAGAGGGCGTTCAAAGGGTTTGCGACCCAGCCGCCGTAGGTTCCGGAATGGAGATCTCGCGCCGGGCCCGTGACCTTGATTTCCATGTACGCGAGGCCCTTCAAGCCGTAGACCAGCGACGGCTGGCCGGGGGCGTACATCGAAGAGTCGGAGATCACCAGGCAGTCGCAGGCGAGCTTCTTGTTGCCGTCCTTCTTGACGTAGCGATCGATCGACTCCCCGCCGGATTCCTCTTCCCCCTCGACCAGGAACTTGACGTTCACCGGCAGGGTGCCGCGCTCCTTGAGCATCGCGGCGACGCCCTTTACGTGGGCGAACGACTGACCCTTGTCGTCGGTGGCGCCGCGCGCGTAGAGCTTGTCCCCTTCGACCGTCGGCTCGAATGGCGGATTACGCCACTCGGAGAGCGGGTCGGCCGGCTGGACATCATAGTGGCCGTAGAACAAGACGGTCGGCTTGCCAGGCGCGCCGAGCCATTCGGCGTAAACGAGAGGGTGCCCCTCCGTCGCGATCTTCTCGACGGTGAGCCCCGCTTCGCGGAGCTTGCCCACCAGAAAATCCGCGGCGCGGGAAACCTCGGCCGCGTATTCCGGATCGGTCGAGATCGAGGGGATGCGGATGTAGTCCTTCAACTCTTCGAGGTAGCCCTCTTTCTCGGAGTCGATGCGGGCGAGGACGTCTGTTGATTCAAGGGCCATCAGGTGGCGCTCCTAGTTCGTCGTAGGGTCGGGGAGTCTATCGCTACTTTTCGTCGTCAAACGAGCGGCCGGTCTTCTTCCAGTCGGAGAGGAAGCGATCGAGGCCGAGGTCCGTGAGCGGGTGCTTGTAGAGCTGCTCCAGAACCTTGAACGGGATCGTCACCACGTCCGCCCCGAGCTGCGCCGCCTGGATGACGTGAATGGGATGGCGGGCGGAGGCGACCAGCACCTGGGTCGCGAACTCGTAGTTCTGGTAGATCCCGACGATGTCCTCGATCAGCTTCATGCCCTCTTCGCCGACGTCGTCGAGGCGCCCGACGAACGGCGAGATGTAGGTGGCACCGGCCTTGGCGGCGACCAGCGCCTGCGCCGCCGAGAAACAGAGCGTCACGTTGGTCTTGGTCCCTTCGCCGGTGAGCGTCCGCACCAGCTTCAACCCCTGCGGGTTGAGCGGCACCTTGACCACCACGTTCTCGGCAAGCGCGGCGAGGCGGTGCGCCTGGTCGAGCATCTCATCGTATTCGAGGGCGAGCACCTCGCCGGAGACCGGGCCGGGTACGAGGTTCGCGATTTCTTTGACCGTCGGCAGGTAGGGTTTGCCCTGCTTGGCGATCAGCGACGGGTTCGTGGTGACGCCGTCGATCATTCCCCAATCGAGGGCGGTTTTGATCTCTTCGACGTCGGCGGTATCGAGGAAGAACTGCATGGTCGTAAAAGCCTCCGCGCAAGGGTCTGCGCCGTTGCGGCGGAGGAGCGGCGGCAGGTGCGCCGCGCTCCTCCGAATTTGACCTTAGTTTACCGGCTCTTCCGGCTTGGGGCCGGTTTCCCCCTCCAACAGCTCGTCGAGGGCGGTAATTGCCTTGACGTCTGTCGTGACATCGGCCGCCGCTCCTTCTACCAAAAGGTTGGCGGTCTCGCCCTCGGCGCCGATTTCAGCGGCATCCGCGGGGTCGCCGGCATCCGCGCCGTCGGCTAACTTCGCCACCGCGACGATCCGGTCCTCGCCTTCGAGGTCCATCAGCTTCACGCCTTGGGTCGAACGCCCAATTACCCGGATACCCTCGACGTTCAAGCGAATGATCTTGCCTTCCTGGGTGATCAGCATCAAACCATCGCCCAGGGCGACCTGGCGGACCCCCGCTACGGGGCCGGTCTTCTCGCTCACCTTGAGGTTGATGATGCCGTAGCCGAGCCGGCCTTGGAGGCGATACTCGTCGAGCGGCGTCCGCTTGCCGTATCCCTTCTCGGTGACGGTGAGGATCTCCCCTTCGGGTTCAAGCGCTTCCATGGTGACGACGCGGTCGCCTGCTCGCAGGCGAATCCCGTTCACGCCGTAGGCACTGCGCCCCATGGAGCGGACCTCCGTCTCCGGAAAGCGGATCGACAGGCCGTTCGCCGTCGCAATCAGGATCTCGCGGCTGCCGTCGGTGACGCGGACGGTGAGCAGGCGGTCGCCTTCGTCGATCTGGATCGCGATGATGCCCGCCGCGCGCTGGTTCGCGTAGGCGGCGAGAGGCGTCTTCTTGATCGTGCCGCGCTCGGTGGCGAAGACCAGGAAGCGGTCGGCCGCGAACTCGCGCACGGCGACGGTCGTCGCGACCTTTTCGTGCTTTTCCAGGTTGAGCAGATTGACGATCGCCTTGCCCTTGGTGTTCGGCCCCGCCTCGGGAATCTCGTGTACTTTGATCCAGTACATTCGGCCGCTCTCGGTGAAGACCAGGACCGAGCTGTGGGCCGAGGCGACGTAAAGATGCTCGACGAAGTCGTCATCCTTGGTCGCCATCCCCATCCGGCCCTTGCCGCCCCGGTTCTGCGCGCGATAGAGGGCGAGCGGCGAGCGTTTGACGTAACCGGTCCTGGTGACCGTGATCACCATGTCCTCGTCGGCGATCATGTCTTCGATCGAGATCTCGTGTGTGGCGGGAATGATCTCGGTGCGCCGCTTGTCGCCGTACTTTTCGCGCAACTCGCGAACCTCGCGCCGAATCTCTTCGAGCACCAGCGGATCGGAGGCGAGAATCGCGCGCAGCCGCTCGATCGTTTCAAGCAGGGAGTGATACTCGTCGAGCACCTTCTGCCGTTCGAGGCCGGTCAGCCTCTGGAGGCGCATTTCGAGAATCGCCTCGGTTTGGAGCAGCGAGAGGGCGAAGCCCGCCATCAGGCGCTCTTTCGCCTCCGCGGGCGTTTGGCTCGCGCGGATCGTCGCGATCACCTCGTCGAGGTGGTCGAGCGCCTTCAAGATCCCTTCGAGGATGTGGGCGCGCTCTTCCGCTTTGCGGAGATCGAACCGGGTGCGCCGGATGATCACCGTCTTCCTGTGATTCAGGAAGTGAAATAGCATCTCCTTGAGCGTCAAGACTTTCGGCTGGTTGTCGACGATCGCCAACAGGATGATGCCAAACGTGGTCTGCATCTGCGTCAGCTTGTAGAGCTGATTGAGGATGATTTCGGGCACCTCGCCGCGCTTGCAGTCGACGACGACGCGGATTCCGTCGCGGTCCGACTCGTCACGAAGATCGGCGATCCCTTCGATCTTCTTCTCTCTCACCAGCTCGGCGATCCGCTCGATCAGACGCGCCTTGTTGACCTGATAGGGGAGCTCGTTGACGATGATCGACTGGCGGTCGCCCTTGGCCTGGGTCTCGAAGCCGGCCCGCGCGCGGACTTGAATGATTCCGCGGCCGGTCGTGTAGGCCTGGCGGATGCCTTCGAGGCCGTGAATGTAGGCGGCGGTCGGGAAGTCCGGTCCGGGAATCGCGGTCATCAGCGTTTCGACCGTCACCTCCGGGTCGTCCATCAGCAGCTCAAGCGCGTTGATCACTTCGGTCAGGTTGTGCGGTGGAATGTTGGTCGCCATACCGACCGCGATGCCTGAGGTACCGTTGATCAGCAGGTTCGGCACCTTGGCCGGCAGCACCACCGGCTCGACCTCCGAGCCGTCGTAGTTCGCCTGCCAGTCGACGGTCTCCTTGTCGATGTCGTCCTTCAACATCTCTTCGGCGAGCCGGGTCAGGCGAACTTCGGTATAACGCATCGCCGCCGGGTTGTCGCCGTCGATCGAACCAAAGTTGCCCTGCCCGTCGACCAGCCGATAGCGCATCGAAAAATCCTGCGCCATGCGCACGACCGTGTCGTAGATCGCGGTGTCGCCGTGGGGGTGGAACTTACCCATGACGTCGCCGACGATGCGCGCCGACTTCTTGTAGGGTTTTCCGGCGGTATTGCCGCTCTCCCACATCCCGTACAACACGCGGCGGTGGACCGGTTTCAATCCGTCGCGCACGTCGGGCAGGGCACGGCCGATGATCACGCTCATCGCGTAATCCAAATAGCTGCGCTTCATCTCGTCTTCGATGTCGACCGGCACCGGTCGCTCGAAGGGAAGAATAGGAGTGTCTTCGCTCATGATTCCCTTAAACGTCCAGGTTCCGCACGTTTAGCGCGTTGTTTTCGATGAACAGGCGCCGCGGTTCGACCTGGTCGCCCATCAGGACCGTAAAGATGCCGTCGGCCTCGACGTCATCTTCGATGCGCACCTGGAGCAGCCGACGACGCGTAGGATCCATGGTGGTCTCCCAAAGCTGCTCCGCGTTCATTTCGCCGAGACCCTTGTAGCGCTGGAACGAGAGACCCTTCTTGGCGCCGGTGTACATCGTTTCCATCGCCTCGTCGAGGTTGGTGAGAATCTTGGTTTCCTCTCCTCGGACCAGCGTGAACCCAGAGGCGCGCAGGGCGTCGAGCCCCTGAAGATTCGCCGCCAGCGCGCGATATTCCGCGCTCGTGAGCAGCGTCCAATCGATTCGAACGAGCTTCTCGACGCCGTCTTTCCGCTGGCGGAAGGAGACCGCGCCGGTTCCGTGCTCCTCGTCTCGTTCGACATTCGGGGCCAAGAAGCCGGCCTTCTCGATCGCTTCGGCCACCGCGGCGAGCTTCGTTTCGTCGCCAAGCCCTTGCTTGTCGACCAAGCCCCCCAGCAGCGCGAGGCGAATCGCCTCTTCCGGCACGCCGCGCGAGCCGAGCTTCGCGAGGTTCTCGCGGAACGCCTCGACCTTCTCGACAAAATGGGACAAGCGCGGACCGGTCATCAGCTCGCCTTCGCCGACCGCGAGCTGCCAGAGGCCCTGGATGCGCTCGATCAAAAACGCGCGATATTCGCGGTCGTCCTTCAAATAGGCGTCGCGCTTGCCTTCGGCGACTTTGTAGAGCGGCGGCTGGGCGATGTAGAGGTGGCCGCGCTTGATCAGCTCCTCCATCTGGCGATAGAAGAACGTGAGGATCAGCGTCCGGATGTGGCTGCCGTCGACGTCGGCGTCGCACATGATTATCAGCTTGTGATAGCGCAAGCGCGCGATGTCAAAGTCGTCGCGGCCGATGCCGGCGCCGAGAGCGGTGATGATCGTCTTGATCTCTTCCGACGAGAGCATCTTGTCGAAGCGCGCGCGCTCGACGTTCAGAATTTTCCCCCGCAGCGGCAGGATCGCCTGGAAGCGGCGGTTTCTCCCCTGCTTCGCGGTGCCGCCCGCGGAATCGCCCTCGACCAAAAACAACTCGGCCAGCGCCGGGTTGCGCTCCGAACAATCGGCGAGCTTTCCGGGCAGAGAAGAACTTTCGAGCGCTCCCTTGCGGCGCGTTAAATCGCGAGCCTTGCGCGCCGCTTCGCGCGCATGGGCCGCCTCGACGCACTTTTCGATCACCTTGCGCGCTTCGCGAGGGTTCTCCTCCAAATAGGTCGCGAGCTTGTCGTTGACCACCTGCTCGACCCAGCCCTTGACGTCTGAGGAGACCAGCTTGTCTTTCGTCTGGGAGGAGAACTTCGGGTCCTTGATCTTTACCGAGAGGACCGCGGTGAGCCCCTCGCGAATGTCCTCGCCGGTCAGGTTCTCTTTGAGCGCCTTGAGCAGCCCCGCTTGGGTCGCCCAGGCGTTCACCGTGCGGGTGAGCGCGCCCTTGAAGCCGATCAGATGGGTGCCGCCGTCCCGGTTGTTGATCGTATTGGTGAAGCAGTAGATCAGCTCCTGGTATCCCTCGTTCCACTGCAAGGCGACTTCCACCACCTCTTCGCCGGTGCCATCGTCGCGCTTTTCGATCAGGTGAATCGGCGGTGCGTGAATCGGTGTCTTGTTGCGGTTGAGGTGCTCGACGAACGAGCTGATGCCGCCGGCATAGGCAAACTCCGCCTCTTTGCCGCTACGCTCATCTTCCAGGTGAATGAAGATGCCCCGATTGAGGAACGACTGCTCGCGCAGGCGTTGAGCCAGGGTCTCGTAGTGAAATTCGAGCACGGTGAAGATCGAGGGGTCGGGCCAGAAGCGGACTTTGGTCCCCGTCTTCTCGCTCTTGCCAATCGCGCGGATCGACGCTTCGGGCAAACCTTGGTGATAGGTCTGGAACCAGACCGCGCCGTCGCGCTTGATCTCCATTTCGAGGGTTCCGGAGAGGGCGTTCACCACCGACACCCCGACGCCATGGAGACCACCGGAGACTTTGTAGGAGTTCTTGTCGAACTTACCGCCGGAATGCAGCTCGGTCATAATGACTTCCGCCGCCGAGCGCCCCTCCCCCTTGTGCAGATCGACCGGAATGCCGCGGCCGTTGTCCTCCACCGAGACCGATTCGTCGGTGTGAATCGTGACGTCGATGCGCGAGCAGTAGCCGGCCTGCGCCTCGTCGATCGCGTTGTCGACCAACTCAAAAACCATGTGGTGAAGCCCCGAGGCGTCCTCGGTGTCCCCGATATACATCCCGGGACGCTTGCGGACGGCTTCGAGACCCTTAAGGACTTTGATGTTTTCTGCGGTATAGGTGGGCTGGGATTCGGACAAAACCGTGGTTCTCCGGGGAGTCTTGAGGACTCAGATGACCCCGAGGTCGGGGACATTGAGAGATCTCCTCAAGGATAGCACAAAGAGCACCCTTTTGGCGAGCCGTAGGCTATTGAAAAAAAAGGGTTTAGGTCTTGAAATAGCGGTCTTTGCCCGGTGTTTCGCTCAGAGCGCCGACACGACCCCTTTTTCTACCCCCCAGACCTGGTCCACGGGCACTGTCAGCCAGGCCTGCGGGCGGCTCGAGGTGGTCAAAATCTGGGGTGCGGAGGCAAAGGTCTTCCATACTGCGGCAAGGGTCGCCGTGGCCAATTCGGCGTCGGCATCGTCGAGCAGCACGAGAGGGGCTCGGCCCGCTTCGTTCAACACTTTGGCGTGGGCCGCGAGGATCGCCAGGCCGAGGACTTTCCGCTCCCCGGCGGAGGCTACGCTTCGGATGTCTCTGCCCCCCCAACCGATTTCGATCTCGTCGCGCTGAGAACCTACGAGAGGCCCGCCGCGCCGAATCTCGCGGTCGGCGAGACGGCCGAGGCTGCGAAAAATTTCTTCCGCCCCGTCGAGCGCGGAGGACGGCGAGGGTCGATAGCTGATCTCAATCGGTGGGATCGGAAGGTCCAGATCCGCCAAGACCCCGGCGAGTTGCTCGCGGAGCCGGAGAAAAAAGGCATTGCGAAGCTCGGCCAACTCCGCGATCGCTCCGGCGAGGACCCCGTTCCAGGAAGTCAGCTCTTCGCCGATCGGCCCCTCCCCGCGTTGCAAAATCTCGCGCTTCTGGAGGAGCGCCCGCCGGAAGCGCTCCAGAGCCTCCAACGAGGTCGGCCGGAGACCGAGGATGCCGCGATCCAGAAGACGCCGTCTAAATTGGGGCGAGCCGGTCAGAATCTCCGCATCGCCGGTGGCCCAGGAGACCACGGGTAACGCCGCCAGGTGGTCGGCCAGGCTGGTCGTCTTGCCGTTTACGGAGCGAAATTTTTTTCCCTCGCTTAAACCGGCGGCAAGACGCAGGCGAATATCGCCTTCGACCTCGCCGACGAGACTGAAGCCAGCGGCTCCGTGGCGAACACAGTCGGCAATCTGCCGGGCGCGGAAGCTCCGCGAAGTGGCGAGGAAATAGACCGCTTCGAGAATGCTGCTTTTACCGGCGCCGTTCGGCCCTAAAAATAGATGACTTCCCGGGTTTAAGGCGAGATCGAGATCGGCGAGGTTGCGAAAGCTCCTCACCTCCAGGCGGGCCAGCACCGGAGAAGGCCCGCGTCAGATCCTCATCGGCATGATCACGCAGAGGTACCGGGCATCGGTTCCATCGACGGGATAGCCGACGCACTGCGTGTTCTCGTCCTTGAGGTCGAACCGTACCTTCTCGGTCTCGACCGCGGCGAGAAACTGGGCCATATAATCCGGGTTGATCCCGACACGAATTTCGGGTCCGCTGTACTCGCAAGCCAGCTCTTCGACCGCTTCGCCGAGGTCCTGGTTCACCGCCGAGACGGTAACCTGCCCTTCCTGCATGTCGAGCCGTACCGCCCGGGCGCGATCCCCGGTCATCAACGCCACCCTTTTGACCGCGTCGCCGAGAGCACGCCGGTCGAAGATGGCCTGCTTATCGTTGTCTCGCGCAATCACCCTCTCGTAGTCCGGAAACGTCCCTTCGAGGATTCGGCAGATGAGTTCGCGGCGGTTCAAGCCAAACGATAAATGGTGCTCGCCTCGGGCGAATACGATCTTGCCGTCGCCTTCGAAGCGCTGAATCTCTTGCAGAGCCTTCCGGGGCGCCAAGACGGAATCCTCCCCCGCACCCTCGACCTTCTGCTCTACCAGGGCCAGACGATGGCCGTCCGTCGCAACCATTTCGATGCTGTCGCCCTTGAGTTTGATCAGCGCACCGTTCAGCTGAAACCGCGACTCCTCGGCCGAGACCGCGAAGAACACCTTGGAGATCATCCTCTTGAGGTCGGCGAACGGCAGCTCCATCTTTCGCGTCGGCTCGACCGTCGGCAGAGTCGGAAAATCATCAGGGGAGAGACCGTGAATCTTGAACCGTGAGCGACCTGCTCGAACCGAGAGGACTCGCGGCTCGTCGAGAACGAGACTTACCTCGTCGCCGGTTAGAGAACCGATGATCTCGGTAAATTTGCGCGCTTGGACCGCGATTCCTCCGGCCTCCACAACCTCGGCATCGCACCAGCTGGTGAGCGATACGTCGAGATCCGTCGCCGCCAACGACAACCTCGCTCCCCGAGCCTGGAGAAGGAGGTGCGAGAGCACCGGAATCGTCGTCTTCTTCTCGGCGATTCCGAGCATCGGTGAAAGCTCGGCCAAAAATTCACTGCGCGAAACACGAATCTCCATGCTCTTCTTCTCCTACCTGGTACCAGGAATCATATCTTACAGTAGCCGTAGGTAGAAGGCGCTGCGGATCTGCGGATTTGAGGCCTAAGTGCTTTTAAACGAGAGGGTTGGTGATAGACAAACCCTGCGGGATGCCTGTGGATAGGTTGTGCATGCCTGCTGAGGAAGAAGGGGAGCCGTAAATTCTCCGCCGCGGATCCGCAGAATTATCCGCAGAAGATTCGCAGCGGCGAGGGGCCTCCCAGGGTCAAGAAAGGCCGCGCTCCAGGTTGTGGAGTACGCGGTCGAAGTCGCCGTCTTCCTGGCGTAGCTGCTGAATCTTGTCGACCGAATACATGACTGTCGAGTGGTGTTTGTCGTTGAATTGCTTCCCGATCTCGGGGTAAGAGAGATCGGTCAGTCGCTTACACAGGTACATGGCGACCTGGCGAGGAAAAGAGATCTGCTTCGAGTTGTTCTTGCTCTTGATCTCCACGACCTTGAGCCCGTAGTGGCGGGCAACGCTCTTCGTGATCTCGGCGGCGGTAGGCTTTCGCCCTTCATGGGGCAGAATGTCGCGAAGGGTTTCGCGCGCGAGCTCTAAGGAGAGCGGCTTGCCGGTGAGAGACGAGAAGGCGATGACGCGGTTCAACATGCCTTCCAACTCGCGGATGTTCGACTTGACCTGCTGAGCGACGAACTCGGCGACCTCATTAGGGAGGTCGGCCCCTTCAAAATCAGCCTTCTTGCGCAGGATGGCGACCTTGGTCTCCAGATCCGGGGGTTGAATGTCTGCGATCAGACCCCATTGGAAGCGGCTGCGCAGACGTTCTTCGAGGGTTGGAATGTCCTTGGGCGACGAGTCGGAAGAGAGGATGATCTGCTTCTGACTTGTGTAGAGAGTGTTAAAGGTGTGAAAAAACTCTTCCTGGGTCCGTTCCTTATTGGCGATGAACTGGACGTCGTCGATCAGCAGGGCGTCGATCGTTCGATAGCGCTCGCGGAACGCGGGCATCCGGTCGAACCGGATCGAGTTGATTAGCTCGTTGACGAACTGCTCGGCGGGTAGATAGAGGACCCGCAGATGTGGGTGCAGGGCGAGGATCTGATGGCCGACGGCATGGAGCAGGTGGGTTTTGCCGAGGCCGACCCCGCCGTAGAGAAAGAGAGGGTTGTAGCTGGAAGAAGGACGGTCGGCGACCGCTCGCGCCGCGGCATGGGCGAACTGGTTCGAGTTTCCGACCACGAAGTTTTCGAACAGGTACTTAGGGTTGAACGCGAGCGAGGGCGCCAAGGGTACCGCGCTCGTTGGGGCGAGGGCCTGAGCCGAAGCGGCGGAATCACCCTCGTCTAGAAGCAAGACGATCTCAATTCCCGGGGGATTCAGATCTGCGACCGCTCGGTCGAGCGCCGGACGATAGCTCTCTTCGAGAGTCGAAAGAAAACGATCGTTCGGGACGAACAGCACCAGCCTCCGGTTTCCGTCGGACCGTGCCCGCAGCGGCCGGAACCAGGTTTCGTACTCTTCCGCCGTGAGCTCTTGTTGGAGCTTCCGTTGCAGTTGAGACCAGAGGGATTGCGGTGCCATCAGGCTGGGAAGAAGTCGAAAAAAGAAGAAGCGATATCCGCAGTTTTTCCACAGCCTGAGGAAAACCAGAGGGAAGTAACCAGTTGCGAGGCGAAGGGCCCTGCAGGTTCTGGTTCCAGGGTAACAGGATCGCCCGGAGCCCCGCAAGGGCCTGGAGGGGAGACATACGATGGGTTTGGGCGGATCTTCCTCCTCGATTTAGGGAACCCTCCCCGAGATACGCGAAAGAGGGAGAGAAAAGGGACCACGATCCTAACGTCGGCTCCTTTTGTCGGCGAGAATCCACTCCGATGATGACCGAGGCCGAACGATTGTTGACTTGGTTTGACCGGCACAGGCGCGATCTGCCCTGGCGGAGGGATCGCGACCCTTTTCGGGTCTGGCTGTCGGAGATCATGCTTCAGCAGACGCGGGTAGAGACCGTGATCCCGTTCTACGAGGCTTTTCTCGCGCGCTTCCCTTCGGTCGTTCACCTGGCCGCCGCGCCGATTGACGCGGTGCTCGCCGCCTGGTCGGGGCTGGGCTACTACCGCCGCGCGCGGCAACTCCATGCGGCGGCGCAACAGGTGGCGGCAGAAGGTGGTTTTCCGCGCGATGTCGAAGGTCTGCTCAAGTTGCCCGGGATCGGCCCCTATACGGCGGCGGCGATCGCGAGCATCTGTTTTGGCGTCGCGGTTCCGGTTTTGGACGGCAACGTGGAAAGGGTGCTTGCTCGTAGGCTCGCTGAGGGCGGCGACGTCAAGAGCGGCGGTGTGCGGCGTGGCTTGCTCGAAGCGGCCACCCGGCTGCTCGACCCTTCCCGGGCTGGCGACTCGAATCAGGCGATGATGGAGTTGGGCGCTACCGTCTGCATCCCCAAAAACCCGCGCTGTCTTCTCTGCCCGTTGACCGAGGGCTGTCTGGCGTTGGCGATGGGCGATGCGGACCTCTATCCGAAGGCCCGAGCGGATCGGAAGAGCGAGGAAAAGTCGATCGTGGCCGTCGTGGTCGAGGATGAGGAGCGACGCACGCTGCTGTTTCGGCGCCCGGACGACAGCTCGCTGTTGGCCGGCCTTTGGGAGGTGCCCTGGGTAGAGGCCGCGGTCGAAGAAGCGGACGCCGAGCTTGGCCGACGCTACGGCGGGACCTGGCGCCTCCTGGAGCGGATCGGTACAGCGCGACACGGCATCACCTATCGAGATTTGAGGGTGGCGATTCACCTCGGCGAGGTCGGGAGCCAAGGAGTAATCCGAGAAGGGGCGGAGGCCGGGTGGTTCGCCGCCGAGGACATTCGGCGTCTGGCGACCTCTTCTCTGGTTGAAAAAATTCTGGTCGCGCGCCAAAGAGCGAGCGGCTAATGGCCGCCGTTGGAGCCGCCTGCCAAAATGAACCAGCCGATGATCTTGTCGTCGATCTCGCGGAGGCGGGAAGCCACGAGATTGCAGAGGATTTTCAGCAGGTTTAGGGATGAGATCTTCTGGATGTCGAGGATCCCTTCGAGCACCTCGCGAGAGATGGCGAGCACCACGGCCTCGTGCTCGTGCGCCTTGGCGTCCGCCGAACGAGGCTGGCGGTCGATCAGAGCCATCTCGCCGAAATAGTCGCCCCGTTCGAGAAACGCGAGCGCTTCCTCCCCGGCCCCCGGGATGTATTTGCTGATCATGATCCGACCTTCGAGCACCACGTACATGGAGTCGCCGGTCTCGCCTTCGCGGAACAGGACCTGGTTGCCCGCGAGCTTCTTTTCCTTGGAGAGAGTGGTGAGGAAGTTGATCTCCAAGTTAGAGAGCTTCTGCTCCTGAAAGAGCCGCCGCTTGGAAGCGAGGTCGACCCGAAAGTCCCCGATGGCCGCCGCGCCGACGGCCGCGGGAGTCGCCGCCGGAGCTGCCGAGGAGGAAAAGAACCTCGTGAGCTTGTCGTTGGTGGCGCGAAGCTTTTGCGACAGGCTTTTCCAGAACGCCCAGTAGAGAGAGAGGTGGAGCTTCGCGTCGTCTTCGAGCGCACCGG
Organism: Thermoanaerobaculia bacterium; assembly: GCA_038250865.1. Lineage (GTDB taxonomy): Bacteria > Acidobacteriota > Thermoanaerobaculia > Multivoradales > UBA5704 > DASYKS01. The sequence continues at coordinate 91,275 of JBBSBW010000006.1, read as the reverse complement.
CGAGGGCTTCCGGCTGGAGCGTCAGGAGCGCGGTTTCGGCGGTCGCCGTGGCGTTGCCGGAGCGGGCGTGGCCGTCGACGAAACTGGTCTCACCGAACAGGTCTCCCGGCCCCAGCAGGGCCAGCTCGAAGCGACCATAAGGGGTATTTCGTTCGATCAGAACCTCGCCGCTCTCGATCAGGTAGGCGCCGAGCGACGGTTCGCCTTCTTGGAGCACCGCGGTGCCGGCGCCGAAGCGGAGGCGGTTGACATGCTCGGCAAGGTGCTCGAGCTGGGGATCGCTGAAATGGGAAAACAGCTCCCAGCGGCGAAGAAGCAGAGGAGATAGCGCCACGATGCGAGAAGTCTAGCCCAAGCCGAGCGCGATCGTCGGACGGAGTCGGATCAAAGGAGTTGGAGCTGGGTCGGACGAAGGCGCGCCCAGACCTCGCGCTCTACGGCGTCGAGCCAACCTTCGCGGCGGTGGGGATCGAGCCGCAGGGCGAACAGGCGCCTACGGTTGAGCTCGCGTTCGAGGCGTTGATCGACCGCTTCTTGAAAGCCGGGGTCGGGAGAGCGGATGCCGTCCGGACTGGGCGAAGCGACGATCGGCACCTGGACCAGCAGGTCATAGCCGGCCATCCAGGCGTCGATCAGCGCCTCCAGCCGGTCTTGGCGGCCCGCGGCCAGAAGCAGATAGACGTAGTTGTCGAGCACGCTGCGGTCGCAGATGACCACCGGGTAGCGCGCCTCCGCGCTGATCTCTTCGGCGATCTGGGAATGGAGGATCCAGCTCTGGGCGGCGACGGAGGTCTCTTCGTTGATCGGCAGCGGGCAGCGGCGGGCGACTTCGTGGACCACTTCGACCGAGAGGTCGCGGGCTTTGAGCAGGGCGGCAAGCCCATAGCAGAGAGTCGTCTTGCCGACCCCATGGGTGCCGATGAAGGCGATCTTGAACCGAGGAGTGGTGCTCAAGGCTCTGGCTCCTCGGAGACCGACGCCAAGACGGATTCGAGGAGATCGAACGCCACGGAAAGTTGTTCCGAAGCGATTGTCAACGGGGGGGCGATTTGCGCGACGTTGCCCTCCGGTCCGCCGGCGAGAAGCAGGACACCGCGTGCGAGCGCCCCGGCGACCAAGCGCTTCGCGGTATACGGCGTTCGCAGCTCGATCCCCCAGAGCAGTCCGCGGCCCCGCACCTCGACGACGGCGGAAAAGCGCTTCGGCCAGGAGGAGAGCCGGGGAAGAAGAGCGGTCCCGAACTCTAGTGCCCGTTGCGGCAGGCGCTCGGAATCCAGGACTTCAAGCGCCGCCAGGGCCGCGGCGCAAGCGAGAGGATGGGCGACGAAAGTCGCCGTGTGCAGGGCTTCACCCCCGGTGTGCCAGACGGCGAAGAGGTCTCGCCGACCGATCACCGCGGCGATCGGCAGGCCGCCGCCGAGCGCCTTACCGCAGCAGAGGAGGTCGGGTCGGACTCCTTCGGCCTCGACGGCGAACCGATGGCCGGTGCGGCCGAAACCGGTGAAGATTTCGTCGGCGATCAGCAGCGCCCCGGCGTGGCGGGTGAGTTCCGCGAGCGCCGCGAGCCAGCCGGGGGGCGGCAGCAAAACGCCCTCACGCCCGACGATCGGCTCGAAGATCACGGCGCCGACGTCGCGCTGTTCGAGCCGGGAGGCCAGGTCGCCGAGCGGCCCGCCGAACGCGAAGCGCTCGACATGGCCGTGGAGATGAGGGGAGAAAGGCTCTCGGAACGCCGGCCGCGAGGTCACGGCGAGCGCTCCTAGAGAGAGGCCGTGGTAGCCGGGATCGAAAGCGACGACGCCCGGCTTTTGAGTCGCGGCGAGCGCGGTTTTAAGCGCGATCTCGACCGCCTCCGCGCCTGAGACGGCAAAGAACACCTGGAGGTCGTCCCCGGCGTTTCCGACCGGCGCCTGCTCGGCGAGCCGGCGCGCGAGGTCGAGGCGCGCGGGATGGGCCGCCACATCGCCCAGGGTATGGACCAGACGGGCCGCCTGGGCGGCGACCGCAGCGACGACCTCGGGCCGGCGGTGGCCGATCGAGGCGACGCCGAAACCGGCGGTGAGGTCGACGAAGAGGTTGCCGTCGACGTCGAGAACGTTCGCTCCGAGCGCCTCTTCCCAGACGAGAGACGGTTGGCTGCCGACCACGGTCGAAATCCCGGGGGCGAGATAGCGATCGAGACCAGCGGAAAGCTCGCGTGAGCGGGGGCCGGGGGGCGGCTCGACGATTCGCGGCGGCAGGTCTCCCCGCGAGAGCCTCGGCGAGGCCTGGGCCGGTGGCATCGCCTTATAGGGCTCGGCGGCCGGCGAGAGAGCGGGCCAGCGTCACCTGGTCGGTGTATTCGATGTCGCCGCCGATCGGCATGCCGAAGGCGAGGCGGGTCACCAGGACGCCGCGCCCTTTGAGCAGACGGGCGAGATAGAGCGCGGTCGCCTCGCCTTCGACGTTTGGGTTGGTCGCGACGATCACCTCTTCGATGCCGGTGAGGCGGTCGAGGAGGCCGGCGATCGACAGCCGGTCGGGACCGATCCCGCGATGCGGCGAGAGCGCTCCGAGCAGCACGTGGTAGAGACCGCGAAATTCGCCGGTTCGCTCCATCGGGGCGATGTTGAACGGCTCTTCGACGACGCAGATTCGCGCCCGGTCGCGATCGGAGTCGGTGCAAATTGAGCAGGGTTCGACCGCCGTAATCGCGTTGCACAACGAACAGTGGAAGAGCCGCTCTTTGACCTCAATGATCGCCCGGGCGAGCGCCTCCGCCTCCGGCTTTGACACCTTGAGGAGGTGATGGGCCAAGCGGGTCGCCGTCTTCGGACCGATCGAAGGAAGGCGAGAGAGCTCGCCGACGAGGCGGGCGAGGGGATCGGACATCGGGCTCCGAAAATAGAGCGCCTAGAACAAGCCGGGAAGGCTCGAAGCCATCGACCCGACCTTGGCCTGCATCGTCTCTTCGATCTTGCGGCCGGCTTCGTTGACCGCGGCGACGATCAGGTCTTCGAGCACGGAGGGATCTTCCGGATCGAGCACTTCCGGGTCGATCTTGGCCGAGACGAGATGCTTGTGGCCGTTCATCACCACGGTCACCATCCCGCCCCCGACGCTCGACTCGACCGTCGTTTCGCCGAGCTCGCGCTGTAGGCGCTCCTGCATCTCCTGGGCTTGTTTCATCAGATTACGCATGCTGCTCATCGTGAAGCTCCTCCCTGGTGTCTAGCTTCCCTCGTTCGCTTCGATCTGGCCGCCGAAGAGCTCGAGGAGAGTTTGAACGGTGGGGTTGTCGACCTGGGCCGGCGGATCGGCTTTTGGCGTCTGGCTCGGCGGTCGGCTCGCGACAGCGGGCGCTCCTTGGACCGCCCGCCAGACGACCTCGGCGCCCCAAATGGCGACGATGGCCTCTTGCAGTATCTGAGGATTGCTACCGCGATTCAAGCCGTCGCGGAGTTGGAGATCGCCGGGATCGTAGGTGATCGTCAGCACGTCGCCTTCGATTCCGAGAGTGCCGCGGTCGAGGTGCGACGCGAGCGGCGGCTTGCGCTTGCGAACCTCGTCGAGGAATCGCTCGAGCGGGGTTCCCTGGGCGGTGCTCTCCAGGATTGCAGCCGGAGCCGAGAGCTTCTGTGCTGGAGGACCGGCGACCGAGGCCGCGCCCGGCGGGCCCATCGGCGGGCCCGGCGCTGGGGTCGGGGCCCGCGACGCCGAGGGTCCGGCGGGGGGGGCCGTTCGGGGGGCGGTCGGCAATGCACCGCCCGCGAGAAGCTCCTCGACCCGTAAAAGTTTCGGCAGCTCCGCGGCCCGCAGCCACGCGATCTCGACGGCGAGAACACCGGTCTCGCTACGCCGAACGACCGGCTCGCTCGCGAGCAGCTGGGAAAGCAGGCGAAGCAGATTCTCGTATCCGGCCGCCTCGGCGAGTTTCGCCAGGGCCTGCGCCTCCTCCTCTGGCAGGTCGATCGAGGAAGGAGAGCCGCCGAGGGCGAGGTGAAGCGCGTCTCGGCCGAAGGCAAGGAATTGGCTGAAGACGTTTCGCGCGTCCCACCCTTCGTCCTCGATCCGCCGCGCGGCCTCGCGGATGGCGAGCCGGTCCCCGGCCAACATCGCTTGGAGCAGGCGATGGAACAGGGCGGTGTCCAAACCGCCGAGCAGGCGCACTGCGTCGTCGTCGGAGATCGACCGGTTACCGAAGGTGGCCAGCTGGTCGAGAAGCGCCACGGCGTCGCGGACGCTCCCCTCGCCGGCCCGGGCGACGAGACGAAGCGCCGCTTCGCTGGCGACGATCTCCTCCTCGGTACAGATCTTGCGCAGCAGGGCGGCGACTTCGAGCGACGGGACGCGGCGAAAGCGAAACTCTTGGCAGCGCGAAAGGATGGTGACCGGAACCGCATCCGCTTCGGTGGTGGCAAAGATGAAGACCAGATGCGGCGGCGGCTCCTCGACGATCTTGAGCAGGGCATCGAAAGCTTGGCGCGAGAGACGATGGATCTCGTCCAGCACCACGACCTTGTAGCGGTCGCGCGCCGGGCCGTAGCGCAGGCTCTCGGTCAGTTCTCGGACCTGTTCCACCTTGGAGTAGGTTGCGGCATCGACTTCGATGACGTCGAGATCGCCCCCGCGGGTGATCTCGCGGCAGGGCGTGCAGTCGTTACACGGGTCGCCGCCGAAGTTCGTCTCGCAGTTGAGAGCCTTGGCGAGAACCCGGGCGGCGGTGGTCTTACCGACGCCGCGAATTCCGGAGAACAGGTAGGCCTGGGCGATGCGCTTCTCCCGCAGAGCATTGCGCAACGCCGTGACGATGGCTTCCTGGCCGACGAGACTCGAAAAATCCTGGGGTCGCCATTTGCGCGCGAGGACCTGATAGGCCATGGCTTAAGTGTCTGGAGGCTCGGGTCTAGGCAGAAATTGACGAAGGGTTCCGGTTGATCTGCGGCACTCGGTCGCCCAACCTTATCGCTGCTCCCTTCCGGGCCTGACGAGGTTCGGTGAGGATCGATGCACAGGACCCGAACCCTTCGTCGGTCCCTGCCGGGAGAGTTGATCCTATGTTCTCGGCCGGGACGCTGTAAAGGCGTGGTGTCGGCGTGGGAGACTTTAACCGATAGGTGCGCGAGAAACCGATACTTTTTCGGGAACTTTGTTTCTGCTTCCCGGAGTAGGTCGCCGCCGGTCAGCCTTCTTCCCCGCCCTCCGGCGCCGGGCCCACCCGCCGCTCGAACCGTACGGCCAGTCGCAGTACTTCGCGGCGCTGCTCCTCCACCCACTTGCACAGCCGCCGGTCGGCGGGATCGATCGCGGCCCCTTCAACTCCTTCCCGGGCGAGCAACCGGCGCGCCGATTCGGCCAAGAAATCTGGGACGTGATGCAACTCGGCCGCTGCCGCGCGCACCTCCGCCCGGTAGGTCGATTCGCCGAGCTGCCGCGGATCGGGCGGCGGCGCTTCGCGCCTCAGCCCTTCGAGGAAGAATTCGATGATCCGGCGGATGTGCGGAATTCCGCGGAGACTCAAGATCACCGTCTCGCGCAAGGGCCCGGATCGCCGACGGGCTTTTTCGATCCGCACCAGGTGCTTTTCGATTTTCTCGTTCACTGTGCCGGGCCCTCCATGGTGAAAGGCTAGAGCCCCTCGCGCCGCCAGCTCTTGCAAACCTCCGAAGGTCGCGCCAAGCTACCGGTTGTCTTTTTAAATCACCGCGAGGGGTGGGTACCCGAAAAAAGCGCCCGGAAGGGCACTCGCCGTCATCGCTTGTTGTCACGTTCGGAGGGTTCGTAACGCCCTGCTCTATGAAATCACCCACGAGGCCAAACATGGCACCGACGCCGAAGCAGACGTTTTCGCACTCGACGAACGCCGCGTACAAGTTGATACGGGACGTGCTCGGCGGAAGGTAAGGCTACGGCGGTAACCGGGCAAGGCGAGCGGGCCGCCGCAGCACTCGATCAGGTCTGGCGGGACTTCGCCGCGCGAAAGATTGCGTACGACGCGGCACTCGCAGCGCTTGATCTGGCCATGGTTTACCTATCGGCCGGGCGGCTTCGAGAGACCAAGAGCCCGGCACGCCAGACCGCCGCGGTCTTCCGAGCGGTGAGAATCGAGCGCGAGGAGTTGGCGGCGGTTCGCCTGTTCCTGGAGGCCGCCGAGCGGGAAAAGGCGACCGTCGAGCTGGCCCGCGAGGCGCAACGCGCCTTGATTGCCGTGGGCGCCCCGCGCGGGAACTTAATGGCTGCCTCCGTGGGTGGGTCGAATGGCTGACGCAGCCGGTGGCATACGGGCACCAGCTGCGTGGATCTCTATCGTGGGCTTTCGATTGTCAGTTCGCGCAGAGGCCGCCTGGGTCGAAGATGCAGCCATTGTCCCGGGGGGCCGGGGTGGTCGCGTCGCTTTCGCGGCAACCGCCATGGGGATCGAAGCTGCAACCATTGTTCTGCACGACCTGCTTGGGCTCAACAGTGCATCGCCCACCCGGATCGATGCTGCACCCTTCCGGAGCCCAGAGGCGAGACAGGAATCCGAGCCAATCACCAAACCGAAGGCCCACATCTTTCGGTGCGCTGACCGCCGCCGGGGGAAGGGTCAGCTGGAGCGCGAAGGCGAGTGCTATAGAGACGGCGAGACGGCGGAGAGGCGGTTTCACGGTAATCCTCCTTGGGGATTTCGGCGCACCGGAAGATCCGGCGACCGGAGTGTCGCGGAAAGGAATTCCCGTTTAAACGGGTGAAAGGCTATGTCACGCTACCCGAAAGGCAAGATACAGCCCGATTCGACGGTTTTAACGCTCCAGGGCGAGGCCGTCACCGAGGCGACGTTGGTGTTGATGCTCCGGGCGTCCCAGGGAATGACGCAGGAGGAGTTTGGCCGAGCCGTGAAGATGCACCGGACGCAGATCTCGGCCTACGAAACGGGCGACAAGATCCCTCGACCCGGCACCCTCGACCGAATGGCCGCCGCGTTAGGGACGACCGTAAAGGCGGTGGTCGAAGCGGCCGAATCGATCCGGCGGCCGGCGGCCAACGGAATCAGCCCGTTGGACTCCGCCTGTTCCTCGGTGACCGGCGACCGCGTCCGGAAGATCGTTGAAGGTGCGCTCCTCCGGGTCGCCATGGCCTTACAGCCCCGCGCCCGCTCGGCCGAGGATCAACGGACCGACGCCGAAGAGCTATGGCGCCGACTCTCCGACCTCCCCAGAGACCAGCGCCTGATGCTGGCCGAGTACTCCCCACCGTTTTGGAGCCCTGCGTTGGTCGAACGGCTGGCCGAAGAAAGCGAGAGAGTTGGCGCTGAGCGATCCGGACGAAGCACTCGCTCTCGCCGAGTTGGGCCTCCAAGTGGCAAAGCGGTCGGGTCCAGCCCGCCGCTGATCTGGCCGGGACCACCACGGGCCTGGTCCAGCTCACCCCTGTTCCGGTCGGGACCACCACTGTTTAGGTCCAGCTCACCCCTGTTCCAGTCGGGATCGCCTCTGGTTTGGTCGAGACCACCCCGGTTTTGGTCCAGATCACCAGTGTTCGGGTCGGAACCACTACTGTTCTGATCGGGACCACCGCTGGCCCGGGTCGGCTCACCGCCGTTCTCGGCGAGACCGCTTCTGCTCTCGTCTGGAACCGGACCGTCCACGCGCAAGGTTTACCTGGCGCGGGACTTCATCTATCATCCCCCGCTCGTCAGCCGGTTGTGGAGGCTCTTTTGTTCTCCGAAGTGGACAAGGCTTGGATGGAGCTGGCGCTTGAGGAGGCCCGCCGGGCCGAAGCGCTCGGCGAAGTGCCGATCGGCGCGGTGATCGTCCGCGGCGGCGAGGTGGTGGGGCGTGGCTACAATCGACGGGAGATCGACGGCGACCCTTTGGGCCACGCTGAGATCCTGGCGATTCGCGAGGCGGGCAAGCAGGTCGGGGGGTGGCGGCTGACGGGATGCACCCTTTACGTCACCCTCGAACCCTGCGCGATGTGCGCGGGGGCTCTGGTCGCGAGCCGCGTCGAGCGTCTGGTTTTTGGTGCTTCGGACCCGAAAGCCGGTTACTGCGGTAGTCTAGGCAATCTGGTTGCGGATGTTCGCTTGAACCATCGCCTCGAAGTGGTGGACGGCGTGCTGGAAGAGGAATGCGGGGACGTTCTCCGTCAATTCTTCGCCCGGCTGCGGAGCAAGTAAGGTTCTTTAAAAGCCGTGGGTGAGGTGTCCGAGTGGCTTAAGGAGCACGCTTGGAAAGCGTGTGTAGGGGCAACTCTACCGTGGGTTCGAATCCCACCCTCACCGCCAAAAGTAGTAACTGGAGAGGTGCCAGAGCGGTCGAATGGGACGGTCTCGAAAACCGTTGACCGGGAAATCGGTCCGTGGGTTCGAATCCCACCCTCTCCGCCATTCCTTCGCTCTCGACAAGAACGGGTTCAACCGTGGTTGGGTCGAGCCGCTCTTGACGGAGATTGTTTTCTCGTCTAGTTTTACGCCCCTGCCCGGCTCGGCGCCTGCAGGGGTGCCGATAGTGTCCGTCGACGACGGGCGGCCGAAGTCAAAAAAACTGTCAAGGAAAAAGGTGCAACGTGAAGCGGACGTTTCAGCCCAACAACCGGCGGCGCAAGCGGACTCACGGATTTCTGGTTCGGATGCGTACCCGGAACGGCCGTGCGGTCATCGGACGTCGTCGCCGGAAGGGTCGTCACCGCCTAGCCGTCTGATGTCGGAAGCACAGGATCCGCCTCGGTCCTTTTCCCCTCCCAATTCTGCTCACGGGGCCTCTCGAAGCGAGGGATTTCGGAGCGAGGATCGTTTGAGGCGGAGAGCTGATTTCCTGCGCTGCTACCGAACTGGACGTCGACGGACCGGCTCTTTATCGATTTTATACTTCGCCCCGAACACCGAAGGTCGGCCACGGCTGGGGGTAACCGCCAGCCGCAAGGTGGGTAACTCGGTGGTCCGACATCGCCTCAAGAGGCGGATTCGAGAGACGTATCGCCGCTGGACGGAACGCGGCGGACTTCCCCCCTTGGATCTCGTGGTACATCTGAAACCGGAAGCCGCCAAGGCAGATCCTCGGAATTTCGTCGAGGATTTGATCCGTCTCTGGCGCGGCGCGATGCCGCGCGGAGGGTCCCGGTGAAGCGTCTGGCGGTCGCCGCGCTGAGGTTCTACAAGCGACGGATCTCGCCGTTTCTGCCGCGTTCGTGCCGTTTTACGCCGACCTGCTCGGAGTACGCCCAGCTCGCCATTCTGGAGCATGGGCTGGCGCGCGGCGCCTGGCTCGCGGGCGGGCGACTGATGCGGTGTCAACCGTTTCATCCGGGCGGCATCGATCTGCCCTAACTAAAGCGCAAGAGGCTCTCCTTGGATACCCGCCGCCTGATCGTTGCCGCCGCGTTGTCGTTCGGCTTTCTAGTCCTTTGGCATTACTTCTTTCCGGCCGAAACGCCGGTTCCCGCCCGCCCGACGTCGGCCATCCCGGCCATCACCGAGCCTGCTCGACCGGCTACCGGCGCGCCTGTTCCTCAAGCGGCCGGGGCGCCCGAGCCGGGTGCCGCCGCGGTTGTGGCACCGGCGCCGGTTCACGTAGCGGTTCAGGCCGCGGCTGCCGAGTCCGTGGTGATCGAGACGAAGGACGCCCGGGTCGAGCTCAGCAATCGCGGCGGGGAGATTCGTTCCTACGCTCTCAAGAAGCAGGTCGATCCGACGGGCAAGCCCCTGGAGCTGGTGCGTAGCCGCAAGAGCGGCCCCTATCCTTTTGCGATCGTCGATGCCTCCGGGCAGGCGATCCCGCTTGGGAATGCACTGTTTCATAGCGAGCGATCGCCGGACGGCAAGGGTGTGACGTTCGAATACGGCGACGGCAAGGTGTGGGCGCGGAAAGCGTTCAGCTTTCGACCCGACGGCCTGTTCGACTTCGATGTCGAAGTCGAAGGGCTGCAAGGGTGGGCGGTGGCCGTAGGACCGGGAATGCGGAACCTTACGGGCGACGAGCTGGGCAGCCGCTTCGAACGACGCGAGGGCCTGTATCTCTCCGGGGGATCGGTGGAGGTGTTGGACCCCCAGAAGGTGAAAGACGTCAAAGAGGTCTCCGCTTCAGGGCTCGGCTGGGTCGCCCTCGACGACACCTACTTCCTCGCCGCGGTCGTCCCCTTTGAAGGCTTTCAAAAGGCGGTCTTCCAGCCCGTTCTGCTGACCCCCGGGCCGGACGGCCTGGCGGCGACGCCGGTGCCGGCGGAATTGACCGGCGATCAGAAGAAGCTCAAGAGGGACTTCTGGATTTTCCTTTATCCCTCGGGCGACCACATGAAGCTCGGCTCCTATTGGGGTTCCAAGGAGCGGAAGCAGTTGGCGTCTCTTCCTCACGATCTCGGCAAAGCGCTCCGTTTGGGAATGTTCTCGTTTCTCGCGCAGCCGCTGCTCTCGGCACTCCATTGGATTTACGACCACGTGGTGCCCAACTATGGCTGGGCGATCATCCTGCTGACGACGTTGATCAAGATCGTGCTTTTGCCGCTCACCCATAGCTCGACGAAATCGATGCGCAAGATGCAGCAGCTGAATCCGAAGCTGCAGGCCCTGCGCGAGCGGTACCGGCCGAAGCTGCGCGACAAGAACGGCCGGCCGAACCTCGAGATGCAGCGCAAGATGAACGAAGAGATGATGGCGATCTATAAGGCGGAGGGGGTTCAGCCGACCGGCGGCTGCCTGCCGATGATCCTTCAGATGCCCGTGTTCTTCGCCTTCTACAGCGTGCTGTATTCGGCGGTCGAGCTGCGCAACGCCCCCTGGATTTTCTGGATTCACGACCTGTCGGCCAAGGATTCGTTCTACATCCTGCCGTTGGTGATGGGGGCGACCCAATTCCTGCAGGTGCGGATGACCCCGAGCGTCGGCGACCCCATGCAACGCCGGCTGTTTCAGTTGATGCCGGTGGTGATGACGTTCCTGTTTCTCGGCTTTCCGAGCGGCCTGGTCCTCTACTGGCTGACCAACAACGTCTTGACGATTGCCCAGCAGGCGGTTTACAACCGATGGATTCTGCCGACCACGCCGGCCGGCAGCACTCTCCCGGCAAAAGCGAAATGAGCGAAGACAAGCGGAAGTTCTTTTCGGCCGACAGCCTTGAACGGGCGGTCCTGCAGGCCGCGAGCCACTTTAGAATCGATCCGGATCGGGTTGCGTATCAGAAGGTCGAGAAGACTGGCATGACCCGAAGCGGGCGAAAATTCTTGATCGAGGTCGACACGACTCGCCCGGAAAGGGAGGCTGGAGTGCCGCAACAGCCGGTGCCCGGCCTCGCCGCAGCGCCGAGCCGACCCGCACCGGTTGGCGGCCGGCCGCGGGAAGAGCGCCCGGCGGGCGGGCGGAGCGAGGTGCGACCTCCCGGGCCGCGAGGTCGCGAGGATCGGGGTGGTCGCGACGGCCGCGGCGGCCGGGATGATCGCGGTGGCCGGGGTGGCGAGCGGGGGGGGCGCGACGGGCGCCGCCGCGAAGAGGATGCGCGGCGACCGAAGATCGAATCGGTGGCGACCGAGCTGGTGCCGCTGCTGGAGGTGCCGCGCCAGATTTCGGAGCGCTTTCCGGCGGCGGAAGGCTTGGCCGCGACGACGGCGCAAGAGGAGGCTGCGCGTCTTCTTGCGATCGCGGGCGCGCGACTGGAGGCCAAGATCTTTCAAGGGGACGGGGAGCTGCTCGTCGACCTCGCCGGGCCGGATGCGGACATCTGCTTCAAGGACTCTGGCGAGCTGCTCCATTCGCTTGAGCATCTGTTGCCGCGGCTGATCCGCAACCGCACGGGTGAGACGGTCGCGTGCCGGGTGGACTGCGACAACTTCCACGAAATTCGCGAGGAGCAACTGCGCAGTCTGGCCCAGCGCGTGGCTGCGGAGGTGCTTCAGGGGGGAGCGCCGAAGATTCTCGAGCGGATGAACCCCGCGGATCGTCGCGCCGTACACATGGCGCTCGCGGATGACGCCACGGTGATGACCGAGAGCGAAGGCGACGGCTATTTCAAGCGCGTAGTAGTCCGGCCCCTCTAGGCCGCTTGGGAATTGTAGGGGCCGTCTGCGCGGCGGCCCCCAACGCTCATGTTTCACGTGAAACGTGTGGTTCTTGCCCTTTTAAACGGGTCGCGCGCATTTCGACGACCTGCCGGGCGTTCATGTTTCACGTGAAACCTACCGTCCTTGCCTCCTGGCGGGCCTCGTCCTACGATCAGGCGTGGCGTTCAACCTTCCTCAAGTCTCCCTTCCGGAATTCTCCGATCGGCTCTCTTCGCTTTCTCCGGAACCGCTGCCGGAGCTGGCGGTTCTCGTGCTCCACGCACACTACGAGGAGCTTCGCCGCTGGAACCGTGCGCTCTCCCTAATCGGACCCGGCACGTCCTCGGAGATTTTCGCCCGCCACTACGGCGAATCCCTGGCGGCGCTCCCGTTGATTCCTCTGGATGTCGGCACGGCAGTCGATCTGGGATCCGGCGCGGGCTTTCCCGGGTTTCCGATCGCGGCGGCGCGGCGCAACCTCCAAACGGTCCTCATCGAAGCGCGGGAGAAGAAGGCAAGCTTTCTTCTTGCGGCTGCGCGTCGCGCGGCGTTGCCGCTCCGATGTCTCGATGTTAAAGTCGCGGCTCCCTTGCCAGTGTCCTTTCCGGAATCGCCGGCTCTGATCACCGTTCGGGCACTGAGGCTTTCTCCCGACCTCCTCGCAGACCTCGGCCGGCGACTGGACCCGAAAGGAAGAATTCTGATGTGGGTAGGCGCCGAAACGCCTTCTCCCCCCGCGGGGTTGGTCATCGCAAGGCAAGTTCCTCTAGCGGGCAGCGAAAGGCGACGGATCGTGGAGCTGGTTCGCGCGACATCGTTCGGATAGAAGTCAATCGAGCCCTGCTCGGGGCCCTCAGGAGAAGTCGCCAAACATGGCCTCGAACAAGGCGCGGATTCTCGCGATCGCAAATCAAAAAGGGGGCGTAGGCAAGACGACCACCGCGATCAACCTCGGCGCGGCATTGGGCGCGCTCGAAAAGCGCGTTCTTCTGGTCGACAGCGACCCTCAAGGAAACGCCTCGCGCGGTGTCGGCTCTGACGCTGCTGCGCCTCACCTTTACCACGCCCTGATCGGCGAGGCTCCGCTCTCCGAAGTGATACGCCCCTCGGGTTTTCCCAACCTCGACCTGGCGCCTTCCCAGCGGGATCTCGTCGGCCTCGAGGTGGAGCTGGTGGGCGAGCCGGGCTGGGAGCACCGCCTGCTGGAGATTCTCACCGGTGTCTCCGACCGCTACGACCTCATCCTGATCGACTGCCCGCCGTCGCTCGGCCATCTCACCGTCATGGCGCTCTCCGCGGCCGACGGACTGCTCGTTCCTCTCCAATGCGAATACTTCGCCCTGGAAGGCATCAGCGAACTGGTCGCGACCGTCGAGCGGATCCGCGAGGGCCTGAATCCGCGGCTCGACATCGCGGGCATCGTCCTCACCATGTTCGACGATCGGATGAACCTTTCGCGCGACGTGGCGGACGAGGTTCGTCGCCACTTTGCAGGGAAGGTGTTCGAGAGCGTGGTGCCGCGCAACGTACGACTCGCCGAGGCGCCGAGCCACGGCATGCCGATCTTTCAATACGACATCAAGTCGCGCGGCGCGGACGCCTACCTCGCCCTCGCCCGCGAATTTCTCCGGAGAATCTGAGTGAGCGTGCGCAAAAAAGGCGGCCTCGGCCGCGGGTTGGGGGCCTTGATTCAGGAGAAAACCGAAAAGGCCGGAGATCCGGCGCCGACTGAAGCAAGCGAAGCCGCGGCCAGAGTCCCGGCGCTTCCAACGGTGCTACCGATCGATCTGCTCCAGCCCAATCGTCTCCAGCCCCGCGTTCGCTTCGACGACGACAAGCTCGAAGAGCTTGCCGATTCGATTCGGACCCAGGGGATCATCCAGCCTCTGGTGGTCGCAGCTACGGGCGAAGGAACGTTTTTGATCGTGGCCGGCGAACGGCGCTGGCGGGCCGCCCGGCGCGCCGGTCTCACCGAAGTTCCTGTCGTCATTCGGGAGGTGAGCGGCGATCGTCACCTGCTGGAGCTGGCATTGGTCGAAAACCTCCAACGCTCGGACCTGAATCCGATCGAAGAGGCGGAAGCGCTGCTGGCCCTTCAGGGTTTCGGCTTGCAGCATGAGGAGATCGCGGCGCGCGTCGGAAAAAGTCGCTCTTCGGTCTCTAACTCCTTACGGCTCTTGAAGTTACCTGAAGACGTCCGCGATCTCATGCGGAGCGGAGCGCTCACGGCCGGACAGGCGAGGCCGCTACTTGGCCTGGCATCGGAGGAGGCGCAGATCGCCCTGGCCGAACGCGCCGTCTCCGAGAATCTCTCGGCGCGCGATCTTGAACGCATTACCGCGGAACCCGAGAAGGAGCGACAGCCGTCGACGTCGCGGGTGAAACCGCCGGTCGACGGCAACACGGCCGCCGCCCTGGAGAGCCTCACCCGGAAGCTGCAAACGCGCATCGAAATCCGCAGGCGGGGCAAGGGAGGCCAACTGCAGGTGCACTTTCATTCTGAGGAGGAGCTGATTCGGCTCTACGATCTCCTCATGGGTCGCGCGGAGGAGTCATGATCTTCAAGAACGACGGGAAACAGAGCGACCTGAACGGTTTTCTCGATACCGGAAGCCACATCAACGGCGAGCTCCGGTTTGAAACGACCTTCCGAGTCGACGGCAAGCTCACCGGAATCGTCCGCTCGGGCGGAGACCTGGTAGTCGGAGAAGGCGGGGAGGTCGAAGGGGAGATCGAGGTCGGCCAGGTTTTCGTTTCCGGCGTGGTGCGGGGCACGATCCGGGCGGTACGCCGGGTTCAGATCACCCCCACCGGCAAAGTGTTTGCCGACCTTGAAACCCCCGCCCTGATCGTCGAAGATGGCGCCCTGTTCGAAGGCCGGTGCGCCATGGCTCCGCCGGCACCTGCGTCGGGGACTCCTCTTTCTGCCCAGCGCAGAGAAACGGCCAAGTCCGGCGGCCCGGCCAAGCCGGAATAAGCCGAATCCTTAGGGGGTGCTAATCACCGGGCGCCGGGCGGCGCTTAGGGCGAAAGCGCCTCGTACGAGGGGAAAAACGACAGGGGCCGCCGGGCGAGAAACGAAGCTTCAAACGCTCCGGTGAGCACGCGCCCGTCGAGATCGCGGGCCACCGGGAGCCCGAGCGCGTAAAGCAGCGTCGGCGCCACGTCGACCAGGCGGGGATCGGCGATCAGCGCCCCGGCGCGAATGCCCGGCCCCGCCAGAATGAAGACCCCGTCCGGCGCCCCTTCAAAGGTCCCTCCGAGCGAGCCGCCCCCTTCTACCCGCTCCCACCAGCCGATCGGCGCGGCGCCCTGGGCCGAGACGATCGCCACCAAAGTCCCGGCTCGATCCGCGAGCAACCGGCCGAGGAACCGATCGAGATGCTCGTAATACTCGGCGAGGCGACGGCCCGCCCCCTGCGCTCCTGCGCTCGCGGCACCGCCGAATTGAGCAGCATAAAAACCGCCGAAGCTTTCCGCCGAGATCGTCGCAAGGCCGGGGAGCACGACGAAGGAAAAACTCGGCGGCGCAGCCCCTGAGTTTTCCCGCGGGAGAGCCAGAGCGACTTCCTCTCGCCAGAGATCTCCCGCCAGGGCCTCCCTGGAACCTGCAGAGGGGCGCGGGCCAAGAATCTTGAGGGTCTCCGGGTCGAGATCCGTGGGCCGCACCTCAAGGCTCTTCGCGAGCCGGCCCAAAGCCGCCGGAACCGCTTCGGAGAGTCCTCTCGGCGAACGAAAAAAACGCTCCGAAACCACCGCACCGCCGCTGCCCGTCGGCGGCCAGGTCGAAGGCCACGAAAGCGACGCGGAGGAGAGTCCCAAGCGGGAAAAGATCTCCCACAATCCCAGGGCTCTACGCCGTGCCTCGCCGGGGGTGGGATCCGGTCCGAGCAGGCCCCAAAGCCGAAAGCCGATTCCGCGTGGCAGCAGGTTCAGCTCGGATCCCGGGACCGCGAAGCCGCCGGAGTGATCGATTTCACCGGTGATGCCGCTCTTCCAGGGATACTTTCCCGTCGCGAGGGTCGCCCAAAGCGCCGGCCGCCGGTTGGGACCGAGCGTTTCGAGCCGTCCATAGGCTCCTTCGCGAAGCAGCGCCGAGAACGCCGGAAGCCGGCCCTGGCCGGCGAGCGGTAAGATTGCGTCGAGGGTCGCGCTGTCGATCCCGACGACCCAAAGATGGTGCCGCTCCGAACGCTCGATCGCTGGAGGACGGGCGTTCGCCTCGGGAGGCGGCCGGAAGGCCTCTCGGCGCTCGACCGCCGCGACGATCGAGAGTAAAGCGAGCAGCCCCAAGGCGCAACGGCTGCGCCAGCCGTACGCCCTCCTGTCCAGCGTATGGAGCAGGGCGGTATAAAACGCGATCAGCCCGCCGAGCGCGAGCCAAAGAGCCGTCTTCAGCAGCCGGACGTTGATGCCCGGAGGCAAAAAGTAAGCGTAAAACGAGGCATGAGCGGCATCTAGGATCGCTCCGAGGAAAAGCGCCAGGGTGAGCGTCCAGGGCAACCAGCGGGCCGAGCGTTCCGGTCGCCGCCACAGCCAGGGCGACTGAAGCGCGGAGCCCAAGGCGCCGAGCAGCGCGCCATAGAGAAGCATCGCCCGGCCGACCCCGAACGGAGTGAAGGCGACGCGCGGGTTGAGGAAAAACAACAACCCTGCGACGTGGCCGCCGAGCAGGAGCCCCGGCAGCAGAGAGGTGCCGAGCGCGCGCACCAGGGCCGCGCGCCGTCGTCCACCCAACTTAGAAGATGAAGATGGGACGATCGACCTCGTGGTGGAATTTCCACACGTAGGTTTTAAACGGGAACTCGATCGGGATCTGGTAGTCGGCTTTCATCCGGATCCGATCACCGATGCGCTCGACCGTGACTTGATCCTTGTCCAAGGCGATTCCCAGCTGTTGGGCTTTGATGAGAATTTGCTTCTTCAGCTCTTCGTCTGGAGTCTGGGCGGCAAACTTCGCCTGCTCTTCCATGAAGTCGTACATCTCCGAGCTGTTGAGCTTCACGGGAATCGTTTTCCAGGCCATGAGCGCCACAACCGCCAACAGCACGGCCCAGAGGATGCAGCCTAGATTTCCTTCGCCTCGCTGGCCTCTTCGTAGACGCATCCGAGCCTCCTAAAGCCCCAAGTTCGATCCCCGGCCTCGCCGGTCACGTTCTGTTGGTAAGAAGCATAGTCTAGCAGCCCCTCGTCCTTTCGCCAGCACCGCAGAATCGATCAACGGACCGATCCGAAGGAACGGTTCCAGCGGGTTGCCCGAACCAGGCGTCCGAGCGACCGCAGGTTTCTGTCGAGCCAACCGCGCGGCGCCACACCGAGATCCGGGTCGTCGACTGCCACCGACCAATAGATCAGCAAGGCCCGTCCTTTCACCAGCTCGTCGGGCACCGGTCCCCAGTATCGTGAGTCTTGCGAGTTATCCCGGTTGTCGCCCAAGCAAAAGCTGTTGCCGGGCGGAACCCTAAAGGGACCGAAGTTATCTCGCGGCCGCACCTCGTACAGCCCGACCGGATCGGACCGCGGATCGTCCCCGAAATGATAGGTGTAGGAGTGGTCGAGGACCGGCTTCTCGTTGAGCACCAGTTCGCGGTGGACGATCTCCACCAAGTCGCCGCCGACCCCGACACATCGCTTGATGAAGTCTTGAGAGGGATCTCTCGGGTAGCGGAAGACCACCACGTCCCCTCGCTCGATCGGGCGGAGCGGCAAAAGGTGCTTCTCGAAGTCGAAGTGCGCCGGTCCGAAAATGAATTTGTTGACCAGGATGTGATCGCCGACCAGGAGATTCTTCTCCATCGAGCCGGTCGGAATCTCAAAGGCCTGAAAAAGGAAGGTACGGGCGAAAGTCGCGAAGATGAACGCGACCAGCAAAGCCTCCAGATACTCCCGCCCCGTGCTTCTCGCGGCCATCGCCGAAACTCGCTAGCGGGGGGTGAGGAAAGTGCGGCTCCAGCGCGTGCGACCGAAAAATCCGATGGCGGTATCCGCGATCTGTCGCAGCTTGGCTCCCCAACCGGGCCAATGACCGTCGGAGGTCTCGCCGCCATAGGACCAGTAGATCGTCGACGCGCGCCCTTTGACCATGTGGGCGGGCAGCGTGCCCCAGAATCGGGAGTCGAAGGAGCGATCGCGATTGTCGCCCATGCAGAAGTAGTTTCCCGCCGGCACGGTGAAGGGTCCGAAGTTGTCGCGGATCCGTCCTTCGCTGTCGAAGTAGGGCTGGTCCTGGTAGAGATTCGGGTCCGTGTGGATCGCGTAGCCCGCATCCTCGACCTTCTTGTCGTTGATGTATAGCTGCTTGTCCCGAACGTCGATCGTGTCGCCCGGTAGGCCGATGCAGCGCTTGACCAGGTCGAGCTTCGGGTCCTGCGGCGACCGGAAGACGACGATGTCGCCGCGGTGGATCAACCGCCCGGGCAGGAGCTTGCCGAGGCCCGGCGTATCCGGCCCGAAGATGAACCGGTTGACGAACAGATGGTCCCCGACCAACAGCGTGTTCTCCATCGAACCGCTTGGAATGTAGAAGGTCTGGACGACGAAGGTGTTCGCGAAGCGTAGAAAGATCGCGGCGATCACGAACGCCTCGGCATATTCGCGGAACAAGGACTTCGGGGGATTTTTGTCCGCCGGGCTGCGCAGCACTTCCTCAAGTTTCGGGCTCTTCGACATGGCGGCCTAATCTACTCGAAAGACCCCTTTTCCGGCTACCGATCCGGTCTTCCTGCTCCTTCCTGCCCGACCCCCGCAAAAGATTGTGCGCTCGTCAAGTTCTTTTGCACCCCCCTTTTCGCGGGCGGGGAGCGCCATATCCCTGCCCGTGCCCGACAAGCTCCCTGGACGCCAACGCCCTCCCGGCGCGCCGGGTAAACACCATCAAGCCGTTTGTTTGCCTGTGTTTGCGTCCATCCAAAGGGGCTGGCAGCCGCTTTGATCTACGTCCCTCCCGAACTTGAACCGGAGGGGAGGTGGAGCGAGCCGCTTAAGGGAGACAAAAAACCGCCAGCGAAGGGCCGAGAGGGGCGCTTCCACCGCCCCCTCGAGCGAACCCACCCCCTAACACCCGTTTTCCCATCCATCCATCCATCCATCCACCCACATCAAAACCAAATGAACCAAGGAGCAGCCCATGAAACTCAATCGCAACCGCGTCCCCGCCGTTCTCGTCCTTCTCGCCCTCGTCCTCGCCGTTTTCTCTCCCCCGGCCGCGATCGCAGCCGCCCCCGCGGCCTCGAAGGTGGTCAACATCAACACCGCCGACGGCTCCCAGCTCGCCTTGCTTCCCCGGGTCGGCCCCTCCGTCGCCCAGCGAATCGTCGAGCACCGCAAGGCCAACGGGGCCTTCAAGAAGGTCGAGGACCTGATGCTCGTCAAAGGGGTCGGCGAAAAGACTTTCGCGCTTCTTCGGCCCTACCTCGCGATCAGCGGCGAAACCACCCTCAAAGAAAAAGTGAAAGGTGCCCGCGCTGAAAAAGGCGCGAGCCGCTGAGGTCGGGGTTTCCGAGCCGGAGCGGCGAACGCTCCGGCCCGGGCTTTCCCCAGGAGCCGCAATGAAGCTCTCTGCCTTCCCTCTTAGACGCCTTGCCCGATCTGCCACAGGCTTTACCCTGATCGAGCTTCTCGTGGTCTTCGCGCTCCTGGTCCTTTTAGGAACGCTGTTGATTTCGCCGCTCCACCGGGCAGTGAGCGCCCTTCGCCTTCGTCAGGCCGCCTCTGAGCTGGTCGGTGCCCTTCGCTTGGCACAATCGTTCGCGGTTCGGCACTCGGCCAATGTCGCCGTCCGCTTCGCCGTCGATCCCAAAGGCGGGGTGACCTTCGCCCTCTACCGCGACGGCAACGGAAACGGTGTTCGCAGCGCCGACATCCGCACCGGCGTCGACCCGAAAATCGACGGCCCGAGGCGCCTGGGCGGCCTCGGTTTCGGCCTACGCTTCGGTTTTCCGCCCGGGATTCGGCCGACCGATCCGGGAGATCCCAGCCATCGCCTCGGCCGGCTCGACGATCCGGTTCGCTTCAACGGCTCCGATCTCGCCTCGTTCGATCCCCTGGGAGGCGCCACCCCCGGCTCGCTCTACCTGACCGACGGCTACAAGGGCCTTGCCGCGATTCGGGTGCTCAGTCGAAGCGGCAGGGTGCGCGTTCTCACCTACAAAGCCGCGACCGGCCGGTGGAAATAGCCGCCCGAACCCGACGCCTGAATCCAATGATGGATCGCGGGGGCCGCCAGGCTCCCGCGCTTCCAGCTCTAGGCCGGGACCGCGTTGAGCCCCTGCTCCAGGTCGGCGAGCAAATCTTCCACCGCCTCGATTCCGACCGAAAGGCGGACCAGGCCCTCGGTGATGCCGAGCGCGTCGCGCCGTTCCAGAGGGATCGAGGCATGGGTCATGGAGGCCGGATGGCTGATCAGGCTCTCAACCCCGCCCAAGCTTTCGGCGAGCGCCCAGAGGCGCATCGAATCGAGCATCGCCTTGGCATTCGCATAGCTACCGAGTTCGATCGAAATCATCGAGCCGAAACCGCTCGCCTGGCGCTTCTGGATTTCATGACCCGGATGGGTCGGCAATCCCGGAAAGAGGACTCCGCGAACCGCGCGGTGACGGGTCAGGAAATCGACGATCGCCCGGGTATTGGCCTCGTGACGTTCCATCCGGACCGCGAGCGTCTTGATTCCGCGCATCACGAGGAAGCACTCGAAGGGCGCGAGGATACCGCCCGCGGACTTCTGCGACAGGGTGAACCACTCGCCGTCCTCCACCGCCTTCGAGACCAGCGCGCCGCTGATCGAATCGCTGTGGCCGTTCAAGAACTTGGTCGTCGAATGGACGACGAAATCGGCACCCAGTGCGAGCGGCTGTTGAAAGTAAGGCGACAGAAACGTGTTGTCGACCGCCACCTTCGCGCCGTGAGCATGGGCGATCTCGGCGACCGCCGCGATGTCGGTGACTTCCATCAACGGATTCGACGGCGTCTCCAGGTACACCATGCGGGTCGAAGGCGTCATCGCCGCCTCGACCGCTTCGAGGCTCGTCGTGTCGATCCAGCTGAACGACAGCCCGAATTTTTCGAGGACTCGGGTGAAGTAGCGAAACGTCCCGCCGTAGACGTTTTGGGAGACCACCACGTGGTCGCCTGCCTTGAGGATCGTCATCAAACAGGAGATCGCCGCCATGCCCGAAGCGAAGGCGTGGCCCTTGACGCCCCCTTCGAGGGAGGCCACGAGGTCTTCAAGCGCGAAGCGGGTTGGGTTCTGGCTGCGGGCGTATTCGAAGCCGGTGTTCTCGCCGAGGCTCGCCTGGGAGTAGGTCGAAGTCTGATAGATCGGCACCGTGACCGCACCGGTCGTCGGGTCGGGAGACTGCCCGGCGTGAATCGCGCGGGTTGCAAACGCGAGCTTCGAAGGATCACCTTTCAAGCGCTTCCCCTTTTTCGCGGAGCAGATCTCCGCTCGATCGAATTCTTGTCGCCGCTCACCCCAAGGATCGCGGCGCATTGTAACAGCCGCTTTTCGCTCCGAGTAAAGAGTTCGGCGATCGAACCTCGGAAGAGAGGGACCGAAGCCCTCCGCACCGGGGTTAAGATGCGCGGCGTGAATCGGGAAGACATCTTCTCACCCTTGAGGTGGCACGACGGCGCGCTCGAGCTGCTCGAGCAAACCCTCTTGCCCCGCGAGGAGACCTGGCTTCGTTGCGAAAGCCCGGAACAGTTGGCGGATGCGATCTACCGCCTGGCGATTCGCGGCGCGCCCGCGATCGGCGTGGCAGCAGCCTACGGCTTGGTCTTAGGGGTGGCTCCGGCCCGCGACGAGCGGGAATCCGAACAGCGGTTCGAGTCCACGTTTGAGCTGCTCGGGGCGACACGTCCGACGGCGGTCAACCTGCGTTGGGCGCTCGACCGGGGTCGCGCGCGTTTCGCGGCGAGTTCCGGCCGGCCCTCCGCCGAGCGGGCGGCGGATCCGCTGGCCTGGGCCGAGGAAATGCACCGCGACGACATCGACGCCAATCTTCGGATGGGCGAATTCGGCGCGACCCTCTTCGCTTCCGGCGATCGGGTGCTCACCCATTGCAATACCGGCTCGCTCGCGACCGCCGGTTACGGCACGGCGCTCGGCGTGATCCAGTCCGCCTGGCGGCAGGGAAAAGTCTCGAAAGTCTGGGTCGACGAGACCCGACCGCTGCTCCAGGGCGCGCGGCTCACCACCTGGGAACTCAAAAGGCTGGGCATCCCCCACACCCTGGCGACCGATTCGAGCGCCGCGACGCTCCTATCGCTCGGCCTGGTGGAGCGGGTCATCGTCGGCGCCGACCGGATCGCAGCGAATGGCGATGCGGCGAACAAGATCGGCACCTACCCGCTCGCGGTACTCGCCGCCCGCCACGGCGTGCCCTTCTACGTCGCAGCCCCCCTCTCGACGATCGACCGAACGTTGGCCGGCGGCTCGGGCATCCCGATCGAACAGCGCAAGGCGATTGAAGTCACCGAAGTCTTCGGCACCCAAATCGCCCCCGATGGCACCGACGCGATCAACTTCGCCTTCGACGTGACGCCCGCCGAGCTGATCCGAGCGATCGTCACCGACGCCGGGGTTCTCGAAGCGCCGTACAAGGCGAGCATCGCGCGAGCGTTCGGGGGTATCGAATGAGCGCCGAAGATTCGGAAAAAGAAGACCCGCTGCCGGGCATGTTTCTTGACTTTTTGGCGCGCGATATCGACAGTCACCCCGAACGGCTGCAGGCCGTGGGAGAGGACCTCTTGGCGCGCGTCCGTTCGCTGGTAGGTGGCGTCGAAGTCGATCTTGAAGCGCCTTTGTCGGCGGACGATGAATGAGCCAAAACTCGACTTCTAGGCAGGAGCCTTCGGAAGAAGAAGGAATGGTGGAGGCGGTGGGAGTCGAACCCACGTCCGGAAAACGCGTCGCGGTGGCATCTACGTGCGTAGCCCTCACTTCTTTTTCACCGCCGCGCTTCGAGTGAAGGCGCCGCGCGCGGCAGTTATCCTCGCTAGTATCTGGGTCCGTCGCGAGGCCTCCGGACCCATTGACCCGCATTGTCGGCGTCTTTAGGGGTGCAGCGGGTCAGAGCCCCCCTATTGACGTCACAGCCGTTTAGGCCGCGAGAGCGAAGTTGTCGTTCGCAGTTAAAAAATCGATTTTACGAGTCGACCTCGACACGCAACCCCCGCACCGCTTTGTTCCCCGTCGAAACCGGTACGCCCCCAGTTTCACAGTTGCTGCTTCTTCCGTTGGCAAAGAACCTGTCGCGTGCGTTCGAGACGGCAACGACGGACGCGCACCATAACAGACCTCGTGCCCCGCGGATTCCCCGACCCCCTCTGCGGCTCATTCCGACGCCGGGGGAGCCTTTTCGGCGAGCAGCTCGACGGTGCGCAGGAAATCGGCCGGGCGGGAGGTGCGCAGGCGCGAGATCACCAGGAACCACCCCGAAAGCGCGAGAACCGCCCCGAAGGGGGCCATCGGGATCAGGCCCGGAAAGAACGGCCAGAGGAAGGCGACGGTGCCGCCGGCCGCCGAAACCAGCAGCACGACCACCGCCGAGGTCTGGACCCGCCACTGCGAACGGATCTCGCGGAGGGTCAAGCGAGAGCCGGTTTCGAGCGGTTCCGCCGAGATCTCCGCTTCGACCAGGCCCTGCCGGAGCCCCGCGCGAACCGGCAAGACGACGCGCGCCACTCCCGCTTCGAGCTGAACCTCCGCGCCCCACTCCTCGGCCGCCCGTTCGACGAGCGCGAACGACTGCTCGACCGACCGATCGACCTCGACCGTGTTGTCGTCCGCCGCCAACTTAGGCCGCCATTTCGAACATCTCGGCAAAGAAATCTTCGACCGCGGCCAAGAAGCTGGGTACGTCGGGCAGCTGGTTGATTTCCTGGCGAAGCTTGCGCCCGTTCGGCAGGCCGTGGGTGTACCAGCCGGTGAACTTGCGCAGCTTGTGGAGCGCCCAGGTGCCCCCCTCGCGCTCCGCCACCATGCGGAAGTGTCCGAGGATCAGGTCGCGTCGTTCCGCCAGCGACGGCTCGTGGAACCGGCTGCCGGTCATTTTTGCGGCGATCTGGCGAAACAGCCACGGATTGCGCGTGGCGCCGCGCCCGACCATCACGCCGTCGCAGCCGGTCTCCGCCATCATCCGCAGGGCGTCTTCCGGTTCGTTCACGTCGCCGTTGCCGATCACCGGGATCGACAAGGTCTCTTTGAGTTTCGCGAGGTGAGTCCAGTCGGCCTCGCCGGAAAACATCTGCCGCGCGGTTCGGGCATGCATCGCTACCGCGGCGACGCCGTTGGCCTCGCACATCCGGCCGAGGTCGAGATAGTTGCGCCGCGCATCGTCGAGGCCTAGCCGGAACTTGACGGTCAGCGGGATCGAGATCGCCCGTTTCACCGAAGAGACGATGTCTTCCGCCAGCGCCAGATCGCCCATCAGCGCCGCGCCGGCGCACCCTTTGAGCACCTTGTTGGCCGGGCAGCCCATGTTGATGTCACAGACGTCGGCTCCCAACTCTTCGACCACCAGCGCCGCCTCGCGCATGGTGGCGGCGTCCGAGCCGTAGATCTGGATCGCGAGCGGACGCTCCTCTTCGCTGAAAAACATCAGCTCGCGCGTCCGCGGATTGCCGTTGACGATCGCTTTGGACGAGACGAATTCCATCGACACAACGCCCACGCCGCCGATCCGCCGGACGATCAGTCGAAAATCGCGGTCGGTGACCCCGGCCATCGGCGCGAGCCACAGAGGAGGGTCGACCCGAATGTTGTCGAGATAGACAGGCAGAGCCATAACCGGCCGATTTTAGCCGGCCGGGCGGGAGTTCTCCTAACCGGGACTCCTGGCTACTTCGACTGGAGCGTCTCCAGATAGGCGACCAGGTCCTCGATCTTCTTGCGCACGTCCTCGTCTTGCGCCGCGTCGCTGCCCGAGACCAGGAACGAATAACCCCATACCGGCATGTCGGTGGGACCGTGGGCGGCTACCTTGAAGCGGCCGTCGATTTTTCCGGCGACCTCTTCACGCGGGAACGTGCCGTCCTTCGCCCGCAGGCGCGTCAAGTCGGCGGGCTTACTCCTCAGCTCCTGAGCGAGCGGACCATCCCCCCGTGCTTCCGCACCGTGGCAGCTCCGGCAGTAGATGCGGAAGGCCACCTTTCCCCGCGCGACGCGCACCGAGGCCGGTTCCTGCGTTTCATCGGGGAGCACAGTCGCGGCTGCGAGCAGAACGGGCACCGCAACGATCGAAAGGAGCGAAGCGATCAAGGCCACCGGAGAGCGGGTCATGGGCGGGTCCTCTGGAAATCCGAAAGATCGGTCTCTCGGCTCAAGCCTAGAACCCGGACGTTCCCGACACCCCCTCCTTTGGGGTAGACCGGCAGACCCGCCGGGGTAGGAACCCGCCGCTCGACCTCGGGCCAGGTTTGCGCGCAGAATCCCTGCCGATGACGATCGAAGATCTCGGCTGGACCCCGGCGCACGCCGCAACTTTTGCCGAATTCGAGGCGAAAGGCTGCCTGCCCGGTCGGGTGAT
This sequence comes from Thermoanaerobaculia bacterium, assembly GCA_038250865.1. Taxonomy (GTDB): domain Bacteria; phylum Acidobacteriota; class Thermoanaerobaculia; order Multivoradales; family UBA5704; genus DASYKS01. The sequence continues at coordinate 65,761 of JBBSBW010000006.1, read as the reverse complement.
CGCCCAGCGCGGCATGTTGGTGGTGGCGACCGAGCGCGGCGACGTCCTGGCGACCAGCTCCGGACGAATGCGCCACGACGCGGAGAGCGCGGGCGAGCTGCCGACGGTCGGAGACTGGGTGGCGATCCAGGTGCCGCCGGGGGGAAAACAGGGACGGATTCAGGCGGTCCTCCCCCGGAAGAGCGCCTTTTCGCGCAAGGCGGCCGGGCGACGCACGGAAGACCAGGTGGTGGCGGCGAACGTCGACGTGATCTTCCTTCTCTGCGGTCTCGACAACGATTTCAATCTCCGCCGGGTCGAGCGCTATCTCTCGGCGGCGTGGGAGAGCGGCGCCCAGCCGGTCCTGCTGCTCAACAAGGCGGACCTGTGCGAAGACCCGGCGGCGAGGCTCGCAGAGGTCGAAGCGATCGCGTTCGGCGCGCCGGTCCACCTGCTTTCCGCCAAGAAAGGCGACGGCGTCGAGGCGATCTCTCCCTACCTCGCCCGGGGGATGACGGTGGCGCTTCTCGGGTCCTCGGGTGTCGGCAAGTCGACCCTCATCAATAGGCTTCTCGGCCACGAGGCCCAAGCGACGCTCGAAGTTCGCGAAGGGGACGATCGAGGCCGCCACACCACGACCCACCGCGAGATCTTCTTCGCGCCGAGCGGCGCCCTGGTGATCGACACCCCGGGCATGCGCGAAATCCAGCTCTGGGACGCCGAAGAGGGAACCGGCACCGCGTTTTCCGACATCGAAGAGTTCGCCCGCTCCTGCGCGTTCGGCGACTGCGCCCATGAGAGCGAACCCGGCTGCGCCGTCCGCGAGGCGGCTGAACGGGGGGAGCTCTCCGCCGAGCGCCTGGAAGGCTGGCGGAAGCTCCAGAAAGAAGCCGCGAGCCTGCGCGTCCGAAGCGACGCCCTTGCACGCCGGAAGGACAAAGGGAAGGTCAAAGCGATCGAAAAGTCGCTGCGCGACCAGTACAAGCTGCGGGGGCGGTAACCAGGCAAACACCTTGAAAATCGATAACACCACCGTTCAGATTTCAAGGTGAACCAGCGCAAAACGGCGGAAACCGTCACCTCCAGGCGACAACTCGACCACCTGAGCCCCTCAATCAATCCATCCGCAAAACCGCCAGAAACGCCTCCTGCGGGATGTCCACGCGCCCCACCCGCTTCATGCGCTTCTTGCCTTCCTTCTGCTTCTCGATCAGCTTGCGTTTGCGGGAGATGTCGCCGCCGTAGCATTTCGCGATGACGTTTTTGGAGATCGCCCGCACGGTTTCCCGCGAGATGACCCGGGAGCCGATGGCAGCCTGGAGGACGACCTCGAACATTTGGCGGGGGATCAGCTCCTTCATCTTCTCGATCAGCATTCGGCCGCGGGAATAGGCCTTCTCGCGGTGGATGATCAGCGAGAGCGCGTCGATGGCTTCGCCGTTCACCAGGACGTCGAGCTTCACCAGGTCGCTGCGCCGGTAGCCGATCAACTGGTAGTCGAAGCTCGCATAGCCGCGCGAGCAGGACTTCAAGCGGTCGTAGAAATCGAGGATCACCTCGGCGAGCGGGAAGTCGTATTGGATCAACACCCGGTCGGTGGACAGGTACTGGAGGCTCTTCTGCTCGCCGCGGCGGTCTTCGGCGAGTTGGAGGATCGCCCCGACGTACTCGGAGCGGGAGACGATCGTCGACGTGATGTAGGGCTCTTCTAAGTAGTCGAGCTTGCTCGGATCGGGGAGCTTCGCCGGGCTGTCTACCTCGAACTCTTTGCCATCGGTGGTTTTTGCGCGGTAGCGCACGCCCGGGGCGCTGGTGATCAGGTCGAGGTCGAACTCCCGCTCCAGGCGCGATTGGATGATCTCCATGTGCAGCAGACCGAGAAAGCCGCAGCGGAACCCGAAGCCGAGCGCGCCGGAGCTTTCCGGCTCGAAGCTGAACGAGGCGTCGTTCAAACGCAGCTTGTCCACCGCGTCGCGCAACCCCTCGTAGTCGTCCGCCGAAACCGGATAGAGGCCGGCGAAGACCACCGGCTTGACCTCTTGAAAGCCGGGAAAAGCCTCGGCCGTCGGGCGCTCGGAGTGCGTCACGGTGTCGCCGATCTGTGCCTGGATCAAATCTTTGATTCCGGCGTAGAAGAAGCCGACCTCGCCCACCGAAAGCGAGGTGACGCCGGCCGCCTTCGGGCTGAAGATTCCCATCTCGTCGACCGCGTAGACCCGCTTGCTCGCCATCAGCTGGATCTTTTCGCCCTTCTTGAGCGTGCCGTCGATCACTCGGATCATGCAGGCGACGCCGCGATACGGGTCGTACCAGGAGTCGAACAGCAGCGCTTTGAGCGGCCCGTCGGGGTTGCCCGTGGGCGCCGGAATGTCGCGAACCACCCGTTCGAGCACGTCTTCGATGCCGATCCCCGCCTTGGCCGAGGCGAGCACCGCGTCGTGGGCGTCGATCCCGATGACGTTTTCGATCTGCTCCTTGATCCGCTCCGGATCCGCGGCGGGCAGGTCGATCTTGTTGATCACGGGGACGATCGCCAGCTCCGCATCGACCGCGAGATAGGCGTTCGCGAGCGTCTGCGCCTCGACCCCCTGGACGGCGTCGACCACCAGAATCGCGCCCTCACAGGCCGCAAGGCTGCGCGAGACTTCATAGGCGAAATCGACGTGGCCGGGGGTGTCGATCAGGTTGAACTGGTAGGTCTCGCCGTCCGCGGCCTTGAAATACAGCCGGACCGCGCGAGCCTTGATGGTGATCCCGCGCTCGCGCTCCAGATCCATGTCGTCGAGCAGCTGCGCCACCATGTCGCGCGAGGAGACCGAACCGGTCTTCTCAAGAATCCGGTCGGCGAGCGTCGACTTGCCGTGGTCGATGTGGGCGACGATCGAAAAGTTGCGGATGCGTTCGTGGGGAAACATGGGACCTCGTGCTCCTGGGCGCCTCGATGCCGGCGTCGGGCCGGGGAGCATACCCGACCCCTAGAAATTCGCCGACTGTGCTTCGTGACTCTCCTGGATCGATGGATTTCATGGTTTTTCTCACAACAACCTTGACAAGCCGAGAGGCGGAAGAGTACGGTGCCCCCATGGACGACCTCTACGGACCCGGGCTTGGCGCGAGCCAGCGGACGCTGCTCGAGCTTTTGAAGCGGCGCGGCGAGGTCACTCTGGCCGAGGTCGAGACCGGGATGGAGGTGGCTCGCGAGACGGTGAGAAGCCACCTCGAATCGCTCACCGCTCAACACTTGATCGAACGAGCCGGTGTGCGTCGGCAGGGCCCCGGTCGCCCGCAAGTGGTCTATCGGCTGAGCGCCCAGGGTGAGGCGCTCTTTCCGCGCCGCGAGGGCGAAATGCTCGCCGAGCTTGCCCGCTACCTTCTCCAAAGCGAGCACCCGGAGCTTCTTGAGGAGTTCTTCGCGGCGCGCACCCACCTCAAAAGAGAGCGCCTCGCGCAACGCATGGAAGGACTTGAGGTGGGCGAGCGTCTGAACGAGATCGCGCGCTCGCTGTCGACGGAAGGCTACCTCGCCGAAGCGGAACTTAAGGGCGGGGAGCCGATCCGCCTTCGTCTCTGCCACTGCCCGCTGCGCGAGTTGGTCGCCGTCACCCATCTTCCCTGCCGCGCCGAGATGAAGCTCGCCGAAGAGCTGCTGGGAAGACCGCTCGATCGCATTCAGTTCATGCCGGACGGCGATGCCTCTTGCACCTACGCCGTCGCGAGTTCACCGCAGGGCGACCGGGCGCACCATGCGGCCAACGGCCGATCCATTCGATCGACCTGATGGACCTGAGAGAAAGGAACTTGATCCCTATGGACCTCGACATCACTCCCCAATCGCGGGTCGGCGAAATCGCCGCCCGCCATCCCCTCGCCACCCGCGTTTTCGCTCGGCACGGCATTGACTTCTGCTGCGGCGGGGGACGCTCGCTGGCCGAGATTTGCGAGCGACGTGGTTTCACCCCAGAGGCTTTGGTGGCCGAAATCCACGAATCCCTCGCCGCCACCTCTGCCCCCGCCGAGAACTGGAACGAGGCCTCCCCCGACGATCTGGTGCGGCACATCCTGAGCGCCTACCACGCCCCTCTTCGCGAGGAGCTTCCGCGCCTCGAAGCGATGGTTCGCAAGGTCGCCCGGGTCCATGGCGAGCGCGAGCCGGTGCGTCTGCCCGCGCTCCAGACGGCGTACCTGGCGCTCCAAGCCGACCTCGCGCAACACATGGACCGCGAGGAGGCCGAACTCTTCCCGCCGATCCTCGAACGCGGCGCCGAAGCCGGCCCGGCCGTCGCCGCATTCCGCGACGACCATACCGAGGTGGGAAACCGGCTGGTGGAGATTCGCGGTCTGACGGACGACTTCCGGCTTCCGGACGGCGCCTGCAACACCTGGAGCGCGCTCTGGCACGGATTGGAGGCGCTCGAAACGGATCTGCATCACCACATTCATCTCGAGAACAATGTTCTCTTCCCCCGGCTTGCGGCTGCCTGAGCGCGCGGCTTGCGCCCTGCACGCACACCCTGACGGCAACCCTTCGAGTCTTCGGAGAGAAAGGAGGAGGGGACCGAGTGAGCCAACAGATCCGACGATTGGGCATCGCCCCTGAGGCTCGCCGAGCCGGGGCCTGGGGGCTTTTGGTCACGGGCTTGGTGGGAGCCGCCATCATCGGCGGCTCCAGGAATCTGGCGCATTTCGACGCCGCGCTGGTGGCCTATACCTTCTCGATCCTCTTTGCGACCTTCGGGATCACCTACCGCTACGCGATGTGGTTGGAGCGGCCCCCCACCGCGCTTTACTGGCGGCGAGGGTGGCAGGTCGTCTTCCGCCGCGGCTCCGGCGAGCGGCGCCTGCGCAACTTCGGTCACGGTCTCCTGCATGCCGTTTCCGACATCGCGCTCAACCGCTTCATCTGGGCGCGCGGCCGGCTCCGCGGACTCACGCACCTGTTGATTCTCTGGGGCTGCCTGCTCGCCGTCGCGATTACCTTTCCCCTCGTCTTCGGCTGGTTCATGTTCGAGTCGGTGCCGGGAAGCCCAGAAACCTACCGCGTCTTCGCCCTCGGCTTGCCGGTGTTCACCTTTCCCAGCGGGTCACTCTTCGGCTTTCTGATCTTTCACGGTCTGGTCTGGGCATCCTTCCTGGTGATCGCCGGTGTGATGCTCGCCATGCGCCGCCGGATGCGTGAAGAGGGCGCGGCGGCGCTACAGAGTTTTATCGAGGATTTTCTCCCTCTGTTCCTACTTTTCGCGGTCAGCCTGACCGGCCTCATGCTCACCGCGAGCTATACGTGGATGCACGGATACGCCTACGACTTCCTGGCCATCCTCCACGCGGTGACGGTGATCTTCACCTTTCTCTGGCTGCCGTTCGGCAAGTTCTTCCATATCTTCCAGCGTCCGGCGCAACTCGCGGTGCGCTTCTACAAAGAGGTCGGCCGCGACGAGGAAGCAGCGATCTGCCGCCGCTGTGGCCACGGCTTTACGTCGAAGATGCATGTCGAGGACCTGATCGAGGTCGAGCGACGTCTCGGCTTCGATTACTCCCTCGCGGGATCTGTCGGCCACTATCAATGGGTCTGCCCCCCATGCCGACGGGCGTTGCTGGCCACCGCACAGGGTTTCGCCTGGAGCGGCGTGCGCGGTGGTGTGCTGGTGGCGCCCGGGGCGGCACCGAGCTACGTCAATCCCGGCCTCGGCGAAGGACCGCTCGGCACGGATGATGCGGAGAACTTCCATGGCTAGGCTGACCGCTTTAGATCCGCCGGTCGACGATCCGTTCGGCCCGCACGCGGCCTATTCGAGCGGCACACGCCTCGATACCGGCGTCGTGCCCGACAGGATCGTCGATACGCACTGCTGCTTCTGCGGCCAGCAATGCGGCATCCGACTCAAAGTCAAGGATGAGGAGGTCGTCGGCTTCGAGCCGCGTTACGACTTCCCGTTCAATCGCGGCATGCTCTGTCCGAAAGGGATCAAGCGCTACCTGCAAGGCGCCCATCCCGATCGCCTGCTCACCGCGTACGAACGCGACGAAAGATCGCCGGGCGGCTTCCGATCGATCGAGTACGGGCAGGCGATCGAACGGACGGCCGGCGAAATCCGGCGCATTCAGGAGCGTTACGGCCGCGACGCCATGGCGGTCCTCTCGGGCGCCTCCCTGACCACGGAGAAGGCCTATCTCGTCGGTAAGTTCGCCCATATGGCGCTCGGCACGTCGAACATCGACTACAACGGGCGTCTCTGCATGGTGTCGGCGGGCGCAGGGAACAGCAAGGCGTTCGGCGTCGACCGTGCCGCGAACCCCTGGTCGGACATCCTCGGCGCCGAGCTGATCTGGATCTCGGGGGCCAACGTCGCCGAATGCGCGCCGATCACCACGGACTACATCTGGCAGGCCCGCGAGCGCGGTGCGAAAGTGATCGTTGTCGATCCGCGCCTCACGCCGATCGCTCGCACCTGCGACCTGTTCCTCCCGATCAAGCCGGGCCGAGATGTCGCTCTCTTCAATGGCATCTTGCACCTGATGATCGAAAACGGCTGGGTCGACCGCGAGTTCGTGGCGCATCAGACCGTCGGCTTCGACGAGCTGGCCCGTCACGTCGCCGAGTGGACGCCGGAAAGGACCGCCTCGGTCACCGGCATCACCGAGTCGGCGATCCGTCAGGCCGCGGAGTGGTGGGGAACGGCGAAAACCAGTTTTCTGATGCATGCCCGCGGCATCGAGCACTCGAGCCACGGTGTGCAGAACGTGCTCGGCGCGATCAACATGGTGCTGGCCTCGGGACGGATCGGCAGGGAGTTCTGCGGCTACGCCACGATCACCGGCCAGGGCAACGGGCAGGGAGGACGCGAGCACGGTCAAAAGTGCGATCAACTCCCGGGCGGACGCAAGCTTGCCGACCCGGAGGCCCGCTCCTACATCGCCGGCGTCTGGGGTATGCCGGTCGAAGACATGCCACAGCCCGGCGTCGATGCCTACGAGATCTTTCGCCGCATCGAGCGCGGCGAGATCAAGGGGCTCCTCTCGCTCTGCTTCAACCCCGTCGTCTCCCTGCCGGACAGCGACTTCGTCAGGGAGATGCTGGGTAAGCTCGACTTCTTCGTGGCGATCGACTTTTTCCTGAGCGAAACGGCGCGATATGCCGACATCGTCCTTCCCGGCTCTCTTCACGAGGAGGATGAGGGTACGGTGACGACCACCGAAGGACGGGTGATCAAGATCAACAAGGCGATCGCCTGCCCGGGCGAGGCGCGCGAAGACTGGCGGATCATTCAGGATCTTGCCCGCGCGATCGATCGAGAGCACGGGTTCACGTTTGACGGGCCGCGCGCCATCTTCGAGGAACTCCGCGTCGCCTCCAAAGGGGGTATCGCCGATTACTCGGGGATCACCTGGGAAAAAATCGACCGCCAGCAGGGGGTCTTCTGGCCCTGTCCGAGCGCGGACCATGCCGGCACGCCCCGCCTTTTTGAGCCGGAGTCGTGGAACGTCGTCGCACAGGGCAAGGGCCCGTACTACTTTCCCGACGGAAAGGCACGATTCAACGTCGCAACCTATGCGCCGCCCGCCGAGGAGATCGACGCAGAGTTTCCGATCATCCTCACCACCGGCCGCCTGGTCGGCCAGTTCTTGTCAGGCACCCAGACGCGACGGATCGGCCCGCTGCTCGACATGGATCCCGAGCCGTTCATTGAGGTCCATCCTCGACTCGCCGAGAAGCTCTCGATCGGCGATGGCGCGTGGGCGACGGCCGAGACGCGGCGCGGCCGCCTGACGCTCAAGGCGCGGGTCGTCGCGACCATTCGGCCCGATACGATTTTCGTGCCCTACCATTGGCCGGGCAAGCGGAGCGTCAACCGTCTCACGATCTCCGCCCAGGATCCGATCTCGAAAATCCCGGAGTTCAAGGCCTGCGCGGTACGACTCCGCGTGGCGACCGCCGAAGAAATACGCGAGGCTGTCGCGTGAACCGCTCTCGCTCTTTCCCCGTCCGAGGAGTCTCGCCCTGATGCCGGTACCCGCCGACTACAACTTCTACATCGACCCGGCGCGCTGCATCGGCTGCAACGCCTGCGTCCAGGCCTGCTCGGAGTGCGACACCCACAAAGGGCTGTCGATGATCCAGCTCGACTTCATCGACCGCTCGCGCTCAACGCAGACGGTTCCGGTGATCTGCATGCACTGCGACCAGCCGACCTGCGCCGAAGTCTGTCCGGCCGACGCGATCAAGCGCACCGAGGACGGGGTCGTACAGACGGCCCGCAAAGCGCGCTGCATCGCCTGCAACAACTGCGTGCTGGCCTGCCCGTTCGGGGTTCCGAAGATGCATGACCAAGCCAACCTGATGATGAAGTGCGACATGTGCTACGACCGCACTTCGCAAGGCTTGAAGCCGATGTGCGCCTCGGTCTGCCCGAGCCAAGCGCTCTACTTCGGCACCCGCGAAGAGTTCGAGAGCCTGCGCCCCAATTCGCAACCGGTCGACACGTTCCGCTTCGGCGCCCAGCGGGTGACCACCAAGGTGAAAATGGTCGTGCCGAAGTCGTTCGCGGAGAACCTGCTGCAGATTACGGCACCGTTAGAGCCGGGCGGCTCGACCGCCCCGCCGCTCGATCCCTTGCTCGCGAATTACTTCGAGGAGGGCTCCGCATGAGCCGCAGCGACCCCGACGAGCTCACGATCGCCCCGGACGGCCGGCCGATGGAAGAACAGCCGAAGTGGCGGCGGGACTTTCCTATTGATGTTCCGGAGGACCACTACGTCGCGCGTCGCGAATTTACCAAGTTCCTCGCCCTCACCAGCTTCGCCTTCGTCGCCGGCCAGGCCTGGATTCTCGCCAAGAGCTGGTTCGGAGGGAGCGCCGATTCGCGCGAACTCTTGGTGGCCCGTCTCTCGGATCTGCCGGTCGGGGGGACGCTGCAGTTCGACTATCCAGGTCCGGGCCAGCCGAAGCTTTTGGTGCGCTTGAGCGAGCAGGAGGTGGTGGCGTTCGATCAACGATGCACACACCTCTCCTGCCCGGTCATCCCGCAAGTGGCGCAAGGTCGATTCCACTGCCCCTGCCACAACGGAAACTTCGACCTCGCAACGGGGCGGACGATCTCCGGCCCGCCGCGCCGGCCGCTGCCGAAAGTCGAGCTCAAGGTGCGCGGTGACCGGATCTTTGCCGTCGGGGTCACGGAGCGAACCTCGTGAACGGCCGACGGCGCTTCACGCGGGCGCAGAAGACCCCGATCCTTTCAGGCATCATCGCGATCGTGGTGTTGATCGTGGTGCTGCAGCTCTGGCTTTTCACCGCGACGATGAACGCCTATCTCGGCGGCGATCACACCGCGGCGCTCCCCGCGGCGGCCGCCAGCGCGGCCTGCTTACTGCTCATCCTCGGCCTGCTTCGCTATGTCTACCAGCTCGACCGCTGAGAGCGGCACGGGGTCGAACCGGTGAGTTGGCACAGGAATCAGCCGCCGCACGGTCGCGCCGGCCAAGCGCTCGCCAATCTCTTCCCGGGTTACTTCGCCCTGGTGATGGCGACGGGCATCGTCTCAATCGCCTGCCAACTCCTCGGCTTTCCAGGAATCGCCCGGCCGCTGCTCGGGTTAAACCTCGTCTTCTACGCGGTCCTCCTGGCGCTGACGCTCGCTCGGTTGATCGCGTTTCCCCGGCGGATGCTCGAAGATCTAGGCGATCACGCCCGAGGCTCGGGGTACTTCACCCTGGTGGCGGCGACGAACGTCCTCGGCAGCCAGTGTCTGCGCGTCGCTTCCTGGCGAGGCGCCGCCGAGTTCTTCTTCGCGGTTGGGATCGGTCTGTGGGCGCTGGTGATGTACTCGTTCTTTCTCGCCGTCATCGTGCGGCAAAAGAAACCGACGCTCGGCCAGGGCATCAACGGTGCCTGGCTCCTGGCCACGGTGTCCACGCAATCCGTCGCGATTTTGGGCGCCGGCCTGGTGGATCCGTTCGGATGGCCGGCGGCGGCGACGCTCTTTGGCGCGTTGGTCTTCTTTTTGATCGGTTGCATGCTCTATCTGTCGATCATCACGCTGATCTTCTATCGCTTCACGTTTCTCGAGTTGGAGACCGCCGCCCTCACGCCGCCCTACTGGATCAACATGGGAGCGGTGGCGATCTCAACCCTTGCCGGCGCGACGTTGTTGCTCGTTGCCCACCGCTCGCCGCTGGTCTCCGATCTCGCGCCGTTTCTGCGGGGTTTCACCCTTTTCTTCTGGGCGACGGGCACTTGGTGGATTCCGCTTTTATTGCTTCTCGGCGCCTGGCGGCACCTCTGGCGCCGGTACGCACTTACCTACGACCCACAATATTGGGCGATGGTCTTCCCGCTGGGTATGTACGCCGCCGCCACCTGGCAGCTCGCCGCGGCGCTTCCCATGGCACCGCTCGCCGGTCTCGCTCGCGCCACCTTGCCGGTGGCGTTGCTGGCATGGTCCGCAACGGCGTTGGGCATGGTCCACTCCTGGTGGCGGTGGGGCCGCACGGATCGGCGGGAGTGACCCGACCCGGGATCACCCCTTGCATCTCGGCGAGTTCTTGGGCAATCTCGGGAGATGCCGATCCGAGACAACCTCCGCCCGCTCGCTTTCGCCTTTTTCCTCGGTGCAGTGTTTGCCCCGGCGGTCGCTGACGGGACGCCGCCCATTACCCCACCCGACCCACCCGACATCGCGCGCCTGCCCACCGGGGCGCAGCTCGATCCGGCGGGCGAGCTGTACGATCTGGGCAACCTGCCGATCAACGCCCTCCTCGCCCCGGGCGGCGAGCGGTTGATCGTGTTGTCGAGCGGCTGGCGCGAGCAGGGCATCCAGGTGGTCGATCGCCGCTCCGGCGCTGTCTTGCAGACGCTTCCCCAGGCGGCGGCGTTTCTCGGTCTCGCGTTTTCTAAGGATGGCAAGACGCTCTACACCTCCGGTGGCGACGCGGACGTCGTCTATCGCTACGCCTGGGACGGCCAAAGTGCGAAAGCGCTGCCGCCGTTCGTCCTGGCGGAGAAGGCCGAAGGGAAAGATGCCACCCGCTACGCCGCGGGTCTCGCGATCTCACCCGACGGCGCCCGGCTCTACGTCGCCGAAAACCTCTCGGATACTCTCGCCGTCCTCGATGCCGCGACCGGCAAGGTGCTCGAACGGCCGGCCACGGGGCTCTACCCCTACGCCGTCGCGGTGGCGCCGAGCGGTGCCGTCTACGTTTCGGCCTGGGGGGGAGACGGCGTCGCGATCTTCCGTCCGGGCAAAGACGGCAAGCTTCGGAGCGCGGGTTCGGTCGCCGTCGGCCGCCACCCCTCGGCCCTCCTCTTGAATCCGAGCGGCACGCGCCTGTTCGTCGCCTCGGCGAGCACCGACCGGGTGGCCGTGGTCGATACGGCGCGCCGAAAGGTGATCGCGACGCTCCTCGATCCGCCGCCGGCCGGTCCGCACGAGGGCTCGACGCCCAATGCGCTCGCGTTTTCAAAAGACGGCCGACGGCTGTTCGTCGCCGAGGCCGACGCGAACGCCGTCGCCGTTTTCGATCTGTCTTCCCGCACGTCGGGGGTCGCCGGTCTCTCGGCGACGAAGAAGGCCAAGGGCAACACGGACAAGCTCGCCGGGCGGATTCCGGTCGGCTGGTACCCGACGGCGGTGCTCGCCGACCGCGGCGACCTGCTAGTGATCGACGCCAAAGGGCGCGGTACCGGGCCGAACCGCGGTATGCAGCAGCCTCCGGACAAACTCATCAAGGGATCCCACGACTACACCCTCGGCCAGTTGAACGGCGCGCTCTCGGTGATCCCCGAAGCGGCGCTAAGCGACCTGCCCGCGCTCACGGCAAGGGTAACCCGCGCGAACGGCTGGGATCGCACCCGTTCGGCCGCCGCCTATCCCCCCTTCGAGCACGTGATCTACATCGTCAAGGAAAACCGCACCTACGACCAGATCTTCGGCGATCTGCCCCAAGGCGACGGCGATACCTCGCTCCTGTTCTTCCCGCGCGAGGTCTCGCCCAACCACCATGCGCTCGCCGAGCGCTTCGGCCTGTTCGACCGATTCTTCGTCAACGCCGAGGTCAGCTCCCAGGGGCACCCCTGGTCGACCGCCGCCTACGTCACCGATTTCACCGAAAAGACGGTTTCCTCGGTCTATTCCGACCGCCGCCCCGGCCGCGAAGAGGACGGCGACGAAGAGGATTCCGCGAGCGGTTACCTGTGGAACCTGGCGATCGCGAAACACCTGAGCCTGCGCGTCTACGGCGAGTACGCCGAGCCGGTGAAGGATTCAAACCCCGTCACCTACCGCTCGACCAAGGCGGCCTTGCGCCCCTACACCAGCCCCGACTATCCGGCGTTCGACATGACGATCCCCGATCAGAAACGGCTGGCGGTCTGGCTGCGCGACTTCAACGGCTTCGTCGTGGCGGGCAAGATGCCGGCGCTCCAGATTCTCCACCTGCCGAGCGACCACACCTCGGGCGCCCGGCCGGGGCAGATGACGCCGCGCGCCCACATGGCGGACAACGACCTCGCGCTCGGCCGGATCGTCGAAGCGCTCTCGGCGAGCCCGTTCTGGAAGAACACGGTGATCTTCGCGCTCGAAGACGACGCGCAGGCGGGACCCGATCACGTCGACTCCCACCGCAGCGTGATGCTCGCGATCTCGGCCTACAACAAGGGAGGGGTCAGCCACCGTTTCGTCAATACGACCGACGTACTGGCGACGATCGAGGAGATCCTCCACCTCGGAAACCTCTCGCAGTTCGACCACTACGGCCGGCCGCTGCGCGAGATCTTCGGCACCGAGGCGGACCTCACCCCCTACCACCCCCTCGTTCCCCCGGTGCCGCTCGACGAGCTGAACCCCGCCGCCGGCCCCGCCGCGCAAGCCTCGGCCCGGCTCAACCTGGACATCCCGGACGCCTCGGACGACGACCTGTTCAACCGCATCCTCTGGAGCGCGATCCGCGGCGAAACCGTCCCTTACCCCGAGCCCAAACGGGTGTCGGTCAAGGAGCTGACGCTCGCGCGCTGACCGCGCTCGCGCAGGTTTTCCTCCTCGTGCAAGCGCACGCGGGCCCGCATGATTCCGGCCCGGCCCAGATAACCCACCAGCCGCCGAGGGGCGTCGCGAGCGACGATTGGCAGCCGGCCGATGTCGTTTCCGAGCATCCGCCCGACCGCGTCTCGCAGGAGTTCGTCCGGAAAGGCGACGATGAGGTTTCGGGTCCCGGCGTCCAATACGCTCGCGCCCCTTCCTTGGTCGTCCTCCAATGCCCGCATGAGATCGCTGCGCGTGATGATTCCGGACAACGCCCCCTCCCCATCAAGGATCGGGATGCCCTGACGGTCCCCGAGCGCGGAATTGCCGGCGGCGATCTGCGCCGCCAGCTCTCCGACGGTCATCGATTCTGGAATCGTGACCAGGTTCCTGTCCATGACCTCGCCGATGCGATGCACTTCGAAAGGGTCCACGCTGTATTCGCGCACCAGGTGAAGGCCGCGGCGGGCGATTTTCTCGGTCAGAATCGAGCGACGGAGCAGCAGGACGGTCACGCCGTGCGCGGCCACCGAACCCACCAACAGGGCCGGCAAGACGTTCCAGTCGTGGGTCAGCTCGGCGGCGAAAAGAATCGCCGTCAATGGCGAGCGCATCGTTCCGCCCATCATCGCGGACATGCTGACCATGGCCCAAAGGCCGGCGTCGCCCACCGGCAGGAGCGACGATTCGAGAGCGCCCAAGCCGCCGCCCATGATGAGCAGAGGCGCGAGCACGCCTCCCGACGTGCCCGAGCCCAGAGCCACGGACCAGACCACCGCCTTGAGCAACAGCAGCATCGCCGCCGAGCCGCCTACGAGATGGCCGCCGAGGAGGTCCTGGATGGTGTCGTACCCCACGCCCAATACGCGCGGGTCGAGCAAGCCGCCGATGCCGACCGCGAGCCCCCCGAGGATCGGCCACCACATCCAGTGCAGCGGGAGCTTGGCGAAAAGATCCTCGAAAGCATAGACGAGCGCGGTCAGCAGACCCGATGCCAGTCCCGCCGCGAGGCCGACGAGAACCGCGAAGCCGATCGCCTCGGCGCCCAGCGCGGCGTGCGCGGGAACGGGAAAGATCGGTCCCGCGCCCAGGAGCGGCACCCGGACGAGCGCCGCGATGACGGAGGCCACGGCGACCGGAATGAAGCTCCGCGGCTTCCACTCGAAAAGCAGCAACTCCACCGCGAGCAACACCGCCGCCATCGGCGTCGCGAAAATGGCGGCCATACCCGCGGCGGCACCTGCGACCAGCAAGGTCTTGCGTTCCGCGGACGACAGGTGAAAGAGCTGTGCCACCAGGGAGCCCACGGCGCCCCCGGTCATGATGATCGGGCCTTCGGCGCCGAACGGCCCGCCGGTGCCGATGGAGATCGCGGACGAGACCGGCTTGAGCAGCGCGACCTTCGGCTCGACCCGGCTGCGCCCGATGAGGATGGCTTCCAAGGCCTCGGGGATTCCATGGCCTCGAATCTTCTCCGAGCCGTAGCGCGCCATGAAGCCGATCACCAGGCCGCCGACAACGGGAACGAGCACGGCCCAATAGCCAAGAGTGTTGCCTGCCGGCGACGTGAAGTGCGACGAAAAGCGCTGGTAGTAGGCGAGGTTGGTGATGACGGCGATCAACCAGACCAACGCGGAGGCGACGAAGGCCGCGAGCAACCCGATCAGCGCCGCCAGGCCGGCCAGCACGAGAACCCGGCGGTCGGTGCTGAAGTCGGCCAGCCTGTCGCGCGATGCGTGAAGCCCTGGGCGGGCGGAATCGTCAACGGTCATCGCTTCAAGTGACCTCCAAAGGGTGCGGACGAAAAATCGCGGCGCAGGGAATATATATCGTAGAACGATAGAAGCGAGAAGTAGAATGTCGCCGTGCCCGAACCGGTGAGCGACGGACAGTTCCGCATGTTGGCGCGATTCCGCGCCTCTCTACGGCGTTTTCTCCGGTTCAGCGAAGAGGCCGCGCGCCTCGCGGGCCTGACGCCGCAGCAGCATCAGGCTCTCCTCGCGCTCAGGGGGGTACAGGACGAGCCGATGACGATCGGCGAGATCGCGATCGAACTCGCGGTGCGCCCTCACAGCGCCGTAGGTCTGGTCGATCGCTTGGCCGCCAAGGATTTGGTCGAACGCGTGCGCTCCGACAACGATCGCCGCCAAGTCCGCGTTCGTCTCACCACCGAAGGGCGAAGCGCACTGGCAAGCCTCGCCGCCGCGCACCGCGCCGAGTTGCGGCGCATCGGACCGGAGCTGGCCGAGCTTTTGGCCGAACTGGGGCGGGACTCGTAGCCGCCGCCGAGCTTCGGACGCCCCGTCCATTCGGTCGGCGAAATCGATTTTTCGACCCGCGAAATCGTTCATCCGGCCCGGAAATTCAATTTTCTCGTCGGCGAATTCGTTTTTCCCGCCGAGAAATTCGAATTCCTGGTCGGCGAAATCGTTCATCCGGCTCGCGAAATCGATTTTCTCACCCGCGAAATCGAATTTCCCACCCGCAAAAGCGTTCTTCTGGCTCGCGAAATCAGTTTTCCCGGCTGGAAAATCGATTTTCTCACCGGCGAAATCGTTCACCCGGTCCGGAAAATCGATTTTCTCGTCCGCGAAATCGAATTTCTCTCCCGGAAAATCGAATTCCGCGAAGCTTCACGTCCCTTCTCTGAGCCTCTTCGCCACGGGCGAAAAAGAATCTTCGCCGACCTATCGTTTTCTCAGGGGTGTGTCCGTTAGGGTCTGTAGCGTGATGTTTGTCGGGGTCCAATCGGCACCACCGGGCCGCATTTCGCGGTTCGTTTTCTCACAAGGAGGCAGTATGAAAGACACGACGTTCGGGGCCAAGATCAACCAGTGCGACGTGACGATCCAGAACATCCAGGAGGCGATTCCCGGCATCCCGGGCGGCGAGGCTCACCTCGCCGAAATCCGCCGCCGGGTCGACGCGCTCCGCACCACCCAGGAAACCTGTCAGATGCTCCGCGGCCAGCTGACGGATGCGTTGGTCCTTCGCCGACGGCAGAACAAGGAGGCCAGCGAAGGCTTCCGGAAGCTCGCGGCGGTCGCCCGCGCTCAATACGGTTGGGCCAACCCGGTTCTCGAAAGCTTCAACATCCGCTCCGAGCACCGGGCCAAGCGCGGCCGTAAGAAGAAGGAGGCGAAGCCCACGGCGGAAAACTGATCTCGCAGGGTGTGCCGTGCGCACCGTCCAAAGGGAGCTCCCGCGGCCTGCAGGCAGGACACACCCATCGATCCAAGTCGAGATCAAAAGAGGTAGCTGTAGAAAGTTCGAGGGTGGGGCTTCGCGGGCCCCACCCTCTTTTCCTCGGACCCTCGCACGAGCCGGCTTGGTCAGTGCCGACCACGAAAGCGAAGGACACCATGAACAGGCTGCCGTGTAGATTACGCGACGGAGAGGCTGGACCGGAAGCACCCCCGGGTCGTCTTTCGGGGGCCGCAGAGGTACTCTTAGACCGTGAGAAATGAAGAGATCCCGGATTGGGAGCGCTTGCTTGCGGCCGAGCGCCATCTTCAGGCGATCGTGCCGGACGCCGTCTTGGTGGGAGGAACGGCGGCGGCACTTCAACCCGGGCACCGCGTGAGTGTTGATGGCGATCACGTGGTGGCCGACCTGAGCGACCGGTTCGACCAGGTGCTCAGCGACCTCGAGGAGGTCGCCGGGTGGCGAACCGCGCGGGTGCGCCGTCCCGTGCTCATTCTGGGAAGGCTCGACGGCATTCTCACCGGAATCCGCCAGTTGCGCCGCGTCCGCCCGCTGGAAACCGAGGAGGTCGCGGGTTTGCGGATCCCCACGCTCGCCGAGATGGCGCGGATCAAAGCCAAGGCGCTGGCCGGACCGTTCCTTGCTTCCGAAGAGGCAGCGCCATGAGCTTCGATCTGTCTCGCTCCCAAGCTCTCTGGAATCGGAACGGCGCCAACCTCCTTAGCGACGAGGTGCTGGCTCAGATTCTCGACCGGGGCGAGGTCTAAGCGTGGCGAGAGATCTACCGGCGGGCGACCGGCCCCGACGAGCAGGCGGTTGCCCTGCGGCGGCGCATCGTGCATCTCTGCCGGACCGTTCCGCTGGGGTTTCCGCACCTTTTCTCGCCGCCATGGGTTCCCTCGGCGAGGATCTCGATCCGTACCCAGAAGTTCCCGCGCCGATGGATGACTTAGCCTGACAGGGTTGGATCGATTCAGGGCCGCGCGTCGCCGCCTTCGCGCCAGTGTTGGCACAGGTCTCCCGCCGCCGTCGCCCACTCCGGAAACTGAAACGCAAACCCCGCCTCCAGCAGTCTCCCTGGCACCACCCTCCGGCTCTTCAAAATCAGCTCGGTTTCCGTGCGCAGGAAGAGCGCTCCGATTTCCAACATCCAGCGGTTGGCGGGAAGGCCGATGCGGGTTCCCCAGACCTGGCGGAGGGCGCGCATGAAATCGGCATTGGGGAGCGGGTTCGGCGAGGAGAGATTGACGGCTCCGTCGATTTCCTCGTGATCGAGGAGGAAGCGGAGCGCAGCGAGGAGATCGTCGCCGTGGATCCAGGAGACGTACTGGCGGCCGTCCCCTGAGGCTCCGCCGAGACCGCGGCGGACGAGGCCGAGAAGCACATCGAAGATGCCTCCTCGATCGGGGCTCATCACCATGGCGGAGCGGAGGGCGACCTTGCGGGTTTGCGGCGTTTTGGCCTCGGCGAGGGTCGCTTCCCAGGCTTTGGCGACCTCGATACTGAAGCGCCAGGTGTCCGGGACTCCGGGCTCGTTGCCGCCGAGGATGCCGGTCGCCTCGTCGTTCTGTGCGTCGTAGCGGTGGGCGTAGATCGTCGCCGTGCTCATCTGCAGCCAGACGCGGGGCGGCCGCTCCGCCAGGGCGATCGCTTCGCCGACCGCCCTCGTCGAATCGACGCGCGAGAGCACGATCCGTCGGCGGTTCTCCGCGGTGTAGCGGCAGTCGACGCTCCGTCCCGCGAGATTCAGCACGACATCCGCGCCATCGATCTCCTTGGTCCAGGGGCCGAGCGTGCGGCCGTCCCAGGCGATCGTGCGCCAGGGCGCGGCGGGCGATTTCCCGCGCGCTCCAGGGTTTCGGCCGAAGACCACCACTTCGTGCCCCTTGGCGGAGAACGCCCGCGCGACCAGGGTTCCCACTTGGCCGGAGCCTCCCGGCAGGACGATCTTCATGGGTTCGCTCCCCTGGGCGCGGTGTCTCGTCTTCGGCGCCGGGGTCGAGCTTATCGAGAAAGCGAATCGCGGAGGGTCTTTGCACCCCCTCGAGTCCGGCAGCCGTGTCTAGGCCGCCGGCCTCGGGGGTTGAAGCCTTGGGCCTACTGGACGTTCAGGTCGCCTAGGAATTCGTAGATGAAATTGCGGCCGTGCTGCTGAGTGAAGAACCACCGGGCGTTGACCGGCGGCCGGTGGCCCAGCAAGCCGTCGACGCTTGGGTCGCCGTCGGAAACGAGAATACCGGTCGGCTCGTTGTCGCCATCGTTCTGGTAGCCGGGAGTCGCCGCGTCGAGCAGCGCCGCGTCGTGAGTGGACGAGGGATCGCGCCCAAGGGCCAGCAGTCGAACCGGCGCGGCGGCGCTCTCGGAGATGTCGATCGCCCAGACCGAGTCGAGGCGGTTGAGCTGCTTGTGCAGGCCGTCCCCTCGGTCCTCGCCCACCAGCAGGATCTTTTCGCTCGCAAACGTCAGGTTGTCGAACGCCGCGTGCTCGGGATCGCCGAGGTAGAGCGTCTCGATCGTCCCCGTGTCGCCGCCGCCGTCGAGGTCGACGCGCAGGATCGCACCCCAGGCGCCGCGCGCGGCGAGCGCCGCCCGGTTGCCCGAATTCACGTCCGTGTCGCCGGTCGGCGCGAAGACGAACGAGTGGAAACCCGTGTTCGGCACGAAAGCTACATTCTCCGGCCGCTTGAACGGCGTGGCGCCGGCCGCCCGCGCGAGCGCATTGGCGTCGAAATCGGCGGTGCCGTCGACCGCCGTGTCGTGGACCGTCACCCATCGGACCGGGGACGAAAGTCCGGGCGTGTAGATTTTCTTCTGGTTGGTCGAGAAGGCGTCGCCGTTGGGGTGCGTGGCGTCGATCGGCACGTAGGTGACGGGTACGCCGTCGATCAGCACCTGGAGCGCCTGGAGCTTGCCGGCCGAGAGGTCGCTTGGCGAGACCGGTACGAAGCGATAGATGTAAGAGTTGGGAACACGAGCCGCTGAGACGCTCGTTGGGTCGTTCGGGTCGACGCGCACCTTGCTGCCACCAACATCCTCGGCCAGGTAGATTCGCCCCTGGTCATCGGGGTGGATTCCCTCATAGCCGCCGCGGCCGAGGCTGCCGTAGAGCGTCCGCGGTTCCGAGGTGCCGAACTCGACGGGGATCTCGAATACGCCCCCGGTGTTGCCGTTCTCCTGCGCGAAGAGGAGAGTGCCGGTGAACGGATTCCAGACCGAGCCGTCGATCCGGTTGAAGTGGGTTTTGCCGTCGGCGCCGGTCGGCGTGAGCAGCGTGATCCGGTGCGCGGCATCGGCCACGTCCAAGTTGATCCGCGTGACATACGAAAGGTCGCCGCCATTCTCGTGCCCCTGGAAAAGGAAGTGGCGGCCGTATTCAAACCCCGCGGTCGGGCCGCCAGGGTTGTGGTCGAGGACGAGGTACGTGTTCTCGTCGGGCTCCGTCTTCGTCGCTTCGACCGGCTGCGTCGCACCGTCGCTCAGATAGCCGAAATGGGTGATCAAGCCCGAGGGATTCTCGACCTTCGCGATGCCCCGCGCCCGGAAGGCGAGCGTAAAGCCACGCGCCGTCCGCGTGGCCTGGGTTACACCGGGGAAACGTTGATTGGCCGAACCGACGCCGTCGTTGTTGAGGTCGCGAGCGGAAGCGCCGCTCGCCACTGTGGCGAGAACCACCGCGAGAGCCGCCCTCGTCACAAGGGTTTTCGATGTCATGGTTATCCTTCCTACGGGAACCGGCGCGCCCGAATGCGCACCGCGATTCAGCGTAGAAGGGGGCTGGGACGGCAGGGTGGCGCGCCGGTCAATCCAGGGTGCCGGTCGTGCGCCGAAGGGTGTACCTCGGGTTACCTCACGGCTCGCTTCCCCAGCGCAGCCCTGCGCCCTCGGCGTCGATCCCGAGCTTGTCGAGAATGCGCAGCGCGTAATGGTCGAGGAAGCGCGGCAGGTCCTCCCCTCCGATGTAGAACGCCGGGACCGGCGGCAGGATCGTCGCTCCCGCGATCAGCAGGCGGCGCATGTTTTCGAGGTGGACCAGGCTGTAGGGGGTTTCGCGGAAGCCGAGGATTAGCGGCCAGCGTTCTTTAAGCGCCACGGCTCCCGCGCGGTGGACCAGCGTGCGGGCCGAACCGGTTGCTAGAGCGCCGAGGGTTCCCGCGCTGCACGGTAGGACGACCGCGCCGGTCAGGCGATAGGAGCCGGAGGCGATCGGCGCGTCGAGCTCGTTGTCGCGGTGGATGCGGATTTTAGCCCGCAGCTCCTCGGGAAGATGGGCCGCCTCCAGCAGGTCGGCCGCGCCCGTTTTTTCCGGCCCCAGCTCGTGGCGCAGCACCTGGCTCGCTCCGGCGGAGACCGCGAGGTGTATCCGCTCGATTCCTGGATGTTCGGCGAGCCTGCCGAGCACGTGGCGCGGCAGCAGCATGCCGGACGCGCCGGAGACCAACAGGGCGATGCGGTGGGTCATGGGGTCTCGGAGGGTTGCGGCGAGAGAGGCGGTTGCGCCGCCGGGGGAGGAGCGGCGCCCGAGGCGAGAGAGAGGACCGAGGCGACGCCGTTCGGCTGGATCACCCGCACCTCGTGTTGCGGGAAGGGGATCTCGATCCCGTCTTCGCGGAAGCGGCGGAAGATCGCGAAATAAAGCTCGCTTTTGAGCGTCTGCGGGGTGCGCAGGTGGCGCGAAGTCCAGACTCTGAGCTGAAAATTGAGCGCGCTGTCGCCGAAGCCGATGAAGATCACGTCCGGCGCCGGCTCCTTGAGCACGCCTTCATTGGCCTGGGCCACTTCGATCAGCGCGTCCCGCACCCCTTCGGGATCGCTCGTATAGGCCACCCCGATGTCGAGCGAAAAGCGGGCGAGCCGGCCGTGGGCGGTCCAGTTCGTCACCCGGGCGGTCAGCTCCGAATTCGGCACCAGAATCACCACGTTGTCGTTGGTTTGCACTCGGGTGGTGCGCGCGCCGATCTGCTTGACGTCGCCGAGCAGGTTCGAGACTTCGATCCGGTCTCCCACCTTCACTCCGCGCTCGATCAGCAGGATCAGGCCCGAGACGAAATCCTTGGCCAACGACTGGAGACCAAAACCGATGCCGAACCCGATCGCGCCGCCGACGATCGCGAAGCTCGAAAGATCGATCCCCGCGGCTTGGAGACCAACGAACAGCCCGCCCAGGAACACCGCGTAACCGACGCCGCGGGAGATCGCGTATTTCTGCCCCTCGTCGATCGAAGTGCGCGAGAGGATGCGCTTCTGGAGAAACTTCCGGCTGGCGCGGGCGAACAGGTTCAGAAGGATCAGGAAGATCGCCGCCTTGAGCAAGAAGGCGGGCGAGACGGGTAAGCTCCCGAGGTCGAACAGCGGCTTCGACCAGAGGTCTTGCGCGTCGGCCTGGAGCCGGCCGACCCCTCCCTGAAACTGGGTTTGCAGCCGGCTTTCCCGTAGCAGGCCGAAGCCAATGCCGGCGGCGAGCAGGAGCACTCCCGCGCCCAGCGTCCAGCGGCCTAGACCCTTGATCATCGAGCCCTCCGCCGCTGCGCTAGAACGGGAACTCCAGGTTGTACGAATACCGGCCGCGCTGGACCACCAGCGGCAGCCCGCCCCGGTCGAAGCCGCGGAGCACCTCTTCGCCCAGGTTGTCGAGATCCTTGAGCTCCCGGCCGTTGGCGCCGAGGATGCCGTCCCCGGCGCGCAGGCCGGCGCGCTCCGCGGCGCTGTTGCCGGCCACCTTTTGAACCAGGATCGAACCGCGATCGGTCTCGACCGACAAGCCGATCTGATCTTCGAGGATGCGCAGGCCGAGGCCGCGCGGCGGAGCGGCCGGCGCGAGCGTCGCCTTGATCGGTTTGCCCGCGCGGCGCAGGTCGAGGGCCAGGCCGCTCCCGGCGGGGAGCGTATAGAGCTCGGTGGTCACGTCTTCGCGGGCTGCCACCGGTCGCCCTCCGGCCGCCGTCACCAGGTCACCTTCGGCGAGGCCGGCCTGGGCCGCGGGCGATCCGGGATAGACCTTGTAGACCAGGGCGCCGCGGGAGGCTTCCAGGTCGTAGCGCCGGGCCAGCTCGGCATCCACCGTGAGCAGCCGCAGTCCGGTCCAGAGCGGCCGCAGCTCGCCGAAGCGGAGGAGATCGTCGATGATCCGGCGCGCCCGGTCGGCGGGAATCGCGAAACCGACGCTGTTGGCCCCTGAAACGATCGCGGTGTTGATACCGATCACCTCGCCCAGGATGTTGACCAGGGGACCGCCGGAATTGCCCGGGTTGATCGAGGCGTCGGTCTGGAGGAAATCGGTGAAATTTCGCTCGCCGGTTTCCGACGGAACCGACCGGCCGCGCGCCGAAAGAACACCCGCGGTCACCGAGTTCGAGAGCCCGAACGGGTTGCCGATCGCGACCACGCTCTCGCCGATCATCAGATCGCCGCTGGTGCCGAGTGGCACCGCGGGGAGCCCTTTGACGTTGCGGATGTTGAGTACCGCGAGGTCCGCGTCGTGGTCGAAACCGAGCACGTCGGCGTCCAGCTCCCGGCCGTCGAGCAGGGTGACGACGATCTTCGACGCCCCTTCGACCACGTGGGCGTTGGTCACCACGATGCCGGTCGAGTCGATCACGAATCCGGAGCCAAGCGATTGCGAGCGCCGGCTGCGCGAGCCGAAAAACTGGCCGAAGAACGGATCGACCTCACGGACGATCGACTCGGCCGAGATGTTGACCACCGCCGGAGCGACCTTTTCGACCACCGCGACGACCGGAGTGCGCCGGGCGGCGAGACTCTCCGCGCGAGAGGCGGCGCCGGCGGTTGGCGGGGCGGTGGGGGCAGTCTGGGGGACGGCGGAAGTCGCCTGCCGAGGGTTCGACCGCAGGGCGACGAGAGCGCAGAGCGCCGTGAGCAGCAAGAGGAGAACCAGAGGGGCGGCGACGGGAACAGACCTCTTCATTCCCCGTAGATTAGGATACGTGGCGCTCCGGGTGGTAGTCCCGAGCGCCGAGCGTTTGCAGAAAAGGAGATCGCGATCGTGAAACCTCTCTACGGAATCCCGCTGGCCCTGAGTGTCCTGGCGGTCTGCGCCGGGTCGGCGCGCGCGGCCGAACCGGCCGCGCCGACCGCCGACATCTTTCCCTTCCCCGTGGCCCAGAAGACTCTCGGCAATGGGCTCCAGGTCGTCGTCGTGCCGTTCGACAGCCCCGGCACGGTGGCGTATTACACGGTGGTCCGCACCGGCTCGCGCGACGAGGTCGAACCGGGCAAAAGCGGCTTCGCACATTTCTTCGAGCACATGATGTTCCGCGGCACCGACAAGTACTCGAAGGACAAGTACACCGAAATCCTCAAGCGTATGGGCGCCGACTCGAACGCCTCGACCGACGACGACCTGACGCTCTACCACATCGTCGGCCCAAAGCGGGAGCTTGAGACGATGGCCGACCTGGAGTCCGATCGGTTCAAGAACCTGAAATACACCGAGCCGGTCTTCCGCACCGAGGCGCTCGCGGTGCGCGGGGAGTACGCGAAGAACGCCTCGAACCCGCTACGGCAGCTGTTCGAAAAGCTCCGGGACCTGGCGTTTTCCCGCCACACCTACAAACACACGGCGATGGGTTTTTTGGCCGACATCGAGGCGATGCCCGAGCAGTATGCGTACAGCCGGCAATTCTTCCAGCGCTTCTACCGGCCGGAGAACTGCATCGTCCTGGTGGTGGGCGACGTCGAACCGGCGCAGGTCTTCCAGCTGGCCGAGCGCTACTACGGCGACTGGGCGCGGGGGTACCGGCCGGTCGAAGTGCCGGTCGAGCCGCCCCAGACGGAGCCGAAATCGGCGCAGCTCGACTGGCCGAATCCGGCGCGGCCGCAGGTTCTCTACGGCTACCGGGCACCGGCGTTCTCCACCGCGTCGGTCGATTGGGCTGCGCTCGACCTGGTCGGCCAGCTCCTGTTCAGCGAAAACGCCCCGCTCTACCAAGAGCTGGTGGTCGACAAGCAGTGGGCCGACACCGTGTCGGGCGGCATCTCGGCGCAGCGCGACCCGACGCTGTTCAACGTCTTCGTACGAGCCCGCTCCTTGGAGGTCCTGCCGCAGGTGGAAAAATCGATCGCCGACCATCTGGCGAAGCTCGGAAAAGAGCCGGTCGATCCGGTGCGACTCGATCGGATCAAGTCGCACCTGCGTTACGCCTTCGCCGCGAGCCTCGACAGCCCGAGCGCCGTGGCCGAGCAGCTGGCGGGAATGCTCGCGGTCACCGGCGACGTCCAGAGCTTGAACCAGCTCTACCGGCGCTATGCGGAAGTGACGCCCGCCGATGTGCAGCGCGTCGCGCGCCAGATCCTGGTGCCATCTGGCGAGACGAAAATCAACTTGGTCTACGTGGCACCGAAAGCGCCCGAACCGGCGACGGCGGCCCCGAGTTCCACCCCGGGAGGAAACTGAACATGACGACCACCAAGCTCACCTGGGGTGTCCTCGCCGTCCTCGCCGTCCTCGCCGTCCTCGCGCTTGCCGGCTCGGCCGCTGAGGCCGCCTCGAAGAAGAAGCCGCCGGTTGCCAAACCGGTTCCCAAGGCGGTGCAGGCCGTGCCGGTCGATCCGAAGATCGAGACGATCGCCGTGCCGAGCCCGAATTCGCCGCTGGTCGCTGTTCGCCTGCTGTTCCGGGTCGGCTCGATGGACGATCCACCCGGTAAAGAAGGGCTCGCGGCGCTCACCGGGCTGATGATCGGCCAGGCGGGAACGGCGGATCGGAGTTACGCCGACTTGGTCGAGGCGCTCTATCCGATGGCGGCCTCGGTCGACGTCTCGACCGACCGCGAGGTGACGACGATCACCGGCCAGGTGCATCGCGACAAGCTCGCGGAGTACACCGCCCTGCTGGTCGAGGCGGTGACCCGACCGGGATTTGCTGCGGCGGATTTCGAGCGCAACAAGGATCAGCTATCGGCGAGCCTCACGACTTCGCTCCGCTCCGCCAACGACGAGCTGCTCGGCCTGGAAGCGCTGCAGGGCGCGATCTTTTCGGGCCACCCGTACGCCCATGCTCAGGCGGGTACGGTGCAGGGCTTGAAGAACATCACGCTCGACGACGTGAAGCGTTTCTACGGAGAGAGCTTCACCCGCAGCCGTCTCCTGCTTGGGGTGGGCGGGGGGTATCCCGAAGGTTGGATTTCCCAGTTGAAGACCGGCCTCGCCAAGCTGCCGCTTGGGGTTGCCGTCGCCCGCGATCTGCCGGCTCCGCAACTCCCTTCGGGCCGGCGCATCACCCTGGTCGAGAAGGCGACCGAGTCGGTCGGCATCCACTTCGGCTTTCCCCTCCCCCTCACCCGAGCCGACGCGGACTACTACCCGCTGCTGGTCGCCACCAGCTTCTTGGGCGAGCACCGCACCTCCCACGGCGTGCTGTACGAGGAACTGCGCGAAAAGCGGGGGTTGAACTACGGCGATTACGCCTACGTCGAGTACTACCCGTTTCCGCCGTTTACCAACACCCCGACGCCGGGTTCGCCCCGGCGCCAGCAGTATTTTTCGCTCTGGGTGCGTCCGGTCAAGGCCGGGGATGCGCAGTTCGCTCTGCGTGGCGCTCTCTATGAGTTGGACAAGTTGATCCGGGACGGCATGACGCCGGCCGATTTCGAGCTCACCCGCTCGTTCCTCACCAACTACACGAAGCTCTGGACCCAGACGCTCTCCGACCGGTTGGGCTTCGCGCTCGACAGCCGCTACTACGGCATGTCGCCGTTCATCGACGAGATCGAGCAGCGGCTGGCGAAGATCACCGTCGACGACGTCAACCGGGCGATCCGCAAATACCTCCAAACCGCCAACCTACGCATCGTCCTGGTGACGAACAACGCGGCGGATCTCAAGGCGGCGCTCGAACGCGACCTGCCGGTGCCCAAGAAATACGGCACGGAAGTCTCGGCCGATCTGCTCGCCGAAGACGAGCTGATCCAGCGCACCAAGATCAAACCCGCCGCGATCGAAATCGTGCCTGTGGACCAGATGTTCGAGAAATAGGGGCGAGGGCGAGGCATGCTGTCCTCTAGGCCGGACAGCATGCCCTGCCCCTACTCGTCGTCCGCGTCGGCGCCGCCTTTCAAGCCGGCTTTCTTCGCGTAGTAGCGGAACGAGCGGAAGCTCATGCCGAGCAGCTCGGCGGCCTGGGTTTGGACGCCGCTGGTCCGTTCGAGCGCCTGGACCATCAGCTGGGCGCGGATGTCTTCGAGGTAGGCCTCGAGGTCGAGGCCCTCTTCGGGGAGGGTGACGATCTCGGCGAGGCTCTTGCGGTGCGTGAGAAGCTGCACCGGCATGTCCTTGGTCGTGATGATCTCGGAGTGAGCGAGCGCGAGCGTGCGCTCGATCATGTTTTCCAGCTCCCGCACGTTGCCCGGCCAGTCGTACCCTTCGAGCATGCGCATCGCGTCGATCGAAATCTGGCGCGGCGAAAGGTTCATCTCCTCGCAATACTTGTGGAGGAAGAAGTCGACCAGCAGGGGAATGTCTTCCCGGCGCTGGCGTAGCGGCGGAAGTTGGATCGGGATGACGTTGATCCGATAGAACAAGTCCTCCCGGAAATCCCCTTTGGCGATCCGCTCCTCAAGGTTCTGGTTGGTCGCCGCGATCACCCGCACGTCGACCGATTCCTCGGCGTTGCCGCCGACCTTGCGGATCTTCCGTTCCTGGAGCGCGCGTAGAAGCTTGACCTGCATGGTGAGCGACATCTCGCCGATTTCGTCGAGGAAGAGAGTGCCCCTGTTGGCCTCTTGGAACAGGCCTTTCTTCTCGCGCACCGCGCCGGTAAACGCCCCGCGCTCGTGGCCGAACAGTTCGCTTTCGAGCAGGCTTTCCGGCAGCGCGCCGCAGTTGATTGCCAGAATTCGATTCGCCGCGCGCGGGCTGGCGTATTGGATCGCCCGGGCGATCAGCTCTTTGCCCGTGCCGCTCTCCCCTTGGATCAGCACGGTCGACGCGGTGCGCGCGATCCGCTCGATCAGCGAGAAAATCGCCTGCATGCGCGCACTGCGCCCGATGATGTTGTTGAAGGTGTATTTCTGTTCGAGCGCTTTTCGAAGGTAGACGTTTTCGTCCACCAGCTCGGCGCGCTCCAGCGCCTTCTGGACGATGATCTTCAGTTCGTCGACGTCGAACGGTTTCGAGATGTAGTCGTAGGCGCCGAGCTTCATCGCGTCGATCGCCGACTTGGTGGAGGTATAGGCGGTCATCATGATGACCGGGGCGTCCGGGTTCGAGGTCTTGATCTCGCGCAAAAGATCGAGGCCGTTGCCGTCCGGCATCATGATGTCGCAGAGGACCAGGTCGAGCCCGCCTTGCGCGAGCACCCGCCGGGCCTCTTCGGTCGAGCGGGCGGTCTCGACCGCGTAGCCCTCGTCGGCGAACAACAGGGTGAGCATGTCGAGCATGCTCGGCTCGTCGTCCACCACCAACAGACGTGCGCTGGTCGAACTCATGGTTCTGCCTCCACGATGGCGAGTTCCGCGGTGGCCGGTCGCGGCGGCATGGGGGGCGAAAGGGGCAGCTCGACCGTAATCGTCGCCCCCTCGCCCAGGCGGCTTTCGACCGAAACCTGACCGCCGTGCTCCTGGACGATCCGATAGACGATCGCCATGCCGATCCCGGTGCCGCCGTCGAAAAACGATCGGAACGGATGGAACAGATTCGCGCGCTGCTCGGGCGACATGCCCCGGCCGGTATCGGCGAAGCGCAGCCGATAGGCCTCGGGACCCGACCGGCCCGAGATGCGTAGGTCGCCCCCTTCGGGCATGGCGCGCAAAGCGTTCCTCGCCAAGTTCCAGAAGATCTGGCTCACTTGGTCGGCGTCGGCCATCAGCGTGACGCTCGCCGGGTCGAGGTCGAGGCTTAAGGCATGGCGCTCGGAGACCTCGCCGCTGTTTCTGAGCAGCTCGAAATTCTCGGACAGAAGATGCCCGATGTCGAACGCCGAGGTCGACAGCTCGCGCGGCCGGGCGAAGCGCAGGAAGCCCTTGATCGTCCGATCGAGGCGCTGGCTCTCCTTGAGCAGGATGTCGAGCAGGCGGCGCTGCGAGGACTCGGTCGGCAGGTTCGCCGACAGCATCTGCACCGAGCCCGAGATCGCCGCGAGCGGATTGCCGATCTCGTGCGCCAAACCGGCGGCCAGCTCGCCCACCGCGGCCATCCGGTCTTTGACCTGCATCTCCTCCTGGAGGCGCCGCCAACGGGTGAGGTCCTGGAAGATTAGGATATAGCCGCGCTGCACGCCGTCCGCATCGGCCAGGTGCGAGATCGAAAAACCGACGTAGCCCGCGGTGCCGCCGTAGGTCAGCTCGACCTCTGAACGAACTCTGCCGCTCTGGCCGCTCGCATCGGCCAGCTCGGTCCAGCGGGCGGCGGAGAACAATCCCGAACTCCAGATCGGCGCGCCGACCAGGTCGCTTTCGCCTTTCCTGAGGATTTCGGTGCCCGCCCGATTGACGCTTTTGATCACTCCGTCCAGATCGGCGGTGACCAAGCCGCTGCTGATCGACTCGATCACGTCGCGATGGACCACCTGGAGGTCCGCCAGGTCTTCCTTCTTCGCTTCCAGCTCCAGCTCGGCGCGGGCGATGTTGTGCGCGAGATACGAGGTGAGGAGCGCGACGGCATAGAAGCCGAACAGGTGAACCGCGAGGTTGTAAGCCAGGCGCCAGGTCGACGCCTCGTCTCCGGCGAAAGCCGGCAGCGGCACCGAGTGGGAATGGAGCGACAGGAGCAAGCTCGCGTAGAGCACGTAGGCGGCGGTGGCGACCGCGAGGCCGGCGCGCCGCCGCAGCAGCGTCGCGGCGACCGCGATGACGATCAGGTAGAGCATCGAGAACGGGCTCGAAATACCCCCGAACTGATAGACCAGCGCGGTGATCAACAGCAGGTCGCCGAAAAATTGGATGTAGGCCTGAAGCTGGTAGTAGCCGGGCAATAGACGCAGGAGCGCCAGGTAGATGAGCGTCGCGGCGAAGGTGAGAGCCGCGATGACATACAGGAAGCCGTAAGGAAACCCGATGTCGGCGGCCGGTGTCGGCGGCTGGACGTTGGGGCTCGGTTCGACCGGCGGATGGACGACCGCCGCCGTCGCTGCCGGCGTGCTCAGCTCGGAAAGCTCGGCCGGCTGCCGCGTGTCAACCAGTTGCAGCAGGAAAAAGAGCAGCAGTACGCTGCCGACCGCCACCAGGCGGATCGCGATGTACCAGCGGAGTTGACGGGCGAGAGCGGGCATCGGTGGCTGGCGGGTTCGAAGAGACGGCGGCGGTCTCCGAAGCGCCCGGGCGGCTGGCAGCCGTCCGGGCGCGTTTCGGTCGGCCTTTGGCTCAGCCGATCTTCGACAGGATCGAGTAGAGCGGCAGATACATCGCCGCGACGATCGTGCCGATGACGACGCCGAGGACCGTGATCATCAGGGGTTCGAGAAGCTTCATCAGGCCGTTGACCGCGGTGTCGACCTCTTCCTCGTAGAAGTCGGCGATCTTGGAGAGCATCTGGTCCAAGGCGCCGGTCTGCTCGCCTACGTTGATCATCTGGACCACCATTGGGGGAAATACCTTGGTGTCGCCGAGCGGCTCGGAGATCGTCCGCCCTTCTTCGACGCTCTTGCGCACCGACATCACGGCGTCTTCGATGATCGAGTTGCCCGCGGTCTTGGCGGTGATCTCCAGGCCGTCGAGGATCGGCACGCCCGATGCCGTGAGCGTTCCGAGGGTGCGGCAGAACCGGGCCACGGCGATCTTCCGGAGCAGCATGCCGATCACCGGAACCTTGAGCAGCAGGCCGTCGAGCACCCGCCGGCCGCGATAGGTCTTGTGGTACTGGCGGATGAAGAAGACCAGCGCCACGATCACGATGATGATGAACGGGAAGAACCGCGCCACGAAGTTGCTCGCCCCGATCACCATGCGGGTGAGGAACGGCATTTCGCTGCCCAGGCCGGCGAACAGCTGCGCGAACACCGGGATGACCTTCCAGAGGATGATCGTGACGACGCCGGCGGCGATCAGAATGACCGTTACGGGATAGACCAGGGCCGACGTGACCTGACTTTTGAGCTTGACGATCTTTTCGATGTAGGTCGACAAGCGCTGGAGGATGATGTCCAGGATACCGCCCGCCTCGCCCGCCGCCACCATGTTGACGAACAGATTGTCGAACGCCTTCGGGTGCTTTCTCATCGCCTCGGCGAGCGACGAGCCGGACTCGACGTCGGTGCGCACGGTGTTGATGATCGCCCGGAACCCTTGGTGTTCTTCCTGTTCGCCCAGGATCTCCAGACATTGGACGAGCGGCAGGCCGGCGTCCAGCATGACCGAAAACTGGCGGGTGAAGATCGAGATCCGCTTGGAGCCGATGCCGCGCGGCAGGCGGGGCAGGATCTTGATCTCCTTGCCCTTCTCGCGCATGGTGGAAACCTGGATCTGCTGCCGGCGCAGAACCGCGATCGCCGCCTCTCGATTGTCCGCGAAAAGCTGGCCCTCTTGGGCCTGTCCGGTCCGAGTTTTACCTTTCCAGACGAAATTGGGCATCGACTGACTCCTCGGGCTCCGCGCTACGAAGTGCGCTGCGCCTCGCCCCTGGTCGGCGTGGTGGGTAGGGCAACCGCCGCCGGGCCGCGATTGATGATCTCTTGAAGCTCGTCGGCATGGGACGAACGGGCGAGAGCGGTCTGCAGGCTGATCAGCCGCTTGAAGTAGAGAGCCGCCAAGGACTGGTTGAACGTCTGCATGCCGTGCTTGGCCTGGCCCGCCTGCATCATGCCGTAGATCTGATGAATCTTGTCTTCACGGATCAGGTTTCTGATGGCGGCGGTGGGCACCAGCACCTCCATCGCCATCGCCCGCCCCTTGCCCGTAGCTTTCGGCAGCAGCGACTGGCACAAGATGCCTTCGAGAACGAACGACAGCTGCACCCGAATCTGGCCCTGCTGGTGGGCCGGGAACATGTCGATGATCCGGTTGATCGTCTGCGCCGCAGAGTTCGTGTGCAGGGTGGCGAACGTCAAATGGCCGGTCTCGGCGATGCGCAGCGCCG
Source organism: Thermoanaerobaculia bacterium (assembly GCA_038250865.1). GTDB lineage: Bacteria > Acidobacteriota > Thermoanaerobaculia > Multivoradales > UBA5704 > DASYKS01. The sequence continues at coordinate 34,544 of JBBSBW010000006.1, read as the reverse complement.
CCTCGACCGTTTCGAGGTCGCGCATCTCGCCGATCAGCACGACGTCGGGATCCTGGCGCAGGGCGGAGCGCAGGGCATTGGAAAAGCTATGGGTGTCGGCGTGCAGCTCACGCTGGTTGACGATGCACTTTTTGTGGCTGTGCAGGTACTCGACCGGGTCCTCGATGGTGACGATGTGCTCGTGACGCTCACGGTTGACCTTGTCGAGCATCGAGGCGAGCGTCGTCGTCTTGCCCGATCCGGTCGGGCCGGTGACCAGCAGAAGGCCGCGCGGCTTTTCGCACAGCTGCTCGACCACCGGCGGCAGGCCGAGATCGCGAAAGGTCTTGATCTCGAACGGGATCTGGCGAAACGCGGCGGCGATCGCGCCGCGCTGGTGGAACACGTTCGCGCGGAAACGGGCCAAGCCCTTGATTCCGAAAGAGAAGTCGATCTCCAGGTTCTCTTCCAGCCGGTGCTTCTGGGTGTCGGTGAGGATCGAGTAGGCGAGCTGCTTGGTCTCGGTCGGTGTCATCGGCGGCAGGTTGAGCGGCCGCAGCACGCCGTCCACCCGGATCTGGGGCGGCGAGTTCGTCGTCACATGGAGGTCGGAGCCTCCCTGCTCGACCATGGACTTGAGCAGTTGGGTCAAACCCGGCGGCATATGCGCGCAACTCCTTCGAGGCAATGACTTAAGGGACTAAGGCTGCCAGATTCTACACCATTCAGAAGATCGACCAAAGGGTATAAGTCCCCGGGCGGGCCGTGGGCGCCCCGGCTCTCGATCTGATAATCTATTCTCGCATGATGCCCCGTCGGCCCTTCGGCCCCCGGTTCGTCGCGACCAGCCCTACCTATGGCGGGACGATCGAGACTGCGGATGATCTCGTCGAATCGATGCCTGGTCCTGCCCACGAAGGCCGAAGCACGCATCCCGCACGTGCTCCTCCTAATTCTCGGCAAGAATGGCCGGTGATCCTCGCAAACCTGTCGGATAGGAGAACGAAATGCCGCACGAACCGAAACACCACGACGACTCCGCGCAGGGGCCGGGTGTGCATCAAGAGTCCGCGACGGCTCAGCGCGGGCGCGCCCTGCCGAACCTCCAGGCAAGGATCACAACCACCGCAACCAGGATGGGAATCCACAAGGAGTAACCCATCCCACCCATTCCGAACCAGCCTCCATCGTGCATCATTGCGGACTCCCTAGCGGCGCCAGCCGCGGTTAGCCGTCCGCCCGGCAAACCCTCAATGCATGCCGGGCTTCGACGGTTCTGCCGGAGCGTCCATCTTCATCATCGGGCAGTCGGACATTCCTTTCATCCCACCGTTTTCACCTTGCATCTCCATGTGGCGCATCATGTGAGCCATCATTTCGGGTTCCATCTCCATCATCATGGAGTGCATAGCTTTGCGTTGGGCGACCATTTCGTTGAGGACCGCAGCCATCGGCTTCTCCATCGCGTCGGCCTTCTTGTCGCCCGCGGCGGTGTTCATCGCCGCGACGAGCTTGTCCAGGGTGGCGTCCATGGCCATCTGCTTTTCCATCATCTCGTGGTGCTTGGCCTTCATAGCTTGACACTCCGCCATCATGCCGCCCTCTTTTGAGTCTTTCATCGCGGTTCCCTGGGGGTGGTGCATGGGCGGAGCGGGCGCCTGCGCGAATCCGGTGGTGGCGAAGGCGAGCGCGGCGGCGAGCGTGAGGCTGGTCGAGAGTGTGTTCATCGAGTGCTCCTTTTTTCACGGGTGAGTGTTGCGTGGGCTGGTAGGTTTGAACCTGCCCACCAGCCCTCCTGTGCAAAACCGCCGCCACGTTCTTCATCGAAAGAGTTCGAAAGGTTCACGGATTGAGGCAAGTCGGCACTGCCGCTCCAGCCGCGCAGATTCCACACCTGCTCGATGAAGCCGTGCGCACCCCTACACCGAGCCCAGTCGGTGATCCAACGTGCGTTGGGGCGGGGCTCGCCCAGCTTGGCGGGTAGGAAACTTAAAGAGTACGCGAAAAGTCAAAACCCTCCGTGGCTCAGCCGATTTTCTCTGGCGCCCGATTCGCCAGGGCCTTTCCTCTAGTATCTTTCCCCGTCGATGGCCGCCGATCCGCACGCCGAAGAGGCGATCGAAAAGTCGTACGACTCCCGGCTGATGCGCCGGCTGCTTGGCTATGTCCGGCCGTATCGGGGCATGACGGCCGCCGCGTTGGCGCTGATCCTCGGCGGCTCTCTGCTCCAGCTGATCGGCCCGCTCGCCACCTCGATCGCGATCGACCTGTTCATCCGGCCTCCCGGCGCGGCCGGCGGGATCTCGCCCGCCGCGGTGGCCGCGGGCGACATGCTCCACTTTTATGGGATCGAGCCTGGTGCGGCGCGGCTCCAAGGGATCGCCGCCACCGCTGCGATCTTCCTGATCTCGATCGTGCTCGCCTTCGTTTGCACTTATTGGCAGGGCCGGGTGATGCAGGTGATGGGGCAGTACATCATGCGCGACCTGCGGGGACAGATCTTCCGCCAGCTTCAGCGCCTGCCGATCTCCTATTTCGACGCCAATCCGGTCGGCCGCCTGGTCACCCGAGTGACCACCGACGTCGATGCGCTCAACGAGCTGTTCGCCTCCGGCCTGGTCGCCGCGTTCGGGGACGTCATGGTTCTCGCCGGCATCGTCTGCGTCCTGTTCTGGCTCGATTGGCGATTGGCGCTGATCGCGTTCGCCATCGTGCCGCTCCTGTTCGTCCTGACGTTCTGGTTTCGCTCCAAAGTGCAGCGCAGCTTCCGCGAGGTTCGGGTGAAGATCGCAAAGATCAACTCGTTCCTTCAGGAGCACATCACCGGAATGTCGGTGGTCCAGCTCTTCGGCCGCGAGGCCAAGGCCTATGACGAGTTCTCGACCATCAACGACGAGCACCGCGAGGCGAACGTCCGTTCGATCTATTACTACGCGGTGTTCTTTCCCGGCGTCGAGCTGGTCAGCACGCTCGGTCTCGGCCTGCTGCTCTGGTACGGCGGCGGCCGGGTGACCGCCGGCTTTGCCTCGGTCGGCGCGCTGGTGGCGTTCTTCCAGTACGCCCAGCGGTTCTACCAGCCGCTCTCCGACCTGGCCGAGAAGTACAACATCCTCCAAGGGGCGATGGCCGCCTCGGAGCGGATCTTCGAGCTGATCGACACGGATGTCGCGATCACCAGTCCGGAGACGGCCTACCGACCGGGCGACGCGAGCGAGGCGCCTGGACCGAACCGGAAGGGCTCGGTGGCGCGCGGTGCGATCGAGCTGGCGCAGGTCACGTTCGCGTATAAACCGGGAGAGCCGGTGCTGCGCGACGTGTCGTTCCGGGTCGAGCCCGGCCAGACGGTCGCGGTGGTCGGTCACACCGGGGCGGGAAAGAGCACGCTTGCCAACCTGTTGCTCCGCTTCTACGACGTCCAGCAAGGCGCGGTCAAAGTCGACGGCATCGACGTTCGCGATTGGGATCTCTCCGAGCTGCGCCGGAGCATCGCCCTGGTGCTGCAGGACGTCTTCCTGTTTTCCGGCTCGATCGGCGGCAATATCCGCCTTGGCGAGCCGTCGATCGACGAGGCGCAGCTGCGTTGGGCCGCCCGTGAGGTTCACGCCCTCGAATTCATCGAGCGCCTTCCCGAAGGCTTCGACACGCTGGTGCAGGAGCGCGGCGCCGGTCTTTCGGTCGGTCAGAAGCAGCTGGTGGCCTTCGCCCGGGCGCTCGCGTTCGACCCGCGGGTCCTGATCCTCGACGAGGCGACTTCGTCGATCGACACCGAGACGGAACAATTGATCCAGGCGGCGCTCGAACGGCTGTTGGTCGGCCGGACCAGCCTGGTGATCGCCCACCGCTTGTCGACGATCCAGCGGGCGGACAAGATCCTGGTCTTGCATAAAGGGGAGCTACGCGAGCAGGGCACCCATCAGGAGCTGCTCGCCGCCCGCGGCATCTACCACCGCCTTTACCGCCTTCAGTACCAGGCCCAGGAGAAGGCCCCCTGGGGGCGGCCGGGGCTGCCGTCGATCGCCCAAGAGGTCGCGATTTGATCGCGGTCGGTCGTCGCCGCCCGAATCGGGTTACACCAGCTCCCGATCGCGCCATGTCTGAGCGCGCTGCTGCCTGACGATGAAACGCCCGAGCAAAGGAACCGCGAAAGAGTACTTCCCGTGCCGATTCTTGTAGACCAGACCTGCTTCGCACAACGAGGCGAGCATCTGATTGACATGGCTACTGCTGAACGGTTTGTCCAAGCGCGCCTTGGTCGCTTCCACCAGCTCCTGAACGGTAAATTCAGAGTCGGCATGTTCGAGCGTCGCGGCGACGCCGAGCAGGTCGCGCTGTCGATCCGTGGCCTTTGCCCAACGCCCGGCGAAAAAATCGGAGTCCAGCTTCCCCAGGATGCTCTCGACGGGCACGGTCGCCTCGCGGCCTTCGTTGAGCTGTTGGAGTACGACGTCGAAAAACTCTCGACAGATAAACTGAAGAAAGTAGGGATACCCTCCAGAAACCTCGACGATCGTCTCGCCGGACGAATCGCCGATCTGAAGAGAGCGACCCTGGAGCGGCTTTTCGATCGCTTCGCGGCTCGCGGCGCGGCTCAGGCGATCGAGAAAAATGATGCGAAACATGCGTTCTGAATAGGTGCGCGCTTCGACGAGCTTGGGGAAGAGTGTCGGCAGGCCCGTAAGGGCGAGCATGAACGGCACGTCCTTACGCTGAATCGACTGAAAGACGTCAAGCATGACGGAGAGAGGGAACTGCTCCTTCGTGGCGTGGTCGGAGAGATTCTGTGCCTCGTCATAGGCAAAGATCACTCCCTTGCGACCCTGCTTTTGAACGTGCCGCCAGACGACTTCGAGCACGGCTTTCAGTTTGTCGGCAACCAAGCCAGGAGTTCCCGAAAAAATCTGGGAAAGGACGCCGAAGTCGAGGTGGGACGGAACGCCGCCGAAGCCGATCGACCTCAGCTCCGGTAGGTCGGCAGGCAAAGACGACGTGACCACCGCGAGATCGGCCAGCAACCGCGTGGCCAAGCTGCCCTCGCTGACGGTGGTGGATTCGGAAAGGTCGGTTCCGACCCAAAGCCAGCCTGCCTTGATGGCAATGGGTTTGAAGGTCTCAAGGAGCACCGTCTTACCGACGCCCCGCAAGCCGGTCAAGAGCAGGTTCGTCAGGATCGTCGACTGCTCCAAGAGTCGAGAGAACTCATGCTGCTCCGACTCTCTTCCCGCCAGGTAGGGTGGCATGTGACCGGCTCCCGGCCGGAAGGGGTTGGAGGGGAGAGTAGCTGGCGTTGCCGTTTTCATGACGCGTTAGCCCTTGTCGTAAATTTACTCACCGGGGTAAATTTACCTCGACGCCTTACTCGCTGTCAATTTCCCCCGCGAGAGTGCCACCGGCGGGTCGCGAGACTCGTTTGCCTCCCCAACGGTGTTCCGCCCGCTCGGCGCCCTCCTTGGCCCGCCCCTCCCGCTTTGGTACGATAGCCGCAGGCTTCCGATTCTGCGGCTCAACAAGGTGCCTCCGCCAACGAGATGAACTATCCCGGCAACCCAGCGCTCGGCAGCGACGTGCAGCAACGAATCGTCGCGACGTTTGAGCAGACTCTCGACCTGGCGATCGCCGGCAACCGGCAGGAAGCCCTGCTCGGTTGCGATTTCGTCCTGCGCATGGATTCGCATTTCGAACCGGCGCGGCGCCTTCAGGAGCGAATCAACGCCAGCTCCGGCGCCCTCTCGCACGAGGCGCTCGCGGACCTGATGCCGGGGGGCACGGGCTCCGCCGCCGAAGACGACCTCGGTTTCCTGCCTCATCTGGATGAATTCGAGGCGGTGAGCGGTCTCGCCGATCTCGTCGACGGCCAAGGGGGGCTGCGCGACGAGCTGGAGCAGCTGTTCGCCGAGCGCCGGTACGCCGAGCTAGTCGCCCGCGCCCATCAAGAGAGCGCCGCGCTCGCCAAGGACCCCAGCTTGGGCCAGCTCGCCATGAGCGCGCAGGAAAAGCTCGAATCGGCCCCCTACGTCGAGAAATTTCTGGTCGCCGCCCGCGCGGCTCTCGCCGTGGGTCAGACCGCCGAGGCGGAGCGTAGCCTGGACAAGGCTCGCTCGCTCGACCCCGACCATCCGGCAATCGGCGAGATCGTCCGCTCGATGCAGGCCCGGCCCTCGGGGGGAGGGGCGAACGCCAACGAAGCGTCGTTCTTCAACCTGGAATCCGCCGCCCCTCCTGTCGCCATGCCGTCGCTCGAAGCGAAGCCGGCGGCACCCACGGTGCAGACCTATGCCTCCGAGAGCGACCGCCGCATCGCCCAGCTACTCGCCGAGGGCGATGCCGCATTCGAGCGGGGCGACCCGCAGGCGGCGATCGACTCCTGGTCGCGGATCTTCCTGATCGACATCGACCACGACGAAGCCGCGCGGCGGATCGAGCGGGCTCGCCGGCTCAAGGCCGAAAGCGAACGCCAGGTCGAGGAGATCTTCCACGACGGCCTCTCGGCGGCCGAGGCGGGCAATCTCGGCGCGGCGCGCAAGGCATTCGAGCGGGTGCTGGAGCTTCAGCCGACGCACCTTGCGGCGCGCGAGCAGTTGCAGTTGCTGGACGCCGGACAGGCTCCGGCGGCAAGCCCCGCGCTTCGAAGCGGCGAGATGCTTGAGCCGCTCCCTTCCGGCTACGACAGCCCGGCCACCGCCGATCTCAAGGAAGAGATCCTCGTGCCGCCCGAAGGCGCCTTGGCCCAGCCGCGTAGGGAACGAAAAGAGAAAGTCGTCGCGGCGACGGCCACCCCGGCGGCCGCTCCCGCCAAAGCGAAGCGGACCTTCATGCTGGTCGGGGCCGGAGTGTTGGTTCTGGCGCTGGTCGCGGGTTGGCTGCTGTTTCAGAACTGGGACAGCTGGTTCCCGAATTCGGACAGCGAAGGGCCGGTCCAATCGTCGTCCGCCGACTCGATCGCCCGGGCGAAGAAGCTCCAGGAACAGGGCAACACGGCCATCGCGGTCGCTCAGTTGAAACGGATTCCTCCGAGCGATCCGCTGTACGCCAAGGCGCGCGAGTTGATCAAGACCTGGGAGGCGCCCACGGTACCGGCCGAGCCGGCGGGTCCCAGCCCCGAGCAGGCTGCCGTCCGCGACCAAGCGCTTGGCGCCGCGCGAGAGGCGTATACCTCGCGGGCCTATCTGCTGGCCGCCGAGCGCTTCAAACAGGCAGCGGACATCGCCGCGCTCGAAGGCACGGACGCCGAGTTGTTCGAGGACGCCAGGCGCCAGCTGGTGCCGATCGCCTCGCAGCTCCAACTGTTTCGGGACCACGAGTGGGACATTGTCCTGCCGCAGCTCTGGCAGCTGCGCAAGAATTCACCCGGCCCAGATGCCGATCGACTGCTGGTCGACAGCTACTACAACTTAGGGATTCGCGAGCTGCAGCGGTCGAATCCCGTCAAAGCGGTCGAACAATTTCGCGAGGCCGGCGAGCTGACCCACGGCGACGCGGAACTCGATCGCAACCTCCAGTTCGCCCAGACCTACCAGGCCCGCGATATCGACCTGCTGTACAAAATTTACGTCAAATACCTCAGGTTCCGCTGATGGCGCGCTCCGGTCGAGGCTCTAGACTTCCGCCGGACGAGCCTGTCCTCTTCGACCTTCCTCTCGGCCTGCCCGACGAGGAGGAGCCTGAGCTGGAACTGCAACCGCAACCGCCACCAAAGCCGCGCGCCGCGGGAGCAGCTTCGACCGGATCCTCCGGCAGAGCACCCCGGCCGGCTGCGAGCGACCTCTTGCCGTTCGAAACTCCCTCCGAGGCGCAGAGCTACCCCCGGGCGGTCCCGTCGCCGCGAGCGGCTGGCTTTTCACCCGAAGAGGACGAGGAAGAGGAGCCGCTTACGGCGTCGGTCTCCTCGGTCTTCCCCTCGGGAAGGGAGCGCTGGATTGCCGGGGCCGCGGACCTGGTGGTCCACGCCGCGGTGCTGGTCGTGGCGCTGATCGGCGTCCGGGCGCTGGGCATCCATCCGGCGCTCTCCCACGCCGCACCCTTCGGGTTGTTTCTGGCGTCGTTTTCTTTTCTCTACACCGTGATCCCGCTCGCCTTCTGGGGCCAGACGCTCGGCATGGGGTGGATGCGGACGATCGCCCGGGATCGCGACGGCCAGGCGCTGACCTTCGACCAAACCGCCCGTCGCTGGCTGGGAGGTCTGATCGTCGCCGGCCTGCTCGGCCTGCCCGTTTGGCTCGCGCGGCGCGGCCGCTCCCTCGCCGATTGGCTGAGCGGCTCGATCACGCTCCGCGCCAACGGCGCTACGGAATCGGACGGCGGCGATCCCGACTACGGCGCTGCCTGAGCGAGCCGATCCAATAAGACACTCGCCGCGCGCAGCCGGCCCGGAGACCCCGGTTCCGGCCAGGCAATGAGCAAGCGCCCTTTGTCGGCTAATACCATGCGGGGAAACCCGCTCGCGCGGCTTGCTTCGGTCGTCGCGACTGTGAACGCGGCGCCGGACGGTCCGGCAGGCGCCACGCGCTGGAGTCGTAGGCCGGAGCGCTGGGTTGTCCCGGGGGCCCGCCCGATCCAGGAAACGATTGCATCGCCACTCGGATCGAGCGCCAGATCGATCCGCCCGAGAGGTTTGTCGGTGTCGAGCGGAATCGGCGGCGCAAACGTCGCGCCGGAATCTTCGGAGAAGGCGATCTGGACGCGCGGCGAAGGGGCGCCGGTAAACCAGGCGACGGCCACCCGATGGTTCAGGGCCGCAACCGCGGGACCGTTCACCGGACAACCCTCGATGTGCCAACCGTCGGCGTGCACCAAGGCGGGCGCGCTCCAGCCGGTCGGGGTCGAACGCCGGATCGCGATGTCGCGGATCTCGTCGGGCGAACGGTCGCGATAGACCACGACCGGACCGTCGGAGGTCATCGCGGCGTCGGTCTGGCAGCAATCGCAGACCCGCTCGTCGAGCAGCTCTTCGCCTGAGGCGCCGCGGGCCGGATCGACGAGCGCCGAGCGCAGCGTCATCGGCCCGCCCTCCGGCCCACTATGAGTATCGCGACCGTCGAGCCAGAAGACGCGCAGGCCGCCAGAAGCGCGCTCCGGAAGCCAGGAGACGAAGCCATGCTCGGCCGCCGCGGCGTCGGTCGGCAGCCGGCCCAACGGGCGCCAGGTCTTCCCGGCGTCGCCGGAACCCGCAAGAGCGATCGAATAAGCTTCCCCGCCGCCGACGTCCTGGACGAGCCAATGGGCGACCGCGAGGTTTCCGTTCGAGCCGACGGCGGGAAAATCGGCCCAGTTGGCGAGCAGATCCTCCCCTTCGGTCACGGTGGTTGGCGGAGACCACGAGGATTCGACGAACCGCGAGACGCGCAGGCGCCAGCGTTCTCCTCTCGCCTCCCGGCCGGTCTCTTGAGGCACCGGTTCGAGCCACGAAAGAACCGGCGAGCCGGCGACGGTCGAGAAGTTGGCACCCAGCGCCCCGGCGAGGGCCGGCGGATCGATTTTCACCAGATCGGCGGACGGCGGGCTCGCTCGCCGGCACCCGGAGGTTGCCAGGGCGATCACGATCAGCGCCCGCGCCGCAACGGAAGCCCCCGGCGCGGGACGGATCACTCGGCTCATTGGCCTTTCGGGCGGGGCTGTTTGAGTTCCAGACGCACGTCGGCCAGGTTGCGGGAGATCGTGATCGCGAGCGGCCTCGCCGCCGCGTCGGTCGAAAGCCAAAGCTCCAGCCGCCCCTTCCAGTTCCGCGCGCCTTCCACTTCGTAGCCGCGGATGGTGAAGTGCCGCGTGAGCATCTGCCGTCCGGAAATTCTCCGCTGCTCCACCCCAACCGGGACGATCTCGACCGGATAGGTCTTGCCGTCCGACCAGATTTCGATCCGACGGATGGTGCGCGGCGGATCGCGGCGGATCGAATAGATCCCGGCGGCGATGTCGAGCACGTCCGTGCGATCGACCGATTCGTCCTTCGACTTGGTTTCGCCGCGCCAATGGTACGAACTCCAGGCGCGCACCGGCTTCAAGGTGTCGGCGTCGACCTCCGAACCGTAGCGGAAATAATCGCCGCTCTGGCTGTCGGGCGAGGTGATGGTCAGCTCCGAGCGGAGATTGCCGTTCGGTTGGATCTTGAACGCGAGAGATCCGTCGCCCTGCCCGGGCAGAAAGACGCTCGCGATCCTGCCGATGAAGTTGCTCAGCTCCCAGTGATAGCGGAAGTCTTCGTCGATCGCCCGAACTTGGGGTTGACCCATCCCGGTGGCCAACCCCAAGCCGATCGCAAGAGCGAGAAGCCCGGGGGCAAGCCGGGACTTGCGGGTGAAGGTGAATGAGGTCGTTGTATTTGCGCTCAAAACATCCCCAACTGCAGTCGAGCCGCCTCGGACATTCGCGACGGATCCCATGCGGGTTCCCAGACCAGCTCCACCTCGGCCTCGGTCACTCCGGGTACCCCCGCCACTTTCGCTTGGATCTCTCCCGGCAGGCTTCCGGCGACCGGACAGGCGGGCGCGGTCAAGGTCATCTGGATGTGTACGCGCCCGGTCGCCTGAACGTCGAGGTCATAGATCAAGCCGAGCTCGTAGATGTTGACCGGAATCTCCGGATCGTAAATCGTTTGCAGGGCCTCGACGACCGCGTTCTCCAGCTCGGCCTCCGCCTTCGCGGAAGGTGCGGCCGGCGGCGTCGGTTCGATTTCTGGGTTGTCGATCATCTCATTGCGTCCTTACGGTCGTTTCGCCGCTCGCGAGCGCCGCTTCGAGCGCCCGCCAGGCGAGGGTCGCGCATTTGACCCGCATCGGAAACTCGCGGACCCCGGCAAACGCCGCGAGCTTGCCCAGCTCGACTTGGCGGTCCTCGGCGATGGCGGGAGAGCCGACGGTCTGGGTGAGGAAGGCGGCGAGCAGGCGCCGCGCCTCATCGACGCTCTTGCCGGTCACCGCCTCGGTGAGCATCGAGGCCGAAGCGACCGAGATCGCACAGCCCGAGCCTTCGAAGGCGGCCTCCCGAATCGTATCGCCGGCCACGTCGAGGGCCAGCGAGATCCGGTCTCCGCATAGCGGATTATGACCTTCGGCCCGGCGATTCGCCTGCGGCAGATCGTGGAAATTCCGCGGCTTTCGGGTGTGGTCCAGGATCAGATCCTGGTACAGGTCGCGCAGTTCGCCGGTGGCGCTCATCGGAAGATCTCCCTCGTCTTGGCCAGGCCGGAAGCAAGCGTCTCGACCTCGTCGAGCGTGTTGTAGAGGGCGAAGGAGGCGCGCACGACCGCCGGCACACCAAGCCGTGCCATCAAGGGTTGGGCGCAGAGGTGGCCGACCCGAACCGCCACTCCAAAGCCGTCGAGAATCGTCGCGACGTCATGGGGATGGATGCCGTCGAGCACGAACGAGAGGAGCGACGCCCGCTCGCGCGGTGCGCCGAGCAGGCGTAGGCCGGGGATGCCGCCGAGGAGGTCGAGCGCCCGTTCAGTGAGCGTTTTCTCCCAGGCTGCGATCGCCGGACGGCCGAGCGCCTCGATGAAATCGATCGCCGCGGCAAGGCCCAACGCCCCTTCGAGGTTCGGCGTTCCGGGCTCGAAGCGAATCGGCGGCTCGGCATACTCGGTGCCGGCGAAAGACACCCGATGCACGATCCCGCCGCCGGTCTGCCAGGGTGGCATGGAGGCCAAGATTTCGCGCCGCGCCCACAGCGCCCCTATGCCGCTCGGCCCGTACGCCTTGTGGCCCGAAAAGGCGTAGAAGTCACAGTCGAGCGCGCGGACGTCGATCTCCATATGGGGCGCCGCTTGGGGACCATCGACCAGGAGCAGCGCACCCGTGCCGTGGACGAGGTCGGCGATCTCGCGGACGGGCAGGACCGTGCCGAGCACGTTCGAAACGTGGGCGATTGCGGCGAGCCGGGTCCGGGGCGAAAGCCGGGCCGCGATCCCTTCAAGTGGCACCTCGCCGCGCTCGTCGATCGGCGCCACGATCAGCCGGGCTCCCACCTCTTCGCACAACCGTTGCCAAGGAAGGATGTTCGCGTGGTGCTCCAGCTCGGTGATCAGGATCTCGTCGCCGGCCGCCACGTTCGCTTTTCCCCAGCTGCCGGCCGCGAGGTTGATCGCCTCGGTCGTGCCGCGGACAAAGACAATCTCTTCGGGTGCCTCGGCGCCGAGGAAGCGGGCGACCTTCGCCCGCGCCTCTTCATAGGCGACCGTCGACCGCTCGGCCAACGCGTGGACTCCCCGGGCGACATTGGCGTAGCCGTGCCGATAGCAGTCGGCGACCGCGGCGATCACCCGATCGGGTTTCTGGGTGGTGGCCGCGTTGTCGAGATAGGCGAGCGGCCGGCCGCGGACGATCTCCTGAAGGATCGGAAACTCGGCGCGCACGGCTTCGAGGTCGTACGCTGGAGCGTCGAGCCGATCGTAGATCGCACTCGGTTCGATCACCGCGCTTGCCGGGCTCATGGTTCAGACCGCCTGGCGCACCACTTCGCCGCCGGGCAAGCGGGAGAAGAGAAACTCTTCGAGTGCGCGGCGCACCGGCTCGACCGGAATCCGCTCCACCAGTTCGCTCGCGAAGGCGTAGGTCAAAAGGCTTCGCGCCGCTTCGATGCCGATGCCGCGCGAACGGAGGTAAAAGATCGCATCCTCGTCGAGTTGGCCGACCGTCGAGCCATGGGTGCACTTCACGTCGTCGGCGTAGATTTCGAGCTGGGGATTGGAGTTTGCGATCGCCTCCCCGGAGAGCAGCAGGTTGCGGTTCGACTGCTTGGCGTCGGTCTTCTGCGCTCCCGGATGGACGTGAATCAAACCGCTGAATACCGCCCGCGATTTGCCGTCGAGCACCCCTTTGTACAGCTCGTGACTGTCGCAGTGGGCCGCGGCGTGCTCGACCTTCATATGGTTGTCGACCAGCTGGCGCCCCTCGACGAGATAGAGGCCGTTCAAGACGCAATCGGCGCCCTCTCCGGCGAGGACGGCATGGAGGTCGTTCCGGACGAGGCCGCCGCCGAGCGAGATCGAATGCGAGGCCACCCGGCTCGACCGGTCCTGATGAAGCTCGAACGCCGCGACGTGAAACGCGTCGTGCTCTTCGCGCTGGACCTTCACGTGCTTGAGGTTCGCGTCGGCGAAAGTGACGATTTCGGTGACCGGCACCGTGAGCGAGCTGCCGCCGGCTCCGCCGATTCCCGTATAGGTTTCGACCACCGTAGCCTGAGCATCGACGCCCAGGACGATCAGGTTGCGCGGAAACGACATCGTGCCGCCAGAGGCCACGAACACCAGGTGAATCGGCGCCTCGATCCGCGCGCCGCGCGGCAGCAGAATACAGGCGCCGTCGCGAAACAGCGCGGCGTTCAATGCGGCGAAAGCGTGGGTGCCCGGTCCGTCGCCCGGGCGGTGCGCGCCCAGGTGCTCGCTGACCTCCTCGCGTTGCGCCTCGATCGCCTCGGCGAGGCGGCCGACGAAAACGCCGGCCGGCAGGTCGCCGACGAACGACAGCGTGGGCGCGAAGCGGCCGTCGACGAAGGTCAGCCGCGCAGCGACTCCGGCGAAAACCGAAGATGCGATGGCTTCCATGCCGAGCCCGACCGTTTCGTACGATTCGGCGCGGAAGCTCGACCGCACGATCGGGGCGACGTTGGTGAAGCGCCACTCCTCCTCGTCCCGGGCCGGAAAGCCGACCGCGTTGAAATGCTCGATCGCCCGGCGGCGCATCTCGGCGATCCGGGTCGGCTCGGTCGTCCGCTCGGCGGCCAGCCGCGCAAACTCGTCGAGAAATGGTTGCGCGGCTCCGGCGGCGGCCGAGTCCGGTTCGATAGAGGTCGCACTCACGAGCGTGGCGCTCAAGCGCTCACCGGCTGGGCCAGCGCGGCTTCCTGCTCGATCCAGCCGTAGCCCTTGGCTTCGAGTTCCAGCGCGAGTTCCTTGCCGCCGCTCCTGACGATCCGCCCGTCGACCAGCACGTGGACCCGGTCCGGCACGATGTAGTCGAGCAGCCGTTGATAGTGGGTGATGACCAGGAACGAGCGCTCGGGACTGCGCAGCAGGTTCACCCCTTCCGAGACGATCCGCAGCGCGTCGATGTCGAGACCCGAATCGGTCTCGTCGAGCACCGCGAAGCGCGGTTCGAGCACCGCCATGTGGAAGATCTCGTTGCGCTTCTTTTCGCCGCCCGAGAAGCCTTCGTTGACCGGCCGGTGGAGCAGGCCGTCGTCCATTTGGACCAGCTTCATCTTCTCGCGCACCAGCTTCAAGAAGTCGACCGCGTCGATTTCGGGCAGGCCGCGGTGCTTCCGCACGGCGTTCAGCGCCGCTTTCAAGAAGTAGGTGTTCGAGACGCCGGGGATCTCGACCGGGTATTGAAACGCCATGAAGACGCCTTCGCGTGCCCGGATCTCCGGGTCCATGTCGAGCAGGTCCTTGCCGTCGAACAGCACCTGGCCCTCGGTGACTTCGTAGGCGTCATGCCCCGCGAGCACCCGGGCGAGAGTGCTCTTGCCCGAACCGTTCGGGCCCATGATCGCGTGGACCTCGCCGGCACCGATCTCTAGGTCGACTCCGTGGAGGATCTCGACGCCGCCGACGTTCGCGTGCAGATTCTTGATTTGGATCATTCGTTCCGTTTCAGCCGGCCGATTTCAGCCGACGCTCCCTTCGAGGTTGACTGCGAGCAGCTTCTGCGCCTCGACGGCGAATTCCATCGGCAGCTCGCGAAAGACTTCCTTACAGAAGCCGTTGACGATCATCGAGACGGCATCTTCGGTCGCGATGCCGCGCTGATTGCAGTAGAAAATCTGATCCTCGCCGATCTTCGACGTCGTCGCCTCGTGTTCCATCCGGGCGGTAGGGTTCTGGACGTCGATGTACGGAAAGGTGTGCGCGCCGCAGCGGTCGCCGATCAACATCGAGTCGCACTGCGAGTAGTTCCGCGCGCCGTCCGCCCCTTTGAGGATGCGCACCGCGCCGCGGTAGGTGTTCTGTCCCTCTCCCGCCGAGATCCCTTTGGAGACGATGGTGCTCTTGGTGTTCTTGCCGATGTGGATCATTTTGGTGCCGGTGTCGGCCTGCTGCTTCCCCTTGGTCAAAGCAACCGAATAGAACTCGCCGATTGAGCCGTCGCCCTTCAAGATCACGCTCGGATATTTCCAGGTGATGGCAGAGCCGGTCTCGACTTGAGTCCACGAGATCTTCGAATTCGCCCCGTCGCACTTGCCGCGTTTGGTGACGAAGTTGTAGATCCCGCCTTTCCCTTCGGCGTCTCCCGGATACCAGTTCTGCACCGTCGAGTATTTGATCTGCCCGTTGCCCAGGGCCACCAGCTCGACCACCGCGGCATGCAGCTGGTTCTCGTCTCTCTTCGGGGCGGTACACCCTTCAAGGTACGAGACGTACGCCCCTTCGTCGGCGATGATCAGAGTCCGCTCGAACTGGCCGGAGTTCTGGGCGTTGATCCGGAAGTAGGTCGAAAGCTCCATCGGACAGCGCACGCCCTTCGGTATGTAGACGAACGAGCCATCCGAAAAGACGGCGGAGTTCAAGGTGGCGAAGAAGTTGTCCGAATAGGGCACCACGGAGCCGAGATACTTTTGGATCAGCTCGGGATACTCGTGCACCGCCTCGGAGAAGGAGCAGAACAGAACCCCTTTTTCCGCCAGTTGCTTCTTGAACGTGGTCGCCACGGAGACGCTGTCGAACACCGCGTCGACCGCCACCCCGGCGAGGATTGCCCGCTCACGCAACGGAATCCCCAGCTTTTCGTAGGTCGCGAGCAATTCGGGATCGACCTCGTCGAGGCTCTTCGGTCCGTCGGCCTTATTCTTGGGCGCTGCGTAGTAGTACATCGACTGGTAGTCGATCTTCGGGTAATGCACGTTGGCCCAGGTCGGCTCGGTCATCGTCAGCCAATGGCGATAGGCCTTGAGGCGCCATTCGAGCAGCCACTCGGGCTCGTTCTTTTTCGCCGAGATCATCCGGACGACGTCTTCGGAGAGACCGAGCGGAAACTCCTCCTGCTCGATTTCGGTGACGAAGCCGAACGCGTAGTCCTGCTGGATCGACTGTTCGATGGTTTCGGTCGCGGTCTGCATGGTGGTTCTTCGTCCGTGCTGGAGAAAGTAGAAGTAGGCTCTAGGCGGCCGGAGTGGCCGAGATTCCGCGTCCGAGCTGAACCAGCCGAGCGCCGGAATCGGCATTGACCGGCGGCGCCATCTCAGCGAGCGAAATCCGGTCGAGCGCCTCTTTGAGTGCATGGTTGATGCGTTGCCAGTTGTTGCGCGTCGGGCAGACCTGCTCGTGCGAGCACTCGCCCGAGAGGTCGATGCACTCGGTGATCGCGATCGGCCCTTCGAGCGCCGAAATCACCCGAGTCATGGTGATCTCCGACGCCGGTTCGGCCAGACCGTAACCGCCCCGCACACCGCGATGGGACGCCAACAACCCCTCGCGGGCAAGCAGCTTGAGCGTCTTGCTCACCATCGGCAGCGGCAGCCCTGTTTCGGCCGCCAGCTCCGGGGAGTTGAAGGTCCGCTCCGGATGAGCCGCCAGGTGGGTCAGCAAGACGATCCCGTAGTCGGTCTGTTTGGTGATTCGAATCATGGGGCGTCTCAAGTTCTCGGGCCTCACCGTTGAGGCCACCCTGATAAACAGGACCGTTTCAGTACGAATTCCAAGTGTACCTGCTTCCGCCGCCAGATGCGAACGGCGACCGAACCTGGGCGGCCGCCGTATTCGCGGCCTGAGATCGGATCTCGGAAGGCGAATACGGATCCGCGCCCTCCAGATCGGATTTCCGCGCTCGCATATCCGATCCGCGCCCGCGCATATCCGATCTACGGCGCGAATTACCGATCGCCGGCTCCGCACAAGCGATCCACGGGCCCGCAAAACCGAAATCACGGAGCCAGATCGGTATTCTCGCCGCAAAATACGTCACAGATTTCCGAATACCCGGTCCCGATCGCCCTGCCCCCTCTCATCGTCCCAATTTGACCCGCGTCGGGGAGTTCGGCTAGTCTCTGCGCCCGTCCTGCTGGGAGGTCGTTCAACGGTAGGACATGCGGCTCTGACCCGCAGAATCGGGGTTCGAATCCCTGCCTCCCAGCCAAATCGGACAGATTTACAAATCCTAGCTCGCCTTCTTTAAGTTGTCGTCCCGGCACTCGCAGTGCCGCTTCCGGGACCTGCGACCGCATTCCCATCGATCGAGTGGAAGTTTCGTGCCCACTGCGGCCACGCCATGCGGGAGGAGTGGGAGATTCGCGCCCCGACACCTTATTTACAGTCGCGCATTTCTGCATTACACATGCGGCGCGGGCTGGCCCGCACGGCATGACGTTGGACGGGACCGGCCCGAGTAAGGAGTCTCGCTATGTCGTTCCGACGCGACCCCTCCGCCCCCCGCTTGGCCCCCTTCCTCCTGGCTCTGCTTCTCGGTCTCGGCTCAACAACGGTCCCGGCGTGGTCGCTCGATCTCGGCAATCTCGTCCACGAGGCGCCGGGCGCTCTAGCCTCTCGGCTGAGCGCTCTCTTCGGTCTCTGGGCCGAAGATGCGACGACGACCGCCCCGCCGGCCGACGCCGGCACAGGGGCCACCCCCGGTCCCGAGGGCTCCGGCGGTTCGAGCGATGCCGGAGTGATCATCGACCCGAACGGCAAGCCCTGATCCCCGCCCCCGGTTGAAAGACGGGGCGGCGGACCTCCGCCGCCCCGTCGGTTTAAATCAAGGCAAGAGCGTTGCGTTGACCGGAATGTCGAGGTGGGCGTGCGTCACCAGCCCGGGAGGGAAACCGCCGCGAATCAGCTCCGGCACCCCTCCATACGTCGAACCGTCGCTGTGGAAGATCACCTCGACGAGCACCATGGGCGACTGGCCGGGCGCGAGATCCTGAGGACAGAAGTTGATCTTGCGCTCGAATCGGGCGCTGCCGCGCGGGTCGACCACGACCACGTTCGGCACGCCGCCCAGGGGAATTGGGAACGGTCCGTTCGGAGTGCTCATCACGCCCCAGATCGTGTAGAGACCGTTCGGGATCATGTGCCGGAAACGAATGTCGACTTTGGCCCCTCCCCGCCCGTCGCAATCGAATCTCGCGCTGGCCGAAGCGGCCAGCCAAGATTTGAGGGTGATCCAATGGCTGTCGGCGGTCCGGCTCACCTCCAGCTGCCCGGCGAGCTTCTGGTCGCGCAGGGGCGACCTCGAACCGTCAAAGTCGGTAATGGCCGCGACCCGGCGCAAAGGCACGTTCAAGACCGACGGATCGGGTGCGGGGACCCCGAACGCGGCGAGGATGAACGGGTCGACGTCGGTCGCCAGAATGCTCTCCGGCGGCGAAGCGGGGGTAAGGGCCAGGGCGACCGCCCCCGCGGGATCCAGCCCGCCGAGCATCGTGAATCCGAAGGTTCCCAGGCCGCCTCCGAGCTCCCAAATCGGTTGCCCGAGCAGGCGGTTCAGCCCGGTGACGGCCCGCCCCTCACGCAGGAGAGGCGGGATAGGTGCGGCAAAGGCGGCAACGGTCAGACAAAAGAGTGCGACAAGTACAGCAGCGCGGCGGAGAGACATGAAAAGCCCCCTTTCGGTTGGGAGGGTCCCCGAGATCAGAGACCCTCCTTACCTAACAGGGTGCATCGGCGGCCTAAAGCCGATCGCTCTGCAGAACTAGTCGCCGTCGCTCGCCGCCAGAGCGGTGCTGCCGACCGATGCCCGGCCCGGCTGCTGCCAGAAGAACGGAGCGTGCTTCTGGGGCCGCGCTCCTGCCTCGTTGAGCGTCTTGCCGTCGAAGACCCGGCCGTTTTGCACCACCTCTTCGATCGAGGTCGAGTTGCGGATGTTTTCGAGCGGGTTCGCCGACAGGATCACCAGATCCGCGAGTTTTCCCGGTTCGATCGAGCCGATGTCCTTGTCCATCCCAAGGTACTGCGCGCCCCTCAAGGTGGCGGAGCGCAACGCTTCGATCGGACTCATCCCGCCCTGGACGAACATCCAGAGCTCCCAGTGCGCGCCGAGCCCCTCGCGCTGACCGTGCGCGCCAAGCTGAACCGAAACCCCGGCGTCCGAGAGCTTCTTGGCACCCTCGGCATTCTTGATATGGGTGTATTCCTCGTCCGGTGCGGTGACCCGCCGCCGTGACCGCTCGTCAACGACCTCGCGCGGCACGAAGGAGAGAAGGCGCTCGTCTTCCCAGACGTGGGTCTTGTCGTACCAGTAGTTCTCGCCCCAGATGCCGCCATAGCCGACGATCAGGGTCGGGGTATAGCCGACCTTCGTGCCGGACCAGAGCTGGACCACGTCCTTGTAGATCTTGGCCATCGGGATCGAGTGCTCGACGCCGGTATGGCCGTCGACCACCATCGTCATGTTGTGCTGGAACAGCGAACCGCCTTCAGGTACGACCATGATCCCCAGCTCGCGGGCCGCGACGAGCACCTCCTGGCGTTGCTCGCGGCGCGGCTGGTTGTAGCTCTTGACCGAGATCGCGCCGACCGCCTTCATCCGCCGAATATGGCCGCGCGCGTCGTCCAGGCTGTCGACGTTCGCCATGAAGTTCGTATCGGCGCCGTAGAGGATCGTGCCGGTCGAGAAGATCCGCGGCCCGGTGATCAATCCGGCCCGTTGCAGCTCGGAGGCGGCAAACACGGTGGCGGTGTCGTTCGACGGATCGTGAAGGGTGGTGACGCCGAAGCCGAGGCTCGCGTAGGTCACCCAGTTCGTCTGGGGAATGATGTCGTCGCTGCCGAACGAGCCGTGCCAGTGGACGTCGACGATCCCGGGCATGACCGTCTTGCCTTTTCCGTCGATCACGAAAGCGTCGGCCGGAACCGTGACGCTGGCGCGGGGGCCGACCGCGGCGATCCGATTGCCGTCGATCACGATCGTTCCGTCCTCGATCACTTCGTCGGTTTGATCGGCGCGGATCGTGATGATCCGCGCGCCGACCACCGCGACCTTCCCCTTCGGGGTGTCGGCGGGGGTCGAAAATCCGATCTGAATTCCCGCGGTTGGCGGGTCCGGCAGCTTCTCCGGTGCGCCGGCCACGAACGCAAAGGAATCCTTGAGGTCGCGCTCGAACAGCTCCGGACCTTGGGACCAGTAGAGCCGCTTCGAATCGCCGGACCAGTGGACGTACCAGCCGGCGTCGCGGGTCACCTTGGCGATGGGGATGTTCTTGCCCTCCCGGTCGAGGGAGAGCGGATCGACACCGCCGAGTGCGTCGAACGGCGCCACGTAAACGTTCCAAAGATCGACGAAAGCGACCCAATCGCCGTCAGGCGAGAGGTGGTACTCGACAGTTTTCTCGCCCTTGGCGACCGTCCGCGAATCCGCGCCGTTCAGATCGACCGAGAACAGCTCGCTGCCGTCTTCGGTAAAGCGGGTGAGGTAGAGGCGATCGGACGAGGCGCCGAACTGCGGCACCGTGCCGTCCTTGCTCACGCGCACCGGATCTCCCCCCAGGGCGGGCACCCGCCAGACGCCGAGGTCGTTCGACCAGGCGTTGGTCCGCAGGAAGCCGCCCGAGATCCGTCGGTAGACGATCTGCTTGCCATCGGGCGAGAAGGTCGGCTCGGCGTAGTGGCCGGGGGTCGAGGTGACCTTGCGGCTCTCACCGCCGATCGCCGGAACGACCCGGACGCTGCCGAGCGTAGTGTCGTCCCAGGTCGTGTAGACGATCGAGCGACCGTCCCGAGAAAACGACGGTGCCATCTCGGTCTCGTCGTTCTGGGTGGTCAACCGCCGGGGCGTACCGTTCGGCAGATCGCGGACCCAGAGCTTGCCGAGGGCCTGGTAGACCACCCGATCGCCGCGCGGCGCCACCTGGACCCAGCGAAGCATCTTCAAGGGAAAGCGCTGCGGCGCCACCTCGACCGGGAACCGAACCGACTCGAAGACCTCGCGCGTCGCCTGCACGTGGAACGGGATCACCGAGACTTGCTTGCTCGCCACGTCCAGGCGGTTGATTTTGCCGCCGGCATAGAAAACGATCGACTTCGAATCGGGCGTCCACGCCATGTGCGGATAGACGCCGTGGATCGCCCAGGTCTCCTGGAGATCGCGCTCCATGCCGTCCCACAGCGGTGAGATCTCGCCCGAGCGCAGGTCCATCACATGGAGCACGCTCTTGCCGCGAATGCGCCGAATGAACGCCAGAGACTTGCCGTCCGGCGATGGGGTCGGCCGGATCGCTCCGCCGGGGCCGGAGATCAGATCCTCGTTCTCGCCGGTCTGCCGGTCGAGCCGCTCGATCACGTAGATCTCGGTGTTCGGGTCCTTGTTGTACTCGAAGGTGGTGCCGGTGGTCGCGTCCCGGCTGTAATAGAGATAGCGGCCATCGGGCGAAAAGGCGGGCTCGCCGATGTCCTTTTGAAACTTGGTGGTCGGCCGCTTGGTGAGGGCGATTCCGCCGCTGCCGCCACCGCGATGGTAGAGCCAGATTTCACCGCTGCCGGCCGAACGGGTGGTCGTGAAGTGCTTGCGCCCGGCGAGATAGTTGCCGTCGGGGGTCCAGGCCGGGCTGTTCAGCAGGCGGAAGGTCTCCTTGCTGATCTGCTTCGGATCTTTGCCCGCCCGGTCGACCGTCCAGAGGTTGTCGCCGCCGCCCTGGTCGCTGGTGAACGCGATCCGCTTGCCGTCCGGGCTGTAGGTCGGCTGCTCCTGCCAGGCGACGTCATGGGTCAACGCCTTTGCCGTGCCGCCCGCAATCGGGATCGTGTAGAGGTCGCCCAAGAGATCGAACGCGATCTCCTTGCCGTCGGGGCTCACGTCGACGCTCATCCAGGTCCCCTCGTCGACGTCGATCGCGACCTCATGCGAAGGCCCCAGGCCGACGGGGGCGTTCACGTCCCACTTTTCGTCTTTCTTCTCGTCTTTCTTCTCGTCCTTTTTCTCATCTTGGGCGCGGAGCGGAGGGGTGGCTCCCCACTGCGCCGCCAAAAGGATCGGAGCAAGGAGGGCGAGCCCCAAGCGGGCGGTTTTCTTCATCGTGGTCATCCCTTCGAGGTTTTTGGTCTGGAGCTTGATACGCGGATACGGCGGCCAGGTTTTCTTGGTCGCGGGCCGGGAAAGGGGAGATTAACGCGAGCGGCTGGCGTGGAAAGTCACTTCCTGGAGCGGACGGCCGCTTTTCTGATTGGGCTGACCGTTTCCTGGAGCGGATAGCCGCTCTTCGGGAGCGGAAACCGCTTTCTGCCTCGGAAAGGCGCTATCGGGACCGGAGAGCGATTTCTCACTCCCGATAGCCGCGTTCAGGCGCCGATAGCGGACTGTTGAGCATCGAAGCGGCCATGATCGCGCCGTGTTCCGTGAAGGCCCATGGGAGAGAGCGGCGGCCTCTGTGTCCGGAATTTGGTTCCGTTCAGCCACCGTTCAGGCTGCGTTCGGTGCCGCAAGCAGCCACTCGTAGGCAGGCTGCACCTTAATACCGGGTGGCGCCGACGTGGGCTGGCCGTCGCGAGTGAGCGTGAGCAGGCGCTTCCTGGCGTTGGGATGCATCTCACCCGCATCGAGCAGTGCCCGCAGCTCGCGTTCGGCCGTCGCCGGAGCGCTGGCGTCCGCGCAGACCTGGATCAGCTCCGCATCGCCCGCCATGTTCCGGGCGAGGAAGTCGACTTCAAATCCACCCGGCGTGCGCACGTAGGTCACCTCACAACGCCGCCGCTCGAGCTCGATCAAAACGGCGGTCTCCAGCGCGTGCCCGACGTTGCTGCGCCCGCTGCGATCGAACACCGAGATCAGTCCGGCATCCACCGGGTAGGCCTTCCTTGGGTTCACCATCCGTTGGCGCTCGGAAGCCGACTCCGCCCAGACCATGCGCACCAGGAAACAATCCTCGAGATGAGCGAGCAATTGATGCACCGTGTCCTTGGAGATCGCGACACCCTGGCTCTTCAAGGCGGCGTAAAACTTCTCGACGCTGAACAGTCCGGCGGCGTTACCCAGGAGGTGGCGCACCAGCCAGCGCAGGCCCGTCACGTTGCTGACCCCGTGGCGTTCCACGACGTCGCGCAACATGGCCACGTCGACGTAATCCCGGAGCAATTGCGATCGGGAGGCCGGGTCGAGACCTTGAGCCTCCGGGAAGCCGCCGACCTGGAGCCACTCCGCGAAGGCTCGTTCGATCGCGGTGCGCTTCGGGCCGGAGAGAAAGGCGGGATCAGCCGGAAGGGTCTGTCCGCTGTGGAGAAGCGCCTCGGCGAAACTGAAGGGGAAGAGGGGTACTTCCCAGGCCCGCCCGCGCAACGCGGTAGCGATCTCCCGCGACAGCAGCGCGGCGGAGGAGCCCGTGACGATGATTTCGTGTCCCCCGGCATCGAGAAGGCGCCGGACGAAGCGCTCCCAGCCCGGCACGACCTGGATTTCGTCAAAGCACCAGGTGATCGGCCCCCGCTCAGAGTCCCGGGGAACCCGGCGGCCGTACTCCTCGACCAGAAAGCCGAGCTGGCTCGCCTTGAGCTCGCTGAGCCGTTCGTCCTCGAAGTTCAGGTAGGGCAGTTGATCCCGCGCCACTCCTTGCGCCATCCGCTCCCGTCGCAGCTGGTGCAGGAACGTCGTCTTGCCCGCCCGGCGCATGCCGACGACCGCAGTCGCCTTTCCCGGCAGGCCCGGAGCGCCATAGATCCGCCGTGGCGTTCCGCCGGGCAGCGGCCCTGACAGCGATTCCGCCAATTTTTCGGTCAGAGCCTCTTTGAGCAGCGGCGGTAAGCTTTCAGGCACGGCCCTAGTTCTCCTTCCTGGAAGGCGAACTTAGCCGATATTTCTCCTTCTGGGAAGGAGAGATTGCCCTTGGTTTGCCTTTGGGAGGGGAGCCGCCACGGCTGCCCTAGGTTACGGAGCACCACGCCCGCACGCCAAGGGCCGTGTCCCGGGAAGGCCCACGGGAGCGAGCGGCGGCCTCCGTGCCCGGAACTTGAGATCACAATCTGTGATTTCAAACAGTCGCGCCCCTCTGCGTCGAGCTGGAATTTTAATCGCTCGCGGCCCCCTGCCGGAGCGCAGACTCCTGACCTCGGGCCAGGCGGAAGCCCAGGTCGTCGCGGCGGGCGCCGGGGGGGGGCCAGCCCCGGTTAGCCGCGCGAACGTACCGGGCGTACGCGTTCCACGAGCCGCCGCGGACCACCCGGAACGGGCCCTTCTGCGCGGTGTCGAAGGCCCCGGACCAGAAATCCTCGCACCACTCCCAGACGTTGCCCAGCGTGTCGTACAGGCCCCAGCCGTTGGGCGCCTTGGCCGCCACCCGCCGCGTCCCGGCGCGCGCGTGCTCGATCTCCTTCTCGGGCCAACCGGACGAGTCCTCGAACTCTTCGAGGTCATACCCGTCGCCTGAATTGCCGCCGTACCAGGCGATCGGCCCGAGAACTGGAGCGTTGCGTTCCCCTCGGATCTCGATTGGCCCCGCGCAGGTCGCTGTTTCCGTTCCTGCTCGGCAGGCGTACTCCCACTCCACCTCGCCCGGCAGCCGCCACCCCGGGCCGCCGAGCCGCTCGCCGAGCTTTTGGCAAAATTCCTGGCAGTCTTCCCAGCTCACCTGCTCGACCGGCCGGTCGGGCGTCCGGAAGCGGCTCGGGTTGATGCCCATGACCCCTTCCCAGACGGCCTGGGTGCAGGGCGTGTCCGCGAGCCAGAAGCCTTCTTCGATTACTTCCAGATGCCGCGGACCCTCGTCGCCCCACCGCCCCGGCTCGTCCTCCTGCGAGCCCATCCAGAACTCCCTCGGTTCGATCCAGCGCATCCGCTGGGTCGCCTCGCCGACCGAAATCTCCGCGAAGATCCCGAATTCGTCCTCCCCCCAACCCGAGGCCCAGGCGGGCGGGCAGCCGTCTTCGATGGGGTGGGAGCGGAAGATCAGGGGCGAACGGGCCTCTTTCCTTTCTTCTATTGTCAGGCGGTTGAAGGCGTAAACTCGTACGATTGGATGAAGGTCGAAGAGACCATAGTGAGGATCTCTGTAGAGAAGACCGCGACCGACCAAGTCGTTTACCGCCGCGGTGACCTTGATGTCCGTCAACCCTCCACTCGCGGCAAGAATCTCTTGGCTGCTCACAGACCCCCTAAAACTGGCAATCCGCGACAGCATCCGCCTCTCCTCGAGAGGCAAGCTCATGTACGACTGCTCCAGCACGTGATGCTTTCGTTGAATGAGATCGCCCGAAACGTCCAGGCGCTGCGCGACCACGATGTCCCGCGGATTTCGGAGATCCTTGACGATCATCCCCGCCAGCAGCCGCAGGCTCAGAGGATGGAAACCATAATGCCCGCACACGGCCTCGATCTCGGCTCGCGTGCCCTGGATGCCCTCCGTGTGGAAGAACTCCACCGCGTCGCCCTTGCTCAACGCCGTCAGCTCGATTTCCCGGCAACCGGCGAAAAGCTCGCCCGCGCGCGTTTCGACCGGCCTCGGGCGCAGGCGAGTGGTGAGCAACACACGCCCCGCGAGGCCCGGTAGCGAGGAGACCGCCCGAAGGAACGCCTCCGCTGCCGGGCTCACGCAATCTCGTTCTTCCTCCCTGCCCAGACGCTTTTCGTCGTCGTCCAAATGGTAGGCGGCATCCAATTGCGCAAACGCCCGCAGGGCACGCTCGAAGCCGTCGAGGACGAGGAGGATTCGCGAGCGGTGGAGCGCTCCGAGCAACAGGAGCATGCCGTCGCGGACCGTAGGAGTCTTCGCGTCCAGGCCGAGGTAATTCAACACTTCGCCCAGAAACGCATCGAACGAGGGGTCGTCGTAGAAGCTCCACCAGACCACCCGCGGCCAGCGCGCGGGATAGAGATCCTTCATGAGCCAATGCCAGACGAGCGCGCTCTTGCCGAAACCGCCGAGCGCTCGGAGCACCAAGAGGGCCGGGCCGTTTTCTTCCCCCAGCCATTCGGTGAGCTGGCCGCGCTCTGGCACTCGGCCCGTGAAGTTCGGCGGCATGCCGTAAGGGTGGACGAGGAGCCAGTCGGCGCGGGAGGCGGAACTTCGCTTCGGATCGTCTTCGGGCTCAGAAGCCGCGCGCCTCTTCGCGAAGTGAAAAACCTCCTCCGCGATCGCCGCCAGCTGGGCCTCGATCTCGTGGTCGGTCCCCGCGGAGAGCGGATGTCCGTCTCTCGGGCGCAGGTTCAATTTCGTCAGCCAAGGAACCAGCTTCCAAGTGCAGGGCCGCACCACGACGGGAACGACCGGCAAACCGTCGGCCTTACTCCGCCCGAGCAGGAACGGCACTTCCCTTTCGTTGATGAACTTGGAACCGAGCGAATCGGCCGAGACCAGCAGAATCGCCGCATCCGCTTCGGCCATGGCCTTTTGGATTTCGGCCTCCCAATCCCCGCCCCCCGGGATCCTGCGGTCGTGCCACGCTTCGACCGCGAGCCCTTGCAACTCGAAGAGGCGGAAGTGCCGGACGAGGCGGTCCTTCCAAGCCTCGTCCAGGTGACTGTAGGAGATGAACACGCTCGCCATATTGGTTACAAGTTCCAATCGATAGCATGACCAATCGACCCGCCCCAAGCCGAGGCCCAGACGGACGGACGGACTTCGTCGGACGAGTGAGAATGGAAGGTCATGGCCAGCGTGTCCCGCGCTTCGGCCGGCCCCGGGTTGGGCGCTCCGCGCCCCCGGGCTCCGCCCCCTGCCGGAGCGCAGACTCCTGACCTCGGGCAAGGCGGAAGCCCAGGATGTCGTAGCGGACGCCGGGGTGGTCCCAGACCCGGGAGGCCGCGCGCACGTACCGGGCGTCCGGGAACCACGAGCCGCCGCGGAACACCCGGTTCGGGCCTTCGGAGTTTGGTGTCATGTCGGGTTCGACCGCGTCGTAGCACCACTCCCAGACGTTGCCGAGCATGTCGTAGAGGCCCCAAGGGTTCGCGAGTTTCCGGCCGACCGGGTGGGTTGCCGCCCGCGCGTGCTCGACTTCCTTTTCCTTCCAATCTGTCGAATCCCAACCGTTGTCGAGATCACCGACGCCGCTGTTGCCGCCGTACCAGGCGATCGGGCCGAGAACCGGGGCGTTGTGCTCCCCATGAATCTCGATCGGCCCCGCGTAGGTCGCTGTTTCCGTCCCTGCCCGGCAGGCGTATTCCCACTCCTCCTCGGTCGGCAGTCGCCAGATCTCTCCGGCCTCACCGTCCTGCCCAAGCTTTCCGAGGAACTCCCCGCAGTCTTCCCAGCTCACCTGCTCGGCCGGCCTGTCCGGCGTCTGGAAGCGGCTCGGGTTCTCGCCCCCCATCACTGCGAGCCATAGGTCTTGAGTACAGGGGGTTTCCCCCAGCCAGAAACCGGCCGCGATCTCGACCAGGTGAGGAAGTTGTTCCCAATCATCGAACCTTCCCGGCTCGCCCTCCGGCGATCCCATCCAGAACCTCCCGGGCGGAATCCACCGCATCCGCTGTCGGGCCGGGCCGACAGCCAGCGTGGCCCAGAGGCCGTAACGGTCGCGGCCGATCGCTTGAGCCCAACGGGGGCGCGCAATCCGGCCGAGCGTCGCCCTCGTGCGGTCGGTGACGACGAGAATCTGCCCGGAACGCCGCGGCAGCGCGAGCCCTTCGCCGAGCGGAATCGGCGTAGCCCAGCGGGCACCCTCTTCGGCGAGCGTCACCAGGCCGTCCGAAGATTCCATCGTGGCGAGCGGGCTCCCGGCCGGCAGCGGCTCGGTCGAAGGGTTCCAGACCAGCCCGCGCCCCACCTGCCAGACCGCACCGCACCGCGGTTCCCCGCGCGGGAGGTCGAGCACGCCCGAGCCGATTCCCGCAGGGAGAGGCGGCGGGCCGGGTCCCTTCCAGGCCCGGCCCCAGGCGCGGGCGAGGAGGGGAGCCCAGGTATCGTCCTTCCAGGCTTGAGCCGGAATGCGCTCGTCCACGGCCTCCCCGACGTACCGCCCGAGGCCCTCGGCGACGAGCGGGGCAGCGGTTGCACTCTCGAGGGTTTCTCCGATCCGCTCCCAGAGCTGTTCGGCCGCCTCGACTTCCGCCGCGGGCAGCACCCCTTGCGGCAGGTCCGCCGCGGCATCGAGGGCGAGCACCTCGTCGAGCCAGATCTCTCGCGGCCGGCCGACGCGCCAGGAGCGCAGCGCGGCCACCGCCCTTCTCTTCCGCTCGGGATCTTCCGCCCGGAAGCGCTCCTCAAGCCTCTCCCGCAACTCGGCCGAGTGGACGACCGCCGCCGAGGCGAACCCGCCGGCCACGCCGGGAAGGTTCCAAGCGTCGATCTCCGTGCCGAGATCCGCCTCGCCCGGCGGGAGGAGGAGCCGCGCCGCGCGCAGGAGGCCCGGTTCGATTCGAGAGGCGAAGGCGAGGAGCCCGAGCAGCCGCTCCGCCCGCTCGCGGCGCTCCTCCTCGCTCCGCTCCCTGCCGGGAGGAGGAAAGCGCTCCGGGCGTTCCCAGGGGAGGGCGTTCCAGTCGCTTGCGCCGAACCCGGTCCAGCGGTCGGGCGGGCTCGGAACCAGCGCCGAAAGCGGCACGCCGGCCCGATCGGCGCGGAGCGCGAGGTCGGTCCAGAACGACCGCCGATCCGCGCCGGCCGCAAGGCCAAGGTCGCTCAAAGCGAGGGCTGGAACCCCGGCTTCAAATGGAGGCTCGCCGCGGCGCCCTCGTTCGTCGCGCCAGGCGCGACTCATCCCTTCGACGAATTGGACGGTCCCGACCGCGGCACGCCCAAGGCGCTGTTTGAGGTCGCGAACAAGCCGCCGCTGGTCCTCCCGCACAGGGCCCAGGTGGGCGCTCCCGTCGACCAGGACCAACACGCGAGAAGCCCAGGCGGGGAGCGTTCGGTAAGGAATCTCGCGCCGGATGCGACCGCGGCTCCATGCCTCGGCAAGCGCCCGGATGTCTACCTGCCGGCTCCGCGCGGTCGAGCCGAGGCGGCGTCGGAGGGCCGCCCAGAGCCGCGCGTCCGAAACCAGCGGCGGAGTCCGCGGCGGGCGGCCGGGAATCTTGCCGATCCCATCGAGACCGATCGGGGCGACGGCGGGGCGATCGGGTGCCGGTTCCGGGGTAAGGTGCGCGACTTCCTCCAGGCGCCAGAACGGCAACGGCGCGAGCGCCTCAGCGCGGCTTGGGGCCGCCTTCTCCGCAGGGGGCTCCGCCTCCGTGCGGCGCACCGGCGAGCGGATCGGGCCTGGCTCGACTTGCGGGTCCTCTTCGTAGCCAAGGAGGCTCGCCATCGCCGCGAGCGCAGGCTCCCCTCCCACGTCGAAGGCCCGGTAGAGGTCGGCGCGGCCGGTCGTGCTCGACGAAACTCGGGGCCGCAGGAAGAGACTCAAGCCTCTCGCCCCTCCGGATGCTTGCGCAACGCGAAGGCGCGAATGCGGTCGAGCCCCGTGCGTTGGGCTTCTGGATCTCGGGGATGTCGCCGGATCACGGCGCGCAGGAGGTCGAGGTACTCGGCCCCACCGGGGGGGTTCAGTTGGCGATCGAGGATCACCTCCCGATCGTCCGCGACCATCTCGGCGGCCAGTGCCAGCAGCTCGCCGTCCGCGCCGGGAAAGTGCGCTCTCCCTCGCGCGATGAGGGCGGCGGTCAGCTCGTCGCGCCGGATCGGCCAGCCGAGCTGGAGCACCAGGCAGCGGCGGACGAAGGCGTCGGGCAAGGAACGCTCCTCGTTGGTCGTGATGATGACGAGAGGTGCGACCGAGGTGCGGCTGGAGACCGTCTCGCCCCAAGGAGTGGTCAGCTGGCCGAGCCCGAACGCTTCCAGCAAGCCGTTCGGGACCGCCGGGTCCGCCTTGTCGATCTCGTCGAGAAGGAGAACGGCGCCATCCTCGGGCGTCCAGCCCCTCGGCGAGAACGGCTCTGTGGAGCGTGCTACTTTCGCCTGCGCCCGCGCGCTTTCCCAATCGAGGCACCACCAGAGGGGGCCTGGCGAGGTGAAGTTCTTCTCGGCGAGATGGGTCCGAACGTCGAGTTCCTCGGGTTTCTTGAGATGACCGACGATCTGCGCCTCGGCCAGGCGTGCGATGGTGTCGACCGAGTAGAGAAGGTCTCGAGACTCTGTGCGGGCATCGACCGTGAACGGCAGGAACACCCGGCCGAGCGCGACCGCCGCAGCCCGCGCGAGCTGGCTCTTGCCGGTACCCGGCTCGCCGCGCACGAGGAGGGGGCGATCGGCGGCAAGCGCGGCGTCGATCGCAGCGATCGTCGTTGGATCGAACACGTGCACCGCCTCGGGGAGCGCACCGTAATCAGGAAGAGTCCGGGCCTCGCCCGGCCGAACCTCGAGGAATTTCACCGGCGCCGCCTACCTTTCTGGATGCGGTGCTCATAGGAGCGGAAGAGGATCGCGCGCAGCGGCTCGCAGGCGTCGCGCTCCTCATTGAGACTACGCCCGGTCAGCTTGACGAATCTCAAGGAGTGAAGGGCGTTGCCTAGCTCCCGAAGGAAGGTCTGGTTGCGCTCGGCGAAGTCGCTCGGATAGACGAAGTATCGCCGAGGCTCCTGGCGCCGAACATCGGCTTCGATTTCGCTGTCGATGCGCCGCGCCAGTTCGTCCAGCCGGTTGGGAAGGCGCAGCGCTTCGATATCGTCCGGATCGAGGCCGATCCAGCGTGCGATCACCACGAGCCACTCGGATAAGGCGGCCTGGCGTTTGAAGTCGAAACCCTT
This sequence comes from Thermoanaerobaculia bacterium, assembly GCA_038250865.1. Lineage (GTDB taxonomy): Bacteria > Acidobacteriota > Thermoanaerobaculia > Multivoradales > UBA5704 > DASYKS01. Next base: position 4,041 of record JBBSBW010000006.1, on the reverse strand, counting down.
CGGCACCTTCGAGTGCTTCGGGTCGATTTGAACCGGACTCTTGGGAAAAGTCTTCTTCTCCTTGACTTCTTCGAGGGCCAGACATCGTCCGTCGATCGCGGCCATGGCGATCTCTGCCAGTGTCGCGGTCTCGACAGGGAGTTCGAGGAAACTCGCCTCCCCGGAAGGCGCTCGCTGGCCGGCGGTCGCGAAGTAGACCTCCGGCAAGACGCGCTCCATGATTCGGACGATCGCCTCCGCATCGAGATCTTCTCGCTCGATTAAATGAAGGTGCGCTCGGTCGAGGGATTCGACCATCTCGCGCCAGGACGGCGCGTCGCAGAGAGCCGTCGCCAGGGCTCTGTACGCTCCGCCATCCTTTTCCTTCAGGGCTTCTTGCCAGGCGGGATGCTCGCCGCGATCGCTTGGGCGGCGCTCTCGTGAAGGTTCAGAGCGGACGCCAGCGACGAGATCAGGTCTTCGCGCCGACGATGGCGGCGTTCGGCTTCGGTCGCCTCGTAGTCGATGGCGGCGAGGAATCGATCGTCCCAGACGGCCGCGAGGGGCACCGCGCGCAGGCGGGTGCCATCGAATGGGCGTTGCCCATGGGCAATGACACCCACCAGCCGTTCAGGAAAGCGGTCACCCAGAAATACCGGTGCGCCCGAAGCCCCCATCCACCATTCGACCTCGGTGGGCGGATCGTTGACTCCGGCCTCAAAACTCTGAGCCTCGGACGAAAACTCGTAGGCGGTCCCGGCGAGCGCGGACATATGGTCCACCTGTTTCGCCTGGTCGCCTTTCACCTCGCGCGCCGCCCGCGCCCAGCCTCGCGACCGCCAGGGGCGCTCTCCGTGGAAGCGTTCAGGGCTGAGAGGAACGGTCGGAATGTCCAAGTCGGTCGCGATGCGAAGCACCGCGATGTCGAGGTCGCCGTCGCCGAGATAAGGCGGCTGGATCGGTTCCGCGGCAGCCTGCTTGCCGTCGGCCCCGTCGTACAGGACCTCGATCCGGGTTGCTCCAGCCACTACATGGCGAGCAGTTAGAACGAGGTGCCGGGCAATCAGATAGCCGGTCCCGCCTTTCGAAGGCGAACCGTCGCGAGTGATCCGGACGAACCGAGCGAGTTCCATGCGTCACCGCGAGAGATCGAGGAGTTCGTTGTCCTCGCCGTGAGGCCGAAGCCGCAAGGTGATCTTCTGCGTCTTGCCGAGGCTCCCCGAGGCCTCGACGCCGCTGAAAACCCAGAACTTGAGGCTGGCCTTTGTCTCGCCCTCGACAGCCACCTCAGCTTCGAGCGTCACCTCCCCGAGCTCAAAGCGGATACTCCTCCCCTTCCCCCGTTCCATCGCGTCCTGGAGTTCATCGCGAAGTTTTTCGATCATGTCCGCCAGCGCGATCTTCGCCATCGGCTTCCTCCTTGGGATGCGAACGACGCCTCGGCTCGTGCCGCAGGAGCTTCAGAACAACGTCCAGGGCACCGCCGCAACGATCTAGGGATCGCGCAAAATCTTATCACGCGAGATGGGCTGACATCTCCACTCGGTGATCGCGACGCTACAAATACAAAGAGGACGGGCTCATCCTTGCCCCTTGCTTCCGAATCCGATCGAGCGGGGTGGTTTCAGGGGTGGCTCCAGGAGTTGGCGAAGCGCGCCGAGAACCTGTTTCAGGTCGTCGTCGTGGCCGGTGACGCGGAGCTCTAGGGCGGCAAGTTGCTGGGCGAGATCGGCGTGCGTCCGCGCGATATCGCGGAGGCGCACGAAGGCCCGCACTACGAAAACGCTCATCTCAAGGGCGCGCGGGCTGTTGAGCATTGAAGCGGCCATGATCGCGCCGTGTTCGGTGAAGACCCACGGGAGAGAGCGGCGACCCCCGTGCCCGGAACTTGAGATCACAATCTGTGATTTCAAGTTGGCGAACTCCTCCGCATCGAGCTGGAACGCGAAATCCTTCGGGAAACGCTCGGCGTTGCGTTTGATCGCCTGATTGAGAGTCCGAGTCTCGACACCGTAGATTCGGGCCAGGTCGATATCGAGGATTACCCTCTGCCCCCGCAGGTCATGAATTTCCTCGGCCACCGGGATGACTGAGGTCGCCTTTGCCTCCAAGCTTTCGTCCTTCACTCCCGGCCCCCTCCATAGAACTCTCCCACCAAGCCAATCGACCGGCCGACATCCTCAATTGTAGCAATGCATTGCGCAGCCTAGGCGGCGGGCGGTTCGGTGTCAAACGGGGGTGCGGGCGGGCGGTGGCAGCCAACGGGGAATCGGGAACGAGTTTGTCGCGAGCTGTGCCGCAAGTTTGTCGCGAGTTTTGAGGAGGGGATACTTTGGTGGAGCCGATCGGGATCGAACCGACGACCTCTTGAATGCCATTCAAGCGCTCTCCCAACTGAGCTACGGCCCCACGCGGCGGCAGAGTCTAGCGGCGGGGGGTGGAGGTGTCAAACAAGGTTCGGACCTACAGCCGCTCGGCGAGCGCCGCGTGGAGGCGGTCCATCCCCTCGCCGGTCTCGGCCGAGATCCAGATTTCGCCCGGGCCGGGTTCTTCTTCCGGTCCCAGGCGGTCCATCTTGTTCCAGACCTTGAGAATCTTTTCCGGCTCGACCCCGAGGTCGGCGAGGACCGCGTCGGCCACTTCCATCTGCTCCTGCCAGCGGGGATGGCTGCGGTCGATCAGGTGGATCACCAGATCTGCCGCCGCGGCTTCGCCAAGCGTGCTGCGGAACGACGAGACCAGGTGGTGGGGCAGCTTGCGGATGAACCCCACGGTGTCGGCGTAGACCACCGGACCCGAGCCATCGACGATGCCGCGGCGGAGCTTGGCGTCGAGCGTCGCGAACAGGCGGTCCTCGGCGAGGGTGCCGGCTTTGGTCAGGCGGTTGAACAGGGTCGATTTGCCCGCGTTGGTATAGCCCGTGAGCGCGATCTCGGGCACCTGGGTGCGGCCCTGGCGCTGGACTTCGCGGGTCCGCTCGATCCGCTTCAGGTCGGCTTCCAGATGCTTGATCCGGCCGCGCAGCAGGCGGCGGTCCTGCTCCAGCTGTTTTTCACCTTCGCCACCGCGGGTTCCCTTGCCGCCCCCCTGGCGCGACAGGTGGCTCCATTGGCGGGTGAGGCGGGGCAGCAGGTATTTCGACCGCGCCAGCTCCACCTGGGTCTTCGCCTCGGCGGTGCGGGCGCGCTGGTTGAAGATCTCCAGGATCACGCCGCTGCGATCGAGCACCGGCAGCTGGGCGATCTCCTCCAGGTTCTTCACCTGGCTGGGCGACAGGTCGTCGTCGAAGACGAGCATCGCGGCGCCCCGCTCGCGGGCCAGCTCGGCGATTTCCTTCGCCTTGCCGCTGCCGATGAACGTCGCGGCTTCAAGCGCCTTCCTTGCTTGGACGGCGCGGCCGACGACCTCCACTCCTGCGCTGCCGACCAGTTGCTCCAACTCGTCGAGATGCTCTTCGACCACGAACGCCGGTTGGGTGGGAAGGATGACGCCGACCAGAAGCGCTTTTTCGATTGCCGGCTGTCCGGCTTCGACGGAGCGATTCGGGCGACGATTCGAGGGATACAATGCGGGTTCGGTGCTCAAGATTTTCGAGGTCCTCGACTCATGGTGACAGGAAACAGCTCCGAGGTTCAACCGACCGGCGGTTCGCCCGCCCCTCCAGGTCCCGCCGCCCCCAAAACCGGCATCGATGCGCGCTGGTGGATGGCGGCGCTGGTCGTGGCCGCCGCGGTCGCGCTGTTCTGGCCGAAGGGGGAGCATCCCCGGACGACGGCCCCGGGCGGGTTCGCGATCGACGCTGCGGGGCGCCCGGCGAAGCTGGGCGAACGGATGGGAGAGGTCACGCTGGTCCATTTCTGGGCGACCTGGTGTCCTCCGTGCGTCCAGGAGATTCCGGCGCTCCAGCGGTTCCGCCACGACTTCGCCGACCGGCACAACTTCAAGGTGGTGATGATCGCCGTCGCCGACGATCCCGGCAAGGCTCGCGAGTTCCTAGGCGGCGAACCGGACGACTCGCTGCTGTTCGATCCGAGCTGGGACGTCGCCCACCGCTACGGCAGC
>JBBSBW010000005.1:0-175041 GCA_038250865.1 Thermoanaerobaculia bacterium | reverse complement strand
GAGCGTGCGAAGAAGAACCGGCCGGACTCTGATGTCGAACGCGTCTACACGACGTTTAACAGCCTGGAGGAGTTCAAGGATCACCTTGGCCCTTCGATAGCTGGGTTAAAGCTGCATATCGAAGAACTGGCTGGAAAAAAAACCACGAGGCCCGCGTACTCTGACTTGATCCCTGTTCCCCCGGCGTTCTACGCCGAACCACCCTACCTCGGCTCACACGCTTTTGTGGGGCGCCGTTCCGAACTCAAAGCCCTGAATGATTGGGCCTCGCCAACGGATCCGAATTCGATCCTCCTATTTGAAGCAATCGGCGGCGCGGGCAAGAGCCTACTGACTTGGGAGTGGGCAACAAACCAGTCAACGGAGGTGCGCAGGGATTGGGCTGGGAGGTTCTGGTATTCGTTCTATGAGAAGGGCGCCCACCTCGCGGCCTTCTGCCGGTATGCCCTCTCCTACATCACGGGCGAACCGCTTGCGCGCTTCAATAAAATAAAGACTGACGCTCTTGGAGAGCTTCTCGCCCATCACCTCCGGGCACGACCGTGGCTATTAGTCCTTGACGGCCTGGAAAGGGTGCTGCTTGCATACCACCGAATCGATGCAGCCCAGATAGTCGATGAGGAGGTAGGAAAGGCTGATTCGATTGGCAAACGTGATCCATGCTCAGCGATCCGCCCAGAGGATGACGAGCTTCTTCGCATCCTGGCCACCTGCAGGCCATCGAAGTTGCTGGTAACATCACGCTTACTGCCTCGTGTTTTGCTCAATCCTTCGCGCCAGCCGATGCCTGGCGTGCTTCACGTACATCTTCGCGGACTTCAGCCGCCGGATGCCGAGGCGCTATTTCGTGCATGCGGCGTACGCGGTAGATCGGAGGCGATCAGGGACTATCTCCAGAAGCATTGTAACTGCCACCCGCTCGTCATCGGAGTGCTTGCCGGCTTGGTGAACGAGTTCATGCCCGACCGAGGAAATTTCGATGCCTGGGAAGAAGATCTCGCAGGAGGCGGCAAGCTGGATCTCGCCGATCTTCCCCTTGTCCAAAAACGCAACCACATCCTGACTGCCGCTCTCGCGGTCCTTCCGCAATCAAGCCACGAGATACTTTCGATCCTCGCGCTGCTGTCGGAAGCAGTGGACTACGAAACGATTCGCGCTCTCAATTCGTATCTTCCACCAGGAGGGCTTCCCAGCGCCATCACCGACCTTGAGCGTCGCGGTCTCGTCCAGTACGACCCTCTTGAACGACGCTATGATCTCCATCCTGTAGTTCGAAGCGTTGCGGCAGGTAGACTCCGGCGCGACGAAACGGAGAACTACGGTTGGCGGGTGATCGATCACTTCTCACGGCAGGCTCACGGCTCCTACGAGCGAGCCGAGACTATCGAAGAACTTCGCGCCGGATTGCACGTAGTGCGGACTTTTCTTTGGATGGATAGGATCGAGGAAGCCTACAATGCTTACCGAGGCGAACTTGCTGACGCGCTTGGCTTCAATTTGGAGGCCCACGCCGAAATTTTAGCGCTACTAAAACCTTTTTTCCCCGAGGGCTGGGAAAAACTGCCTGAAAGACTTGATTTACAGGCAAGGAGCTACCTGGGAAACTGGGTAGCCATTGCACTTGAAAGGTTCGGTGACTTTCCCGAAGCACTAGCTGCGTATGGCTCAGCTTTAAGGATCGGATTGATCCGGGCGGATTGGTGGCAGCTAACCTCCGAACTATGTAACATCTCGACTCTGTTCTACAACCGAAACCGCTTAGCGGCATCGGAGCGCTGTGAGACCCTAGCCCTGGATTTCGCCTCTCTCTCTGAGGATCCAGAGGCTCTGTTCATAGCTAGGCTGTATCTTTTCAGGACCCTAGGTGAGCGTGGCGAGCAGGCCGAAGCCGAGCGGCTATGGCTACTCCTCGATCCAATGGGCCGTAACTGGGCACGTCCCGCTTACCGGCCTGGGGAGGCGGACCGACAATACGCTCTTTCGCAGTTCTGGCAAGGAACTCTGTGCGAGGAGGATCTCACCCGCGCCCAACGACTTACTCGGGAAGGAATGAGTCGCAACGGTCTTCGAAGCCTCCACAACCTAAGCGGCGAGTGGCATTTCGAACAAGGAGATTGGCAAAAAGCCGTTGAAAGCCTCCAAGAATCCATTCGAATGGCGCGCGAGGTAATTCAGGTTGATGCGAAATCCGAAACTCTGCTCGCCCTGGCGAAACTGAACCTCGGCCAACTCGCGAACTCGCACCAAGAGGCCGAGCGACTGGGACGGGCTCAATCGCCATTTTTTCGCGGCCTCGGCGAACTATGGCTCGCGATCGGCGACAGAGAACGCGCGAAAGAGCACGCACGCGCAGCGTACAAGGGGGCATGGGCGGACGGTGAGCCCTACGTGCATCGCTACGAGTTGAACAAATCGCGAGCCCTGCTGGAGCGGCTTTGCGTGGAGATTCCGAATCTGCCGCGATACGACCCGGAGAAAGACGAGAAGCTGCTGTGGGAAGACGACTTGGTTGCGGCGATCGAGCGGTTGCGGGCGGAGAAGGCGGCGGAGGGCCAGCTATGAGAAGAGAGTTGAGTGGCACGCCTGCGCTCTGCGATGTTCTCCTTCGAAGGTTGCGCCGCCGAGACGGCGGCGGTCCCAGGACGAGCACTCCTGCTTGGTGTTTTTGGGGTGGAGGGCTGGGCGCCGCGAGCGATTGAGAGCGCTCGCTCGGATACGACGTCCCGTCCGGGACGTTTCCTGGCTCAGCGCTTCATCCTCCGTCTCGTCGAATACGGTGCCGTGGCTCGCCAAAGGCTGCGGCGCCACGGATCCCAGTATCTCGTCCCGTGGGGACGACGTAATCTAGCGAGGGAATTCAGTCCCTCGCGGCGCCTCCGCGAAGTGATCCCTCTTCCGCGCACCGCGCTCCAACTTTCGGCACCCTCCAAAGGGTTGAGAAGCTGAACTCCCAGGCGGACCCCGCTCCGGTCGCGCGTTAGATCAAGCTCATGTCCGCTTCTTCTCCAACTCGCGGTAGTCATCGAAGGAGGGGACGACCGCTACTTCCACTCCGCGTTGGGTAAGGACTTCGCGCCCTTTTCGATCGATTGATCGACCACCTCGCTCAGTCGATTCTTGGCTTCTTGGATCTGCCAACTCTGTCGCATTGATTCTCCCAGCTAGTCTGGCCAGACGCTAGAGCGCAAAGTGAAGGAACGTCAACTGGAAGCGTCCGAGCCCGTCCGAGCCCTCTCCGTCCCGCGACCCTCCTCCGGTCTGATAGCGTCCCCCCTCTAGGAGGACCTCCGGCATGCGTGTTTCGACCTCTACCCTCCGCCCGGCTCTTTCCGCTCTCGCCCTTCTCGCCCTCTCGGCGCCGCTCGCTTGGGCGGCTTCGGTGTCTCGCCCTAACCTTGAATCCCAGCTCGCGGCGGTCAAGGCTCCGAAGGGGAGCGCTCTGGAATCGTTCATCCGGGCGAACCAGGACTTTTCCGCTCTGCGGCCGGACGAGGCGTTCGACCGCCTGCCGATTCCTCTGTGGCTCCGGTCGGCCTGGCGGAAGTCGCATCCGGAGGGAAACTACACGGCGGCCAATCCCTCCGGCGGCTATCCGTTCGTCTTGAAGGAAGCCGTGGAATGGATGCGGCACCATCCGAATCTCGCGCCTGGGGCTCGCGAGGCGGACGTGGCCGAGCCGGCGCTGCGCACGAGCGTCGGCGCGAACGTCTTGATCTCCGGCCCGGGGCAACTGCTGAGCGAATCCGACATCCGGATCAACTTCAAGAACCCTCAGCAGATCATCGGCGCTGCGAACAACCTCGGAGGGAGCGGGCACCAGGCCCAGTTCTACTCCTCGACCGGCGGGGCCACCTGGGGGCAGACCACCCTGCCTTTGCCGGCGGGCGACGCGTTCAACTCGGATCCGACCGTCGATTGGACTTCGGATGGAGTCGCCTGGTCGACCTCGATCGGGATCAACAGCGGCGTCACCCAGCTGCGCATCCGCTCGTTCCGTTCGACCGACGGCGGCGCCACCTGGAAGCTCGACGGCACGGTCTCGGGGAACCACACGAGCGCGGACAAGCAGATCCAGTGGGTCGACCACAGCGCGACTTCGCCGTTCAAAGACAACATCTACGTCATCTGGCACAACGACGATCCGGCGTACGTCAACCGGCGCACCGCCACGGGTTGGAAGACGCCTCAGAAGGTGAGCGGCACCGAGACGACCGGCACGGCGATCGGCGGCGACGTCAAGACCAATTCGGCCGGCCACGTGTTTGCATTCTGGCCGACCACCGGCAACCGGAAGGTGTTCGTCGCGAAATCGACCAACGGCGGAGCGACCTTCGCCCGCCCGGTGCGGATCGCGACCACGTTCGACGGCTACGACATCGGCGTACCGAGCTTCGTCCACCGGCGGGCGCTGATCTACCTCTCCGGCGGCGCCTACAAGACGGCGGCGAAGAACAACGTCTACGCCGCCTGGACCGATCTCACCGGCGCCGCCGGCTGCAACTCCCCGGCGAACGAGCCGGGCAATAGCGCCGCTTCAGCCTGCAAAACGCGGATCTGGTTTTCCCGCTCGACCGACGGCGGCGCCATCTGGTCGGCGCCAAAGATGATCAACAACCGGGCGGGCAAGACGGACCAGTTCAACCAATGGCTCGCGGTGGACGAGACCAACGGCCGGATCGGCGTCATCTATTACGACACGGTGGGAGATGCGACTCGACGGACCACCAACGTCTGGTACCAAAGCTCCGCCAACGACGGCACGACCTGGAGCGTGCCGCTCAAGGTGACCACCGGCCGGACCGACGAAACCGGCGGCGGCGCCGAACTGGGCAACCAATACGGCGACTACAACAGCCTGTCGGGGTTCATGGGGAAATTCTTCCCATCGTGGACCGACCGTCGCGGGGGGTCCCGAGAGGGAATTTGGACCGCGCCGATCGCCGATCCTTAAAGCCGATCTCCAAATGAAGTGTGAATCGGCGCGAAATCTAGTCTAAAGTTCGCGCTCTCTCCATGTCGAAGACGGATCGAAATGAGGCCCTGGCCTCCCTGGCGAAATTGCTGAGGGAAACCGACGGCGAAGACGGCGCCCCTTCGGGCGCTTCGGAAGTCCGTCGCGCGCAGCGTTTCCTGGCCGGGCTCGGTATCGAAGCGGAAGAGTTCATCGCGGCCTACGAAGGAGGAGGCGGGGACGAGCAGCCACTGGTCCCGTTGGTCGACGGCCTGTTGGATCGTCTGGTCGAATCCGCAACGATGGACCGCGGCCGAGCCCATTCCTTCGACGACGCTCCTGAAGAGCCCGATCTCGACCGCCGGGTCCGCGAGATCGTGCGCGGCGAAGTCGATCGCTTGAAAGCCGGTAAGCCGAGCCCGAAGAGCGCCGAGCGGCGCGACAAGAAACCTCGCGGAGAGTGAGGGGCGGCTCGACTCGGGCGGGCGCCGACAAGCCGGTGCGCGCCCGAGCCGGCAGGAACGAATCAGGCCGCCGAAACCGAAGTCGGATTGGCGGCGGTGAACCGGCCGAGCCTGGAGGCGACGCGAGTCACCAACCTCTCGGTCGCACGCTCCGTCGCAATCGCCCGCTTGAGGATCAAGAGACAGGCGATCGCCTCGCGGCGAATCCCGAGCGCCCGGAACTCCGTGAGCAGCTCCTCGATCGACCGGGCGACCTCTTGCGTCTTGCCTTCCTTCAAACGAAGCGCCGCGAGATCCAGAGTCACGAGCGCGGCGAAGTACGGCATGCCCCGGTCGCGGAATCCCTGCTGCCCTTCGAGTAGATATTTTTCGCCTCTTTCCAGCCGTCCCATTCCGATCTCGATCCGGCCGCGGGTCCAGCAGACTTTGATCCGGTCGATCGGCTCGGAGTAGGCCTCGTAAAGCGGCGCGCCGTCGCGCAGCACTTCGGCCGCGAGCTCGAAGCGTCCGGCGTCGGCGAGGCGGCTGACCAATCCATGCACGGCGACCAGCGCGAGCCGGGGATCGCGACCGGGATCGAGCAGGCCGTGGCCCTCGACGATCTGGTGCACCGCCGCGGTCCCTTCGCCGCGGTAGTCGAGCATCACGCCGCGACGGATCATCGTCCGCCCGGCGAAATGCGGCTCACCCATGGCGCGGTAAGCGATGACGATGCGATCGAGCAAACGTTCGGCCGGTGCGAAGCGGCGCGCGTCGATCTCCAGCGAGGCCACCAGCTCGGCGATCTCGGCGAGCGGCTGAAGATCGCCCGAACCCCGATCGATCCAATGGAGAGACCGCGAGAACGCCCGCTCGGCGCCCAGGTGGTCGCCCACCAGACGGCGGCCGTTCGCCAGCTCCGCCCAGGCCAGGGCGGAAAGGTCGGCGACGACTCCGGGCGGGAAGGCGTTTTGAGGAATCCGCTCCGCGAGCAGCGCGGCCAAGGAGGCGGCGGCGCGCATGCGCTCGGGATCGGCATAGCGCAGGTTTCGTGCGCGGGTGAGCCACCCTTCGGCCCGCGAGCGCAGCACTTCGGGCGCAGTCGTCGAGCGGCCGGCCCCGGTGGCGGGGCTACGACGCGAGACTCCGGCCGTACCCGCTGCCTCTGCCGGACGGCCGACGGCCCCCCGCGCTTCAAAAGAGACTCCGGAAAAAGCCCGGGCCACCCGACGGAGCGGCGCGTCGTAGGCCTCGATTCCGCCGGCCGGCGGCTTGCGCGCCGCAACCTCGAACAGGGGCGCAGCCATTTCGCTCGCCTTTTGGCGGCATTGACGGCAACCGGCAAGCAGGTGTCGCAGCACGTCTCGGCGTTCGCTGCCGGACAGCTCGCCGCGAACGAAAGCGCCCAAAATCAAAGGTTTAGGGTGGGCTGACTTGGAGCCGGGCTCATCGCAGGGCATCGCTATTCGCTCTCTCATTCTAAGGATTGGCAGAATTGTCGCACATCTCGGCCCGCGGTGACGAGCCCCCCACAAATTATTCCAGGCTCGCACCGCGGACGGTTACCTCAAATTCGTCTTGCTCGATTACCCGACCGGGCGGCGCATGCCGCTCGGATCGAGGCTCGTGCCGGAACCGCCGCCGCCGCCGGTGGGGCCCGGAGGAAGCAGGTCGGCGGCCCACAGACTGGTGACCCGCTCCACCAACCGCGACCAGATCGATGCAGCTCGGGCAAAGCCGAAATCCTCGAACCGGGGCGCGGCGAACGCCGGGGTCGTGAGCAGGAACAAGGTGAATAGGACGACGACGGACGCGCGGGCGGGGGTCACAAATCCTCTCGGTGACATGTCGGATCTCCATACGGCGCAGGGCGACCGGGAGATCAGGATGACCTCCCCACCCCGGGCACTCATAAGATGGGGCACAGTTTGGCAGGAAGTCCGCCAAAATGGGATGCCTCGAGGCTGATTCTCGGGACGAATCGTAAATTCCTTGGACGAACGTTCGATCGGCACCGTAAGCGGGAGGATTGAACAGTCGCCTCTTTGCTCTTCCTCGCGCCTCCGAAATCGCCGACCGCGGCGAAACGTATCCGGCTCGTCCCTCCGCGTGTCCCCTCTCGCCCACTGCCCGCCGGTATGAGAAGATCGCGCGCTCGAACCTGGCAAGAAAAGGACTTTTGATGCTCCGAACCCGAATCGCCCTGTTTTCGGCCGTCGCGCTCACCCTGAGCCTCTCAGCCGCCACGTCTTTCGCGGCGGGCGCGCATGCACCGGCCGGATCCAAAACCGTCGCCCCCTCGTCGATCCCCGGCGTCGGATATAACCCGCAGATCCGCGGATACTCGGTGTCGATCTATCAGCTGGACACCCTGACCAGCCCGCTTCAGCGCTACAGCGCCGTCTTCACGGCCGACCCCGGAGCGGTCGGTGCCCACCCCGATCCCAACTATTTGAACCTCTCGGACCCGGTGGTCCGTACCGCCTTCGAGCTGCGCTGGGGACCAAACACGGCGGGCACCCGGTTCAAGCGCTGGATCGGCCCGGGCAACGAAGCGCGCTCGGTGCTGCGCGACGCCCTGATCTGGTACTTCGCCAACCGTCCGGGCGACCTCGGCGGCGACACCGCACACAGGAACGGCGAGCCGACCGAAGTCGAGATCACCGATGTGCAGGCGCTGAACGACGCGCCGATCTGGGTCGGCTACCTCCAGGGCGCCGTGGTCGGTTACTCGCCCGACCATCGCGAGATCATCAACGACCCCACGCGTCCCACGGGCGACGGCCAGGAGCCCCATTTTTTCTGGAAGATCACCTGGTACTACCACAACACCTACGTGGCACCCCCGCCGTTCTCGCCGCCGCTGCCGCCGGGCGTGCAGTAGGGCGTGGGGTGGGGCGGTAGGGCTAGGCGGCCAGCGCCATGCGGCGGATCTGGTCGAGGGTATCCATCAGCTCATCCACCTGCTCGGGACTGAACATCTCCTCCGGGCCGCGCGGCGAGAGGTCGGTGAACGGCGACTCGTAGAGGCGCTCGGCCGCCATCACGCCGTGGTCGGTCAGGTGGTCGACGATCAGGTTGGCGAACTCGATCTGGTTGGCGGAGTGGGTCTTCGCGGTCAGGAAACCGCCCAGCGCTTCCTTTGCGGCCTCCCGGTCGAGGCCCACCAGCGAGCGGACGAACAGGCCCAGTCCGTTCGACTCGGTTTTCGCCCGATTGATCTCTCCGGCTCCGCCGATGCCGCTTTCGACCAGCATCCGCTCCAGCTCGACCAGGTCGGAGTCGGTGAGCGCCCGGTTCATCCTCAGTTTGTGGACGGTGATGTGGTCCTGGTGCGCGCGAAGGAACGCCTGGGCCTTGGCGCGGAACTTGGCGAAGCTCGCCGGCTCGCCGAACGCCGGCAGCCCGATCTCGACCGCCTCGCCCAGCTCGTCTTCGAAATCGGTGTAGACGAGCTTGCGCTCGGCTTTCTCGATCAACCGGATCAGCTCGCGTAGCCGGAGGCGGACGATTTCGAGCATCGGCACCGTCACGTCCTGCCACCATTCGTCGGTCTGCAGTTCCTCGATCAAGACCATCTGTTCCCGCACCCTGGGAATCGCCGATTTCTCTTCGAGCAGTCCGGCGATCTTCTGCACCCGATCTTTCAGGCGTTCGAACCGCGGCTCGGCGCGAAGCCGGGCGAGCTGGAGATTGAGGATCAGCCAATCGAAGCGCTTCGCCTCTTCCGCTTCCGCATCGAGCTCGGAGGGCAAACCGGCAACCTCTTCCTCCAGCTCCGTGCGCGCTGCCGCGGAAAGGACCTCCCAGGCTTCCGGCCGAGCGTATTTCTCGACGAACCGCCGCCGCGGACGGACGACGAAGTTGGCGACGTTCATCGCCGCCACCTCGCGCTGCAGCCGTTCGCTGGTGGTCTGGCGCACCTCTTTGTCGGTCTGCGAATCGCCTTCCACCGCGCCGCGCAGCTTCGCGATCGGCTCTCCACCTTCCGCGCTACGCGAGTGGTCCAATTCGCCGATCAGGTCGAGGCGCCCGACGAACAGCTTCTTTCCCAGCGACTCCTGGGGCTTGCCTTCGACGGTTGGCGGATTTTCGCCGAAGTACTCGAGGTTTCCGCAGTAGTCAAAGATGTAGAAGCATTCTTTGTCCTGGCCCGGCCCGAACAGGTCGGGGCATAGGCGCGTGCCACGCCCCACCATCTGCCAGAATTTGGTCTTCGAGTGGACGACCTTGAAGAACACCAGGTTGACCACTTCGGGCACGTCGATCCCGGTGTCGAGCATGTCGACCGAGAGGGCGAGGTGCGGCGCTTTCTCTTTGACCTTGAAGTCGTCGATGAGGTCGCCCACATATTTGATCTCGTGGGTGATCACGCGGGCGAACTCGCCACGGTGGTGCGGGTAGTTGGCGTCGAACCGCTGCGCGATGAAGTTGGCGTGCGCCTGGTTTTTGGCGAACAGGATGGTCTTGCCCAAGCGGTCGCCGCCCGCGACGGTGAGGCCGTGGGTCATCAGGTGTTCGAGCACCTGGTCTACGGTGTCCTGGTTGAACAGCCATTTGTTGACGGCCGGCGGCTCGACCAGTGCGGGGATGGTGCCGTCGTCGTCCCACTCCAGGGCGTCCCATTGGTCTTTCTCTTCGTCGGACAGGTCGGCGTATTTGATCCCCTCGCGCTGGAATTTGATCGGCACGGAGACACCGCGCGCGGGCACCAGAAAACCGTCGGAGATGGCCTCGCCGAGGGTGTAGTTGTCGGTCGGCACGCCGCTTTCGAGATCGAACAGGCTGTAGGTGTTGCGGTCGATGTCTTCTCGGGGTGTGGCGGTCAGGCCCACGAGCAGGGAATCGAAGTAGTTGAAGATCGCCCGGTATTTCTGGTGTACCGAACGGTGGGCCTCGTCGATGATCACGAGATCGAAATGGCCGACGCCGAACCGCCGTTGCCCGTCGCGCGAGTCGTCGATCAGCTTCATCATCGACTGGTAGGTGGAGACGAAGACGCGCCCGGACCCTTCTTTCTCGGTCACGAGGTTGACCGGACTTGCGTCGGGCAAATGCCGCTTGAAGGCGCCCACGGCCTGCTTGACCAGTTCAATCCGATCGGCGAGGAAGAGCACGCGCTTCACCCAATTGCAGCGGATCAGCAGGTCGCAGAGGGCGACGACGGTGCGGGTCTTTCCCGCGCCGGTCGCCATGACCACCAGGGCCTTGCGCTCGTTGTCTTTCTCGAACGCCTCGCCGATGCGCCGGATGGCGCGGGTCTGGTAGTACCGCTCGGCGATGGCGGGATTGATCGACGCGGTGGCGAGCGGACGGCGGCTCTCCCGCCGCTGAACGGAGAGTTCCAGCTCGGCTTTTTTGAGGAAGCCTTGGACGCTTCTCGGCGGCGCGTTGGTGTCGTCCCATAGCCAATGGTCGTAGCCGTTGGAGTAGAAGATCACCGGGCGCTGGCCGAACTGTTGCTCCAGGCAGTCGGCGTAGAGTTTGGCTTGGTGCTGGCCCACCCTCGGGTCGCGCCGGGTCCGTTTGGCTTCGACCAGGCCGAGCGGTTTGCCGTCGTCTCCCCAGAGGACATAGTCGACGTAGCCGAGGCCTTTGGTGTTGGGCATGCCGGGGACTTCAAACTCCCGGTCGCGCGGCTGGTCGAGCGGCCAGCCCGCCTCTTTGAGCAGGAGGTCGATGAAGTAGTCGCGGGTCTCGGCTTCGGAATAATCGTGGGTGTCGGGGTGCTCGGCCGCGTCTTTTTTCGCTTGGGCGACTTCGGCGCGCAGGCGCTTCAGCTCTTCGTCGAGCGCGGTCTTGTCGGCAAACAGGGCGGCGAGTTTTTCGTCGCGCGCTTCGACCTCGGTCTGGAGTTTGAGCAGCTGGTCGGCGGTCTGCCGGGTGGTGGCGGTCGGTTTGGGCAGCGCGGCGGGATCGAAAGCGAGACCGGGCGCCGGGCGCGCTCCCCGCGCGTAGGTACGGGCGAACCAGTAGGCGACGTGGAACAGCTCGCGCACTGCAACCAGGGCATCGCCCACGGGAATCGCCCGGTCGCTGTGGACGGCGCGATTGCCGAGAGTGACGAGGACGCGCGCTTTGCTGAAAACGGCCTCGCCCACAACCTGCTTGAAGCTGGGCTCGTGGATCAGGGCGGAGAGGTTGTCCTGATACGGCAGCTTAAGCGCCGGGTCGTGCTTGTAGGCCCAAGCCACCGCCAGCTCCAGCGCGCGCCGGGCGTGGAAGCAGGCGGTACGGGGGTCGGAATTGGCGGCGGTCGCCGCCTGAACCGCGGCTTCGTGGACGGCGGGCCATTCGGGCTTAAGGAAGGCGAAGAGGGTCATGGTGGCCCCTCATCGCCAGGCTCTGCGTCATTGAACAATTCGATATAAGGCGCGTAGCGAAAGCGCCGATTGCGCGCATTGCCGGTCATTTCGCTCAGGATGCCCAGGTCCACAAGTCTTGACACGAGGTTGTTGGCTGCGGCGAAGGTCGTGCCGGTCAATTCCGAAACGTCATTGACGGCGACGATGGGATGATCGAACAACGACTCCAAGACTTTATGACCATTACCGGCCGCGCGACCGAGTTGTTCGGTGATCGCGACCCGGTGCCGTTCGCGAAGCTGGAGGATGCGGCGGGCGGTCACGAAGGCCTCGCCCGCCACTGCGATGATTCCGCGCAAGAAGAACGCGAGCCACTCCTCCCATGCGCCTCGGTCGCGAACGGCCTGCAGGCGTTCGTAGTATTCCTGCCGCTGCTGCTTGAAATAGTGCGAGAGGTACAGCACCGGTTTGTGCAGAACGCCGCACTCGGTCAATAGGAAGGTGATAAGCAAACGGCCAACCCGGCCGTTGCCGTCCAAGAACGGGTGAATCGTCTCGAACTGCGCATGCACCAGCGCAATCTTCACCAGCGGTGGTAGCGGGTCGTCCCCATGCAAGAACTTCTCAAGCTCTCCCAGCGTCTCGGGAACGGCGAGGGGTGGCGGCGGCACAAAGCTCGCCGTGTTGAGCGTACAGCCCGGCGGGCCAATCCAGTTCTGGCTCGTACGCAATTCGCCCGGTTGCAGCCGTCCACCGCGAGTTCCCTGTAACAATTCGCCATGAATCTCGCGGATCAACCGCACCGACACCGGCAGTTGGGAGAGCCGAGCCAAGCCATGTTTCAGGGCGCGCACGTAGTTGACCACCTCGTCCACATCGCGAGGCAAGGTCTGGTCAAACATTTGCGCCTCGGCCGCCAGTAGATCCTGCAATGAGCTTTGAGTTCCTTCGATCTGGCTGGAGAGTACGGCTTCTTTGCGGACGTACATGAAGACGAATAGGTCAGGGTTGGGCAGCGTCAGAACCGAACCGTCGAGCCGACCCAGAGCGCGATCCGCCTCCGACAGCAGGCCCTGCAATTCCCCGGCAAGTTCAAGTACCGGCTCTGGTGGCAAGGGTGCCGGCAGGAAGGCGCGATAACCGGTCGGCTGGCTGACGTAGCGCCCAGCTCTCGTCGAAGCACCGCCTTCGCCTCCCATAGTTAATGCTCCCTTGAATATGGGCTGATTCTCGCTGTATATGATAGGCAGCCTATAGCATGGGAGCGAGTGCAGGGCCTTGTTATAGGCAGCCGACGCAACTCAACGACCGCCGTCCGATAGTGGGTACAGTCGCGAGCCGGTGCCGAAGGGCGGTTCACAGGCCTACGAAGGCGGGGCGGGGCGGCGGTCGCCGCGGACCACTCAGCCTTGAGGAAGGCGAAGAGGGTCACGGCGGCCCGGCTCCAGGCTTGCCTTGCCGGACCATAGCCAATGCCGGGAAGGCGCGCGTGAAGGCTTCGCGCACTTCGGCGAAACGGACGGGGTTCAGTTCCTTCTTGCAAGAGACGCTATTCATCACATCGTAGCCGGCCGAGTTCATCAAGTCGGCGAGCGCCTTTTCCATCGCTGCCAACAGATCGCGCCGCTCGTCGTGCTCCCGGCGGTGCTCCTCCTTGGATTCCTGTTCGAGAGGACCGAGCGCCACCAGGCGGAAAGTGCAGCTCTCTGGGGCGGCATTTTTTGGGCTCAGGTGATTTCGCAGCATACTGCTGGTCGCCGCAAATCCGAGATGCTGGCCCATTCGATGAAAGGGTGACTGTGCTTTGGTGGAGGAGCTATCACCGGTTCGGCCCACGTAGTAGAGATTCCCGCCCTCAGGGGTTGTGACCTCCCAGACGTAGAGCCAGAAGCCGCGCTGGAGGATGGCTCCGTCGAAACACAGTTGTTGGAGGGTGGCTGCCATGATCTATAACTCTCCTAGGAAGGCGCGGTGCTGGAGGGAGGCGAAGAGGGCATCGAGGGCCGCGAGCGACCGACAGTGGAGTTCTTTCAACCTGCCGAAGGAGGAAATCGAGGCAACGAATTTGTCCTGGAGGTCCATTGGCGGGATGAAGACGCGGGTTTCGCTGATCTGCTTAATATTCAAAGTCGGTTGGCTCACGGTGCGTAACTCCGCGACAAAATAGCGCTGAATTGATTCAGTCCTGAGGTACGTAGCGACAAAGGCACGCTGGATAGAGGCCGCGATCGGGATTCGCGCCACAGCCCGAGCGATGTTGAATCCCCTTGCCGATTCGTCAGCCGTAGCGACAATCCCAATAGAGCCTACACAACTCAAAAGAATCTCATCACCACGAAGGCGCGAACGTCTGTACGCCCCTTCAATCGAAGGATCGATTCGCTTTAGGACTGAATGCCTGACGCGGCCCTCGTGAAGGTCCCCGACACGAACTAGAGGCACACCGCCATCCACATCGTCACCCGGCTGGACAACTCCGTAATTGATTGTGTCATTCGCTCGAACGAGTTCCGCCAACACAGTCACCGGGAACTTCTGCGGGTTGGTAGCTGGATCCCCAAACGTTTCAAGAAAGATCGCCTGGGTAAGGGTATCCAGTTGCGCGAGGGCGGCGCGGCGCTTGGCCCGCAGCGCATCGGCCCGGTCGAGTATGTCGGCGATGCGCTGCTGCATCGAGAGGGGCGGAACTGGGATTTCGATTTGCGAAGCCCCAGCCTGGGTGAGCTTGCCACGCGTCGTCCCCGTTACCCATGGCGTTACGTCGTAGTTCTCGAGGACGCGACATAAGTACCTAAGATCGATGCTGGCTTTCGGTCGCAATACGTGTGCATGGTTATTCACCCATGTCTTTCCTGAGATGCGATACGCGATACCCCTTTCGGGCGCCCCGAAATGGCCACCGTCCTCAGCTAGCAAGACCAGCGGTTCGTCGAAGAGAAATCCGTCGATTGTTCCCTGTAGACCATTTGCACCGTAGTATGGGTAATCGCCAGCCCGGCGCTCTGATTCAGTTACTGGCCGGCGAAAGCTGTCGAGAAACTCGACAACACTTCCCAGTCGCTTGGCGGGAAAAGCGTTACCGAAGGAATTTCTGGATATCACTTCAGCATCCCCGCCAGCTCCTTCATCCCCCGCTGAATCTCCCCCTCAAGCTTTGCCAGTTCGGCCAGGATCTCCTTTGGCGAACGGTGCGCCACCTCCTCATGCACCACTTCCTTGTACCGATTGAGCGAGAGGTCATAACCCTGCGCCGCAATGTCGGCTTTGGGTACGCAGAAGCTTTGCGCGGTGCGCGGGCGTTTACGTTCCTTCCCCACCCGGTTCTCCCAGCGGGCCAACACGTCCGGCAAGTTGTTCTTCGCGTGCTCTTGGGTCGAGAGCTTGGCGCTGGGTACGGGGCCGAGTTTGTCTTCGGGGAGCAGCGGCGTCCGCTTGTCGTCGAGGCTCCAGCCGTCAGCTTGGACGTCGTAGAACCAGACCTGATCCGTGCCGCCGGAGTTGGTCTTGGTGAAGAACAGGATCGCCGTCGATACCCCCGCGTAGGGTTTGAACACTCCGCCGGGCAGCGACACCACCGCATCCAGCTTCTGCTCTTCCACCAGCACCCGCCGCAGCTCCTTGTGCGCCTTGCTGGAGCCGAACAGCACGCCGTCCGGCACGATCACCGCGGCGCGCCCGCCGGGCTTGAGAAGCCGCAAGAAGAGCGCCAGGAACAGCAGCTCCGTCTTCTTGGTCTTCACGATCTGTTGGAGAGCCTTCGACGTGTTTTCGTAGTCGAGACTGCCGGCGAACGGCGGGTTGGCGAGCACCAGCGTGTACGCCTCTTCATCCCCGGCATGGGCCTCCGCCAGCGAATCGCGATAGCGGATGTCCGGATTCTCCACCCCGTGGAGCAGCATGTTCATGCTGCCGATGCGGAGCATCGTGTTGTCGAAGTCGTAGCCGTGGAACATTTGGTGATGGAAGTGCTCCCGCAGCTTCGTGTCGCGCAAGAGGTTCGGATGGTGCTCGCGGAGATATTCGCCCACGGCGACCAAGAATCCTGCTGTGCCGAGAGCAGGGTCGCAAACGAGATCCTCGGGCACCGGGGCGGTCATCTCCACCATCAGCCGGATGATGTGGCGCGGCGTGCGGAACTGACCGTTTTGCCCGGCGGACGCGATCTTGCCGAGCATGTACTCGTAGAGGTCCCCTTTCGTGTCCCGATCCTGCATCGGCACTTCGGCGATCAGGTCCACCACCTTTTCCAGCAAAGAGGGCGTCGGGATCGTGAAGCGCGCGTCCTTCATGTGGTGCGCGTAGGTCGATTCATCGCCCCCCAGTTGGCGGAGGAACGGAAAGACGTGCTCGCCCACCACCTTGTACATCTCGGCCGCGCCGAAGTGCTGGAAGCGCGACCAGCGCATGTCCTCGTAGGCGAGGCCGCCGCCTTTTCCGAGGCCGTCCTTCCCTTCCGGAAAGATCCGCCGCGCCATCGGCTTCTTGAGCCGGCGGGCCTTGTTCTCCTCCAGCGTATACAGGTCGTCCAACCGGCGGAGGAACAGCAGGTAGGTGATCTGCTCGATCACCTCCAGAGGGTTCGAGATACCCCCGGACCAGAAAGCGTCCCAGATGCGGTCGATCTGGCTGCGGATCGCACCGGTGAGCATCAGGAGGGGCGCCCCGCCGACAGGATGGAAAGAACTCGGGACGTGCCGGTGCGGTGGGCCTTCGCTTTCGCCATGAATTTCCTTATCGCGTCGTGAGACGGCGATTGTATGCCGCGTCGGGGCATTGCCGCTCGGCGTTCGGCGCTTCCCGCTGCGGCTGGCTTCTTGCGCCGATGTAGAGCCTATCGACGCTCCGGTGGGCCGTTCGCTGAGCCGGGAAGCGGCCTCTAGCTCTAGGAAGTCACTTCCTGGCGTGGGAAGTCGCTTCCTGAGACGGCAAGTCACTTCCGGGGGTTTGAAGTCACTTCGTGGCGTGGCAAATCGCTTCCTGACCTGGCAAGTCGCTTCCTGGAGTGGGAAGTCACTTCCTGGTCTGGGAAGTCGCTTCCAGCGTTGGGAGAGCCACTTCCTGCGCTGGGAAGTCACTTCCTGGTACGCGAAGTCACTTCTTGGCGTAGGAAGTCGCTTCCTGGGCTGGGAGAGCCACTTCCGCCGCTGGTAGCTGTTTGCCGCGCCAGGAAGACACGGGTCGAGCCGGGAAGTCGCTTCGGGAGCCGGAGAGTCGGTTGCCGCATCGGGTAGCCGCTTCCTGGACCGTGAACCCGTTTGCGGCGTTGGCGACCGCTGAGCGACCTCTCCACGCTCGCAGTTTCGCCGGGAGCGCGAATGCGCCGTGCGTTCACCGCTTTGAGGTACGGGCTGCTTCGAATGCCGAGCTGATGCTCGGCGGTCCCAGGGGAAAAACGGTGCGGGCTCCCGCTCTAGTTCTGCGTGTCCATCCAGGCGTCGAGCCGGTCGAGCGCCGAGTCGAGGCGGTCGGCGACGTCGCTGGTCGGTTCGCGCTTGGCGTGCCGGCCGACGCTCGGGCCGACGCTCTCCCAGAGGTCGCGGTCGAGATCTTGGAGCAGGTCGGTGCGAAGGGTAATGCCGTGCTTGGCGAGTTGGGGACCCAGCTCGGGCGCGCGGCGGAGCAGGTCGCGGCGGGTCGAGCGATAGGCGTGGTCGGCGACCCTCCGGCGCTCCGAGAAACCGAGGATGTTGGTGAAGAACATCCGGTGATCGTTGCGGTCGGGCTCGAACAGCACCACGTCGGCGTTCTGGAACTTGGTCTTGTAGGCCGCCATGCCGATTTCGAGCCGCGAATGAATCAGGGTTCGAAATGTCTGCGACAACACGGTCGGCAGCCCCATACTGGTCAGGTTCCCGTTCCCCCCATAGCCGGCGCCGCGGGCGCGGGCGAGGTCTACCGGGACAATGGGGTTGATGCAGAGCACCAGGTCCGCGCCCGCTTCGAGTGCGACCGAGGCGTGGAGTGTCTTGATCAGGACCCCATCGACGTAGTGCCGCCCTTCAATGTCGACCGGCGGATAGATGCCGGGCAGCGCCGAGCTGGCCTGAACCGCTTTGGAGATCGGGATGTGATCGAAACCCGGCTCGCCGAAGCGCACCGCCTGCCCCGAATCGAGATCGGTGGCGACCACCACCAGGTGTTTGCCGAGCTTGCGGAAGTCGTCGGTTCGGCCTTTGATGCTCCAGACCCGTTCGAGATACCGAACGATCGGTTCATTGTCGAACAGGCCCACCGGCAGCGACCGGGCGAGCCGAGTGAGCGAGCCCAGGAACGACTTGTCGGCCGGGCGTGCGACGTAGTCCTGGATCGCTTCGAACAACAGGCGCGGCAGAGCGGTTGCGGTCCCGGCGACGCGGGAAAAGGCGGGGGTGAGGAAAGTCTCGGCAACGAATGGATGCTCACCCGGCTCGGTAGAGACAATCGCGCGGCACATCTGTGCGGTGGTCAGGTTGTTCGCGAGACACGCCGCCAAGAATGCACCGGCCGAGACGCCGACGTAGATGTGCGCCGCGTTGAAGTCGAAGCCGTCGAGCACCTCGTCGAGCGCACGGAGTGCGCCGATCTCGTAGATCGCGCCCTCCATCAGGCCCCCGGCGAGCGCGAGTCCGATCTTCGGCCCCTCGGTCGCCGTCCCCGCTTTTTTTCCCGCCACTCGTGGCTTGCTCAACGCTCGACCTCCCTGGCGCATTGGTCAAAGTGGGTAGAGGCTTGCAGAACCAGCCCTCACCCCGGCCGGGGGGTGAGGGCTGTGAACGATCCGCTTACTCGGCCTTCTTTTTCGCCGGCGCCTTCTTCTCTTCGGCGGCCGCGGCGGCGACCTTCGGCTTGAGCTGCTCGACCTTCGCGGTCAGCTCCTCGACCTTCTTGGTCAGGTGCTTGATCTCTTCGCGGGTCGGCACGCCGAGGCGATGAAGGGCGGCGGTCACCTTCTCGTCGACCGTCTCGCTCACGTCCTCGTAGACCTTCTCGGCCTTCTTCTTGGCCTTGGCGAACTGGTCCTTGCCGTCGGCCTCGAAACCCTTACCGCGCTCGACCAGGCGGGAGAACAGCTTCGATCCCTCCTCCTCGGCGGCGGCCAGCGCGCCGAGACCCGCGAGCCAAATGCGGTGGGCGGAGTCCTTCACTTCGTCCTGGATCTTCTTCTCTTGAGTAGACATGGGGGATCCCCTTGAGTTTTGTGGGTTTGGGTGCTGAGGTGCTTACGAGCCGACGACGGTAAGGTCGTCGAGCTGGCGCGACAGGGTTTCGAGACGCCGTTCGAGCGCCTTTAGATCGTTGCGCGTCGCGAGGCCGAAACGCCCGAGAGCGCCGCGAACCTCGTATTCGACCGAGTCGTTGACCAGCTTGCCGAGTTCACGGGCCGACCGCTCCATCTTGTCGGTCGCCTCGGCGAACGTCTCTTTCTGCTTCTCGGCCAGCGGCCGGCCGCGCTCGACCAAGCGGTCGAACAGACTGCGGCCCTGGGTATCGGCCTCCGCCACGACGCCCAACCCTGCGAGCCAGGCGTTGCGGCCGGTCGCCGCGAGGTCGCGGCCCATCTTTTGAAGCACGGCACCGGTTTTGTCGGTCGCGCTCTCTAGTTCCTGGATCATGGTTTTCTCCGTTCTGGGTGACGCTTCGTGACGAGCCTGAGGTTGGCTCAGCTCGGCTCGGCCTCTTCGGTCTTCGGGATCGAGGCGGGATCGAGATCGGCAAGCGAAGCTTCCAGATCTTCGAGCCGGTTGCGCAGACTCGCCATCTCTTCGCGCACCTTGCGCACGGGGCCGAGGTGATCGATCGACGCCTGCACCAGTTTGTCCACGCCTTGGGCCAACTGCTCTCTGCCCGCATGCACGGCCCGCTCGCCGATCCGTACGAGATCGTGGAGCAGGTCGCTCGGAAGGAACGAGGTGCCTTTGCGCCCCTCGTCCAGGATGATTTGAGTCAGGGTCTGCGGCGTCACGTCCGCTCCGCTGCCATTGTCGACCACGCGGATCTCCTGGCCCTCGCGGACCCAGGTGGCGATCTCGTCGAGCCCGACGTAGCGGCTCTCTTCGGTGTCGTACAGCTTGCGGCTTTCGTAACGCTTGATCAGGCGGACCATTGCGGCACCTTCTTTCTGGTTCGTCCGTTCGCGGCGGCTTCTACCCCCGCGAAAAGAAAATTACCGCACTGCGGCATGATTCGTCAAGAGATCTTGCCGCACTGCGTCAAGATGCCTCGGCAAGACCCTCAGCAAGGAAGTCTCCAAGCGCCGCAAGGGCCGGCAGATCGGTCGGCTCATCGGCGGAGAGCGGCACCGGCAGGAGCGGTTGCCGCGGCCCGGCGAGCTCCGCCAGCCGGGCCAGCCCGTTCCGGTCGCGCTCCCCCAGCCACGCCAAGAGATGCCGGCCGTCGAAGCGATCCCCCGAAGGGAGCGCCGGCAGCACGGGATGCACCCGATTGACCACCAACGCACCGAGGTGGAGCCCGGCCTGGCCGAGCCGCCGGGCGAAAAACAGGGCGTCGGGGATCGCCTCTTCGCCCGGACCGGCAACCAGGACGAAGCGGGTGCGGGGGGAACGGAGGAGATCTTCGACTTCGCTCGCCCGCTCGCGGAAGCCGGCGAAAAGCGGTGCGAACACCTGGAAGAACTCCGCCATGTCGCGCAGCAGATCGAGCCCGACGACGTCGTCGAGAAAACTCTCGAACTTCCGGCCCAGTCCGCCCCAGCGAGTTGCCGGCTTCAACCGGCCCTTCTCGTCGAACCAGGGCTTGAGCGCCACCTTGAGCGCGCCGCTGTCGAGAAAGCCCATGATCCGTGCGGGTGCCTCCAGGAAATCGAGCGCCTGGCGGGTGGGAGGCGTATCGAGAATGACCTGGTCGTACTTTCCATCGCCCGCCGCCTCGAACAGGCGCTCGACCGCCATGTATTCGAGGATGCCGCCGAGCGAACCGGAGAGCTGGCCGTAGAAGGAATTGCCGAGGATCCGTTCGCGCGCTTGCGGATCGGCGGCATAGCGCTCGATCAGCCGGTCGAACGTCCGCCGCGCATCGAGCAGGCTCGCGTGGAGCGAGCCGCCGTCCCGGATCGGCGCGAGGCCGGAAAGATCGACCGGCACCTCCCGGTCGCGCGCCTCTTCGCCCACCCCGAGCGCATCTTTCAGGCGAAGGGACGGATCGAACGTCATCACCAGGGTGCGCTTCCCCTCGCGGGCGGCGCGCAGCGCCGTCGAAGCGGCGAGAGTGGTCTTGCCGACACCCCCGGCGCCGACGAACACGAGCAGCGGCGCGTCGGAGGAGATCAGCTCCACAGCTCCCTCCATGCTGCCTGGGTCTCCGCCTCGCGGCGCAAGGTGGCCACCAGCTCCGGCCCGCCGGCGAGCGGCAGCTGCGGCAGGTCGATCCGGCTTCCCGGCCACAGCTCGGCGAGGCGCGCCAGCTCACGCTCCTGGCTCGCCCGGCGGCGCCGCCAGAGGTGGCCCGCGGGATCGGCTACTTCGGCCTCCTCGCTCCTTCGGGCGCCTTCGGCAGGCACCAGTCGCTGCGGGGCAAACGAAATCTCTTCCTCGTCCTCCCCGGCAGGGACCGGCGGAAACAACCCGTTCGCCACCAGCAGCTCGGGCTCGCGGCCGACCCGGGTACGCAGGGTCTCGGCCAGCTCCAGCACCTCTTGGACCGGCATCTCCTCGGCGAGCGTGACCGCAACGATCGCCGACCGGGCGGGATCGGCGATCAGCTCCGCCACCTCCCCCGACATGCGATGGATCGGCCCGGAGCGGACCGCCTCGGAAACCAGTTGCGGCGCCGCGAGCAGAGCCACGCCGTGGCCGGTCGCGGGAGCATCGAGGATCACGGTCTCGATCGCCGGAGCGTCTTTGCCCGCCTCGCCGCGCAGCACGCGCAGGGCGTGGCCCAGCACCGCCATCTCCTTCAAGCCCGGAGCCCCGGCCGTAAAATGCTGATAGATCGGGCTTTCGAGCACCCGGCGGGAAATCAGGCCGAATTTGAGCTGCTCGCGGACCAGGTCGTCGATCACTCGCTGAGGGTTCAAGTTCTGGACCCAGAGCTTGCCGCCCGCGCGCAGGATCTCCCCGCCCGACGGGGGAACCCCGAGCATCCGGTGCAGGTTCTCCCGCGGATCGACCTCGGCGACCAGGGTTCGCCGTCCCGCCGCCGCAAGCGCGCTGCCGAGCAATGCGGCGACGGAGGTCTTACCCACGCCCCCTTTGCCGGTGACGACGATCAACTGGCGATTGAGAAGAGAGGTCGGCATAAGTGGGCTCAGAATCGGAGGTTCGCCGCAGTGCGGCGCGAATCATAGCCGATCTCGGAAAAACGGCCAGGCTGGAGCCTGGCGCGCCCAGGGAAAAGCTATCCCCGTTTTCCTCGCACCGTCTGCCGCAGCGCGCGGAACTTCTCCATCCGCTCCTTGAGCCGCGCCTCGAAGCCCTCGCCCTTTGGCTGGTAGAAGCGGGTGCCTTGGAGCGCTTCGGGCAGGCAGTCGAGGCCACCGACACCTTCTTGCGTGTCGGGGGCGTAAACGTACCCTTTGCCGTAGCCCAGGCCGGCCATCAGGCGGGTGGGGGCGTTGCGGATTACGGGGGGCACCGGCTCGGCGGGGCGCTCTTCGATCGTCTTTTTGACCCGCCCCGTCGCGGCGTAGACCGCGTTGCTTTTGGGCGCTAGCGCGAGGTAAAGGCACGCTTGCGAAAGCGCCAGCTCCCCTTCCGGACTGCCTAGGCGATGGTAAGCGTCGGCTGCGGCGAGCGTCTGCACCAAGGCGTTCGGATCGGCGAGGCCGACGTCTTCGCTCGCGAAGCGGATCATTCGCCGCGCGAGGTAGAGCGGCTCTTCACCGGCTTCCAGCATGCGGTACAGCCAATAGAGCGCGGCGTCCGGGTCGCTTTCGCGGAGCGACTTGTGGAGCGCCGAGATCAGATTGAAGTGCTCTTCGCCCGACTTGTCGTAGAGCAGGACCTTCTTCTGCGCCACGCGGCGGATCGACTCGGCGGACAGCGCCGGGAGCCCTTCTTCGACCGCATCGGCGGCGGCCAGCTCCAGGAGGTTCAGCGCCTTCCGGGCGTCGCCGGAAGCGAGCTGCGCGAGCGAGTCGAGCGCCTCGTCGTCGGCGCCGAGCCCCAAGGCGCCCAACCCCCGCTCCGGATCTTCGAGCGCGCGGCGGAGCAGGCCCGCGAGCGCTTCCACGCCGATCGGTTCGAGCACCACGACACGCGAGCGGGAAAGGAGCGCCGCGTTGATTTCGAACGACGGATTCTCTGTGGTCGCCCCTACGAGCACGATGTCGCCGCGCTCGACATACGGAAGAAAGGCGTCTTGCTGGGCGCGGTTGAAGCGATGGATCTCGTCGACGAACAAGAGGGTGCGCTTGGCCGTACGGCGGCGGTGTTCGGCCGCCTCGGCCATCACCTCCTTGACCTCCTTGATGCCGGAGGTCACGGCGGAAAACGGCACGAACCGCGCCGCGGTGGCCGCCGCGATCACCCGCGCGAGCGTCGTCTTGCCGCAGCCGGGAGGTCCCCAGAAGACGAGAGAGGGCACGCGGTCCGCCTCGATCGCCCGACGGAGGAAGCCATCCTTCCCCACCACCGCTTCTTGCCCCGCGATCTCGTCGAGGGTGCGGGGCCGCATCCGCTCCGGCAGTGGAGAGCCCGGACCGGGTTCCTGCTCACCTGCCGCTTTCGGAGGCTCCTGATCGTCGAAGAGGGTGGCCATCCGGCCCCTATCTTGCCGCCACTTCCACCCGCGCGTCGTTGAAGCAGGCGCCGGCACCGAGGTCGGTGAGGTCGTCCGGCGCGAGGGCGGTGGCGGTGCGGCCGTTCGCCGTATGGCGCGCCCAGAGGCCCTTGGCGAGCGATGCCACTCCGGGACGGACTTCCGAAGTGACCCGAAGGAGGCACCAGACCTCTCCCAGCTCGTTCCAGACGCGGACTGCGGCGCCATGCTTCAAGCCGCGGGCGGCAGCGTCGTCCGGGTGCAGATCGACCGCGGCGGGCTCTTTCACCAACTGGCCGAGGCTGGAACTGATCGTCTTGCCCGTCGCGGGCGAGACCAGGCTCAGCGGAAAACCGGGGTTCGAAGGGTTGTCGAGGAACCCGTAGAGCCCCCCCGGGGCTTCGCGGTCGAGATCTTCCGGGCAGAGGTGAATCTTGCCATCGGGAGTGCGCGGCAGCTCGTCCACCATCTGGATCGGCCCGTGGCCGAACTTCGGAAACACGATCCCGTCGCGGTCGAGCGTTTCAACCGCGCCGTTCGCCGTATGGAGCAGCTTTCTGCGGAGGTCATCCGGTTTCACCGTGTCGCCCGGATGCGTAAGCCCAAGCCGCTCGATCAGCTCGCCAAACACCTCGTAGTTCGGGCGCGACTCTCCCACCCGATCGGCCACCGCGGGGGCGTCCTGGAGCAACATCGCACCGTAGCCGCGGGTCAGCTCGTCATGCTCGAAGAAGCTCGTCGCGGGCAGAGCGATATCCGCCCAGAGCGCCGAGTCGGTCAGGAAGGGATCGAACACCACGGTGAACAGATCCTCGCGGGCAAAGCCGCGCAGGACTTTCTCCTGGTTCGGGAGCGTCATCGCCGGGTTGCAGTTGTAGACGAACAGCAGCTCGACCGCCGGCTCGGATTCGAGCAGAGCCTCGCCGATCTTGTTCATGTTGATCAGCCGGGTCGCGGGCTCCGGCTCGGCGATCGTGCCCGCGCCGTCGAGGTCGTTGCTCCAGATCCCCGAGTTGCTCTGGAGATACCCGCCGCCTCGGACGCCGAACTTGCCCCCTACGGCGGGCAGCGCCATCACCGCCGCGGTGGCCGAGCCGCCGTTCCGGTTCCGCTCGCTCCCCCAGCCGACGCGGATTACCGCGGGGGAGATCTCGGCGTACCAGGAGGCCAACCGTTCGATGTCCGCGGCCGGCACCCCGGAGATCTCCGCCGCGCGCTCGAAGGTCCACTCGTCGGCCCGGCGCTCCAGCTCCTCCCAACCGTCGGCGGCGGAACGGAGGAACTCAAGATCGGCCGCCCCGGTGCGGAACAGGTGCCGATGGATACTGAGCGCCACGGCCAGGTCGGTGCCCGGCCGGACCGCGAGATGCAGATCGGCCTGCTTGGCGAGCGGAGTCCGGCGGGGATCGATCACCACCAACTTAGCTCCCGCCGCGCGGGCGTCGCGGATCGGCGGCACGAGGTGAATCCCGGAAGCCGAGGGGTTGGTACCCCAGACGACGATCAGGCGCGAATGGCGAAAGTCCTGCGGCGCCACCCCCGCCATCCGGCCATAGAGGGCGGTCGCGACCCGGCGGGTCGGTGCGGCGCAGACCGTGCGCGCCAGCCGCGAGGCGCCGATCCGACGGAAGAAGCGCGCATCGACCGAGTCGTGGGTGAGTAGACCGTTGGAGCCGCCGTAGCAGAGCGGCAGAATCGCCTCGGGGACGCCCTTTCCGCGGAGGGCCTCGACCCGCTCGACGATCTCGCCCAACGCCTGATCCCAGGAGATCCGCTCGAACCGGCCCTCGCCCTTGGCGCCGACCCGGCGCAGCGGATGGGTCATCCGATCCGGACCGTAGACCGCCTCGGGGTAGCGCCGCACCTTGGCGCAGATGTACCCCGCGGTGAAGGGGTTCCGATGGCTGCCGTCGAGCTTGGTCACCCGGCCGTCTTCCACCCGGGCCTCCAGGCTACAGGCGTCGGGGCAGTCGAACGGGCAGGCGGTCTCCAAGGTCAAAACCGCGGGGTTCGGGGCGATGGTTGAGGACACCGGCTCGGTCATGGCCTCTCTTTTCGACGTTCTCGCGTCATTCCGCCGGGAGACGGGCAAGTCCCCGGCGGGACATCCAAATCCTACTAAGCCGTCGCGGCCGCTCCCGCCTCGATCGCGGCGACCACCGCGTCGGCAAACTGGGTCGTCGACGCCTCGCCGCCGAGATCGCGGGTGCGGATTCGCTGGCGCACGATGACATCGCGCAGCGCCGCGCGGACGCGGGCGGCGGCTTCATCCTTCTTGAGGTGCCAGAGCATCAAGATCGCGGAGCGGATCATCGCGAGCGGGTTCGCCAAGTTTTTTCCCGCGATGTCCGGCGCGCTACCGTGGACCGCTTCGAACACCCCCACCGTGAGGCCGAGGTTCGCGCCCGGCACGACGCCCAGGCCGCCGACCAGGCCGGCGCAGAGGTCGGAGACGATGTCGCCGTAGAGGTTCGGCAGCAGCAGGACGTCCTGCTCCTCCGGACGCATCACCAGCTGCATACACAGGTTGTCGACGATCTTGTCGTCCGCCTGAATCTCCGGATACTCGGTCGCCACCTTGCGGAAGCAGGAGAGAAACAGGCCGTCCGAAAGTTTCATGATGTTCGCTTTGTGGACCGCGGTGATCCGCTTCCGGCCGTGGCGCTTGGCATACTCGAACGCGAACCTCGCGATCCGGGTGGAGGCGACCTCGGTGATGATCTTCAAGCTCTCGACCACCCCGGGCACCACCGTGTGCTCCAGGCCGGCGTAAAGATCCTCGGTGTTTTCGCGCACGACGATGATGTCGACGTTTTCGAACCGGCTCGGAATGCTTTCGAGCGAACGCGTCGGCCGCAGGTTGGCGTAGAGGTCGAGCTTCTGGCGCAGTTGCACGTTGACCGACTGGAAGCCCTTGCCCACCTGGGTCGTGATCGGACCTTTGAGCGCCACTTGGGTGCGGCGGATCGATTCGAGCACCCGCTCGGGCAGCGGTTCGCCCTCCTCCGCCACGGCGTCGGCGCCCGCGGTGTGGAATTCGTAATCGAGATCGGCGCCCGCGGCATCGAGCACGCGAAGCGTCGCTTTCGTGACCTCCGGCCCGATGCCGTCGCCGGGGAGTACGGTAATCGTCTGGCTCATTCGGAAAAGACCTGCCTCTCGGAGGGACTTCTAAGGGAATACAGCAACGCGGGAAAGATTATCACGGCGCCTAAGATGCCCCCAGGCCCGACCGTTCAGCTCACGCCGAGATCCGTCATGGCATGATTCCCACCATGCCCGAACCGGACGCCTCCCCTCCCCGCTCAAGCCTGATTCTCTCCCCCGCGTTTTGGATCGCTACCCTTGGTGTGGCGCTCCATGCCGCGACGATCGGCAAGTACGGCATCTTCCGCGACGAGCTGTATTACGTCGCCTGCGGCCGGCGGCTGGCCTGGGGGTACGTCGATCATCCTCCCGGGGTGGCGTTGCTCGCGCGGATCTCTGAGGCTCTGTTCGGGACCCGGCCGGAGGGGTTGCGGGTGCTGCCGATCCTCGCGGGCGGGCTCGTGGTGTTTCTGGCCGGCTGGATCGCCAAGGACCTGGGCGGCGGGCGGTTCGCCGAAGCGCTCGCGAGCCTCGCGACGCTGGTGGCTCCGGTCTACCTGTTCATCTTCCACTACCTGTCGATGAACGTCGTCGACATCCTGATCTGGACGCTCCTCGGCTGGATTCTGCTCAAGCTTATTCGCGGTGCCGATCCGCGGCTCTGGCTTGCGTTCGGCGCGATCGCGGGGCTGGGGCTTGAAAACAAGGTCAGCGTGGCGTTTCTGGGCGCAGGGGTGGTGATCGGCCTGGTGGCGACTCCGGAGCGGCGCCTGCTGGCCAACCGCTGGCCGTGGATCGGTGGCGCGCTTGCAGTCGCGCTGTTCGCCCCCCATCTCGCCTGGCAGGTCGCCAACGGCTGGCCCCTCCGGGAATTCGCCGCCAACGCCGCGGCGCACAAGAACGTCCACTACTCAGGCCTGGCGTTCCTCGCCGAGCAGGTGAAGCAGATGCACCCGCTCACCTTCCCGCTCTGGCTCGGCGCCCTCGCCTGGTGCGCTTTCGCTCGCGAAGGGCGGCGCTACCGGGCGGTCGCGATCGCCTACGTCGCGATTTTCGCGCTGCTCGTAGCCCAAGGGGGCAAGCCTTACTATCTCGCACCGATCTACCCGCTGCTGTTCGCGCTCGGCGCGTTCGCCTTCACCGGCTGGCTCGCCGCCCGAAAGCTCGCCTGGCCGAAACCGGCGGCGCTCCTTCTCCTCGCCGCGGGCGGCGCCGCGACCGCGCCGCTCACCCTGCCGATCCTCCCGATCGAAACGTTCATCCGCTACCAGGCCGCGATCGGCCAGGCGCCCGGATCTTCCGAGAATCACAAAATGGGCCGCCTGCCGCAGCATTACGCAGACATGTACGGCTGGGAGGGGTTGACCGCCACCGTCGCACAGGTCTGGCAGCAGATCCCTGAGGCCGAACGGAGCCGCTGCGCGATCTTCGGTCAGAACTACGGCGAAGCGGGAGCGATCGAGGTCCTCGGCGACCGCTACGGTCTGCCCGACGCGATCGCCGGCCACAACAACTACTACCTCTGGGGGCCCCGCGGCGCCGACGGCAGCTGCATGATCGTCATCGGCGACGACCAGGCCACTCTAGGCAAACTGTTCGAAAACGTCCGCCTCGGCGCGATCTTCGAGTGCAGGAACTGCATGCCCTATGAAAGCAAGCTGAACATCCACGTCTGCCACGGGTTGAAGGGGCAACTCGCGGACCTCTGGCCGCGGATCAAGCACTACGACTGAGGGCGGTAGCCTCTAAGCTATGCTTTCGCCAACCGTCCGAATGGAGGCCGCCATGCGTTCGACTCCGCTTTCCGCCCGCTTCGTTCCACCCGCCCTTTTGGCCGTCGCCTTAGGGGTCGGGATGGTGCTACTTCCCTCGATATCCGCTAGCGCCGCCGATCTGGGACCAAAGGTCGCGCCTGCCGCCGACGATGCATATCAGAAGGAGATCGACGCCTTCCGGCAGGAGCGGATCGACGGTCTCAAACGGCCGGACGGGTGGCTGTCGCTGGTCGGCTTGTTCTGGTTGCAGGAGGGGGACAACCGATTCGGCAGCGGCGCGGAAAACCGGGTGATCTTCCCCGAGGGGAGCGCCCCGGAGGTCGCGGGCAAGTTCGTGCGCCATGGCGACAAGGTGAGCGTCGAAGCGGCGGCGGGCTCGGGCCTCGCGAGCGACGGCAAGCCTGTGACCCAGATGGATCTCTCGATCGATGCCGACAAGGGGGGACCGACCCGTCTGGAACTCGGCTCGCTCCGGTTCTACGTGATCAAGCGCGGCGATCGGCTCGGAGTGCGGGTGAAGGACACGAACAGCGCCTTGGTGAAGAACTTTCCCGGGATCGACACCTACCCGACCCGGCCCGATTGGCGGTTCGAGGCGAAGTTCGAGCCCTACGTTCCGGTGAAGAAGGTGCCGGTGCCGAACATCCTGGGGCAGATCGACGACACCTCGTCGGCCGGCGCGGTGGTGTTCGAATTCGGCGGCAAGACCTATCGGCTCGATGGCCTCGGCGAGCCGGGCGAAGGGCTTTTCCTGATTTTCGCCGACGACACGAGCGGCAAGGAAACCTACGGCGCGGGACGTTTCCTGGATACCGATCCGCCGAAAGACGGTAAGGTCGTGGTGGACTTCAACAAGGCGTACAACCCGCCCTGCGCGTTCACCGCGTTTGCGACTTGCCCGCTACCGCCGAAGCAGAATCGGCTCGACCTGCGCGTCGAGGCCGGCGAGAAGAAATTCGCCGGGGGTCCGCACCACTAAGTCGGGGAGAGTTCGGTAGAACCGGATCAGGGGTGCGCCACGAGGGAGAGCGTGGCGGCGGCCAGCTCGGCGGCCGTTCGACCGTCTTTCGCGAGTTTCCCCTCCTCCGGGCCGGCGCAATGGCTCGGATGGAGGATCTCGAAGGGATTGATCGGCTGACCGAGCCAGCTGGAGCGCTCCTCGGGGGGAAGCCGGTAGATCGCGAAATGCAGGTGCGGTGAATTCTTCGGCGCGTTCCCCGAGGTCCCGACATAGCCGATCACTTGACCGCGCTGCACCGGCTGACCGGCGGCCAGGCCGGGGGCGTAGCGCTCCAGGTGCGCGTAGTAATAGGCGTAGGTGCCGGTCGGGTCGAGCTGGTAGAGAGTGATGCCGCCGAGCCGGTTGTAGGTGAGCTTGACGATCGTGCCGTCTTCGATCGCCAGGATCGGCGAGTTGCGCGGCGCCATGATGTCGATCGCGTGGTGCGTCCTTCCGCCGCTCCTCCTTTGGACGAACGAGTCGCGAAGATCGCTGCGCACGACCCCTAAGACCGGGATCAGCAGAGATTTTCGGGCGAGGAGCGGTTCGTTCGGAAGATCGGGAAGGCAACCGGAGAGGCTTGACGAGGAAGGCGAGGCGGCGGTGGGCGTGGACGGCGAGGTGGATCCCGGGGCGGGAATCGCTTCGGGGCCGACCGCCGGTTCGGTATCTCGCGCGCCTCGCGCGCCGCTCGGCTGGGCCGGCCCTGCAGACGCATCGCCGCTCGGAGGGAGAAGGACGACCGCGCCTTTCGGCTCGGAGAATGACCCGGGAGGCGCGGGCGGCTCCTGGCACCGGGCGGGCCCGGCCGCGAGACCGCACAGAACGACGCTCACGGCGCAAATGGGCCGCAAAATCCCTGTCGGCGAGATGAAATTAGTCTTCTCGGGCATTTCGATCAGGTCGCCTACATCTTTCCGGCGAGGCGCGGATCATACCTGAGATCTAGATCCTTTCAACCCTTCCCGTCCAGACTTGGCCGGAGCGTGGAAGAATGCCCCATCGCCAACCCTGAGGATCTCCATGAACGAACCGCGTTTGAGCCGCAATTTTTTCGTTTTCATCCTGATCGCGACCACCGCGCTGTTTTTTTA
Organism: Thermoanaerobaculia bacterium; assembly: GCA_038250865.1. Taxonomy (GTDB): domain Bacteria; phylum Acidobacteriota; class Thermoanaerobaculia; order Multivoradales; family UBA5704; genus DASYKS01. The sequence goes on along the minus strand of JBBSBW010000005.1, from coordinate 144,692 downwards.
CATGGTCCGGGATTTCTTGATCCCGGTGCTGCTCGCCGCGGTGTTCTGCACCCTGCTCGCGCCGCTGTTCGACATCCTGGTCCGGAAGACCAAAGGCCGGAGGGCGCTCTCCGCCCTGATCTGCTGCGTGCTGGTGATCATCGGGCTCGTCGTGCCGTTCTATTGGGTGGCGAACCTGGTCGCCCACGAGGCGCTCGTCTTCTACAACTCTTCCGAGGCCCATCTCCACCGGTTCCTTGAACAGGGCGACGCCGGCCCGCTCGGCGCGATCAAGCGCTCGGTCTGGTTTCGCGATCTGCATCTCGATCAATTCGATTGGAGCGCGGGCGCCCAGGACGCGGCGAAGACCGCCGGCACCTTCCTCGCCGAAGTGATCAAGGCGACCTCCTCGGGCACGATTCAGGTCGTGATCCTGCTGTTCCTCACCCTGTTTACGATGTTTTATTTGTTCCGCGACAGCGAGAAGCTGACCCCTAAGCTTAAATACCTGGTTCCGCTGCCCGAAGGCCACCTGGACGCGATCATCACCCGCTTCTCGTCGGTCGCCCGGGCGACGGTCAAAGGCACCCTGGTGATCGCTCTGGTGCAGGGCAGTCTCGCCGGCATCACGCTCTGGGCTTTTGGCCTGGAGGGGGCAATCCTCTGGGGAGTGGTGGCGACCATCCTGTCGATCGTCCCGATGGTCGGCGCCTGGCTGGTGCTCTATCCCGCCGCAGTTTTCCTCCTGCTGACCGGGCAGGTCTGGCAGGGGATCTTGATGATCGTCCTCACGACCGTGGTGATCGGCAACATCGACAATTTCATTCGCCCCCGCCTGGTCGGCCAGGAGGCGGGCATGCACGACCTGATGGTCTTTTTCTCAACTCTCGGCGGCATTGCGGTGTTCGGCGCCATGGGCTTCATCGTCGGCCCGGTGGTGGCCGCGCTGTTCCTCGCGGTGCTGGAAATCTACGCGATCGAGTTTAAGGACGTGCTCGACGGCCTGAACGCCTCGCCGGCCCCACCGGCCCCGCTGGAAACCGATCAGGCGTCGGCGGCGGGGGCAAAGCGGGCCGAGGGGTAAATCACCACCCGGCGGAACGGCTCTTCGCCCTGGCTGCGCGAGGCGAGTCCGGAACTCGCGATCAGCTCGTGTTGCAGGCGGCGCTGGTGGCTCGCCCGGGGCGACAGCTCGACCGAGCTGCCGGTTTCGAGCACCTCGTCGATTCCGGTCTCGACCTCTTGAAGCACCGCGTCCTCGGTCCCCACTTCCTCTTCGTCGAGCCCGAAGATGTCGCGCAGGAAGATTTCGATCTGCGCCTGGGTGTTGGTGCGCACGACGCCGATCGGCAGGCCGCGCTCGGCGGCTTCGCGCAGCTTCCGGGGCTGGCGCCGCTCCTGGCCTTTGAGGGCGATCACCAAGTCGGCGTCGTCCAGGTCTTCGACGATCAGGACCGGCACCCGCAGCTTACGGAGCGCGCGTTCGATTTTGCTCCTCGAAACCGCATAGGGGAACAGCTTGCGGGTCCGGCTTTTCACCGGCCGGCCCGGCCAATTCGATTCCAATCTCGGCGCGGGGGGCGCGGGACCTGCCTGAACGATTCCGTTCGGTTCGTCGGAGCCGGTCTTGGCCGGTTTCGACCTGGATGACGCGCCCGAGGGGGCCGCGGAGATCCCGGCGCGCCCGGCCGGCGCTGCCTGGACTTCGAACCCGTCGGCGGTGCGCACCCGCAACTCGGGGGCCGGCGGAATGTGGCGCAGCAGGCGGTCGACCACCTCGGCCACGTCGCGATGAACCGCCAGCCGGTCTTTGTCCTGGATCTCGACCAGCACGTCGAAGGTCGGCGGGCCTTTCCGTTCGAGCACGGTCTTCTGGGTGCCGCGGCGACGCGCCTCTTCATCCGACAGGGTGACCGCCTGGATGCCGCCCACCAGATCGGCGAGCGTCGGGTTCTGCAGCAGGTTTTCGAGAGCATTTCCGTGGGCGGTCGCCACCAGCTGGACGCCCCGTTCGGCGATCGTGCGCGCCGCCGCCGCCTCGGCCGAGGTGCCGATCTCATCGATCACGATCACCTGCGGCATATGGTTCTCGACCGCTTCGATCATCACCGCATGCTGCTCGGCAGGGGTCGGCACCTGCATCCGCCGGGCGCGGCCGATGCCGGGGTGCGGAATGTCGCCGTCGCCCGCGATCTCGTTCGAAGTGTCGACCACCACGACGCGCCGTCCGAGCTCGTCGGCGAGCACCCGGGCCGCTTCGCGCAGCAGGGTGGTCTTGCCCACCCCCGGCCGGCCGAGCAGCAGGAGGGAGCGCTCCGACTCGATCACGTCGCGCACGATGTCGATCGTGCCGTAGAGCGCCCGGCCGACCCGGCAGGTGAGGCCCACCACCTGGCCGGCCCGGTTGCGCAGCGCCGAGATGCGGTGGAGCGTCCGCTCGATTCCCGCCCGATTGTCCGCGCCGAACCGTCCGACCCGCTCGACCACGTGGGCAAGATCGGCGCGCGAGACCGGTTCGGTCCCCAAATCCTCGCCGCGCGCGGGGAAACGCGCCTCCGGCAAGCGGCCGAGATCGAGCACGATCTCCAGCAGACGATCGAGATCCTCGCGCCGGGCCAGGGCTTCGCGCACGGCATCGGGCAGAATGCCGAGCAGCAACCCAAGATCGTCGGTGACCTGCTCTTCGCTCAAATTCGCTCTCCTGCTCTCGGCCTTTCCCGGCCAAAGCTACCTCTACTGTAACTTCGAGCCCGGTTCGAACGTAAGGCTCAAAGTAGCGCTCAGCCCAAAGATCGAAAACCAGAGAGGGATCTCAACATGGCCACACCCAAGCTCCACAACCTGTTCCTCGGCGCCGCGCTCCTTGCCGCCGCGACCCTGCCCGCCCAGGCGGCCACCGTCCACAAGACCGTCTCCGGCGTCTACCCGCTCGCCGCGAACGGCACGCTTGACCTGTCGAACGTCAACGGCTCGATCACGATCGAGGCGTGGGATCGCCCCGAGGTCGAGGTCCGGGCCGACAAGTCCGTCAAATCGCCGAGCGAGGACGAGGCGAACAAAGCGCTCGACCAGCTGAAGGTGATCGTCGACGCCAAGCCGAACCGGGTGAAGGTCGAAGCGCAATTCCCCCACAGTCACAGCGGCCTGTTCAGCTGGCTGTCCGGCCGGGCCGTCGAGTCGATCAAAGTGGAGTTTCACGTCCGCATCCCCCGCGAGGCCGACCTGCGGATCGACAACGTCAACGGCGCCATCACCCTTGAGGGCGGCAAAGGCGATCTGCGCCTGACCACCGTCAACGGCAGCGTCAGTGCGTCCGACACCGACGGCACGCTCAAGCTCGAATCGACCAACGGCAGCGTCCAAGCCCACCACACGCGCGGCGCGCTCGAAGCCTCGACGGTGAACGGCCGGATCGAGGCCGAGCTTAGCGATCTCGGCGCGGGCAAGACCTCGCTCGAATCGACCAACGGCGGGATCACCCTGCGCCTGCCCGCCTCGGTCCGGGCGAATCTCTCCGCCTCGACCACCAACGGCGGGGTCAGCTGCGATTTTGACGTGGCGGGCACCAAGAAGCGGAACCGGATCGAAGGCACGTTGAACGGCGGCGGCCCGGAGATCGAGATCGATACGGTCAACGGTTCGGTGAGCATCGGCGAGCAGGGCGGAAAGTAAGGGGATCGAGGGCGGGGCGGGCCAACTTGACAGCGCTCCCCCGCCTAGCTACCGTCTTTGGCCCATGAAGAAGAATCTTCTCCTCACCCTCCCTAGCCTCGCTCTGCTCCCGCTGGCCCTTCTCGCCGGCTGCGGACGCTCCGAACCTCCGGTCGCCCGGCTGCGCATCGAGCCCTCGACCGTTCGCCTGCCTTACCCTGAGCTCGCCGCGGTCAAGCTGACCTGGGAGCCGATTACCGCGATCGCCGCCAGCCCCACCGTGTTCGTCCACATTGTGGACGACAAGGGGGAGATCGAGCGGACGTTCGACCATCCTTACCCGGCGGCGTTCAAACCGGGTACGCCGCAGTCCTATAACGTCCATCTCTACCAGACCGCTCTGGCCACCCCGCTGCCGGAAGGCAAGCACCGGCTGGTGATCGGCCTTTACGTTCCAGGCAGCGACCGCTGGGCGCTTGAGACGACGGGCACGGAGCTGAAGAAGAAGGAATACGTGGTCGGCGAGATCGACGTGCCGCCGGTCGACAAGCTGGCCGCCAAGCTTCAGTTCACCCGCACCTGGCTTCCCGCAGAGGACGGCGGCGATCGCCAGACCCTCGTCCGTCGCTGGCTCGCCGGCAACGGCGCGATCCGCCTGGCCCCCATCACAAAGCCGGGCACGCTCTGGCTCTCGGTGCGCATTCCGACCGGCGACAATCCGGGCGAGAAGCTGGTGTTGAACGGCACCCACCCCCCTTCGGCGCAGATCATCAACGGCTGCGGCGGCGCGGAGACCAATGTCTCCGGTCCGGGCATCCACCTGGTGCCGATCACGATCGACACCCTGCCGGCCGGCGGCCAGTGCGTGATCCGCTTCCGGGCCGATTTCCACCTCGAAGTCACGGGCTCCCCGCACCAGCGCTCTCTCGCTTTGGAGAACGCCGCGTGGTCTCCCAAACCCTGACCGGCCCGGACCCGACCGCATGAAACACGGCGCCGACGCAATCCTGCGCACGGAGCAGGCGACCTACCTCGATCGCCTGCTGCCGCCGCGCGATCCGCTCCGGCGCGAGATGGAGCAGGTGGCCGCCGAGCGCAAGCTGCCGATCTCGGATCCCGAGGTCGGCCGCCTGCTCGGGATTCTCGCCCGCTCGATCGGCGCCCGGCGCATCCTGGAGGTCGGCACCTCGATCGGCTACGGCACTCTCTGCCTGGCGCGCGCCGCGTCTGAAGCCAAGGTGCTGTCGATCGACGCCGACGCCGAGATTCTCGCCGAGGCGCGCGGTTACCTCGAACGGGGCGGCGTGCTCGATCGGGTCGAGCTGATCCACGGCGAAGCGCTCGCAGTGCTCGGCGGCAACAGCGCGATCGAGGGACCGTTCGACCTCGTCTACCTCGATGCGGTAAAGACCGAGTACCGCCGCTATCTCGATCTGCTGCTGCCGAAAGTTCGCGTGGGCGGCCTGGTGGTGGTCGACAATCTGCTCTGGGGCGGCGAGATCGCCACCTACGCGGATTCCGACGTAGACGACGAGAAGATCGAGGCGATCCAGTCGTTCAACGGCTATTTCATGATCCACCCGCAGCTCGAAGCGGTGGTGCTGCCGCTCGGCGACGGCGTCGGCCTGGCGACCAAGACCAAGCCGCTGATCCTGGAGATGGGCGGCCCGTACTAGCGCCTTCCCGATCGATGGCGTGCCCAATGGCATGCCCAACACTGCGCCCGTCGGGTTCGTATACTCTGCGAACCAAGAGACGCCATGAAGATCGCACAACCTCTCCTTCCCGGCCGATCCTCGCTCGCGCTCCTGCTGCTGCTCGGTTTCACTACGGGCGCCGCCGCGCAGAGCGCGCCGCCGCGCGTCTCGGCCCGGTCGCTGATCTCGATCGCCGCCAACTCCCTCGTTGCGGTGCAGCAGGCCGCTTCGGCTGACGCCCGCCTGGGCGCGGAGCCGTTGCGGATCGCGCCGTTCTGGGCCTCGCTTCAGAGCGCCAACCAAGCGCTCGCCGAAGTCGGCGCCGGCTTGGGCGGCTCCGGCCACCCACCGGCCGGCGATCTGTTCTCGCGCGTCGCGCGGGCCGGCGGCCGGATCGCCGAGCTGGGTACCGCCTGGGAGCGGATTGGGGTTCCAAACGCCGGGGTGCAGGCGGCCCTGACCACGCTTTCGACCTCGTGGACGTTGTTTCGCGGCACCTACGGCCCCGAGGGCGTGCGCCATCGCCAAGACCGGCCGCTCTCGGCCGAAGAGGCTCACCGCCTGGACGTGGTGCGCCGAGCCCAGGAGCAGCTCGCCCGCCTGATCGACCGCCTGGAAGCCCAGGCCCGCCGCGCGCACGAGTTCGAAGAGGCGCGCCGCCTCGCCCATTTTCGCGCCCGGACTCAAAGCTCCCTCCCCTCGGCGAACGACCTCAATGCCTACCTGAACGCGCTCGCCGCCTTGCCCGAAATCGAAGGCGAATGGGCGGCCATCAAAGCCGCCGCGCCCAAGGCGCAGCGCGCCGCCTACGCCGCAGTCGATCCGATCGTCGATCAGATTCAGACCGAGGCCGAGATCGGCTCGGTGAAGGTGCTCGATCTCGATCAGGCAAAAGCCTGGAACTTCCTGGAGCAGACCACCGAGTTGCCCGAGAGCCTGGCGGCCTCCGCCGCGATCTTGGAGAACGAACCGGAAGCGGAGGAAGAGGACGCTGAAGCCGATTCTGCGGAGTCGGTAACCGCCGACGAGAGCGATGCCCCCTGCGCGGACGATGACGAGGAGTGCCTCGCGGCCGCACAGGAGCGCCAAGACCCGAAAGGCGAAGATCCCGCGAAGCCAGCCGAACCGGTGACCGTTCCGGGGTTCCCCGGCGGCTGCGGCGATTCCACCGCCGACGGCTGCGTGGCGGCGCCCGAGGTGCCCCCGGTGGCACCGGCTCCCCGAGCGACGCCGGCTCCTCCTCCTCCGGGCCTGCATTCGCCCGTTTGCGGTCGTGGTTCGGTCGGTGGCCAGTAAGCGGGCCTGACCTTCGTAGAGCCTGCTGCATTGACGGCGGTATTCTGGTTGGATCGTTGACCCAGCCGAAACAATCTCAGTCCTCCACTGTGAACTCGTAGTAAAGATCGTTGCGGACCGATCGACCGAGGAACTGCTGCCACTTCGCCGGGGACAGCAGCTGCGGGTTGGGTTCCTGCAGATCGCGGTCCATGACGAAAACCCGGCCCTTGGCCTTTTCGAGGAGGGCTTTGTAGATCGCCGGCAGCGGATGGATCCAGGGATTAGGCTTCACGGCCAATGCCCACTTCTCGTTGGCCGGGATCATGGCCACGAACTCGTCCGCGAACGGTCCCTGCGCCATCTCCCGCAGCCCGCCCTTGTTCATCGTCGCGTTGTGGCTGCCGTGGTGGCCGACTTTGTAGAACACGGTGCGGCGCAACAAGTCGCTGACGGTCACCTCCTCGTCACCGGCAAGGCCGCTGGCGGAGTTCCATTTCTTTTCCGCCCAAGACACCCAGTTTCCGCGTTGGGCATCGCCGACGAACAGCAGCACCTTCCTCGTCCGCGGCAGCTCGATCGCCAGCACCAAGGACGTATTGTTAACGAAGTTGTTCATGCGGAGGGCGAAGGCCTCGGAGCTGCGCAACCAGTCAGCGCCGATCCGTCTCCAGGGCCGGTCGTCGTCCTCTGGATATTCCTTCGCCAGGCCGTAGTACTGCTCGAAGAACTGGCTGTGCTCGCTGGCGCCCGCGGCCTGGGTCGGAATCCGGTGTCGGGGTTCGAACGGCTGGTAGGCCTCCTGCTCGTCTCCGGTGCCGACCGTAGCCGCCACGGCGGCTAGAAACGACCGCTCCTCAGCCGCGGCGAAATGAAACTCCTCTTCGCCCTGGGGATCCATGTCCCGCAGCTTGGCCTCGTGCTCCGGCGGACCGCAGACGAAGAAGCGGATCCCGGGGACGTTGGGCAATGTCCGGGGTTCGCTGTGCGGGCGAAGGTATTCTGTGCCCTGGCGTGATTCCGCCCGATCTTTGACGACCAGGATGCCCTCCTTATTGGTCCTCCCCGCGATCTTTTCCTTGAACTTGTCCGGATCCCGCGCAGCGAGCGCCCGGTCGGCTTCGGACAACTCAAACTCAAGCAGGGAATCGACGACGCCACGCACGCTGGAGTCGGACGAATCCCGTGCCCCTTGCAGGCGCTCGCTCGCCGTCACCAGGCCGAGCAGCGTGTCCTTGTATTTCACCCGCAACTGGTTGGCGAGGTCGTGCTTCGGATCTTCGGTCCAGGCGAGCCACAGTTGGTCGATCGTCAGACTCTCGAAAACGTCCCTCTCCGAGAGAAACCCCGAGACGTGATCCTCGTGCTCATGGGTGATCGCCACCAGGTTGAGATGGCCATCGGTGGCGTCGCGAATGCCCTTCGCCACGTCCGCGATGGAGCGCACGAGCGTCGATCCCTTCTTCATCCCGCAATCGATCAGCATGTAGAACGGCTTGCCGTCGTCCTGCCGAAAGGCCAGCAGGAAACAGTCGCCGTGGCCCTGGCGGTACATGCGGATTTTGACCCCCGACTCGGGCGGCCCCATGAGGAGCGAGGCGGACGCGTCGCCGGCCGCCGCCTTGCGGGGGCTCTGCTCGCTCCGACCCCTGGCGGGTGATTTCTTCGCCGCTGGCTTCTTTAGCACCGGTTTCGCCGCGGCTTTTGCCGGCGTCGTCTTGCGTTTCGCGGCTGCTTTCGTCGCCATGGGGGTCCTCCCGATCGGTCAAAGGTGGCGGATCAAAAATCGGCAGCGGCTGCGGTGCGGCGGTGCACGGCCGCGAAATGCTCGCCGTCGAGGTCCACGGAGGGCGCCGCGCCGTAGAACGGATTTTCGACCTCCCCTTCCTCGCCCTTGAGGAACCTTCGCACCCGGTCGAGCTCCTCGTTGTCGGCCACGTCGCCCCGGGTCGAGATGGCGTAGCGAACCTGCTGGCTCACAGGATCGATGATCAGCGTGCAGCCGCGCCGGAAGCGGAAATTCGCCGGCTGCAGCGGCTTCTTACCCTCGTCGATGGCCTTCTGAAGCTCAGGATCGAAATACCCGCGCCGCCGTTGGCGGACCTCGACGACAAGGTCGGTCACCAGGGTGCCGCGGACGCCGCGGCGGCGGGCCACCCGCACCGAGTGCACCTCCATCGTGGGGCAACCGTCGTGGCCCCTGAACACCGACGGCGGCGCGTTGGGGTCCAAGGTCAGCCCGAAGGCCGTGAGGTGGCCCCGCATTGAGTCCTGCGTCAGCCAGCGATGGAGAATCTTGGCGTTGTACTCCATCGTCTTCCAGACTTCTTCACGGTTCGCCGTCAGATCCCAATCCAGCCTCAACGCCAATCGCTGGGCCTTCCCGCGGCCTCGCCCGGCGCCCGCCATCTGGACGCCTTGGAAAATGTCCTTCGTGGCGTTCTGATCGTACCGCCGCTCCGCCTCCTCTCCGTGGGCGACCACACCAGGCTGAGGCTCTTCGCCCAACTGGGAATATCGCAGGTCGCTCTCCGCCATGCTGCGGACCCCTTCGGGATAGATCCCCCACTGCCGGAACGCCTCGATGAACGCCACCCGATAGTTGTATTTCTCTTGCGGGAAGGCCTCCATGTCGCCGGTGACGACGGCCCGCAGATAGGTACCGAAATCGACGTCCACCGGCGGGCAGTAGTCGAGACCGCGGATGCACATCGTCAGCACGGCCTCCGCGGCGTTGGCCGCCTCGCGGGCCAGGCGGCGCACGAGGTCAGGGTGGATCTCGCCGGCGCGCAGCATGCCGGTGCCGTTGCTGGCGATGCGGAGCAGGTCGGCGCTGCGGGACTTGTAGATGGCGAGGAATGCGGTGAACACCGCGGCCAGCAGGATGCCGCCCCGGTCATGAGGCAGGCGGGCCTGCTTCAATTGCGAAGGATCGGGCTTCTGCAGCTCCCATTCGTTGGTTACCTCATTGAATTTTCCCAGCGCCGAGCGGAGGGCGCCGCGCATGCCGAGGGCCAGACCGAACTGCTGCGCCAACTGGCCGAGCATGCTCTGCCGCTCCAGGTCACCCCGGGTCCTGGCGATCTGGTGCTCGAGGATCTCCGGCTGCGCGAAGCGCTGGAACAGGGCCACGATGTCGGCGAAACCTTCATGCAGCGCATGCACGTCCGCGTTGGTGGCTTCATTGAACGAGGGATGCAGCCCGTCGAGCAGGGCGTGCGTGGTCTCATGGGCCACCACGTCGTAGGACAGGCTGGTGAAAACCATTCCCCCCGGCACCTGCCCCGGTCCTCTGCCGCGGGTCGGGAAATAACCGAACAACAGCGCCTTCTTCCGCGGACTATAGTAGGCGTTGGCCTCACGTAGGGCGTGCGGATAGATCCGCAGCCGGGGGACGTATTTCTCCTTGATCGCATGGCCCTCGGCGTCGCGGATCGTCCGGTGAGCCCACAAGGCCACCCGGCCTAGCGCGCGCTCGAAGTGGTCGATGGTGTTCATCGCCACCGCGTACACCATCTGCTGGTGAAACTGCGGCCCCCCTTCAGCCGGAGAGAGACCGTTCTGGGCCAGTAGATACGGGTGGTTCAAGTCCACCGGCGCGTAGAAAGAGTCGCTGGCGGGATCGTAATCCACCACCTCAAGGTAGTCGCCGACGGGTCCAGGCTTGAGATCCTCCCAGGCCAGCTCCAGCGTCAGCTCACTGATCGAGAGGGTTTCCAACTGCGCCCGCACCCCCGGATCGAAAGCAAACACACGCAGCCTGCGTTGGGAGGGTTTTTGGCCGATCGAGGAACGGAGAGGGGCCGGTCGAGCCATCATCCACCTCCAGGAACGAATTCAGGAGTCTTCAGCACACGTCTCGCCAGCAGATTAGACGGACGCCTCGGTTGATTTTCCCGACGGGTCCGCTGACGGCAAGCTCAGCCAGCCCGCAACGCCTCGAGCACCAACATCTGCGCCAGCGAAGGCGGCGAGCCGACCACCGCACGGAGCAGCGTCTTCACCTTCGATTCGAGCGCCGCGCCGACGGCGGAACCGGGCGCGTACGGCAGGGTGAGGAACGCCAGCCCGGCACCGGGAAGCGAATCCTCCGGCCCATCGACCAGGAACGGCACCAGATGGGGCACCCGACCGGCGAGATCCCAGAACCAGGGGCGTGGATCGAGCGCCTCTCCGGCGTCGCAGACAACGATCAGCGGGCGGTTCGCCGCTTCAAGCGCGGAAACGACCTCGGTACGGTCGGCCAAGTCGATTCCCGAGATCAGCAGCATGCCGGACTCCCCCGCCGGCAGGTTGCCGAGCGCTTCGGCCAGCGCCGCGCCATCGAGCGCTACGGATTCCAACCGCGCCCCGGTGTGGAGCGTCAGCAGATCTTCAAACTTCGCCGGATCGGGCGAAGCGACGAGCGCCGTGCGCCCGGGCGTCAGGAACATTTCTGCAAGGCTCGAGATCGCCAGCTCCCGGCCCGACGTGACGATCGGAAGCGAGGACGGGATCTCGTCCGGCATCCCCCGCCGCTGCCTTTCTCGCCAGGCGGCGCGGACCTCGGCGATCCCTTCGACGGGCGAGTAGAGGAACGACCGGTTACGCGCCGCCTCGGACAGGCCCGAAAGCGCCGCGGCCATCGGTTCGAGCGGCAGCGGCTTGCCCGCTCCGTCGGTGATTTGGCCGATCGTCCCGTTGAAGTCGGTTCCCCGGGCGTCCGCGGTCTGCTGGGGAAGGAAGTTCGCCGGCTGAAACAACCGCCGACCGAGCGGCGAGAGCGCCGCCCAGACCGCGGTGGCTTCGGCGCGGAGGGTCTCGTCAGCCGGCGAAAGCGTTGCGGCGGACATACAGCGAGTCTAGCAGCGGTCTAGCGGGCTATTCCCCCGGGAATGCGGCCCACCGCCGGATCTGTTGAAAGCTGTATCTGGAACACAGTGCCCAGGTCGCCGTTTCGCTGGGCCGAGGCACTATAGAATACGGAAAAACCCGGTCGAGGGCCCGTCCCGTCCGACCTCGGGTTTACGGATAGCCCTGGAGAAGGCTCCCACTGTCCCTCCAGGACCGATCCCCTGAATCCCCACATATTCGAGCGTACCCGTAAGAGGAGGACCGCATGGCTGCCGCTGTCGAAACCCATCAGTTTCAGGCCGAGACCAAGAAGCTGCTCGACCTGATGATCCACTCGCTGTATTCGAACAAAGAGATCTTTCTGCGCGAGCTGATCTCGAACGCCTCCGACGCACTCGACCGGCTCCGGTTCGAGGCGCTCACTCACCCCGAGCTGTTGGGCGAGGAGAAACTCGAAATCCGCCTCGACACGACCAAGGAGCCCCGCACCTTGACGATCGCCGACAACGGCATCGGCATGAACCGCGAGGAGCTGATCAACAACATCGGCACGATCGCGAAATCGGGCACCCGCGAGATGGTCGAGAAGATGGACGCGGCCGAATCCAAGCAAGCGATCGCCGAGATGATCGGCCAGTTCGGCGTCGGCTTCTATTCGTCCTTCATGGCCGCCGACAAGGTCGTTCTGGTCACCCGCCGCGCGGGCGAGGATCAGGCCTGGCGCTGGGAATCGACCGGTGACGGCACCTATCAGCTGGAAGAGGGCGAGCGCAAAGGGCACGGCACGACGATCACGCTCCACTTGAAGCCGGAAGACAAGGAAAACGGCCTCGACGACTTCGCCGAGCGCTGGGCGATCCAGCGGGTGGTCCGCCGCTATTCGGACTTCGTCACCTATCCGATCGTCCTCAAGGCCGAGAACGACGAGGACCTCGACAAGAAGGTGATGGGCGAGGACGTCACGGTCCGGATCGAGGACAAAACCCTGAACTCGATGAAACCGATCTGGACCCGGCCGCAGGCCGAGGTGACGGCCGAAGAGTACAAGGAATTCTTCCGCCACATCGCCCACGACTGGAACGAGCCGCTCAAGGTGTTGTCGTATAAGGCCGAGGGGCGCATCGAGTACCAATCACTCCTGTTCATCCCGTCCGAGGCGCCGTACGACCTGTACTACGTGGCGTCCAAGCCGGCCCTCCAGCTCTACGTCAAGCGCATCCAGATCATGGAAAAGTGCGAGGAGCTGCTGCCGCAGTACCTCCGCTTCGTCCGCGGCGTGGTCGATTCGCCCGATCTCCAGCTGAACGTCTCACGCGAGATGTTGCAGCAGGACCGCCACATCGCCCAGATGAAGAAGTGGCTGACCAAGAAGCTGCTCGAATCGTTCGAAGAGATGAAGGCGAACGAGAACGAAACGTACCTGAAGTTCTGGAAGCATTTCGGCCGCTGCCTGAAGGAAGGCACCAGCTCGGACTACGAGAACAAAGAGAAGCTGCTCAGCCTGCTGGTCTTCGAGTCGTCGGCCGACAAGGAGAAGCTGACCTCGTTCGCCGATTACATCTCGCGGATGCAGGAGGGGCAGAACGAGATCTTCTACCTGACCGGCGAATCGCGCGAGGTGGTCGAGAACTCGCCTCACCTCGAAGCGTTCAAGGCGAAGGGGACCGAAGTCCTGTTCCTGACCGACACGGTCGACGAGCTGCTGGTGCAGTCGCTCCAAGAGGTCCAGGGCAAAAAGATGAAGTCGGTAGAAAAAGGCACGGTCAAGCTGGGCAACGAGGACGAGCAGAAGAAGATCGAAGCGGAACTCAAGGACAAGGAAGAGCACCTGCGGCCGTTCCTCGACCATCTCCAGAAGCTGCTCGACACCCACGTCAAGCAGGTGCGCCTGACCAACCGGCTCACCAGCTCGCCCGTCTGCCTGGTTGGCGCCGAGCACGACTACAGCCCGCAGCTCGAACGCCTGCTCCAGAAGGGCAAAGGCGGCGGCCCGGCGCAGCGCCGGATCGTCGAGCTGAACCCGACCCACCCGATCCTCACCCGCCTGTTCGGCCTCTGGCACGCCGACCCGAAGGATTCGCGGATTGAGGACTACGCCCAGATGCTGCTCGGCTACGGCCTGCTCGCCGAAAGCGCCGAGATCCCGGACGTCGTCCGCTTCAACCGAGCGGTCTCCGACATGATGACCCGCGGCCTCGAAGACGCTCCGCCCGCCCCGGAACCGGCGCCTAAGCCGGAGCCCGTGGCCGAAGAGCCGAAAGCCGAGGAGCCGGTGATCGAGGTCAAGCCTTCGGACGTGATCATCGAAGTGCCGAAGGCCGAAGAAGGCAAGGCCTCGGACCCGGAACCGGTCGTCGAAGGGTAAGAAGCAAGATGGGGCGGGGTCTCCCCCGCCCCACCATCACCCTACGCTCAACGCCCCAGGTCGCTTAAGCGCCCGCGCCGGCGAGACGCCGGCGGTCCCAGGACAAGCACATCCGAAGAGCGGCGATTCCGCCCCTACCCCCGCGCCGCGATCCGTAGCCTCGGCGCCTCTTCGCGCGGAGCCGGCATTTCCAGCACCTTCCCGTAGCGTCGTTCGCGATGGTGGAAGTTGTCGACCGCCGCGCGTAGATCGTCGGCGGAAAAATCGGGCCACATCCGGTCGGTGAAGACCAGCTCGGCGTAGGCGCATTCCCAGAGCAGGAAATCGGACAGGCGCTGCTCACCCCCGGTGCGGATCAGCAGGTCCACGTCCGGCGCGGCGGAGCCGTGGATCCCCCCGGCGAGCAGGCGCGAGAAGGTTTCGCGATCGATCGCTCCGGCGGGAAGTGCGCGCAGTCGATCGGCGGCGAAGAGGATCGCGTCGCGTGCCGAATAATCGACGGCGATCCGCAGGCGTAATTTTTCGCCGCGGCAGGTCGTCGCCTCCGCCTTCTCGATCGACCGAAGAAGCTCGGGCGACAGCCGGTCGCGGCGGCCGATCACCTCGATCCGCACGCCGTTGTCCGCCGCGCGCGCGGCCTCGTTGGCCAGGTACGCGTGGAACAGGCGCATCAGCGCCGAAACCTCGATCGGCGGGCGTTGCCAGTTGTCGGACGAGAAGGCGTAGAGCGTGAGCGTGCCGATCCCGAGCCGGGGGGCGTTTTCGACCGTCCGCCGCACCGCCGTCGCCCCGGCCCGATGGCCCGCCGTGCGCGAACGCCCGCGCCGGGTCGCCCAACGGCCGTTGCCGTCCATGATAATCGCCACGTGGAGCGGAGCCGTCCCGTTCATCGGTCGCTCCCATCCCTCAAAACAAAGCGCTTCATTTGGCAAAGTCTCCAAAGAAAAAAAGGTCAAGCGTGGCGCGTGGCGTGGATCAGCGCTTCCATGTGGTCCAGATAGCGTTCGAGCGCGCGCCGGCCCGGTGCGGCGAGGCGGTATTCGGTCTTCGGCACGCGCCCTTCGAACCGCTTCGCGCAGTCGATGTAGCCGGCGTCTTCCAACTTGCGGGCGTGGACGCTCAAATTGCCGTCGGTCGTATTGAGCAGGTGCTTCAAGTCGTTGAAGGTCAGAGTGTCGTGCACCGCGAGCGCCGAGAGAATGCCGAGGCGAATCCGCTCGTGGATCAGCCGGTCGAGATCGAGCGCGGAGCCGGGGGATGCCGGAGTTGCTGGAGCCTCGCCGGGCTCGCCGGCCTCGCTGCTTTCCGGCCCGCGCATCAGGCTCGCCCGCCTAGCCACCGTGCCTCTTGGCGATGATCGCGCCGAAGATCAGATGAAGGCCGCCGAAACCAGCGGCGAGCAGCAGATCGCGCGAGGCGTAAGGGCCGAAAACCAATTCGGCCGCGCCGAGCGCCATGAACGACAACCCCATCACCGGCACCGTGCGTACTGCGAACGCACCGCCGGTGGCGACCCCCGCGCCATAGAGCAGCAGCCAGAGCCCGGGCAGGATTGCGAGCTGTCCTTCACGCACCAGAACGAACGTGAGCAGGGCGCCGGCTACCAGCGTCGGGAAAAGCGCGAAGGCGAAGCGGCGGCCGGGCTTGGTGATCAAACTCAAACCCGCGCGGCGCGCCTTCCAGGCGATCGCACCGAACGTGACGAGGAACGCGAGCACTGATTCGCCGAGCCAGATCGAAAGCCAGGAGGTCGGACCGGAACGGTGTGCCAGCCAAGCCGCGCCGAGCGCCGTGGCACCCACCGCCATCTCGCCGAAGCCGGAAACGCCGGTGAACGGCGCCGCCCCCTCCATCGTCTCGCGGATGTAGCGCAGGTTGTCCATCGCCCGGACATGGAGCGACGAGGGTTCGGGAGGGTCGGAAAGGACGGGGCGCAGGGCGGGCACGGGCGGAATCTATGGCGCGCCCGCGCCCGCGTCAAGTACTTTGCGGCGCAAAGGTTTCCGCTATGCCGCCTTCTTCTCCTCTGCTTCCGGCTTTTTCAGGCCCAAATCCACCAGGATCTCGTCGGCGACGCGGGTGCCGCTTTCGCAGCCGCCTTCCATATAGCCCTGGAAATCGACCGAGGTGTGCTCGCCGCAGAAGTGGAGCTTGTCGACCCGTTCGCCTTCGGCGGAGCAGATCGTCGTCCACTGGCCGGGGAGGTAGCAGGCGTAGCTCGCCTTCATCCAGGGGAACGTCGGCCAGTGCATGCGGGTCTCGCCGGTTCGCCGCTCGGCTACGCCGGGGTAGACCTTTTCGAGCTCGGCGACGAACTTTTCCGCTTGGTCGGCCGGGGTGCCTTCGCCCATCGCCATGCCGCGCTCTCCCCCGGTGTAGCCGACCAGGATGCCCCCCTTGCCGGGTTGCAGCCGGGTCGATTCCCACGTGAGCTGGAACGGCAGATCGGTGAGGATGCTGCCGTTCGAGGCGACCGCGCCGGTGCGCCAGACGCGCTCGGAGAATCCGACCATCAGCTTGGCGTTCGTGCCGTAGCCCAGCTCGGCGATAGCCTTCTTCTTCACCGCCGGCAGTTCGACATCCACCTGTACTTCGCGCAGCATGGTGAACGGCAGCGCCATCACCACGCGATCGGCCGAGATCGTCTCGGATGTCGCGTCACGCCGCACCGAGCAGCGATACGAACCGTCGGACGCGCGGGAGATCGATTCGAGCCGGCTGTTGATTTCCACCCGGTCGCCGAGCTTGCCTGCAAGCAGCTTCGGCACCTGATCGTTGCCGCCGCGGATGTGGTACCGCTCGTCGCTGTCGCCAAAGATGCGGAACGGATCGGGCGTTTCGTAATCGATCAGGT
This sequence comes from Thermoanaerobaculia bacterium, assembly GCA_038250865.1. Lineage (GTDB taxonomy): Bacteria > Acidobacteriota > Thermoanaerobaculia > Multivoradales > UBA5704 > DASYKS01. Next base: position 128,038 of record JBBSBW010000005.1, on the reverse strand, counting down.
AGAGCATGTTCCAGGCCGACTGCTCCGAGACCTCGCGTCCGTATTCGGTGACGTAGCCCACTTCGAGCAGCTTGCGGAACCAGCCATCGCACTCCGCCTCGTCGAGCCATTGGGCGATCGACAGGTTGTCCACCCGCTCGGCGCCGTTCGGGTTCTTGTAGTCGAAAGAGTCGCCGTTCACCTCCTCCCAAGACTTGGCCATCTTCTCGGCGATCGGCTTGAACGCCTCGACCACATCCGCGTCCTTTCGCCGCACGCCGTCGAAATACCAGAGGTCGTCGGACAGCTTGGGGTCGTCGGTGTCGAAGTCGTCGAGAGTGAGGCCGAACTCCTGACAGAGGCCGCGCAGGTGCTCGTGGCCGGAGTCGACCAGCTCGCCGCCCAGCTCGCACACCTGATTTTCGGGAAAAGTGTTGGTGAGGGAAAACATCCGGCCGCCCACCCGCTTCTGGCCCTCGATTACCCGCACCGGCACGTTCTGCTGGTGCAGCCGGTAAGCGCAGGTGAGACCCGCGATGCCGCCGCCGATGATCAGCACCGGCCGATCGCCCTTCTTGCCGTCGCCGCGCCCGGTGAGCTGCGCGATCTTGCCGCAGCCGGCCGCAAGCCCCACCGTCGCGGCGCCCGCCGTGGCGAGAAAGCTGCGCCGCGAGAACTGGACGCTCTCGCGCCAACGCTCGACCGTCTCGGCCGAGGAGGCGCCGGAAGCCTGTGCCGCGCGCGCGAGCCGGGCGGCGCGCTCCAAGTAGCGAAACAAGGGTGTCCTCGACATTGCCGGCAACCTCCTCAAAGGTCAGGGTTCGGTGAGAAATCTATCAGAAGGCGGCGCAGCGAAGATCCGCCGTCTGGGGAGCGTTTTGCCTCGGTGACTGGTTCTGCGGCGGATTTCGGCGGCGGCTTTCTGCGGCGGCGTTCTGCGGATGATGGCGCTGGGTCATGGCGACGGCGTAATCAATTCCGCCCGAGGGGCCGGCGTTCGATGTCAGCGGTCGATCAAACCTCGGCCATGCCTTGAAAACCGTGTTCACAACGAGCTGGAGCGGCGCGGTGCCGAGGTCGGCTATGTCAAGACGGGCGACGGATTCGAGGTGGACTTCCTTGCGCGCCGGCCGGAAGGCGGAGAAGAGCTGATCCGGGTGTGCGCGGACCTGTCGGCTCCCGAGACCCGGGTTCGGGAGCTGCGGGCGCTCGCCGCGGCGGGAGCCTCCTCCAGAGCGGCGCTCAACTTCTCGGCCAAGACAGGATGAAGGCTCATACCGTCACGCTAGGGCGAATGTGTCCTTCTGCCAAGGACACATCTGCCGGCATGTGGCCTTCCAGGAAAGACACCTTGAGCCCCGGAACGATCCCTCATGTTCCGCGGCTCGCCAAGGCGGTCGCCCGCGACGATGTGCGCCCGCCGCATCCAAGGAGGCTTGGATAGCGATCAGGAGCGCTCGCTCAGCGAACCTCTGTTGGATGAGGTCCGTCTGAATCTCCGCCGGCCAGACCCTTTCCTGGATCGCCCGGACGCTGGTCTTGGCTCAGCGACGACGTCGTTCCCTAGCGAAGCCAGAAGTAGACCAGCGCGGCCAGAGCGACCATGGTGACCCAGAACCCGGGACGCGTGACCATCCGCACCGCCGCCCGGCCGGCCGCCGCCGCGCCGATCGCGCCGACGTCCAAAACTTCGGGCGTCTGGAAGGGCGCAGCGGGGACGACCCCGGCGATCACCGCCTCGGCTCCGTGGATCACCTCGGCGACCGCGATCGCCACCGCGCCTTCCTCGGCCTGCTCCGCCGAAGGGGTGCCGGGCACCTCAGAGGGGTCCGCGGTGGGCGTCTCCAGCTGACGGCGCATGGCTTCGGAAAACTTGCCGAACATCTGATCGCTCACGTCCTGGATCATGCCGCGGCCGAACTGCGCCAGGATGCCGAAGACGTTGACGTCCGAGACCACCGTCACCTCGGTCTCGTTGGGCGAGCGGGCGACGACGCGGCTTTTCATCCGCATGTCGGCACCCCCTTTGCCTTTGGTCTCCTGGCCGGAACCCGAGAGCTCGGCCTCGCCCGCCGCCTCGTCGAGACGCTCGAAGCGCAGCTTGCCGCGATAGCTCGCGGTCACCGGACCGACCTTGACGGTCATTGTCCCCTTGTACTCCTGGTCGCTCACCTTCTCGGTGATCGCCGCCCCCGGTAGACAGCTTGCCACGCGGTACGGGTCGATCAAGAAACTCCAGACCGCGGGCGCCGCGGCACGGACCACGAAACACTTCTCGATTTGCATTCCCATGGGGCGGACTCTTTCACAAGGAGAGCAGAGGAACGAGCCGTTCGAGCAATTCTAGGTTGTGGGCCGCCAGTCGAACCGCCCCCCGGACTTATCCCTCTAGCTCGTCGCCTTGCGGAGCGAAATGTCGGTCAGCATGCAGCGCAGCTCCGAGCCGCCTTCGGCGGTGCGGCCGAGAGTCGCGGCCAGATCCACCCAGAACGGCGCGGCGTCGGACTTCACCATTCGCAGCTCACGCGTTTCGGTCCCGCCGGTTTTGGCGAGTTGCCTGCGGAGTAGGTAAAAAATGTCTTCGTCGCCCCGGAAGATCGATCCGGACATGGGCTGGCCGATCAGATTGCTCCGCACCCGGCCCAACAGGGTGGCGGCGGCCAAGTTGGCCTCCACGATCATGCCGCGCTCGTCGACTGTGCAATAGCCCAGCGGCGCCAGATCGTAGAGATCGAAATAGCGTTCGCCCGCCACGTCCAGCTCGGCCTGCACCCGGCGCAGCTCTTCGTTCTGCATTTCCAGCTGGATGTGATGCACCATCAGCTCGTGGAGGATCTCTCGGGTCTCGTCGAGCGTGAGGCCTTCGAGCCGCGAACTCGGCCCAAATTTCTGCGCCAGGGCGGTCGCTTCGGCGCGTTGGCGCATCCGGCCGGCGTTGTCTCTCTCGTCCATCGCACCCGGAAGAGGGGGGGCGGGACCGGTGGGGCGCGGGTCTTGCTTGCTCATGGGTTTCTCGGTTCCTGCTGCTTGTCGCCCATCAACCGACCCGCCCCGAATGAGCCTGGTCGGCCTCGTACCCTACCGCCTGGCGAAACCGGTAGTTGGCATCGGCGAGCGCATCCTGCGCCAGCTTGGTCTCGGTGATGTCGACGAAGGTGATCACCGCCCCTTCGATCACATTGTCCAGCGTGCGATAGGGCCGGATGCGCATGGTGAACCAGAGGCCGGCCTTAGTCTCTATCTGCGCGTCCTTCGGGACCAGGGTGTCCAGCACCTCTTGCACGTCGGCCACCAGGCTGTCATAACCGACCAGGTTGGAGACCAGATGCCCGACCGGCCGGCCTACGTCGCTTTTGATCAGGTTGATCAACTGCGACGCGGTGGGGGTGAAGCGCAGAATCCGCAGCTGGTGATCGACGAAGACGGTCGCGATCCCGGTGCCGGCGAGCAGATTGTTCATGTCGTTGTTGGTCTGCGACAGGTCGGCCACCTTGGTCTGCAACTCGTTGTTCACCGTCGCCAGCTCTTCGTTGACCGACTGCAGCTCTTCCTTCGAGGTCTCCAGCTCCTCGTTGCTGGATTGCAGCTCCTCGTTGACCGACTGCATTTCCTGATTCGAAGTGCGCAACTCGTCGATCGAACTCTCCAGCTCCTCGTGAGTGGTTTGAAGGTATTCCTCCTTGGCCCGCAATTCCTGCTCCAGCATCGCGATCCGCGCGAGGACCGGAGCGTCGGTTCCGCCGTCCGCCGCCGTGGCGGCCGTCGGCGCCGCGCCGGTTTCGGCCTCCGGCGCCTCTTCGAACAACACCAGGAAAAGAGCCCGCGCGGCATCGCCTTCCGGAGGGACGACGACCGGACGAACCGTCAGGTGGACCCGGATGAAATGGCCGTTGGTCTTGACCCGAAGATCGGCGGCGCGCACCACCTCCTGCCGGCTCACCGCGCGATGCAGGCACGTGGTCAAGCCGGGCCGCAGCCCCTCGCGCGCCATCTTCAAAACGTTGGTGATCCCCGCTTCGCCCGGCGCCGGCTCCAGGAACAGGCCGGTGCGGCCGTGCTGGTAGAGGATGTCGCCCTGGCCGTTGACCAGCGCGCAGGGCGGCACCACCTGCTCTAGGAGCGTCTGCTCGACCAGCTCGCGCAGCGGCAGCTTGCCGAGAAAGGCCGTCTTGGCGGGAAGCCTCAGCGCCACATCGATCGCCGTCCGGCTCTCCAGAACCCGGCGCAACGCCTGGCGCGCCCGTCCGCCCGCTTCTTCTTTCCGCTGGTACAACTTCGACTTGCGGTCGAGGACCGCGAACAGATCGGAGAATTCGCCGACCCCTTCGGACGTCCCGAGGAACAGCCGGCCGTCCGGGTTCAAGGCATAGTGAAAGAGGGGGATGACCTTCTTCTGCAGGTCGGCCCCGAGATAGATCAAGAGGTTGCGGCAACAGATCAGATCGAGTTTGGAAAACGGCGGATCTTTGATCACGTCCTGCTCGGAAAAGATCAGCAGGTCGCGAATGCGTTTGTGAACCCGATACCCACCGCCGTCGGGCTCGCGGGAAAAGAAGCGCGCCAGCCGCTCCGGCGAGAGGTCGACGTCGAGGCTCTCCGGGTAGATTCCCAGCCGGGCCGTGGCGATCGCTACGCTGTCGATGTCGGTGGCGAAGACCTGCACCGTGTTGGTGGCCTTGATCGCCTCCATCCGCTCTTGCAGCAGGATGGCGAGCGAATAGGCCTCTTCGCCGGTGGAGCATCCCACCGGCCAGACGCGAATCGGGGCACCCGAGGGCTTGCCTGCAAAGAGCGCGGGAATCACCTCCCGCTCCAGCGCCTCGAAGGCTTCCGTGTCGCGGAAGAAATGGGTGACGCCGATCAGCAGGTCGCGAAACAACGCCTCCACCTCGGCCGGGGTCCGCTGCAGGTATTTGGCGTAGCCGTCGAGCGTTTCGACCTGGTGGATCGCCATGCGCCGCTCGATCCGCCGCTCGATCGTGCTCGGCTTGTAACCTGAGAAATCGTGGCCGGTCTGGGCGCGCAGCAGGACGAAGACTTTTTCGAGTGCCTTCGACTCCTGGGTCGGCGTGACGGTCGCCGAACGTGGCAGCTTGCCGAACGAGCGAGCGACGTAGTCGATCAGACGGGCGGGCATCTCGGCCGGCGGCAGCTCGCAATCCACCAGGCCCGTGCCGACCGCGCTCCTCGGCATGCCGTCGAACTCGGTGGACGCGAGGGTCTGCGCCATCACCATGCCGCCCTCGGCCTTGATCGCCCGCACCCCTTGGGTGCCATCGGCCCCGGTGCCGGACAGCACGATGCCGATCGCGCACTCCCTCAGGTCCAGGGCGAGCGAGCGAAAGAAGAAATCGATCGGCAGCCGCTGGCCTCTCGGCTCGGCCGGGTCGAGCAGCTGCAGCGTGCCGTGCAGAAACGCCATGTCGTGGTTGGGCGGGAAGATGTAGACGCAGTTCGGCCGGACCGGTATGCCATCCTCGACCTCGAAGACCTGCATGCGGGTCTGGCGGCGGATCAGATCGGCCAGCAGGCTCTTGTGGTCCGGCGCCAGGTGCTGCACCAGCACGAACGCCATTCCCGTGTCGGCACCGTCCGGCATACCGGAGAAAAAAGCCTCGAACGCCGCGAGCCCCCCGGCCGAGGCACTGATTCCAACCACCGGGAAGCGGCGATGATCGCCCGCCTCGTCCGTTCCGTCGGCAGAAACTTCTCCCGCGACCGGCTGGACGGGCGACTTCAGCTCAAGCATCCGCTCGGCCCCCGAAGGGGCCTTCACCCGACGCTTGTTCTCATTCGCCATCGCCGACTCCCTTCGCCCAACCGCGTACGACCGCTTCGCGGGGGTACCTTGTCGCTTGAAGCCGAGAAGATGCCTGGCCTGCATCGTACGCCTCTTTGCCCCGGAGTGGCCCTTCTTATTATTCAAAATTTCCGAAAACATCCACGATCTCGCGCTCGAACGGCCCGACAGGCGGCGCTCTCGGGGCATCCTCTCGCGCGGCTGAGGACAAAAAGCTCGACAATTCCAACCCCGGAGCTGGAAGGCTTCGGGGTTTTTAGCGCCCTCTCGCGATACGATTCTCCCGAACCTGGGCCGTTTCAGTTTCGCCGCCGCCTCGTTTCGTACTCCGGGAGATTTATAATGCACAAGCTCTTCGCCGTGTTCGCCTTCATCGCCCTCGGGGCTTCCGCCGCCTGGGCGGGCAACCCGCTGCTCGCCGATCTTTCGATCACCAAGACCGATGGCGCGCTCACCTCGACGCCGGGCGGGACGATCACCTACACGATCATCGCGAGCAACGCGGGGCCGAGCAACGCGCCCGGATCGGCGTTCGGGGATCTGTTCACCGCGCCGCTCGAAAACTGCACGTGGACCTGCGTGGGGCAACTCGGAGGATCGTGCTCCGTCCCCGCGGGCGGCGAGCCGAACGCGAACCAGAACGTCGATCTGCCGGTCGGCGGCCAGGTCGTTGTGACGGTGACCTGCGACATCGCGTCGAATGCGACGCTGTCGTTTTTCAACACTGCCACGATCACCCCGCCCGTGGGCTTTTCCGATCCGGTCGGAGTGAACAACTCGGCCACCGATTCCAATGGTCTGAATCCAATCGCCGACCTGGCGATCTCGAAGAGCGACGGCTCGAGCATCTTTACCCCCGGCGGTTCGACGACCTACACGATCGTGGCCAGCAACGCCGGCCCATCGGACGCTCCGGGCGCCACCGTGGCCGATACCTTCCCCGCCTCGCTGACCTGTAATTGGACCTGCGTGGGGGCTGGCGGAGCGACTTGCGCGGCCGGCGGAGCGGGCAATATCAACGACCTCGTCAATCTCACTGCCGGAGGATCCGCCACCTATACCGCGATTTGCTCGATCGCCCCGGGAACGGCCGCGCCGCTGGTCAACACGGTGACGATCACGGCGCCTCCAGCTATCCCAGATCCGACGCCGGGAAACAACACGGCAACCGATTCCGACGGGCTCACCGTGCTGGCGATCCCAACGCTCGACGTATTCGGCCTTGCGGCGCTGGCAAGCGGCTTGGGTTTGATGGCTGCGCGGCGCCTGCGGCGGCGGTAATTCGATTACAGCCGGCTCGGGAATCCCCGTGCTAACCTTCCCCGCCTCATGAATAAGACGATCCGCATTGGCAACGGCCAGGGCTTCTGGGGCGACAGTATCGACGCCCCGGTGGAGCTTTTGCGTGGCGGCCCGATCGACTACATCGGCTTGGACTACCTCGCCGAGGTCACCCTGTCGATCATGATGCGCCAGCGCCTCAAAGACCCGCGGCTCGGTTACGCGAGCGACTTTCCGGCCTTCGTCCGCAGGGTGCTCCCAGAGCTCAAAGAGAAGAACGTTCGGATCATCACCAACGCGGGCGGTTTGAACCCCCGCGGCTGCCGCGAAAAGATCTTCGAGATCGCCCGCGAGCTGGGCGTCTCCGGCGTCCGGGTCGGCGTGGTCGAAGGGGACGACGTGTTCGCCCGGCTTCCTTCGCTCGTCGAAGCGGGCCACAAAATGGCGAACATGGACACGGGCGAGCCGATCTCCACCGTGACCGATCGCCTGACCAGCGCGAACGCCTACCTGGGCGCCCGACCGGTCGCCCAGGCGCTCGACCAGGGAGCGTTGATCGTCCTTTGCGGCCGGGTGACCGACACGGCTTTGGCCCTCGGGCCGTTGATCCACGAATTCGGCTGGGAGCAAGACGATTGGGACCGCCTCGCGGCGGGGACGATCGCCGGCCACATCCTCGAATGCGGCGCGCAATGCACGGGCGGCAATTTCAGCCGCTTCTGGGAGGTCCCGGACCTCTGGAACGTCGGCTATCCGATCGCCGAGGCGTCCGCCGACGGCACCTTCGTCGTCACCAAGCACCCCCACACGGGGGGCATGGTGACCACCGAAACGGTCGCCGAGCAGCTGCTCTACGAGATGGGGAATCCGCAGGAATACATCACGCCCGACGTAGTCGCCGATTTCACCTCGATCCAACTGGAGCAGCAGGGAAAAGACCGGGTGCGCGTCTCCGGCATCACCGGGCGGCCGCGGACGCCGTTCCTTAAAGTTTCGGCCTCCTACCTCGCCGGCTGGAAGAGCAGCGGCCAGATCACGCTCTCCGGCCCACGCGCGATCGACAAGGCGAAGCTCGCCGCCGAGGTGGTCTGGAAGCGGCTGGAACGCGCGGGAGTCACCTTCCCCGACGACGACCGCTCGACCGAGATGCTCGGCCTAGCCGCCTGCCTGCCGGGGATCTTGCCCGTGCCGGAAGATCCCGCCGAAGTGGTGCTCCGTCTCGGCGTCCGCAGCGCGGATCGCGCAAAAGTCGAGCGCTTCGGCCAGGAGATCGCGCCGCTGATCACCGCCGGTCCGCCGGGGGTGACGGGCTTCGCCGGAGGCCGCCCCAAACCGCAGGAGGTCGTCGCCTACTGGCCGGCGCTCTTAGCGCGCGAAGAGATCGAAAGCCGCATTCAGGTCGACGTGGAGGAGGCATGAGAGTTCTTCTGCGCGACATTGCCCACGCCCGGTCCGGCGACAAGGGAGACGCGAGCAACGTCGGCCTGATCGCCGCCTCGCAGCCGCTCTACGAGGTGATCCGCCGCGAGGTGACGTCCGTGCGGGTGAAGGCCCACTTTGCCCAGGTCTGTCGCGGACCGGTCGATCGCTACGAAGTACCGAACCTCCACGCGCTCAACTTCATCCTCCACGATGCGTTGGGCGGCGGCGGAACGGAAAGCTTGAAGACCGACGCCCAGGGCAAGACCCACGCCCAGGGGATGCTGATGATGGAGATCGAAGTCCCCGACGATCTCGTCCCGCCGTCTCGAGAGTAACGCCGCATGACCTCTCCCCTGCTCGAAGTCCAACGCGACGACGACCTTCTGCGCGTCCGGCTGAACGATCCGGCGCGTGCCAACGCCCTCTCCCCCGCCCTCGTCGCGGAGCTGACGGACCTCTACGGCCGCGACCTGCGAGCCGAGGGGGTGCGCGCGGTGATCCTCTCCGGGGCCGGCAAGCACTTCTCGGCCGGCGCCGATCTCGATCATCTGCGCTCGCTGGCCGACGCCCACATCGAACAGAACCGGGCGGAGTCCGAAAAGCTGCGCGCGCTGTTCGCCGCGATCCTCCGGCAAGAGGCGCTCACCCTCGCCCTGGTCCACGGCAGTTGCGTAGCGGGGGGGTGCGGTTTGGCCACGGCCTGCGATTTCGTGGTCGCGGCGGATGACGCGATCTTCCTCTACAGCGAAGTGCGGATCGGCTTCGTCGCGGCGCTGGTCGCGACCTACCTGCCGCTCCGGGTCAAAGGCGCGGACCTGCGCGAGCTGCTGCTCTTCCCGCAGCCGCTCGGTGCCGCCCGGGCGCTCGAAATCGGCCTTGCGAACCGGGTGGTTCCGGCAGCCGGCCTCGCCAAAGCGGGTGAGGATCTCGCGGGAGCGATCCTTGCGAACGCCAGCTCGGAGTCGATTGCGCGGACCAAACGCCTATTGCTCGACGCGCTAGGCCGGCCGCTCGATGAGGCGCTCGCACTCGCGGCCGAGGCGAACGCCCAGGCGCGCGGCACGGAAGACTGCCGCCATGGAGTCGCGACGTTCCTCGAAACGAAGAAACCGCCCCGTTGGCGGTAGACTCACCTCGATCTCCACTCAAGCGTTATGCGTCTGATCCTGTTCGACATCGACGGCACTCTGCTCTCCTGCGGACCGCAGGTGAGGCCGATCTTCGCCTCCGCCCTGCTCGACGTGTTCGGCACGGCGGGGAATCTGGACGCCTACGACTTCGCCGGAAAAACCGATCCGACGATCGTGGTCGACCTGGCGACCTCGGTGGGTGTCGCGCGGGAGGATGCGATCGCGCGAATCCCGGACGTCCGAGAGCTCTACCGCGAGCGCCTCGCCGCTCGGCTCGATTCCGGCAGGATGACGCTTCTGCCCGGAGTGGTCGAACGGCTCGAAGAGCTGGCCGCCGACCCCCAAGTCGAACTCGCCCTGCTGACCGGCAATTGGGAGCCCTGCGCCCGCACCAAGCTCGCGCCGTTCGATCTCAACCGATTTTTCTCGTTCGGAGCCTTCGGCTGCGACGCGATCGATCGGTGCGACCTACCCCCCTTCGCACTCGACCGGGCGGAGAGCCACCTCGGCCGGAGATTCGCCGCGGCAGACACCCTGGTGGTGGGAGACAGCATCCACGACGTGGCCTGCGCCCGAGCCCATGGCATACCCTGCTTGGCGGTGGCAACTGGCAGGACATCGGCTGCCGAGCTGCACGCAGTCGGTGCGGATCGGGTGGTGGCGGATCTATCGGAGCCGCTGGTTTTCGAGATCGCCGCGACGACCGTTTTCGCGTAGGCCCAATCTTCCGGCTCTACATCCCAAACCGCACCAGCCAACGCTGCGTCGCGTTTAACGCCTGGATCAGCTGCGGCGTCGGCCCCCGGAACGGGTGCTTTGCCCCAAACCCGTGATCGCCCCCTTCGATTCGCTGTAGCTCGAACGGCTGGGCCGCAGCAGCCGCCAACTTTTCAGCGTCGGAGAAACCGACCGAGTCGTCGCGGTCTCCGTGAACGATCAACCAGGGGCAGGTCCGCGCCGCGGCGGCCCGGGTCGGATCGAGCGCCTCGCGGTTAGCCTCCAGGTCTTCGAGCAACCCCAGCCCGAGGGCCAACTCTTGCTTGGTGCGCGTGTTTTGCACCGGATACTCGCCGAGATCGCGCCACATCTCTTTTTGCTCTTCGGAGAACCGATCGAACGTCGCCACCGCCGCCCAGGTGACGAGAGATCGAATCCGTTCGCCCAGCTCCGGCCGCGCCGAGGCAAGGATCGCGTTACCGCCCCCACGGCTATGGCCGACGAGCGAGATCCGCTTCGCATCGGCCCGCCCGGGCGCAACCTCTTCGCCTACCGCGGCGACCACCGCCAGCAGGTCGGCCAACTCCCGACTGTGCGTGTTCGAACGAAACACATCGAGATCGCTGACCCGATCCTCGCCCGGCAGCTGGCCGCTCCCTGAAAGATTGAACCGCACGACGACGAAGCCTCTTTCCGCCAACAGATGGGCGAGATAAGGAAAGAACGCCCACTCCATGAAGCCCTTGAACCCGTGGCAGATCACCACGGTGGGGCGAAGCCCGGGCTCGTCGGGGAAATCGATCAGGCCGTTAAGGGGGCCGTTGGGACCTCGGAGGGTGAACGGAGTGGGGACGGCGGTCTCAGGCATAGGGTCACCGATGCGCAGGTACGGCGCGCAAAATCTCCAGAGGATCTACGAACCAACGCCCGTCGAGATGGACGTTGCTGGATAGCTTTCCAAGGCACTTTGTGTGCGGCTCCAATCCACCCGAAAGCGCGAAGCGAAACTCCCATTTCTCAGTCACGCTGTGCAGGCAGGCGGCGACCACGTCGAAGTCCTTCGGGCTGTAGTAGCGCGAGCAGGGATCGCTCTTCGCCGCGCGGGTGCGCTGAAAATCGAGCCGCACCAGCCCGTCTCGATTCTTCTTGCGAAGGGCGTTTTTGCACTCAATCGTCACCTCCCGCCCATTCAGCCGAGCGATCAAATCCGGCCCGTCGCCGAGAAGGCGTTCGCACCGAATCCCAGGAAGCCTGCTGAGCTGCCGAAAGAGGTGCTCTTCGGCAACGGAACCGCGAACCGCCACCTTGAGCCGAAGCGCGTTCTCGATTAGGTCGAACACCTCGTTTTCGGCGAGCTGAAACTCTCGCGCGAGCGCATGGACGGTCGGCTTTTCATTGAGAGCCCGCTCGGCCATTAGCTGGCGATGCCCCTGATCTTCACCTCTTGCCTGGCGCTCGAATCGGACGTACGAAAGAAACGACTTCGAGGTTCCGCCCACGAGCACCTCGACCGGATCTTCAGGAGCGCGTTGACGCTCCCGCTCCCAGGTATGCCAGTCGCGGGCAAGGATTTCCTCAACATGCCGCTCTTTGAACTCGATCGAGATGAACAACCGGGTCGGGCTGTGCAATACCGGATCCGCACCGACGAAGAAGCCTAGCTCCGGATTGATCCCGACGAGCAGGGTCGTATAGAGGCCGAACGGGTCCTGCCAAAGGTCGTGGAGAAGGCCGTCCTTGGTGCCGTACTTGAGCTGAAATCGATGCTCGTCGTTGGGCCGGTTCTTGGTCAACCGCGTGTTTGCAAGGAACGCGTAAGCGACGATTCCCATCCGCTCGCCTTGCGCTGTCTCAAAGGTGATTCGGAACGGCGCCTCGGCAGCCGGCGAGCTGTGGAGAATTCGACAGCCTTGGCCGCGCAGGGCCTCCACCATGAATTCGAGCAGAGGCTGGCGGTCTTTCCGGCTCACGCCGTACTTCCGGAATTCGCTGGGAAAAGTCAGGCTAACTTGCATGGTTAGGCGAACGCGAGCTGCGCCTCAGCCTCAACAGGTTTCTCATGCCGCCGGGACGCCGCGTATCCCCGACCGGTCCCGGGATGCGCCTCGTGGTTACCGATCAGATGGCCGTACTCCTTCATCAGCAAAGGGAGGGTCGGCTCGGGACTCGGCACCGGACGCCGCGGAATCGGTACGAGCTTGGAGGCAAGGGGCACCCGGTCGCCGAGGAGCTGCTTACGCATCGCGCGGGCCAGAACCTCCGCCAGGGCGGACGGAACGGCGTTGCCCACCTGCCGCTGGACGGAACTCACCCCCCCGAGAACTTCGAAATCGTCGGGCATCGTTTGGAGGCGGCAGAGTTCACGCGCCGAGAGGCGACGATTGTTCCAGTGAAAGGGCCCGATCGCCGGCCCGGGCTGCGCCTGGATCGTCCAGGAAGGGAGCGACTTCGCGAGCTTGAGCAGGAAGCTCCAGTACCTCCTGCGCCAGCCAAACAACGGCTCGCCCCCGCGGCGCTCGGTGTGCCAAAGGTAGTTCTGCCCTTCGGGGATCGAAGGCAGGAGGTTCGCCCATTTTCCTCGTAAGCGAATCTCCGGCTGGTCGTCCTCCTCCAGATCGCCGATCGCGTCCCAAGCGGTCGCATGAGGCTTCCTGCCTGACAACAGTCCGTCGTCGCTGGCCGCGATGTGGGTGGAAACCGGAAACGCGAAGGGAGTTCCGTCCCGGGCTCCGATCACGAAGACCCGTTCGCGGAGCTGAGGCACGCCGTAGTCCGCGGCGTTGAGCTGCGCCACGGTCCAGCGGTATTGCGTGCCCTGTTCCTTGTTGATCTTCCGGATCGTCCTCGCGATCAGATCAAGCCCTTCGCTCTTGCCCTGAAAAGCCAAACCGGGCACGTTTTCGAGCAGGAACGTCTTCGGTCGCGTGTCTCGCAACACCCGAAGGTAGGCGCCCAGCGTTCCCGCGCGCGGATCTTCGAGGCGGAGACTGTCTCCCGAGGCCCAGTAGCCGGACTTCGAGAACGGCTGGCAGGGGGGACCGCCGATCAGCACATCCGCTTCACCGACCTCAAGACCCGCCGTCGCAAGCAGCTCGGACGAGGAGATCGAATGGATGTCCTGATCGAGCACCGGCCAGTTCCGGTTGTGCCGCAAGGTGGCGACCGCCTCCGGATCGATCTCCACGGCGACCGCCGTCTCGAATCCCGCCGCTTCGAAGCCGAGATCTAGACCGCCCGCGCCGGTGTAGAGGCTGATCAGCTTGCGCATCATTACGTCCTATTTACGCCGATCCTACGCTGCGAGTCAAGAGTGGAACGGCGCCCTCACTTCTCCTCGACAAACGCCACAATCCGCGCGAACGCGGCCTCTCCTCCTTTGAAGCGGAACGGGAAGCAGCCGAGCCAGACGCGCTGATCGAGCACTTCGTCGATCTGGCCGCCGACGTTTTCGGCGTGGAAGACCCCGTGGGGGAAGAGCTTGACGTGCATGCACTGGTAGTCGGCGGGCCAGGGGAACGCCTCTTCGAGCGTCATGCCGAGGGCGGCTTCGACTTCCGGGATCAGATCCGGGCGGGCCTTCCGGACGTTGGTGTTCCACGGATGATCCGCGGCAATGCAATCCACCCCCAACCAGCGAATCCCGCGATCCAAGATCCATTGGCAGAAACGCGCCTGCGGCCCGGGGTGCTTCAAGAACATCTTCGGCAGGTCCGGCTTCTCCTGGTTGTGGACCTTGTACCAATCCTCGTTGTAGTAGTGGTGGTATCCCGTGTGGATGATTAGGATGTCACCCCGCTCGATGCGGATGCCGGTCTTCTTCTCCCACTCCTCGAAGTGCTCCGGGCCGTAGATCTGATAGTCGCCGATCCCGAACTGCGAGATGTCGACGATGCAGGCCGGCCCAACCAGCGTATCGAGCGAGATGCCCGAGATGTCGGGACCCGGATCGTAGAAGTGGTACGGCGAATCGAGATGGGTCGCGATGTGGTTGGTGGTGGAGATGAACTGCGCGTTCACCCCTTCGAACGCCATTCGCTTCACCCACTTGACCGTCGGCCCCTCGTAGAACGCGAACGACGGGGAATCGACGCTGAAATTCTGCGATAGATCGAGGACCTTCACCTTACTCATGTCGTAGGGGACGTACATGTTTTCTCCTCCGAGGTTCGAATGCCTACTCTCAGATGTCGTATCTCTCCGCAAAAGCCACCAACGCCTCTTCGAACAGCGCGAGCGGTGGACGCACCAGGCCGGCGCCCACCTGGCCCACTCCCGCTTCTTTATGGGCGATACCGGTGTTGACCCGCGGCGGGATTTGCAGTTCGACCACTTTTCGCAAGTCGATGCCGACGGGGGTGCCGCGAAAGCCGAGCGAGGGAATCGTCCAGTGGGCGTGCTCTGCGGAAGTGATCTCGTACATTTCGAGCGTCGCGTCGCGCGCGTCCTCGGGACGGCCGCCGATGAAGGTGACGATTGCCGGCGCCGCGGCCATGGCGAAAGCGCCGATCCCTGCCGTTTCGGTGATCGTCGAGTCGCCGATGTCGGGGTTCGCGTCGGCGTTCGAAAACCCGGGAAAGTAAAGCCCGTCGGGCACGGCGGCCGGAGCGGTAAACCAGCGGTCGCCGAGGCCTGAGACGCGGATTCCGAAATCCGTGCCGTTGCGCGCCATGGTCGAAACGATCGTGCTCCCCTCCACTCCGTGCGCCGCGTCGGCCATCGACTTGCAGGCGGCCATCACGGGGTTGAGCACCGAGAGCGGGTTCGCGCCGAGGAAATCGAGGATCTCGCGGGCGTCGGGGATTCCCGCCAGGTGGGGCGCGAGCGCCTTCAAAAACAGGAGAGAGCCCGCCTTGTTGCGGTTGTGCCCTTCGTCTCCCATGTGGAGCGCTTCGGCGATCAACGCTCGCAAGTCGAGGCCGCCCGCCGCTTCAATCGCTGCGGAAAGCGCGGGCGCCATCGTCTCGTTCATCCAGCGCAGCTTGGCGAGCACTTGCGGGTCGAAAGCGCCGTAGCGCAGCACTTTGCCGTATCCCTCGTTCAGGTTCGAGAACGTGCGCCGGCCGGAGGTCTCGTCCTCCAGTACGTAGACCTGCATTGAGGGGGAGATCACGCCCGCCATGGGACCGACCGCACCGCGATGGTGGCAGGGCTCGAACGCCACTTCGCCGCTTTCGACCAGCGCCACCGCCTCCTCTTCGGTCTTGGCCCGTCCCTCGTAGAGCAGCGCGCCGATCACCGCGCCGCGCAGCGGCCCCGACATCCGCGGCCACTCGATCGGCGGCCCGGCGTGGAGCAGCAGATGGTCGGGAAAATCGGTGATCGCCTCTCGGGCGGACGCCACCCCCACCAGTCGCGGGCGCGCGGCGGTCATCCGCTCGACGGCGGTGCGGTTGGCGGCTTCGAAGTCGATCATCGGTTTGGGAGCAGGAAGGCTACATCAAAAGCGGCCCACTTCCGGCACCGCTGCGGCCGGCTGAGCGGGTCAGTGTTTTGCTTCGAGCTGACTCTTGGCCACGCGGGTCGATTCCGCATCCGGATAGGCGGCGGCGAGACGGGCAAAGTGTTTCTCCGCTTCGGCTCGATGTCCCTGCGTGAACTCGACCATGACCAAGCCAAACAACGCCGTGTCCTCCCCCTCGAACTTGGCGCCATCGGAGAGCGCCGTATCGAAACGCTTGCGGGCTTTTTTGAACTCGCCGACATGGAGCAGGTTCCAACCGGAAGCGACCTCGACGTCCGCGCGAACCGCCGCGTCCTTGTCGACCTCTGCACACTTGAGCGCCTTCTCGTAGTAGCTGTCGCTCACCACCCAGAACTTTCGCCGGCCATAGAACTGGCCGAGCCAACGGAGCGCCTCGAAGTCTTTCGAGCTTTTCTCCGAGCGCTCGACCCAGGGGGCTGCGGCGGCGAAATCGTCCGGGAGGCTGGTCAGCAGATTCTTGATCTGGATTGCGATTCCCTCACCGTAACCGGTCGATCGGGCGAGCGCCCGGCCCCAGGGATCGAAAACGATGACGGCTGGGATGCCGCTCACCCCTTGCTTCGCCGCGAATCCCCGCTCTCGATCGAAGTCGACCCGCACGGCGATCACCTTGCCGGTCAATTCGACGACATCGGTCCGATTCCAGAAATCGCGGTCCATCTGCTTACAGGGGGCGCACCAGCTTGCCGAGAAATCGACCAGAACGGCGCGATGGCTCTGCCGCGCTTCGGCGAGCGCCTTGTCGAAGTCGCCTTGCCAGGCGGGTGCGTCGACCGCCAGAACGGGCGCAGCGGAAAGGGCTGCCAGGATTACGACCGAGAGTTTGCCGAATCGGGAAAGAGGATGCATGTCGTCTCCTCTGCGTTTGAGGACATTCTACTTCGAAGCCGATCCGCCTGCCTTCATCCGGGAGAGGATTCCCGCCAGCCGCTCGTCTCCTCCGGCGGACGGACGCCAATCGACCTGGAGGGCGGAAATCCCTTGAGCGAGCAGGCTGTCGCAGAACGTCTCGATGCCGATGTTGATCGCCGCCAGCGGCGCGGCCACCGCTTCGAGCGGCACGGGCACGTCAGGGGCCTCAGGCAAGGGGCCGAGGCGATCCCAGGCGACTCCGACCAGCTCTTCGACGGTGGTCGCGATCCGGGCGCCCGCGCGGCGGAGGGCCTTGATCTGCTCGTCCATGCCCTGCGGATCTTCGTCCGTCCCGACGACCAGCACCGCGATCTCCAGGATGCGTCCGGCGCGCCCGGCATCGTCAAGGGCTCGTTCGATCTCGGGCGCCAGAGCCCCGGCCGGATCGGCGTGCGAACCGTCGCCGAGCACGACATCGAGAAGGATCAGACCGACGTTGGGATCGGCGGCCTCGGCGCGGAGCCGCCGCAGCCGCAGGTCGGGATCGATCATCGGGTGGAGCCGGCCGACGGTGAATTCGTCCGCGCCGAGATCGAGGATCGCGTGGCCGGGTCCCCCGCTTCGTCCCGGTTCGTCGAGCGGCCGGGAGGTGCCGATCGGGGCGTTCGAGTAGATCGGATCGAACGCGATCTGGAGCCCGAGCTGGATCTCGTAGGCGAGCGTTCCTCCGGCGAACAGGCCGCGAAAAAACCCGGCCGGCCGCCGTTCGCCCGATTCCTGCTCGATCCCGTCGGAAGATTCGAGACTTCCCGCCGCCGCCGCGAGATCGGCCGCCTCGGCGAGGCTCACCGCGAAACGCACGTTGCCGAGCCGCCAGAGCGGCGGGTTTTTGCCCAGGAAGTTGACCACCACCGGCTTGCCCGCCGCCCGCGCCGCGGCGAGGAGCTTCGCGGCGACCTGGGGAGCCGGGGGCTTGGCGAGCAGAACGACGACCTTCGTCTCGGAATCTCGGGCCAGCAGGTCGAGCGCCTGAAGCGCTGAGATGCCGCCCACTTCGACGCTCAAGTCGCGCCCCCCCGTGCCGATCGCCTGCGATACGCCGGAGCCGAGCGCATGGAGCCGGCTCGCCACCATCTGGAGCCCCGTGCCGGAAGCGGCGACGATCCCCACCGGTCCTCTCCGCACCCGGTTCGCAAAGCCGAGCCCCGCGCCGCCGACGATCGCCGTGCCGCAATCGGGACCCAATACGAAGAGCCCGCGGGCGAGCGCTTTGGCTTTGAGCGCCACTTCATCCCCGAGCGTTACGTTGTCGGAATAGAGGAAGACGTTCTTCCCGCGGTCGAGCGCCTCGTGAGCGATCTCCGCCGCGAAGCGTCCGGGCACCGAAATCTGCACCCAACGGGCCTCGGGAAGAGCGCGCAGCGCACCGTCGAGGCTTCGCGGCCGATAGCCTGATTCCCCGGAGCCGCCCGCCCGTAGAGAGAGCAGCGCATCGACCTTCGCCAAGGCCTCGCCCGCCGCGTCGTCCGATTCCGCCCGCACCGCGATCAGCAAATCCCCCGGCCCGGCCGCCTCCGCCTCTTCGCCCAACAATCCGCTCGCACCGAGGATCTCCCGGTTCGCGGGCGTCGCCATCACCACCCCGGCATCGAGCACGCCGGGGAGCTTGGAGAGCGCCTGCTGGAGGCGCATCAAGACGACCGAGTCGTGGTACGACCCGGCGCGAACGGAGGTGCGGAGCGTTGGGGTCATGGCCTACATGAGATTACTACGGGGGCGACTTGCTTGCCTCCACGGGGACGGCCCCTGCGGGTCGAGCCCTGTGGAACTCAAGGCGTCGTAGATCGATGAGAATGCCGATTTTCAGGAGGTGGTCGAGACTCCGTTTTCCAAGTTGGGACCGAGCCTTAAGAGCCTCGACGAGGAGCTACTGATGAGGGAACCTCCGGAGGATGGCGATAAGGAAACAACCACCCGAAAACCAATGTTGAAGTTACGATAGATGGGTTCGAACCCGAAGCGGACCGTGCTACGAACGAACCACGCTTCGTTGTTGAACGATCCCCCACGCAACACACGCAGGGAGGCCTCTGAGCCGAGTTCGAACTCGAGTCGCCGCAGCCCGGGCTCCGGGTAGGGATAGCTGCCCCAAACACTGCGCGTCCACTCCCAAACGTTGCCGGAGAGTTCCTCGCAGCCAAGCGGGCTGGCGCCGGCCGGGAAACAGCCCGAGGAGCTCCGGCGGCCGATCTCAGTTTCGGAGAAGTTCATACGGTTCAACTCCGCCGTCTCCCCCCAGGGGTAGCGCCGTTCGGGATCCGGGTTAGCCGCGAGAGTGATCTCCGGTTCGCCAAACGCCTTCCGCACCGGCGGCGGCGAAAGCATCGGGATCGAGAGCCCCCCCCGCGCGGCCATTTCCCACTCGGCCTCGGAAGGGAGTTGCACGGTGCAGCCGCCTAGCAACCGATCGCGCCAGCGTTCGGCAAGCCAGGTGCAGAACGCCGTGCCCTCAAACCAGCTGACCCAAACCACCGGTTGGGTCATCAAGCCGTGTAGCGCCTGGGCCTCTTCAGGCACCCGATCGGTCGCGCGGGCGTACTCGGCGAATTGGGCGATCGTCACCGGGTAGCGGCCGAGCCAATAGCCGGATGGCATCTCCACCGTGTGGATTGGTTTTTCATCGTCGTACGCTTCCTTGTCGGATGCAGCGCCACCCATCCGGAACCGCCCCGGCGGCACCCAGCAGAACTCCATCTCGTCGACTTCCAGCAGCTCGCGACGTGGATCACCGAGATCGGCCAATGCTTCCGCGGCCTCGATGCGCAGCCGGGCCGAAGCCCGAACGGTATCGGACCGTGCGGCGGAAAGAGCCGTGACGACGCGCGAGCGTAACTCCCGCGGCACCCCCGTCGGCCCGATGTCGAGCAGCGCCCGGCCGGCGAACACCAGGCCCTCGGCGCCAGGAACACGCTCGATCAGCCGGCCGAGCAGGTCACCCGCGGCCTCCTCGCGATGCTGGACGAGCGCGACGTAACCGACCGCGAGGAGAGCGATTTCGCGCCAGTTTGGATCGCCTAGCCGGCTCGCCAGCGCGTCGACCATTGGAGCGACATCCTGCTGCCCTTTCTGGGCCAGGCCGACGGCCGCGAGGTACTCCTGAAACGTCAGATGGACGAAGCGGAAGCGCTCGCCACCCAAGTCGAGGAGAAGGGCGTCCTGCGCTCTGACGCGGTCGAGAAAGACCTCGGCGGACGCGGCGGGATCGGCCTCGCCCAGATCGCGGAAAATCTCGCGAAGGGTCTTGCGAACTAGAGCCTCGGAGGCGACTCCCCCAGGCGCCTCTTCGTGCAGGCGCAGCGCGAGCGGCGCCAGGACTTTGAGCGTGCGGCCATCGTCCGGCTCGGCGTCAGCGAGCGGCTCGCCTCCTAGACTGCGCGCCTGGTTCCAGTGCCAGAGGAGAGTGTCGACGTAGGTCTGGTAGAGCTCGGCTCGCCGCTCGGGGAGCACCACGTTCCGCCGTTTTATCAGTGCCAGGATGGTCAGCAGCATCGGGTTCGCCGCCAGCCGCCGCAGCCCCTGGTTCGAGCGGATCACGGCGAGCAACCCTTCGCGCTCCGCCATGGCCGCTACGGCCGCCTGTGCGCCATCACCGGCGAGTTGCTCGATGGCATTGGTCCAGCGGTCGACGAAGGCGGCAATCTCGTCATCGTCCAGCAGCTCGATCGTGCATTCGGCGAGCGAGACCAGCAGCGGCAGGCGGGGACTGAGCCCCAGCTCCAGATCACGTCCGGCCCCGCGCTCGACGGAGAGCGACAGGGCGAGAACCTTCAAAAACGAGGTCTTTCCCGCCCCGGGCTCGCCCAAGACGACCAGCCCGTCATGCTCGCGGAGAAGTTCGAGCAGCGGCACCCGGCCGCCGACCTGTGCCAAACCTTCCGCCCCGACCGACCGTCTGAGTTTCGCTTGTTTACGATCGTCGGGAGGGCCCTCCAAAGTCTGAAGGCGCGCCTGCGAGGGGACGTAGATCTCGAGCAACGGCAGGCGAAGGGCCACGCGCGGGGACACTCCCATACCGCGGAAGCTCAGGAACTGATGGAGGGTGATCAGTTGGTTCAGGTACTCGCGGGTCGCTTCGAGATAGTCGGCATTAGGTTTCCCCGTTTTCGCCGAGATCCCCAGCGAAAACGGGGTTCCGGCAACCCTCGTCTCGGCGTCCTTGCTCTCGCCCCTCTCGATCCGATCGACGATCTGGTAGACGAACGTTTGGTTGACAACGTAGATCGGCGCGTTCCCCTGATTCACGATCGCGCCCGGGCTCTGCTCGACCACCGCGAGCTGCAAAAGGCTCGGCCGCACCGCGGCGAGCCGGAAGCGGTACGGAGATACGGCAAGATCTGCAAGAGCAGTACGACCAAATGCCCGGCCAGGTCAGGAGAATCCATCTACCCCCCACACAAAACCTACCCAAGACAACCGTGAGCGATCCAGAATTACCGGATTCTATCGCGAGTCAGAGGGTGCGCAGCTCCAACCGGTGCAGGTCTATGAGGGCACCGACCTTAAGCAGGTAGTCCAGCCCGAGAATTCCTTCGGCGGGAAATCCGTAGTCCATGGCTCCGATTTCAACCTCGAAGCTGCCGATCTGGATCTCACCCACGACCAGCCGGTCCAGACCCTTGGTGAATACGAACTCCGTGCCACCGATTCCTCGAATTCGACGAATGGCGTCCGCCGGCTCTGGAGCGACGCCGATCTCGAGCATCCGGTCGGCTGCGAAGATCGTTCCGGCGGACCCGGTGTCGAGAATGACGTCGGAGAGGTGAAGGCTGCGACCGCGAAAGCTGACGACCACCTCCACGTAGACCAGTCCGTGGGCGAGGCGAACTTTCATCCCTGGGCGGCGCGCAGACCCTGCCAGGACCGCTCGGCGATGTCCGGTTGCTCCCGATCGCTATGGAGGACGTACAGCTCCCGACCCGGAGCGTCGCGGTGAATCTTCAGATAGGTGCGAAGGGCGGTTTCTCCGTCTTGGCAGGCGTCAACCACGGCCAGTTCATCGAGTTGCCGCTTCCCGCGAACCGAACGGGCTTGCAGGGCCTCCACCAGGAGCCACTGATGAGGAAATTGCCGACGGATGTCAGTCCATGTCATGCCAAGGAGCATGCGACAGAAGGACTTCAGAAGCAAGGGGCCGGCTTTTGAGGCGGATTTAAACCCTTCCCAACAAATCACCACCCAACTGATCACGATTTCGACAGCATTCGAGATTCGATCTCGCTACTCTCTCATCAACCCGGAGCGGTGCGCGGAACCGGAGAGGAAACCGCCGGGGTCGCCGTGCTCCCGCCGACTTGATTTCGGCGCGGCGCAGCGATTGTCAGACTACAAGGAGAGTTCGATGTCTATCGTTCGTCGCGTTCATAAAATCTTGCCATTGCTCTTGCTGGCGATGGGTCTGGGAGTTGTCGAGAGGGTCGAAGCCCAATCCACGATCAACGCCAAGGTCATGTCCATCGGCCAGGGTTGGCGTCTCCTCGAAGTCGATGATCCGACCGTCGCTACAAGACCCGGCACCATGATGTGGGAAGTGAGTGAAGGAGGAGTCAAATTCCTCCCCGTGACCCAGGCTCAAAAGGACATCGTTCAGGAAACCTTCGCCAACGATCCGGACGGCTCCGAGGGCCTCCTGTTCATGTCGAAGGAAATGCTGGAGGCGATGGAAAACCCCGACTTTCCGGCCGGATACGAACAGTATATCGATCCGAACGAGCCGACCGTACTGGACGACAAAAGCCTTTTCGGCTGCGGCTGGCACGACGAGACCCGCAACCGGACTTGGAACTATTCCAAGAGCCTGCTCAATCAGAACTTGCCTTTCTCAGGCGGTATCACCGGCCAGCTGAACCTCGATCTGCCGCTCTCGGGTAGCGTCACGATCGCGGCGAGGTACAAGATCCGCAAGTGCGGAGGGGTCCCCACGGGCTTTGAGTTCATTGACGCCGTGGCGAGCGGCAACGCGACGATCGCCGGCACGGGCGATCTTTCGGCGTCCGCAAATGCGAGCGCCCAATACGCCAAGGAATGGCTGCTCACGGAGCCGGAACTCGGTGAGGTCGAGTTCACCGTCGGCGTAATTCCCGTGCGCCTCGTATTCACGCTTCCCATCTTCGCCGGCGTGGACTTGAACGCAAAGGTCACGGGCCAGCTGTCGGCGCATCTGAACGCCTCCGCTTCCGGCACGTTCACCTATACCTGCACCACGCACAGCTGTTCGGGGACCAGCAACTTCACCGATAACTTCTCGTTCACCGGCCCGAACGCGAGCGCCACGGTCGATTTGAGCGCCCAGGCCCACGCCCGCGTGATGCTGCGGGTCGGCATCTACGACGAGCACATCGCCTATCTCGAAGGAGGTTTGAAGGCGTACGCCAAGGCCGGGGTTTGGGGCTACATCGGCAACACCTGCGGTGATGCGGATGGCGATGGCACCAACGAGACGGTCCGCGCTCTGGCCGCCGACCTGATCTGGGGTTACAAGTTCGCCTACGGCTGGGGCGGTTGGCTGCTGCCCGACAGTTTGAATTTCACCGGCGGCAGCGAGTACCCGATCGGCTGGCAGGATCTTCTCGGAACCGGAGGGTCGACCGCGCTCCAGCCGATGCTTTCGGGGCCCGCCACGGCGCCTCAGGGAACGCCGACGCAATATACGGTCAAGATGCGTCCCTGCTACCCGTACACGCAGACGGTCAACTACTCTCTCGCGCCCGGCACCTGGACCGGCCCGACCTCCGTGTCGCCAACCGGCACCTCCACGGTGCAGGGCACGTTGGCCACCGCGGGCAACAACACCCTCGTCGCAACCGCCGTGTCCGACTCGTTCGGCCGCAACCTTCAAATGCCGTACAGCCGAGTCGTAAACGTCACCGCGGCCACCCCGACGGCGCCCGCGCTCGGCGCCACGGTCCTCTCTTCGACATCAGTTCGCCTCACCTGGACCGATTCGAACACCTACAAGACGGGTTACGAAGTCCAGCGCCGGGTCTCCGGGGTCGGATCGTTCGCCTGGCTGACGACGGTCTCCTCCACCACCGCGACCTACACCGACGCCTCGGCTCAGTCAGCGACTTCGTATGACTACAAGGTGCGCGTCTTGAACGTCGGCGCGGCCTCCCCCTACTCGAACGTCGTCACGGCCACGACCAACGCAACCCTGCCCGCGGCGCCTTCTTCGCTGGCCGCCACCCCGCAATCCACCACTTCCGTGTCGCTTTCCTGGGCCGACAACAGCAACAACGAGACGAATTTCGAGGTGCAGCGCCGCATCCTGCCGTCCGGCGTTTTCGGCGTGACGGTGACGACCGCGGCGAACGTCGTCTCGTATACCGACACCTCGGCCGCCGCGAATACCTCCTACGAGTACAAGGTCCGCGCCTTGAACAGCGCCGGCGGATCGAGCTTCTCGAACGTCGCGACCGCGACGACCGGGCAGGCCGTTCCCGTAGCTCCGTCCGGCTTGGCCGCCTCCTACAACGCGACCACCCGCCAATTCACTCTGAGCTGGATCGACAACAGCACCAACGAACAGGGGTTCGTCGCCCAATTCTCCTACTCCGGCAGCGCCTTTTCCGATCTGATCAACCCGGTGGGCGCCAACGTCACCACTTACACGAGCGGCGCCAACCCGCCCGTCGGTTCGTACCAGTTCAAAGTTCGCGCCTACAACGCGACCGGTAGCTCCCTCTACAGCAACGTGGTCTCGCTGTTGGTGATCAATCCCGCCAACGGCCCCGGTTATCTCGGCTGCTACACCGACGCCACGCCCCGCGCCCTGCCGGTGCAAATGCCGGGCGCTGCGAACACGATCGAGAGCTGCAAGGCGGCGGCCTATAACGCCGGCTACAAGTACGCGGGACTCCAGTACTACGGCCAGTGCTACGCCGGCAACACCCTGGGCTTCACCCTGGTCGCCGACTCGGAGTGCAATACCGCCTGCACCGGCAATCCCGCTCAGACCTGCGGCGGCGGCTGGCGCAACAGCATCTACTCGACGGGCTACAACCCGCCGGCTGCGGCGACCAGCATCGCCTGGATTCAGCCGGCCGAAACCGCCTGGGGGACCCCGGGCACGCTGACCGCCGCGGGCTACGCGACCAACGGCACGGGGACCGTTACCCTCACCTTCCGCGAGCGCAGCACTGCGGGAGTCTGGGGTTCTTGGATCACGGTTCCCTACTCGGCCTCGGTGTCGCCCGACACCACCTGGTCGAACACCATCTCCAACGGCAGCCCCACCAACAAGTGCCATTGGTTCGACGCTTACACCAACTACTCGGGCGCCACGTCGCCCACGTTCCACTACACGGGTTGGACGGGCTGCCCGTAGTGCCTGGAAGTCAACCGGCTTGAATCGAGAGGGGACGGCCCGCAGGCCGTCCCCTCTTTTTTGCGTCACGTGATCTTCAGATCGCTTCGATGTACGCCGTCTCGCCGTGGAGCGCCGAGTCGAGCCCTTCGCTTTCATGGGCCGTGTCGACTTTGACCGCAGTCACCCGTTCGATCAGCCAGAGCATGCCGTAGGTGAAGACGAACGCCCAGACCGAGGAGAGCAGGACGGCTCCGACCTGTACCCAGAAGAAATGAGAATTGCCGCGCAGCAGACCGTCGACTCCGGCTGGATTGAACGCGGTGGTCGCAAAGATGCCGCACAGGATGATGCCGATGAATCCGCCGACTCCGTGGACTCCCCAGACGTCGAGAGCGTCGTCCCAGCCGAGGCGGTTCTTGAGCGCCACGGCGTAGAAGCAGACGACGCCCGCGATCAAACCGATGAGAGCCGCGGCCGCGGGCGAGACGTACCCGGCGGCGGGAGTGATCGTCGCGAGCCCCGCGACCGCGCCGGTCAGGAGCCCGAGAAACTTCGGTTTCTTGGTGGTCATCCAGTCCATCGCGAGCCAGGCGATGGCGGCGAAGCTCGCCGCGATGTCGGTGTTCAGAAAGGCGACCGCGGTGACCGAATCGACGCGGAACTCGCTGCCCGCATTGAAGCCGTACCAGCCGAACCAGAGCAGCCCCGTGCCCAGAGCGACGAGCGGGATCGAATGAGGGCCGCGATCCGCCACCGCGCGTTTACCGACGTAGAGGACCGAGGCGAGCGCCGCGATGCCCGCGATGTTATGGACCACGATGCCGCCCGCGAAGTCGAGCACTCCCCACTGCGCCATGATCCCGCCGCCCCAGATCATGTGGACGAACGGGAAGTAGACGAGCACCAGCCAAGCGGTGAGGAACAGCATGTACGCCTTGAACGTCACCCGATTTGCAAACGCCCCGGTGATCAAGGCCGGAGTGATGATCGCGAACATCATCTGGTAACCGCAGAAGACGAGCATCGGGATCGACGCATTGATCGGCGACGGCGTATCGAGCGTGATGCCGCGCAGAAACGCCCAGTCGAGGTTGCCCAGAATCCCGGCGAAATCGGTGTGGCTTTTGACGTCGCCCGAAAAGCAGAGCGAGAAGCCGAACGCCCACCAGAGGATGGTGGTCCACCCCATCGAAACGAAGCTCTGGATCATGATCGCGAGCACGTTCTTCCGCCCGACCAGCCCGCCGTAGAAGAAGGCGAGACCCGGCGTCATCAGCATGACGAGGCTGGAGCACAACAGCATGAAACCCGTATTGCCCGTGTCGATCGACAGATGCGGCATCGAACCTCCTCCTTCGGGTAGGAACCGGAAATCGAGCCGAGGACTAGGAGAGCCCCGGCGAGGAATGGCGATCAGTGGATCAGGAAGACGAAGGGATTCTGACCACTATCCGGCGGAGGGTGTCAAACGACCGCGTCAAGAGGTTCCGCCTCCGGTCGAACCTTCTCCGGAGCTTCGGCTCTACAACCTTCTCGCGGTCGAGCACGGGGACGGAGCCCACTCCCAATACAACGCGCTGATCCGCAGGCTGGTCAGCTTCGAACGCGCGGCGGCATGCGCGGGCCGGTAGATCGAGCGCAGCCATCGCTATGCCATGACCTGGCCCGACGGGAGGATCCTCCCGCCGGCCAGGCCTCGATCAACCTACTGGCAGACGACGCCGGAGCAGTTGGTGCCCCCGCAGTCCGTATAGGCGGTGCAGTTGGGGCAGCTGTTGACCGTGCAGGCCCTTGGGTCGGTCCGCGGCACCCCGCCGAAAGCTTGAGGAGTTTTGCCTGCGACCAGCTCGCGGAGAGTCTCGCGGTGCAACGACAGCTTTTCCAGCTTCTTCTTCACGGAAAGCTCCTTTCTCGGTAGCGCTGAGGGTGAATCTACAGAGGGGAGTGCGTAATGGGGGCCGAGATGAGACAGAAGCGAGCCGTCTTGCTCCCACTGGACCGACTCCGGGAAGCGTTGCGCAAGATCCCCGCGCTCGCGGATAGGTCCCGCGCACTGGTTGGCGGGTTCCGCGCACTACTGTGCACGTTCCCGGCACTGGTGGGTCGGCTCCGGAGAGCACTGTGCAAGTCCCCTGCACTGGTGGGCAGGCTTCGGAGAGCACTGTGCAGGTTCCCACCACCGGTGGACAACCTCCGGAGAGCACTGTGCAGTTTCCCGGCACTGGTGGGCCGACTCCGGAGAGCGGTGCTCGGGACCTGCGAACCGGTGGTGCGATCCAGCACACCGGTGTTCGGGGCCTGCGAACCGGTGGCGCGATCCGGCACACCGGTGTTCGGGGCCTGCGAACCGGTGGCGCGATCCGGCACACCGGTGTTCGGGACCTGCGAACCACGTCTGCGACACGGCACACCGGTGCGTGTACTCGGCACAGCACTCGGCGGACTTCGCACAGCGGATCCGGGGTTCTGCGAAATGCTTCCGGATCTCGGCCCACCAGGTCGGTGACGCGGCGCGGCGCTTTCGGGACTCCGCGCAGCAGGTCCGAGAGCCGGCGCATCGGTGGAATCCACCTCCGGCCGGACATTCCTTAGGGATCGACCGTACAATTCAGCAGTGTCACAACCCACAGTAGATTCCCGCGGCTCCTGGCGAGCCCTTGTCTTGGTCGGTGGCGCCTTCTCGATCGTCGCCGCCCTTTTCGCGTCCTGGACTGTGAAGAACGCAGGGATCGACGACGTCTTCATCACCTATGTCTACGCCCGATCGTTCGCCGCGGGACATGGGCTCACCTGGCCCGGCTCGATGGCGCTCGGTACTTCGTCGCCGTTCTTCGCTTTGGTGCTCGGCAGCCTCTCCGCCGTCACCGGGTTCGAAGTTCCGGGCGTGGGTAACGCGCTCTCGTGGATCGCGATCGCCGCCGGTTCGACCGGGTTGTTCGCCCTCGGCCGAGCGGAGCGGTGGGCTTGGGCCGGGCTGGCGGCGGGCATTTTCTGGCTAATCGGGCTCCCCTCGCACGTCCTGCTCGGCAACGAATATCTGCCGGCGATCGCCGCGGTGATCTGGGCGTTTCACGAGCGGGCGCGCGGCCGGCTCGTCTCGGCAGGGGTGCTGCTGGCCCTCGCCGCGATGTTTCGCGCCGAATGCGGCCTCGCCGCTCCTATCCTCGCCGCCTTGGAGCTGCGCCGCGGGGACCTGCGGGGAAGTTTCCGCCAAATCGCGCGGATCGCCGGGGCCTCAATGCTGGTCATGGGCGTTTGGCTCAGCCTGCTGTACGCGCTCACCGGTTCCGTGGTGCCCGCGACCTTCGCCGCCAAGCGGGCACAGGCGCACAGCGCGATCGGTATCTGGTCCTCCACCGCCGGTTGGACCACCGAGCTCGCGGAGCCCGACCGGGGTTTTCCAAGCAGTCACAGCTCGTGGTGGTGGCCGCTTGCGCTCGCCGCCCTGATCGCGATCGGCTTTCAAGGGGTGCAGCGCCTTCGGAAGGGAGGCCAAGTCGCGTTTCCCGCCTCCGGCGTCGCCCTGCTCGCCTGGGGCGGCGCTCATCTCGCGCTGGTTCTCGCGCTCGGTGTGCCGTTTTACCCTTGGTATGCCGCGCCGCTTCGCTTTGCGCAACAGTTTCTGCCGACTCTCGCCCTGGTCGCCGTCGATCTACCGAACCGTTGGCTGCGGCGCGGCGCGTGGATCGCGGCCGGCTCGGCACTCGCCATCATAGCTTTCGCAACGCGACCGGACCTCGAATGGCTCAAGACCCGGCAGGGCGATCTTCGCCGGCCCGCCTACGCCCGGGTGGCCGAGCTGGCCGGGCGCTATCCGCCGGGAACGCGCATCGCGGCGTGGGAGGTGGGATTTCTCGGTTGGGAGAGCAAGCGCCCGGTAGTCGACCTGCTCGG
Organism: Thermoanaerobaculia bacterium; assembly: GCA_038250865.1. Classification (GTDB taxonomy): domain Bacteria; phylum Acidobacteriota; class Thermoanaerobaculia; order Multivoradales; family UBA5704; genus DASYKS01. The sequence goes on along the minus strand of JBBSBW010000005.1, from coordinate 99,116 downwards.
CTTGGTCAGCGACGGCGCTTCGCTCGATGCGGTCCGGCACGCCGACCTCCGGCAAAACCTTGACCGCCTGAAGGGCGACCTCTTGATGATGACACTCGGCTCGCGCGCCCTCTGGGCGGCGACCGTGGGAGAGCCGCGCCGCTTCCTGGCCGACTACCGGCTCGACCAGCTGATGCTCACCCCCGATCCCCCGCTCGCGGTCTACCGGCGGGCCGGGCTCGCGCCGCGCGGCGACGCCGCGATCGATCTCCTGGCGACGATCGCCGAGGGCGACCGAACCGCGGAGATCGACTGGCACCGGACCGCGGAGATCGGGCTGTTCTCCCTTGTTCTGGAGCGCGGCGAGGAGGTGCGGGTCCGCCTGCCGCCCGGCCCGCGCCGGATGATCTCGGCACACCTCACCGCCGCCAGAGGCAAGGGGCGGCTGCGGATTCGAATCGAAACCGGCGAGACCGGTAGCGGCTCGCTCCAACTTCTCGACGCCAGAGTGTGGACCCGATTTCTATCCGTCGTGCCAAAGTCCGACACCGGCTCGACGATCATCTTCTCCTGCCTGCGAGGCCCCGGCTGCCAGGTCGGGCAGCCGTACCTAGGACCGCCCGACGAGGCGAGGCAGGAAAACCAACAACGCCATCCGAACCGTCCGCGAAGGAATCGGAGCCGCCCGCTTCCGTTCGCTCCAGGGTCGTGAAAAAATTGACCACCATGCCGACCCTTGCGAAATTTGCCCAAAGCTCCTTTGCTCAGCCCACCCGCCTTCAAAGATTCTCCTGGAGGGCAATCGCCGCCGCCGCGTTCGCGCTTTCGATCTTCGCCCCGGCACTACGAGCGGACGACCCGGCTCCCCAAAAAACTCTCGCCGAGTTGCGGGCTGCCGCCAAGTCCGGCAAACCGCAGGCGCTGCTCGACCTGGCGGACGAGCTAGCGTACGGGGCGGATTCGACCCCTGAGCAGAAAACCGAGTCCGCCACCTGGTACCGACGAGCCGCCGAGAAAGGAAACGCCGACGGGCAGCACCACCTGGGTCTCCTGCTCTGGAACGGCGAAGGGATGGCGAAGAATCGGGTCGAGGCGGCCCGATGGTTCCGGCGTGCGGCGGATCAGGGGCAGCCAAGCTCTCAACTCTGGCTGGGCAGCTCCTACGAGTTCGGCGAGGGCGGATTGCCGGTCGATCCGGTCGAAGCGGCCAAGTGGTATCGCCGCGCCGCCGATCAGGGCAACGCGGAGGCCCAATCGAGCCTCGGTTCGCTCTATGCCTACGGCAGCGGCGTGGCGCAGGACGACGCCGAGGCCGTGCGCTGGTTCAAGAAGGCCGCCGACCAAAACAACGCTTCCGGCGAGCACAGCCTGGCCGAGATGTACGCCGCCGGCCGAGGGGTCGCCAAGGACGACAAGGAAGCCGTGCGGCTGTTCATCCGCGCCGCCGGAAAGGATTACAACGCCTCAATGACCGCCCTGGGCGAAGCGTACGAGCTGGGCCGAGGCATCGAGAAAAGCTCGGTCTGCGCCTACACCTGGTACGGCCTCGCCGCGAAACGCGGCTTTGCCAAAGGCGAAGAAAAGCGCGACTCATTGGCCCCGAAGCTTTCTGCGGCCGACCGCGCCGAAGGCGAGCGCCTGGTCGCCGCCTCCGGCATTCCGGGCGAGATGTTCCAGCACCGGTCCTGCCCCGGGGAGCCCATTACGATCCATGTCACCAACGCCGCCCTCGGCGACGTCCTCCACACGTTCGAGACGATCAGTGGATTGAAGATCCTCGGCATCGACAAGAAGGTTGCAGACCTCGGAGTCGCCCTGCAGGTGGACGACATCCCGTGGGAAACGGCGTTGACCCAGGTGCTCGGCGGCAAGGGCTACGCCTGGAAGCGCGAAGGCGATGCGATCCGGATCGCGCCGAAGCCGAAGAAGCGCTGAGCCCGGACCGATCGGTTCCGGCAAGCCACTCAGCGATCGACGAACCTCTGATTGCGTTCGTTGTAACGCGGACCGGCGACCTTTCCCGGTGCGAGCGCCTGATCGAGCGTCGCGAGGTCGGAGGCAGAGAGGGTGAGATCCGCGGCCGCGACGTTTTCTTCGAGGTACGTCCGCCGCTTGGTGCCGGGGATCGGCACGATGTCGTCGCCCTTGGCGAGCAGCCAGGCGAGCGCCATCTGGCCGGGAGTGGCACCCCGGGAAGCCGCCAGCTCGCGTACGATCGAGGCGGCGCGGACGTTCGCCTCGAAGTTTTCGCCCTGAAACCGCGGGTCGCCGCGGCGGAAATCCCCCTCCGGATACTCTTCGGCGCGCATCACCCCGCCGGCCAGGAAGCCGCGGCCGAGCGGGCTGAACGGCACCAGACCGATTCCCAGCTCCCGCAGGACCGGCAAAATCTGCGGCTCCAGGTTACGCTCCCAGAGCGAGTACTCGCTTTGAAGCGCCGAGATCGGGTGGACCGCATGGGCGCGGCGGATCGTCCCCTCCCCCGCTTCGGAGAGTCCTAGAAAGCGGACTTTCCCCTCGCGCACAAGGTCGGCCATCGCCCCCACCACCTCTTCGATCGGCACGTTCGGATCGACCCGGTGCTGATAGAACAGGTCGATCCGGTCAGTGCCCAATCGGACGAGCGACGCCTCGGCCACCTCTTTGACGTGCTCGGGCCGGCTGTCGGTGCCAACCATCTGACCGTTTTCGATCCGAAACCCGAACTTGGTGGCGAGAATCACGTCGTCGCGCCGCTCTTTCAAGACGCGGCCGACCAGCTCCTCGTTCGTGTAAGGCCCATAGGCCTCGGCGGTGTCGAACAGCGTAATCCCCAAGTCGAGAGCGCGATGGAGCGTCGCGATCGATTCCCCTTCGTCCGCCGAGCCGTAGGCCCAGCTCATTCCCATGCAGCCGAGGCCGAGGCATGAAACTTCGAGACCCTGCGTACCTAGCTTCCGTTTCTCGAGCATGAAGACGCCCTCCTCGACGCTTACCTTATCTCTACATCTCAAGCTCCTCTATGGCACACGGCTTGCTCCCTTCTGAGGCGTGCGCCATGAGGGCGCATCGGATCCCGGTTTGATACCGGGTATCGATTGAGGAGGGATGTCATGAGTTGGATTGTCATGTTGTGGATTGCCGCCGCCGTCACCGCGTTGATCGCTCTCACCGGGATCAAGCCGAAAGGGACGCGGCATGTCGCGCATACCCACCTGATCAACGCCGCCCGAGTCTGCTTCATTATCATCCTCCTCATTTTGGCTGCCGCAGCGTTCAAGGGCTGAGGCGGCGATCGAGGAAATCCGAACCGATGCGAATCGCCCTGCTCTCCGACATCCACGGCAACCTCGTGGCGCTCGAAGCGGTGATCGAAGACCTCCACTACCGGAGCGTCGACACGATCGTGAACTTGGGCGATCTGGTCTCCGGCCCCCTCCTGCCTATGGAAACCGCGCGCCTCCTGATGACCAAAGATTGGCTCACGATTTCGGGAAACCACGAGCGCCAACTGCTGACTCTTCCACCCGGCGAACGCGGCCTGTCGGACGAGTACGCCCACTCCTGCCTGAGCGCGAAAGAGCTCGACTGGTTCCGCACCTTTCCGGCCGCCGCTCAACTGAGCCCCGAAGTCTTCCTCTGCCACGGCACGCCGGGCAACGACAACGAATACTTCCTCGAATCGGTCTTGGGCGAGTCGGCGCAACTCGCAACTCGCGAAGAGATCGATGCGCGCCTGGGGAACCAAACCTCCGCGGTCGTCGCCTGCGGTCATACCCACGTGCCCCGCTCGGTCCGCAACCACCGCGGCCAGCTGCTCGTGAACCCGGGAAGCATCGGCCTTCCCGCGTTCTTCCACGACGATCCAACGCTCCACTCCGTCCAAAACGGCTCGCCCGACGCGCGCTACGCAATCCTCGAACGCGGGAAAAGCGGCTGGACCGTGGAACACCTCACGGTCCCCTACGACCACCGGTCCATGGCGGCGCTGGCGAAGAAACGCGATCGGCTCGATTGGGAACGGGCGCTGCTGACCGGCTTCGTCGAATTCGGCGGCCTCGGGGAGAACAGGGCCTTGTCATTGAGTCCATTACCGCGGTAATCTGTAGCCATGACCATCGCGACATCGAAGCTGACGGCACAAGGGCAGATCTCGGTACCCGCTGAGGTCCGGCGCAGACTTGGGCTCGGCCCAGGATCGGTTCTCGAGTGGGAGCAAGAAGGCGAAAGAATCTTGGTCCGTCGAGCGGGGCGCTACTCTTCGGAAGATCTGCATCATGCGGTTTTTGACTCGCTGCCAAGGCCCCGCACCCTTGAGGAGATGAAGGAAGGGATTCGCACTTACATCAAGAAACGACATGCACGCGGTTGACACCAACGTCCTGGTTCGTTTGATCGCGCGCGACGACGAGCGGCAAACCATCGCAGCTGAGGCTTTCGTCGTCGGCGGCGCCTGGGTCTCGCATCTTGTCCTGGTCGAGGCGATGTGGGTTCTCGGTTCGGTCTATGAACAGCCTTCGGCCAAAATCGCAGCAGCCGTCGAAATCCTTCTCGCGCACCGCGATCTAACGCTCCAGGAGCCCGAAGTCGTAGCGGCTGCGCTCGATCGGTTTCGTGAGCGCCCGAAGCTCGGCTTCTCAGACTGCCTGATTCTGGAAGTCGCGCGGCGAGCAGGGCATTTGCCCCTCGGAACCTTTGATCGAGATCTAGCCAAGCTCCAAGATACGATGAAGCTCTGACACGGCAACTCCCGAATCTACTGCCGCGACCGCCGCAGCTCCGCTTCCAATCCCCCGCCCAGCGCGAGCAGCTCTTCGTCCCTTCCGAAGCGTCCCACGACTTGGAGCCCCATCGGCAACCTCTCCCCGTTCTCCCCCGCCGGCAGGCAGAGGGCGGGCAGGCCGGCCTGAGTCCAGGGGATGTTCATGATCGGATCTCCCGTACTTCCCAAACCCCGGGGGGCGGAGCCTTGGGCGGGCGGTGAGATCCAGAGGTCGATCCCTTCGCGGTCCATTACGGATTCGATCTCTGGGCGGAGCATCGCGGCGTCTTCGAGGTCCCGGGCGAGGTCGGCGTCAGAGATCGAAAGGCCGCGCTCGATCAGCTCTTTCGTTCGGCGTTCGTAGAGATCGGCGAAGCGGGGGTACCAGTCTGCCGCATGGTGGGCACGAGCCGCTTCGGCCGCCACGACGCGGCGATGGCGGGCGGCGATCTCTTCGAAATCGGCAAAGATCCAGATCGGCACGACTTCAAAACCCGCTCCGGCCAGGCGCTCGGCGACTCGCTGGAAATGAGATTGCCCTTCGGGCCAAGCGCTTTCGAGATATGGCCCTTCGGGCAGACCCAGCCGAGGCTTTCCGGCGGCTTTCGATCGGGGCGGCACTGGCCGCCAGGTTGGGCAGAGCACGCGGGCCACCCGCTGGACGGTTGCGAGGTCAGAAGCGAAGAGTCCAACGTGATCGAATGATGGGGCGAGCGGGATGGCGCCCTGTTTCGAGATGCGGTCGTAGCTCGGCTTCCAACCGACGACGCCGCAATAGGCCGCTGGGCGGATGATCGAGCCGATCGTCTGGGTACCTAAGCTAAGCGGGCAGAGGCCGGCTCCCACCGCGGCGGCTGAGCCGCTGCTCGATCCACCCGGAGTGTGCTCGGGGTTTCGGGGGTTCCGCGTCGGGCCGGGCGCGAAATAGGCGAATTCGGTTGAGACCGTCTTCCCGAGGATTAACGCGCCTGCGGCGCGGAGAGCGGCGACCGCCGGTCCTTCTTCGCCCTGCAAGACTTCCGGCGGCAGATGGCTGCCTCCCTGAGCTAGGAAGCCTTGAACGTGGAAGATGTCTTTAATCCCGACCGGCATGCCGTAGAGCGGCGGGCGGTTGCCGGGATCGGGGTAGCGGGCTTCGAGATCGGCGGCTTCGCCGCGGAGGCGTTCGAAACGATTTTCTTCCGGAACGAAGGCGAGAACTTGAGGTTCGCGCTCGGCGAAGGTGTTTTCCAATTCCGCCAGGGTGCTCATGCCCGGCGGCGCTTCGCGGCGAGAAGGACGGCGTCCACGATGTGCTGGTAGCCGGTGCAGCGGCAGAGATTGCCCGAAATCGCGGCGCGGATCTCCGGCTCGGAAGGGTCCGGGTTCTCGTCCAGGAACGGCAGCAGTGTCATCAGAAAACCCGGCGTGCAGAACCCGCACTGGAGGCCGTGGCAATCGCGGAACGCCTCTTGAAGCGGGTTCAGGCGATCGGGACCGTCGCCCGACAGGCTTTCCACCGTCGCCACCTCGTGGCCGTCCGCCTGGACCGCGAGTAGCAGGCAGGAGCGAACCGGTTCGCCGTCCAGCAGCACCGTGCAGGCACCGCAGACGCCGTGCTCGCAACCGACATGGGTACCGGTGAGACCTAAGTCGTGGCGCAGGAAATCCGACAACAGCAGCCGCGGCTCGACCTCTCGCTCGCTCTTGTTGCCGTTCACGGTGATCCCGATTTTCATCGTATCGCTCATGCGGGGATTCCCGCCGCCTGGCCGGCTCGTTGGGCCGCCAAAGCGACCGCCCGGCGCGCCAGGACCTGGGCGAGGTGGCGCTTGAAATCGGCCGTCGCGTGAACGTCCGAAAACGGGTTGATCTCGCCATTCACCGCCGCGGCACAAGCGGCGATCGCTTCGGGCGAAAGCAGCTGGCCCATCAGCAGGGCAGCGGCCGCACGGGCCTCGATCGGCCGATCGCCGACGCTCAAGAAAACCAGCCGCGCCGCGCGGCAGCGTCCGTCCTCTTCGAGCGTCACGCTCGCCGCGAGACCCACCTGGGCGTAGTCGCCGTGCCGCCGGGCGATTTCCATAAAGGCGAATCCGGTTTTCGGCGCCGCGTGCGGAATGGCGATCTCGACCAGCAGCTCGTCGGGTTCCATCAGGGTGGCGAACAGGCCGGTATAGAAATCGCGCGCCGCGACCCAGCGCTCGGCGCCGTTCTTCGCCAGCCGGAATTTCGCGTCGAGCGCCACCGCGAGGGCCGGCAATTCGGCGGCGGGATCGGCGTGCGCCAGGCTTCCGCCCACGGTACCCCGGTTGCGAATCTGCGGATGGGCGATCCAAGGCATCGCCTCAGCGAGCAGCGGAGCGACCTCGGCCACCAGGGGCGACCGCTCGACCGCCCGCTGGCGGGTCATCGCGCCGATCGACAGGCCGCCGTCCGCGCCGCGCCGGATGTAGGACAGATCGTCAATCCGGTTCAAGTCGATCAGCCGGGCCGGCTGCGACAGGCGAAAGTTGAGCACCGGGATCAGGCTCTGACCCCCGGCGAGGATCTTCGCCTCGTCGCCATGGCGGGCGAGCAGGTCGAGCGCTGCCGGAAGAGTGTCCGGCGCCTCGTAGGCGAAGGGTGCGGGTTTCATCGGGGTGGGATTGTACTCCCTCCGGATCACCGCGGCAGGAGGTGTTTCTGGACCTTCCCGAGCGCGTTTCGGGGAAGTGAATCGACCTGCCGGATCTCGCGCGGCACCTTGAACGAGGCGATGCGCTCTTTGGCGAACGCGATCAGGGCTTCGGGATCGAGCGGTTGAGCGGCCGGCTCGACGACCAGGAACGCAACCGGCACGGCCCCAAAGTCCGAATGCGGCCGGCCGACCACCGCCGCTTCCCGAACACCGGGGAAGCCGAGCAGCACCTCTTCGATCTCCCGCGGGTAGACGTTGAACCCACCTGCCAGAATCAGCTCGCTGCTCCGGCCGAGCAGCGAAATCGCCCCGGTCACTGGATCTCGCCGGGCGAGGTCGCCGCTCTTGAACCAGCGATTCCCTTTAGAGTCCGAGACGAAGCTCTCCGCGGTCTTTTCCGGCGCGCGCCAATAGCCGTCGAAGACGTTGCCGCCGCGGACGATCAACTCCCCTTCTTCTCCGTCGGTCACATCGTGGAACGAGCCCTCGCCGAAGCGAACGAGGCGGACAGAGATTCCCGGCAGCGGCGTACCCACGGTCCCCGCGCGGCGCTCGCCGGTGTGGGGATTCGAGAGGATCATCCCCGCTTCGGTCATGCCATAGCGTTCGAGGATCGCGTGGCCGGATAGCTCGCGAAACGCCTCGAACGTCTCGGGCGCGAGCGGCGCACTCCCCGAGCAGAACAGCCGCATCCGGGCGAGCGGCGAGCGATCGACAGCAGGATCGGCGAGAGCCTCGACCAGCCGGACGTACATCGTGGGTACGCCGAAGAAGAGCGTCGGTCGGTAGGCCGGATCGGACTGGGTCAGATCGGCGGCGATCGCCGCGGCCTCGAACCTCCGCCGCAGCTCGACGGTCGCCCCGGCGGCCAAAGCGCAATGAAGTCCCACGACCAGGCCGTGCGTGTGAAAAAGCGGCAGGGCGAGCAGGAGGACGTCCCGGCTCTCCCAGGCCCAGGCGGCGAGCAGGCCGGTGATCGTCGCGAGCAGATTGTCGTGGCGGATCTCCGCCCCTTTGCTCCGCCCGGTGGTGCCGGACGTATAGAGCAGAAAGGCCAGCTCGGAGCCGTCGATCGGCGGAGAGAGAAGCGGAGCCGGATCGTGAGGCCACTCCCCGATCTCCTCGGCGACGATTGTCGCCTCAACACTTCCCCGCGCCCCAGCATCCACCTCCGCCACGATCGGCAGCAGATCCCGTTCGGTCAGCAGAAGACGCGGCTCAGCATCCAAAAGAATGTGGGCCAGCTCGACCTTCCGATAGGCAAGGTTGATCGGCACCACGATCGCCCCGAGCCGGATTGCCGCGAGATAGGCGATCACGAACTCCGGCCGATTGCCGAGGAAGAACGCGATTCGATCGCCGCGAACCAGGCCCCGCGCCGCAAACCCCGAGGCCACGCGCTCCGCCGCGAGATACAGCTCCGCGTAAGAAAGCGACACCGCGATGCCGTTCGCCCCGCGAAAACGGAGAGCAGGCTTCGCCGGAGTTTCAGCGAGAGGGATGGCGAAGAGGTCGAGGAGATTCACGGCCGGCCTGCGCCGCCCGGTTTGATCCCGATCAACCCGAAATCCTGGGTGCCGAAGAGCAGCTCGTCGATTTGATCGCGCAGGCGGTTGACCCGGTCGGCGAGCAGGTGCTGGGATTCCGGGATCTCCTTCAAATCGATTTCCGGCAGGCGCTCGGCTAGAGGGAAGGGGCGCAGGTCGAGCCGCTCGATGGGGTCGAATCCCGCCAGCTCGTAGTGGAGCTTCAGGCTCTCGGGGTGGACCGGCCGGCGATGGGTCGGGTCGAGCCAGAAGTTGCGGGCTGCTACCACCAGCGATAGCGGATTCGGTGTCTCCAGGATCAGCGCGCCGCCCGGCCGGAGGGCCCGGTAGGCCAGGCGCACCAAGCGGTCGAGCGATTCGGGCGGCAGGTGCTCGATTACGTGGAACGACACGATCGCGCCGAGCTGGCCTTCGGGTAGACCCGCTAGGTGGCCGAACAGGTCGCCGACCTCCGCTTCGAGGCCCCGATCGCGGCAGAGATCGACCATCCGGGCGGAGGAATCGACCCCTCTCCCGGCGATCCCCTTGGCGCGCAGCAGGGCGAGCGACTCCCCCCGGCCACAGCCAAGATCGAGCACCGGCGACCGCTCTGCCAACCAGGGGAGGTAGATCGAGATCCGCTCGCCGATTTCCTCTTCGGTCCCCCGATAGCGGCGCTCCAATTCGAGGTAGGCGTGCTCCTCGCGCACCCGAATGAGATCTTCGACCGACGGCGCCGTCGCGGAGGGCGTGCCGGAAGGGGCGGCTCCTTCGGCGGTATCGGCGTTCTCAGCCACAGAGAGTGCCGCACCCAGCGAGGCGAGCAGATCGCGCGACTCGCGGCGTACGCGGTCGAGCTTCTGGTCGACACGCGAAAACAGCGCGTCGTTGTGCTGCATCAGCTCGCGGATGCCCTTGGCGTCCAGCTCTTCCAGATAGGCCAGGCGGTCGTGATGACGAACGCGCTCGGCGTCCTGCCGCTCCAGCTGTTCGAGCAGAATCAGGTTGAAGATCCGCTGGCGCTCCCACAGGTCGTTCTGCGGCACCTTGACCAGCGGGCGCAGCAGGCGCTTCCAAGCCACCAGCAGCCGGCCCAGAAAACCGCGATGGCTGCGGATCGGGAATGGAATGTCCCCTTTCCACAGCCAACGCCAATCGGAAAGTTTGCGGGTCGGCTCGATCAGGAAATCGTCGAGCCGGGGATTCGAGCGGGAAGAAGAGGAACTATCGGGCGATTCGATCGGTACGCGATCTGTCATCTCGAATCGCCCGAGAAGGTATCCTGAAAACTGCGGGGCCTACCGTTCCGGAATGACCGAGACGACGACCTCGGCCACGACTTCCGGATGCAGGTCGACCCGCACCGTATGGTCACCGAGCTTCTTGATGCCGCCGGCCAGATCGATCCGCCGCTTGTCGATCGAGACACCCTTCGCTTCGAGCGCCGCCGCGACATCGGCCGAGGTCACCGAACCGTAGAGAACCTCGTTTTCGCCAACCCTTTTCGCGATCTCGATCTTGATGTCGGCGAGCTGTGCCGCGATCGCCGCCGCCGCATCCCGCTCGCGCGAGTGACGGTCGTCGATCTTTTTCTTCTGGTGGGAGAAGTACGCCTTGTTGGCGTTCGTCGCCTCCAGAACCATCCCCTGGGGGATCAGGAAATTGCGCGCATACCCGGGCTTCACGTCCACCTCATGGCCGCGCTGGCCGAGGTTCCGCTGATCGGAGAGCAAGATCACACGCATCTCGGTTGTCCTTTAATCGGTGGTGAAAGGCAGCAGGGCGAGGTGGCGCGCCCGCTTGATCGCCGTCTGGAGGAGCCGCTGATGCCGGGCGCAGGTACCCGAAATGCGGCGCGGAAGGATCTTCGAGCGTTCCGGCACGAAGCCCTGGAGGAGTTTCAAGTCTTTGTAGTCCGCATGCTCGATACGATCGACGCAGAACTTGCAGACCTTGCGACGGCGGAAGAAAACCTTCTTTGGACGAGCCATGGATCAGTCCTCCCTTCCGGCATAGCCACCGCGACCGCCACGATCCCCGCGACCGCCACGGTCGTCGCGATCACCACGATCGCCTCGATCTCCGCGGTCTCCACGGTCGTCGCGGTCCCCGCGATCACCCCGGTCGCCAGCTTCGGTCTCAGGGTTGGGATTGCGCCGCGGCACGACCCGTGCGGCACGCTTCAGATCTTCGTCGGTGCGGACGGTCAGGAAACGTAGGACCTTGTCGTTCTGGAGCAGCCGGCGCTCCACGTCGGCGAGACCTTGGGCGCCGCCTTCGCTCGAAAAAAAGATCAGAACGTACTTGCCTTCGGTCAGCTTTTTGATCGGGTACGCCAGCTTGCGGCGGCCCCAGCTCTCTTCCTTGGTGATTTCGACACCTTTGGAGGTGAGCAGTGTTTTGTAATCTTCGGTCATCGCCACGACGTCCTCGTCCGATAGACGAGGGTCGGCGACGAAACAGAGCTCGTAGGTACGCATGTGGGGAAACTGACCTCCCTATGGCCTGGGTCGGTCCCGCGCCTGGCGCGGAACAGAGAGGGTGGAAATGGGCCGGAACGTTCCGACCGCGAGCCCTTGATTCTACCCGCAGAGGGCAGACGGGGCAAGCCCCTACTTCCCGTCGGGCTGCGAGTTCACCATCCCCTTGCGCAGCGCGAACCCCACCACCTGGGCCCGGTTGTGGACGTGGAGCTTGTCCAGGATGTTGCGGACGTGAAATTTGACCGTGTTCTCGCTCACGCCGAGCTGCTTGGCGAGCTTCCGGTTCGAGGTGACGCCGGAGACCATCAACTCCAGCACCTCGCGTTCCCGCTCGGTGAGCGCGTCGGGGTCGTCGGCCTCTTTATGCGACGACGCCGGTCGCGCCAGCTCGGCGAGGACTTTCCGCGCGAGCGCAGGGCTGAGCGCCGGCTCGCCGCGCTCCAGCCCTTCGAGGAGGGCAAAGAAGCTGTTGGCCTCCAAGTCCTTGAGCAGGTAGCCCTGCGCCCCCGACTTGATCGCCTCGAACAGCTTTGCGTCGTCGTCCGACGCGGTGAGGACCGCCACCTTCACATCCGGCAGCTCTGCGCAGATGGCGCGGGTGGCCGCGAGACCGTCGACCTCCGGCATGGTGAGATCCATCAGAACTACGGACGGCCGCAGCGAGCGAGCCAGCTCGATCGCTTCACGGCCGTTCTTCGCTTCTCCGATCACCTCATAGCCGCGCGCTTCGAGGAGACTCCTCAGACTGTCGCGAAACAGGGCGTGATCGTCGGCGATCAGGATCTTCATGGCATGCTTCCCTCGGGGCTGGAGCTTGCCACAACCGGCAGCTCGGCGACCACTTTCGAACCTTTTCCGGGAGTGGTTTCGACCCGCAGGATACCGCCTACGGAGGTCGCCCGCTCCCTCATGGTCGAAAGACCGAAGCGGGGAAATATGCTACGACCGAGCGCCGCCGGGTCGAAACCCACGCCGTCGTCCGCCACCGTGACCCGCATCTGACCCTCGGAGCGCTCGATCGCAATACTGACCCGGTGAGCCCGGGCGTGCTTTCTGACGTTCGCCAGCGCTTCCTGGACGATCCGCACGACCTGCAGCTCGACCGGTGGCGCGAGCGAAATCTCCGGATCGACTTCGATCGTCGCCTCCACGTCGTTCTGTTCGCGCCAGTGATCGACGTAGGTGCGCAGGGTTTCGATGAACGTGCCGTGCTCGCCCAAGCCGACGCGCAGGCCCAGAATCCCTTCGCGCACGTCGGCGTAAGCCTCGCGCGCGGCGACCGCGAGTTGGCCGATCTGCGCCGACGCCTCCACCGTCCGCCCCTGCTTCAGATGCTCCTCGACGGCCTGCGCCTTGGTGTTCACATAGGCGAGGATCTGCGCCATGCCGTCGTGCATCTCGTGCGCGATGTGCAGCCGCTCGTCCGATACCGCGACGGAGCGGAGCCGCTCGTGCAGGTGCGAAAGCTCGATCGCCACCGCGGCGGTCGCAGCGAACCGGACCAGCGCCTCCTCGTCCTCTTCGGAAAAGCCGTCGGCAAACCGGCTCTCGGCGAGGTAGAGATTGCCGCGGAACGGCCCCTGGCAAATGATGGGTACGGCGAGCAACGAGCTCATCGCCGGATGGTTCGCGGGAAAACCGACCGAGCGCGGATGGGAACTCAGGTTCCGCAGGCGGATCCTCTGCCCTTCGATCAGCGGCACACCCAGGACGCCACGGCCTTCCGGCGGACGCCCGATCTGCTCCCGATCCTCGGTCGAGATGCCGGTGGTGACGAAAGCGAGGATGCGCTGCCCGGCATCGAGCACCGAAATCGCGCCATACCGCGCGCCGAGAAGGCGACAGGCCTGCTCAACCACCCGCTGAAGAACCGCGTCGAGAGCCAGCTCGACGTTCACGGCCAGCGATGCCGTGCGCAACGCTTCGAGCTCCCGATTCTGGCGTTCCAGCCGGCGGTACAGGTTCGCCAGCTGCTCGAAAGCGAGTCCGAACACGACCATCATTCCGAACGCCACGACCACGTCCATCACCAGGTGACCGGCGAAGGAGTTGAAATACGGCTCTAGAGTCTTGCGGGCCACCTCGACCCCGGCCAGGTAGAGCAGAAGCCCGGCGAGGGCGAGCCAGCGGAGCCGCTTGAGCTTCACGATCTACGCTTCCTCCTCCGATTCCATCGGTCGTCCGGAGGAAGTCTACTCGTGCCGCATCTTGGATTTCGTGCTCCAGCCGAAAAAGGCGTAAACCGGGCACCAGCCGACGATACCGGTCAGCAGCGGCAACCAAAGAAAGATGCGGCAGGCGGCGGCCAGGAGCCCGGAGGGGGAGGCGAAAAATCCGACATACAGCAGCAAGAGGCCGACTGCGATTCGAAGTCCCCGGTCCCAAGGCGCCAGATTGAGGTTCGGCATCTTGCCGCCGAGTGTCCGCTCAACGCCTCAGCTCGGATAGCCCCGACGGGGTAGTGCCATCACCACCCTACGGAGTAGGGCCGCGCAGGAGCCGCTCGAACGGCCGGATCAACGGTTCCAACGGGTCATAGCGACATCGACGCCTTCGGCCGCCCAGGTCGAACAAGCCTCGGCGGCGCGCTCGATCATCGCGGCCACGGCGTCCTGTTCTGAAGAGAGGAAAGGCGCGAGGACGAAGTCCGCAAGGTCCAGCAGCGCCGGCTCCGCCGTCGTGCCTTCCTCGCCCGGAGGCCGCTCACCTCGGCCGACGCCCAGGCGCAGGCGGGGAATCTGGTCGGTCCGCAGTTGTTGGAGGATCGATTCGATTCCCCGATGTCCGGCGGGGCTGCCGCCGCGCCGCAGTCGCAGACGGCCGAGCGGCAGGGCGACCTCGTCGTAGACGACCAGGATCTCCTCGGGGAGAAAGCCGTGGACTTCCACCAGGCAGCGCGCGGCATAGCCGCTTCGGTTCATGAACGTCTGGGGCAGCGCGAGCGTCAGGTCGCCTACATTGAGGACCCGAGAGCCGCATTCTTCACCCACGGCGTCGCCGTCGAACGACGATCCGAGGCGCCGCGCGACCTCTTCGACGACGCGAAAACCGACGTTATGGCGGGTTTCCCGGTATTGCGGACCCGGATTGCCCAACCCAAGGACGAGGCGCGGCATCGAAACGGCGGAGGGAGGGAAAAGCCCGAGGCGCGAGGCCGATCGAAAGCCGTCTCGATCGACCCCGTGCCAAAAAGGGGGCTGTTACTTCTTGTCCTTCTTCTCGTCCGGCTTCTTCTTCTTAATCACTTCGGGCTCTGCCTTGGCCGCTTCGAGGAGACCTTCGGCTCCGGCGATCGCCTGCTCGGCATGGGTGTGCGAGCAGGAGACGATCACCCGATCGGCATCTTCCAGCAGCTCGACTCCCTCGGGCAGCTCCAGCTCGCGCGCCTCGAGGTGCTGGCCGATGTGAAGCTCCGTCACGTCGACCGTGATCTTCTTCGGGATGTCGGCCGGCAGGCACTCGACCTGCACTTCGCGGGTGACGAAGTCGATCAAGCCGCCCTCGGTCTTCACGCCGTAAGCGATACCCGTCACCTCGATCGGCACCGAGGTGCGCAGTTTTTCGGTCATCAGGATGCGTTGAAAATCGATGTGCTGAAGAATCCGGGTGATCGGATGCACTTTCAGCTCGCGCACCATGGCGTGGCGCTCCTGGCCGCCGGAACCGGCGAGCTTCAAGAGGAAGATCGGATGGTCGCTGCCGGCCTTCTTGAGCAGCTCGATCATGTCCTTCCTCACCACTTGGATCGAAACGGTGTCGCGTTCGCCGCCATACAGAACGGCCGGAACGACCCCAGACGCCCGCAGCCGTCGGTTGACGTTCTTGCCGGTTCCTTCGCGCTTCTGGACTTCTACGGTCAATTCGTTCATCGCCTTACCCTCTTTGGCAGCCGCCGTCAGACGAACAGCGAGCTTACGGAGCTGTTTTCGTGAATCCGGCGGATCGCCTCGCCAAGCAGCGGGGCGACCGACAGCGTGCGCAGCTTCGCCGAACGGGCGAGCTTGGCTTCCACCGGGATGGTATTCGTGATCAGTACCGATTCGAGCGGGGATGCGTTGATCCGGTCGAGCGCCGGGCCGGAGAGCACGCCGTGGACCCCGGCGGCGAGGATGCGCTCGGCACCCTTCTTTTTCAGCGCTTCGACGGTCTTGGTGAGCGTCCCTGCGGTATCGATGATGTCGTCGACGATCAGGGCGTTCTTCCCTTCGACGTCGCCGATGACGTGCATGACTTCCGCCTCGTTCGGTGCGGTGCGCCGCTTGTCGACGATGGCGAGGCCGACGCCCAGCCGCTTGGCGATCGCCCGGGCGCGTTCCACGCCGCCCGCGTCCGGCGAAACGATCACCAGGTCGGGCACGGGGAACGCCTTCATCGCTTCGAGCAGCACGGGGGCCGCGAACAGGTGGTCGACCGGAACGTCGAAAAAGCCCTGGATCTGGTCGGCATGAAGGTCGAGGGTGAGCACCCGGTCGGCGCCGGCCTTCGAGATCAGATCGGCCACCAGCTTGGCAGTGATCGGCACCCGCGGCTGGTCTTTCTTGTCCTGGCGGGCGTAGCCGTAATACGGGATCACCGCGGTCACCCGCGAAGCGGACGAGCGCTTGAACGTATCGAGCAGGATCAACAGCTCCATCAGGTTCTCGTTGACCGGCTGGCAGGTGGGCTGGACCACGAAAACGTCCGAGCCGCGCACGTTCTCGGTGACCTGACAGAAGATCTCGCCATCCGAGAAGTTCAGGGCTTTGACGTGCCCCGCTTCGAGATGGAGGTATTCGCAGATCTCCTGCACCAGCGCTGGATGGGCGCGCCCCCCGAAAATCTTCAGCTCTCCTGCCATGTACGACCTCGCTCCTTTTGGCGTGGGGACTCGCCGACGAATTTGGTTGGGGCGGGAGGATTCGAACCTCCGTATGCCAGAGCCAAAGTCTGGTGCCTTACCGCTTGGCGACGCCCCAAGGTTGCTTCGCCCTCTGTTGCCGTTCCGCTCCGCTTCTACCCCGCTCCCGCCTACGTGACGCTCCAAAACGAGTCGCTCAAGTGTATCTCTTCAAGCTCTTCGAGCGTCTTCGGCTCCGGCGCCCGGGGCTCCTCCGCGACTACGGCCGGTGCGTCCGACCCGCTCAGGCCGTTCGACCCCACCGCCCCCATGGCTGCCATGACTCCCATCGAGGAGCCATTGGAGCCTATCGAGGGACTGCTCGTGCTCGCCAGACCCATCGAAGGATGGATCGCAGCCGCGCCCGAGCGGCTCGGATCGGCGGTCTGGCCGAACGCGGCCAAAATTCGATCCTCGATCGTGCGCCGCGCCTCGTTGTTCAGCGGGTGCGCGATGTCCTTGAATTCCCCATTCTTCTTCTTGCGGCTCGGCATGCTGATGAACAAGCCGTCCCGCCCCTGGATGACCTTGATGTCGTTGACCATGAAGCAGTGGTCGAAGACGATCGAAACGAAGGCCCTCAGCTTCTCTTCATGAATGGGAAAGACCTTGACCTCCGTGATCTCCATGATCCTCTCCATCGTCCATACGATTCGCCGCACGCACGTCCGAGCCATTTCGAACCCCGAAGGCTCGAACCGAAACGGCGACCGCGACGAAAGAATCTCGGGATTTCCCCGAGGCGCCGCTTATCGCGGCGACACAAACACCCCGCACGGAGCCGCTCGGTCCGGTAGGGTTGATCGGAAACAATCTTGGAGGCGAGGCGAGGGTCTCCCCCCATTCCGCGGCCAGCAATCCTAGAGGCGAGGGGCCGGACTGTCAAACGGGATGATTCGGCGGAAGCGGCGACTATCTCCCGAGCCCCAGCTCTTCGATCGACCGGACCTCGAAAATCCGATCGGCGATCGCGCCCAGCTCGTCGACTGTGCGGATCGCCGCCAAACGCTTCGCGAGTCGCGCGGGCACGGTACCGAAACGCTGGCCCAGCAGTCGGATCACCGTACTGCGAAGGCGTTCCGCCCCCCTCCCAAATACTCACCGCGATTCGCCGCACGCGGTCTCCCCTCGGCTCGGCGGGCCGCGGCTTACCGGCCGGGCGCGAGACTTTCTTCGGCGCGGTCCAACGCCGCCTCGAACTGCCGGCGGGTCTGCTCGACAAACGACGCGGCCCGCTTGGAAATCGACGTACCCGCCTCGCCTCTCGACCGGCGTCTTAAGACTTCTGCCGCCTCGATCACCGCATCGGGGGTGGTGCCCGCCGCGGCGGCCAGCCGGGCGCGGGTGGCCGGGCGGGGGATTTTGAGCCCCGTCTCGTAGGCCGAGATCTGGGACGGATGCATTTGAGCGGCCTCGGCGAACTCCTCTTGGGTCCAGCCCCGCGAGGAGCGGACGAACTGCACCCAGACCGCCGGGTCTTCGACCGCGCTGCGGCCCGGCGGCGCGATTTCCGTATTTATCGGCTTTTTCTTTGCTTCCGGGTAGTGTGACATAGCCTTTCACCCGTTTAATCGGGCGCCCCCGTCGCTACGTTTCCGGGCGCCGGATCTCCCGGCCGGCCCGACACTCCAAGGAGGCAGCGCATGAACTCATCGCTCCGCCGTTTCGCCGTTCCCGTGGTCTTCCTCATCGTACTCGGCCTGACTATCCCAACGGCCGGATTCGCGGCACCGGCCGGCGGCCCGCACTGGCCCGATTGGCTCGGGTTCCTGTCCCACCTCTGGGCACCTGCAGGGTGCAATGTGGATCCGGTCGGCGGCTGCACCAATGCCAGCACGCCGGCCCCGCGGGACCAGGGTTGCGGCGTTGATCCGGTAGGCCGCTGCGCCGA
Organism: Thermoanaerobaculia bacterium; assembly: GCA_038250865.1. Classification (GTDB taxonomy): domain Bacteria; phylum Acidobacteriota; class Thermoanaerobaculia; order Multivoradales; family UBA5704; genus DASYKS01. The sequence continues at coordinate 80,961 of JBBSBW010000005.1, read as the reverse complement.
GGCGAGCACGACGGCCCCGCGAGACGAGGGTTGCATGCTCGAACCGGTAGGTCGCTGCGCGAACTGACCACCGAAAGCTGAAGAGGTAGATCCACAGCCGGTGCCCGCGCGGGACGCCGGCTGCATCAGCCTCGCAACCCGCCAACGAAAGGGGTGGCCCCTTTACCCCGCGAGGCACCGAAGGCGACCAACGCGCGGTGCGCCCGGCGAGCCAGTTCGACCGTCGCCCGATCGCGGCCGGCGGCCTCCCAGAACAGGCGCACCGCCGCCAGCTCTTTCTGCTCGATCTTGAGCCTGCGAAAGACCACCGCGGTCCGGAGGGCCAGCGCCTTCGTCTCCGCGAGCTGGCCGGCCGACAGGTAGACCACCGCGAGGTCGAGTGCCGCGAGCGCCGCGTCGCAATCGATCTCACGATCGGCAAAGTCGCGCCAGACCAGGTCGAGTTTTCCGGCGGCGTCCTCAATCCTTCCGATCGCCGCTGCACACTTTCCTTCGAGCCAATTCACCCGGAGCAGGTCGAGGGTAGCCCGCTGGGACTCGGCGACGGCGCGAACCTGCGGCAGCAGGGGTGCGGCTTCCAAGCCTCGCCCGAGTTCGATGAAGCTCACTGCGAGGTTGAACTGAGCCACCCACCGGTCGCGAGGATCGCTTCGCTCGTCGAACATCGCGCAAGCTTTCTGAAGCGCCACGATCGCTCCCTCCGGATCATTGCTGTATTGGAGGAGCAGCGATCTGCTGAGCCAGAGTGAGCCAATTTCGCCGGGATGCGCAAGTTGGAATGCCCGGTCTTGGAGCACAAATGCCTCGCCAAATCGACCTTGATCCCGGCGGAGCTTGGCCTCGCGATCGAGCATCCGGGCGCGGGAGAACGGAGACGGCACGATCTCCCCCACAGTCGCGACCTCCTTCGCGCGGAAAAACGCGGCGTCGGCCCGGTCGAGCCAGCCTTTCACCCTGCGGGCGTTGCCGAGATATACCTGGGCATATTCACGGGACGCCGCCTGATATTCGGCCGGGGGGTAGAGCCGTTCGGCGGTCCAGATGCCCAAGTCGGCGAGAGCGAGCGCCTCTTCGACGTCTCGGATGGTGGCCCGGTCGCTTTCGTGGGCCAGCTTTTCGACCAGCGCCCAGGTGGCATGGCTGGGGCTCACTTCAATCACCTTGCGCCGGTCGGCGGGGCGTTTTTGGAGCGGACGGAGAATCTCCCATACCTTGGCGGCCTGCGCCCGGGCCAGCTCGAACTTCAAGTCGCGAGCTCCTTCGAACAGCTCGCGCCGCATCTGGCGGTAGTGGCTGGCAGCGGTCTTTTCTAGATCGGCACGAACCTCCGGCGGCAGGTCGGCGCACAGCGCCTCGACCTCTGCGTCGGGGCGGATCGAATCCACCGCGGTGAGCGCGCTTTCGACCGCGCCGGGCGCCGGCTTCAGTTTCGCCGCGTAGCGTTCGAGCTTTTGGCGCTCCAGTGCCTTCTTCGCCTTGCCCAGCTCCAACTGGCCGAGCGCGCCGGGAGAGATCCCGATCAACTCGGCCGCTTGGCCTTGGTCCAGACCGAGCACGACGCGAACGACCCTGAGCGCAACATTGTTCGGCGGCACCGGCGCCTGCTTCGTTTCTTCCATGGGCAACCTCGCGGGGGTGGGTTTCATAGAGCAGGGTGTTGCAGCCCCGTCGAACGTGACAACTAGAGTAACCACAGGCGAACCCTCGAAGCACCGAGCCGCGGGTAATTTGTTATGTGATCCGGTATCGATCTCCCGAAGGATTGGAAAAAAGGACCTTTGGGTAGTCTGGCGCGACCTTCGGAAGTTTGCAAACGCTGGCGGCCGTGAGCACCGTTAGCCTCTCTTGCATGGCCGACGCCCCCCACCGCAAATCGAGGCGGCGACCCTCCGTTCCCCGGGGCCAGCCCGACTCCTCCCGAATTCGCCGCTTCGCCCGGATGCTCATGCACCGCGGCGAAAGCGCTACGAAAACCGAGGATTTCCCCGAGGCTGTCGTGCAGTTCGAACGGGCGGCCTGGGCCTACGAATACCTGAACGACCCCCTCGCCGCCTCCGAAGCGACGTTGGAGGTGGGCCGTAGCCTTCTCTATTTGAATCACGGCGAGTTGCTTCCCGCGCTCGCCGGCCGGATTGAAAACCTGGCGAAGGAAGGGGCCGAGTCCTTGCCTGAAGGCGGTCTCCTTTCGATGCGCGTCTGGGCCGCGATTTTGCGCCGGGGTCAAATCGAGCCCGGGCCGCTTCTTCATCTCCTTCGAATGCGGCGCTGCGCCCGGCGCGCGCTGCGCAATGAGGCTTGGCGGGATCTGGGGGTGGCGTCGTGAAAAAGCCGGGGCCGATCAAGGAAACGATCGAGAAGGAGTTGGACAAGATGGAGAAGGCGCGTCGACGAGGGGGACTGTTGCGCGAGACGGCATTGTTGAGATTCCGGTGGGTACCCAACATCCGGAAGATCGTCGAGTACGTCGTCGAGGCGCTATACAAAGGGGCAGGCGAGCAACCGCTCGACCCGAAACGACTCGGCGAATCAATCCGCCGGGCGAAGCTCCGCGCCGTGGGGCGCGAGCTGCGGCACCTTCAGGACGTCGTGGAAGAGGTGGCCGTAGAGCCGTCTCTGGTGGACCTCGGTAGCGGCGCGCCGCTCGACCCGGCCGACCGGCGATTATCCGAATGGGCGGAAGAGCAGCGGCGGGAAATCATGCGCCTGGCTGTGCGGTTCGAGCGGCGGGTGGGACCGTTGCCGGATAAACCCAATGAGTGAGCACACTTACGCCGAGAGGCGATCCCCCGCCTACCTCTCCTCGCCCAGCGCGAGCGCGGCGCAGCCCCCCGAGGTGTAATCGGCGGGCGCCTTGAGCGACGAGAGGGGTGCCGCAAGCGGTTCGGCGACCGAGGAGCGCCAGCGAAGTCTTCCGCCTGTCCGGTCGGAGAGGATCGATTCGCCTTTTACGAGCGTCCACCCGGCGGCGGGCGCTCCGGAGCGAAGCAGGGACCAACGCACCGGCAGACCGTCGGCAAGCCTCACTTTCCACACCTCTCCCGCGGCACCCGGCAGATCGATCTCTTCGGCGGTCCCGGCAATTGGCGTTTCGCGCGGCTGGACCGGCACGCGGCCGAGCAGGAGTTTCGGCAGGTCGGCAAGTCGAATGCGATCGAGCGGCGCTCCGACGAGGGATAGCGCGCCGTCGAGTAGGCAGGCGGCGCGGGCGCGGTGGTCGAGGAACAGGCCGCGATTCGCCGTGACGTCGAGGCTCCAGAGCGCGCGACCGAGCGGGTCGGCGGCGGAGGCCTGATAGCGATCGGCGGCTTGGAGCTTGAGCGCGAGGCGGAACGATCCCTCGCCGCGCGGACCGGAGTAGGACATCCGAAACAGTTGCTGTGTGCCGATCGCCGACGCCGGAACCTCCCAGGGAAGCCCCGCCGGCTCGGAAGGAGCCTGGGCAAGCCGGGCCGACGCGCAGGCCCAAAGGAGAGGAAGAAGGATTGCCGCTAGGGAGCGGCTAACGGCGCGGCAGCTCGGCCAGCTTGCGTTTGACCTGATCGGCATTTTCACTTTCGAGCGCCAGGGCTCGCCGGTAGGCGTCGCGCGCCAGCGCCAATTGGCCGGTGGTCTTGTAAAGGTCGCCCAGATGCTCCTGCACCGAGGCGTCTTTCGGCATCAGCCGGGCCGCCCGTTCGAGCAGGCCGCGCGCCGGGGCATACTCCTTCAATTGGAAGCGGACCCAACCGAGCGAATCGACGTAGGCGCCGTTTTCCGGATCGAGCGCCACGGCTCGGAGAATCAGCGCCAGCGCCTCATCGAGGTTCTCGCCGCGATCGGCCCAGAGATAACCGAGATAGTTGAGCGCCGAGTGAAAGTCCGGCTCCAGCTCCAGCGCCTTTTTAAACGCCGCGACCGCCCCCTCGTGGTCGTCGGTGCGCTCTAGCGCCGCGCCCAGCAGGAACCAACCCGCCGCGAGGTCCGGTTTGGCCGCGGTCAACCGCTTGAGGATCGGCACCCCTTCGGCATAACGCTCCAGCCGTTGATAGACCTGCGCCGCGGCAAACGCCGATCCGGGACCTGCCGCCTCCAGCTTTTCGATTTCGGCGCGCGCCTCCGCGTCGTGCCCTTGGCGAAACAACAGTTCGGTTCGCTTGGCCGCGAGCGTCGGCGACGGCGCGGCGTCCGCGCCGGCCAGCGTCGAGAGAAGGGCGAGGCCGGCGGCCGGGTCGCTCATCTCGGCCGCCGCGTCGACGGCGAACAGGACCGCCCGGTCGCGCGTCTCTTTATCCGTCGAAGCGAGCAAAGGCTTCGCCACCTCGGCGACCCGCGGCCAGGCTTTGGCGTCGGCGAGCAGGCCGATCAATTCCAGACGGGTGTCGGCCGCTTCGTCTGCCTTGCCGGCTTTGGCGACGGCGTCTGCCGTGGCGAGCAGGGTTTTTTCGGCCTCGGGGAGCTTGCCGGCGCGATCGAGACAGCGCGCCAGGGCTAGCGCCACCGGCAGGTCGCCCGGTTCGGCCTGGGCGAGTTTGGATAGCACGTCGATCGCTTCCGGGGTGCGCCCCAGGGCGGCCAGAATCATGCCGCGCAGCCGGAGCAGGTAGTTGTGCGACTCAGCGGCAGCCGCAGGGTCGGCATCGGGAGCCGCGGGAGCCATGGGAGCCGCGGGAGCCGCTTTCGGCTCAGGAGTTTTCAGCAGCTCGTCGACCAGGGCGAGCGAGGCATCGAGTTCGCCCACGAAGTAGAGGGTGGAAGCGAGCTGGCGCCGCAGTTGCGGGTCGGCCCTCACGCTCTCGGGCGCCTCTTCGAGGGTCTTCCTTGCGGCGGCGATGTCGCCCCGATGCTCCTGGAGATCGGCGAGGGTCGAGCGCGCTTCGATCGATTCGGGGTCGGTTTCCAGCAGATCGCCGAGCGCCCGTTCGGCCTCCACGGTCTGCTGCGAGCGGAGCAGCGATTCGACCAGCAGGCCGGCGGCCATGCGGTTGTTCGGCACGAATTTGACCAGATCGGCGAACACGTCGGCTGCTTTTTTCGCCTCGCCGCGATCGAGGTAGATCCGGCCGAGCGGCAAGAGCGACGGCAGGTCCGCCGGATCTTTGACGCGCACCGCTTCGAGCACCGTGACGGCGGAGTCGAGCGCCGTGGGCGAGCGGCTGGCGAGCGTGAGATAGACCTGCCCCGCCGTGCGCAGGAGGTCGAGATCGTCGGGGGAAAGGACGCGGGCCTGATCGATCAAGGCCTTCGCCCGCTCGGCGCCGCCGGCACCGGAAGCGGCCGGCGACTGCGACAGCCGGGCCAACAGCAGTGCGTGCTCGGCGCGGATGTAGGGATCGCTCGGGGCGAGAGATTCCGCTTCGTCGTAGGCGGAGAGAGCCTCGGCCCACGAGCCTTCGGCGGCCAGCGACTTGGCGACCGCGAAGCGAAACGAGGCGGCGGCGAGATCCCCGGCGGTCGCGGGGTTGGCGAGCAGCCCGCCGAGGCAGAGGCAAGAAACCGAGAGACCGAACAGACGTGCGCGCCACATATTCGGCAGAGTAGCAGCGCCCCCGCCGCTTGCCAAGCCGCGGAGGTCCCCCTATGATCTCGGTGCGGACGCTTAACTAAAGACCCCTCTATGACTTAGAACGGATTGCAGTGGCCAAGCTAGGACAGCTCCTCATCTCGCGCGGCTGGATCAACCTGCCGCAGCTGACCCGTGCGCTCAAGACCCAGAGCGTCGTGGGCGGTCGTTTGGGCACCTCCCTGCTCGAGATGGATGTCCTGACCGAGGAGCAGCTGGCCAAAGGGCTCGCCGAACAGCTTGGCCTGCCGGGCGCCACCGTCGAGCAACTCCGCTCCGTACCTGAAGAGGTGCGCGGCGTGCTGCCCGCCAAGGTGGCGCGCCGCTGCCATGCCGTGCCGTTTCAATTGATCGGCAACCGGCTCGACGTCGTGATGCTCGATCCCCGCAACCTGACCGGCCACGACGAGATCGCATTCGCTTCGGGGCGGCGCGTGCGGGTCCACGTAGCGCCCGAGCTGCGGATCTTCGAGGCGCTGGAGCGCTATTACGACGAAGAGTGCCCTTCGCGCTTCACCCTGCTGCTGGACCGTCTGAACCGCGCACGCTATCTGTGGAATGAAGGGCGAGAGCACGAAACGGAAGAATCGAAGCCGGCGGCGGAGCCGGTCCCCAACCGGCACCGCCCGGCGCCCGGGCTCGACCGCTTTTCCGATCTGCCGACTCTCGGACCGGAGCGCAACCGGGGTCCTTTGCTCGATCTGCCGGTCGCCCCGCCGAGAGGCGTCACCGACATTTTTCCCTTGGTCCGCCCGCTCGGATCCGGCCCCCCCCCGGGACCGGTAAGAGCGACGACGCAGCTCGCGCCCCCCACTGCGGCGCAGCCGCCGGCTCAATCCCCGGCGCGGCCCGGCGCGAGCCAGGAACCGCCACGGCCCGTCCCGCCGCGGCCCGCCGCCCCGGTCGCCACCGCCCCGGTCGCCGGTCCACTCGCCGCCATGCCTGCGAAGGTTGTTGCCGCACCTGCCACCCACGTTCCGCCGCCGCTGGTTGCGAAGATCATTCCGTTGACCGCCGAGGAGCGTGCCGACCTCGGGAAGGTGGCGGAAGCCTCCGTCGACGCGCCGAGCACGCTCGACGAACTCTCCCGGGCGCTCGAAGCGACGACCGATCGCGACGACCTGGCGCACCTGATTCTCGCCTTTCTGGTGCGCCGGTTCGATCGCGCGGCACTCTTTCAGGTGGCGCGCGGCCAGGTCTCGGCCTGGCTTGCGATGGGCAAGAACGTCGACCGGGAGGCGTTCGGAAAATATCGGATCGGCCTCGATCAGCCGTCGATCTTTCTCAACCTCGACCGAGGCAGCAGCCTCTACCTCGGACCGTTGCCGCCAATGCCCGCGCATCGAGAGCTGGCGAAGGCCTGGGGCGGCGCCCTCCCGCAGCGCGCCGGCATGCTGCCGATCCGCCTCGGCAACCGCCTGGTGGCGGTGCTTTACGCCGACGGCGACGATGCGAGCTGGAACGGATTCGGCATCGACGTGCTGAATCGCCTACGCGAAGATTTCGCCGCCGCGCTCGAACGATGCATCAGACAGCGACGCGGCAAGAGCGCGTGAGGTAGAGTCGAACACCGTGAGAGCCACAAGTGCATCTGTTTCCGTGACTTCGTTGACACCCCCGGGGGCCGTTGTTATCCTCGACTCAAGCTCGGAGCAGCGATGATCAAGTCGGACATCGTCGAGAAGATCGCCGAATCCTTGGACGTTCCACGCGTCAAAGCCGCACAGGCCGTGGACACGATTATTGAGGCGATGAAGAACGCCCTGTTCGAGGGCAAGCGGATCGAGCTGCGCGGATTCGGCGTGTTTCAGGTACGCGACCGCAAGAAGGGGGTCGGACGTAACCCGAAGACCGGCGTCGAGGTTGCGATCAGCCCCGGCAAAACCGTGCGCTTCAAGCCCGGCAAGGACCTCAAGAACCTTTGAACGAGGCAGGAAGCCCGCTGCTCTCGCCCGCGGAGTTTCGGCGTCCCCTCATCGAGCTGCTGCCGCCGCTGGGCGTAACGCTTCCCCCGAACCCGCCCCGGTACGGCCGGGCGTTTCTGCTCCTCGTGGCGTCATTGTTTTCTACCACGACGCTCGGCGCGGTCTACGTCCTCCAAACCCGCACTGACGTGATGAGCGACCTCGACCTGGTGCTCACCCCGCGCGTGATCCGCGCGGTCTGGAGCGACCCCGGGTTGCTGCACCAAGGGTTCTGGTTTTCGCTCACCGCCCTCGGCATCCTGCTGATCCACGAGCTGGGGCATTACGTCGCCTGCCGCTGGTACCGGCTGCCGGTCACTCTTCCGTATTTCCTGCCGAGCCCGATCGCGCTCGGCTCGTTCGGCGCCTTTATCCGCATCCGAGCGCCGCTTTCCGACAAAAGGCAGCTGTTCGACGTCGGCATCGCCGGGCCGATCGCCGGCTTCATTGCCCTGATCCCGGTGCTGATTTGGGGCGCCGCCCATTCGCGCATCGTAGCGCTCTCGTCGATCGTCGGCGGCGCGGGGACCGCGCTCTACCTGCCCGGCCACCCGCTCGCGATGCAGCTCGCCCTTTACGCGTTTCACGGCGCGACGCCGGCCGGTTCCATCGTCGAGCTGCACCCGGCCGCCCTCGGCGCCTGGTTCGGCCTGCTGGCTACGGCGATCAACCTACTGCCGTTCGGCCAATTGGACGGCGGCCACGTGCTCTATGCCACCTTCGGCAAGCTGCAACGGAAGCTCGCCCGGCCGCTCTGGGTGGCACTCGCGGCCCTGTCGTTCTGGTCGCCGAGCTGGATTCTCTGGACCCTGATCACCCTGGTGATCGGCCTCAAGCACCCGCCCGTCCGCGACGAGGAGACGACGCTCGACACGCGGCGCAAGGTGCTCGCAGCGGTGGCGCTGGTGATTCTCATCCTGTCGTTTTCGCCGATGCCGATGAGCGTCCTCGCCCTGCCGACGCGCTGACAGCGGAGCGATCGCGCCGGAAGGAGGAGAAGCGATTTTCCGCCAAAATCGGTGATCCTTCGAAAAATGCCAGGCTGGAGCCTGGCGCGCCCAGGAAAAGCGCAGCCCGCCGAATGGGTTTCTTCATACCTCCAGCAGGAATGTCACCGGGCCGTCGTTGATCAGCTCGACCTCCATCGCGGCACGAAATCGGCCGGTCTCGACCCGGTGACCGCGGCGGCGCAGGCCTTCCACCAAGGCTTCGACCCGCGGCCGCGCTTCGTCGTGAGGCGCGGCGCCGTCGAAGGAGGGGCGCCGTCCCCTGGCGAGCGACCCCGCGAGCGTGAATTGGGAGACGACCAGGAAGGCTCCTCCGACGCTCGCCAGATCGAGGTTCATCTTGCCCGCTTCGTCGTCGAACAGGCGCACGCCGGAGAGCTTTTCGACCGCCGCCGACACTTGGGAGTCGCCGTCGCCTTGCTCGACGCCGACCAGAACCAGGAGGCCCCGACCGATCGCCCCGACGGTTTCGCCCGCGACCCGTACCGAAGCGGATTTCACTCTTTGCAAGATCAAACGCATCGTTTCGCGTCCTTTAGGGGAGTGAATGCCGGCGGCGCCGTGTCGCCGGGTTCGAACCGCGGTATTTCCCGGGAGCCATAGAGGGCCGACGGAGGGCCCCGGAGCCCTGTGATACCGTAACTCACTCGCTTCAAAGGAGGACAAGAGAGATGGTCAACAAAGTGATTCTGGTCGGCAATCTGGGCCGCGATCCCGAGCTGCGCTCCACCCCATCGGGACAGCCGGTCGCGAGCTTCAGCCTCGCCACAACCCGTCGCTGGCGCGACAAAGCCGGACAGCGCCAGGAACAGACGGAGTGGCACAACATCGTGGTTTGGGGCAAGCAGGCGGAGATCGCCGGCCAGTACCTGACCAAGGGCAAGCAGATCTTCCTCGAAGGTCGGTTGCAGACCCGTTCGTGGGACGACAAGCAGAGCGGCGAAAAGAAGTACCGCACCGAGATCGTCTGCGACAACTTCCAGATGCTCGGCACCAAGGGCGGCGGCGGCGACGCGGATCATGGCCACGCCGCGAGTTCGGGAACCGGATCGGGCGGCGGCACTTCGTACGATGACGGCCCGAGCTACGGCGGCGGCGAGGACGACGACATTCCGTTTTGACCCGATCTCAGGTTTTAAGAGAAAGAGGCCGGCGGAGACGTTTCCGCCGGCCTCTTCATTTCACTCCGACTTTTTCCGCCGGCAGCGGCCTGGATTCATCCTAGAACGAGTAGCTGATGCCCGCCGAAAGGAGCAGCGGATCGACGTCGACGCTCTTCGAGCCGTTGACGCCGAGGTCAACGTCAGAGGAGAGCTTCAGGTAACGCAGGCCCGCGTGGAAATTCCACAGGCCGTTCACCGCCCGGTGGATCGGCAGGTCGAGGCCGAGCTGAAGGCCGACGCCCAGCTTGTTATCGAGGTCACGTTTGTTCGACTCACCGAGCACGCCGTACGACTTGCCGTTGAAGAACGCGTAGCCGAGGAAGGGGCCGATGTAGACGTCGGCTTTGCCCGGCTCATGCGCGATGTGGAAGTTCGGGCCGAAGGTCAGCAGGTTCAAGCCGACTTTCTTCTTCGAGATCCCCCACGCGTTGTTGAGGTCGAGTTTGAACGACGACTGGACCTGGGTCAGGATCAGACCCCCTTCGAGACCGAAGACCTCGGAAAACCGCCGCTCGACCGTGGCGCCGACGCCGACGCCCTTTTCGAGCTGCCACGCGGTGCGCTCGACCAGCTTCGGATTGCGGAAACGGTCGGTCTTGATCACGTCGTCCTTCGGATCGATGTAGACGCCGAAGCCACGAACCGTCCAGCGCGGGTGGACGCGCACGATCTGCGCCTCGGCCATGCCGGTCTGGCCGATGGCATCCTCCGCCTTGGCGACGACCGTGTAGATCCCCGGCCGGGTGAAGCTCTTCTCCCACGGACCGCACGGGTTGTGATCGAGCTCCGTGCCGTCACTATCGGTGAGGGTCGTCTCGCACGACTTCAGGCAAACCGAGTCCGAAGAAGAGTTGATCGAAACCGGCATGCGGGTGGAAACCCGAGTCGGGTTCACGGTCAGGGTGACGGTCGGCGGCGGCGGCACGAAGCGCTTCACTTCGACGCTGCTGGTGCATTCGTCGCTCTTGCCCGGCACGGTGCGCGGCGCGCTCACGCCGACATAAGACAAGTTGGCGCAGATCTTCGGCACCAGGAACGAGTGGGTCACCCAGGTCTGCGTGCCCTGATCGGTGTCCTTGACGGTAAACGTGTAGTCCGCCGTGCACAGGTCTTTCCACTCCATCGACCAGGGGCCGGAGCCGGCGAGATCGCCGGAGGTGCCGTTGGTCGAGGTCCACGACGCGGTGGCGCCGGGGGTGCTGCCGTCAATGCTTGCGTTGAGCACCGGCGGCTTGGCCGAGGCGTCGCCGCTCGCCTGGATTTCGCAGCGAACCTCGGGCAGCGTCTCGGCGATCATCTCGTCGACCGGTACCTCGTAGGTGCCATAGGTCTTCTTGACCTTCAGGCAGAGCGGTCCGCTCATCGGCACGCCCTTGCGGTTGCGCCAGGCCATCCAGTCGAAACACTCGTCGGAGCGCAGGTCGCGCTCGGTCACCGCGGAGCCGCTCGCCGCCTGGGCCAGGGCATCGCCCATCCGCTCCAGGCCGTGCTGCTCAAGGATGCAGGCGAAGGCATCCTTCTCTTTGTCGAACAGCGCCGTGAGACCTTCGCGGGTGGTCACGCCCCCCTTGATGAACGGGCTTCGGCCCATCCGGGTGATCGTCTGCTGACGGGTGGAGACCTTGCAAGCCGGGCCTGCACCTGCCGCCCGAGCCGTTCCGGGCATGGCGAGCGCCAGGGTCGAAACTCCCAAGGCCGCCAGCACCGCGACGCGACGTACGCGCGGAAGTATTCTCATTAGATTTCGCATCACACTCTCCTCTTGGCTTTTCGCCGTCCTTCAAAACTCAGCTTCTGAGGGCTAAATCATACCTGGAAAACGCCCTCGCGTTTTGGCTCGGATCTGACGGCGGGAACCTCAGCCTCAGATCCGTGCAGATCGGCGCGCCGGGGAAATGGCGAAGGGGAAAGAATCTGCCCGCGGCCGCTAAAGCCTCAGGCGGTCGGGCCGGCCATCGGCCGGGCGTCGAGGGGGCGCCCGATGCCGTTGAAGGAAGGCACGCGCAGAGAACTCTTGCCGAGACGCTGGCCGACCTGGCCCTTGAGCACGGCGAACCGCGCGGCCACCGCCGTGCCGATCCACGGCAGGCCCGTCCGTTCGGCGATGCGCCGCCGCGCCAGGCGGTGATTTTCGATCCAAGGCCAAAGGGTATGAGGGGCGTTAAAGCCTTCGAAGAAGTCTTCGGCCACCGCGGAACCGCGCGAGGCGGCGAGCAGGATCTCCTGGGCGGGCGGGGCGATCGGGTCGAGGAACAGGTTCGAGAAACGGGTCATGAAGCGCGCTTCGCGCTGCCAGAAATCTTCGAACGAGACGGCCATCCAAAGGGCGTCGAACGGACGGTCCCCCCGCTCGACGATGTCGGCGCATAAGGCGTGCGCCGCCTTGGAAGCGTGGTTGGCCCCCTGGGCCGCGATCGGGTCGTTGAGCACCAGGGTGTCGCCCAGCCCGAGCGCGATCCGGCCGGAAGGGAGGTGAGCCACGGGCTTCCTCACGACCGGCGTAATCGCACCGACCGCCCAGGAGAGCGGATCGGTCAGCTCGACGTTCCTCAAGCGGTGAAGCTCCCAAGGAGCGACGTCCGCCACCACCTGACGCGCCGCCGCGATCATGTCGTCGCCCGTCCGGACCGAACCGAAGCGATCGAAACGCGACCCGGCCTTGGCCTCGAACACCAGGCTCCAGCTGGGACCGGCGGTCTTGTCATGGAATGGAATCCAGAAGATCTCGCCATCGGAACCGACGAGCGTGAATTTGGCCGGATGAAACGGCACGTGGGACCAGGGTTCGAGCCCGGTGACGGTCATCAGGGCCAGGCTACGCGCCGGTCGGGTATACGTGCTGCGCGCCGCGTCCCGTTCGAACAGGGTGGAAAGCTCGCCCTTGCCGGTTGAAACGACGGTCAGATCGTGCTCCGCCGCCACGGCATCGACATCGGCGATCGACATCGAACGGACGACCAGGCGCCCGCCGCGCGATTCAAACTCCTCCATCCAGCGGGAGAACTTGAGCCGCTGATCGATCGCCATGCCCGGCCGCCGGAAGCGGCCCTGGACGGTAACCAAGATGTTTCCCGGGGTCGGACAGAAGTCCAGATGGACCCCTTCGCCGGGCTGTACCTCGTCATCCCAGAAGTTCAATCCCAGCGCCCGTTCGTGCTCGACCGCCTGGTGAAATAGGAATGCGGTCGCCGTGCATCGACCGTCTAGAACCTGCCGTGCGGTACGATCCGAATAGATAGTGACGTCGTACCCTTTGGCGAGCAGGCCGAAACCGAGTTGCAAACCGGCCTGCCCCGCGCCTACGATCCCGATCTTACGCACAGCTCCCCCAGTCGGACCTGAAGGTCCGTTTTTTTCGAATCCTACAAACCCCGTTTTCGTTTGGGTCGATGAATGAGTGCGGCTAGGGGGTCGAAACGTGACAAGTTCTTCAAAATTCTTTTTCCGCCTCCTCCAGCCTCCCTCTCGGCGTCGCCTTCCCCCCGTTTACGACACCGAATGAGGACGAGATGAAGAGCATTTGCCTGTTCTGCGGTTCCAGCCCCAGGGTCAAAAACGGCTATCTAGGCCTCGCCCGCAACTTCGGCACCACGGTGGCGGCCCGCGGCCTCGACCTGGTCTACGGCGGCGGCCGGACGGGATTGATGGGGGCCGCGGCGGATGCGGCGCTCGCGGCCGGCGGCCGGGTGATCGGGGTGATCCCGCGCTCCCTCGCTGAGATGGAGGTCGCCCACGCGGGCCTCACCGAACTCCGCCTGGTCGACAGCATGCACGAGCGCAAGGCGATGATGGCCGACCTGTCCGACGGCTTCGCCGCCTTGCCCGGCGGCCTCGGCACCCTCGACGAATGGTTCGAGATCTGGACCTGGGCGCAGCTCGGCTTTCATGACAAACCGATCGGCCTGCTCAACTTCGAGGGGTTCTTCGATCCCCTGCTCAAATTCCTGGACCACTTGGTGACGGAGGGGTTCGTCCGGCCGGAGCACCGGGCGATGGCGGTGGTGGAACGGGAGGTTAGGACGTTGATCGATCGGCTGCTTGGTGAAAACTGAGCCGGTGTAGAATTTCTGCGACTTGGCGCCGATCCGCGGAAGGAGCAACGATGATCCCCAAAGCACTTCCCAGACAGCATGTCGTCCCCCACGGCAAGGGTTGGGCGATCCGGCCGGAGGGAAGCACCCGGGCCACTGCAATCTTCCGTCCCAACTCTTCGCGGCACTGCCGCGGTACAGCTTAAGGAACCCCCTCATGCCCCAACTCACCAGTTCCCAACGCAAATGGCTGCGCGGCTTGGCCCATCCGCTGGAGCCGATCGTCCGGCTTGGCAAGCATGGCGCAACGGAAGGGGTTCTCTCCGAGATCGACGCCGCTCTCGATATACATGAGCTGGTGAAGGTCCAGGCACCGATTCCGCGCGAGGAAAAGAGCGATCTCTCCGCCCACCTCGAAGCGGAGCTCAACGCCCAGGTGGTCGGCCGGGTCGGCCATATCTTCATCCTGTATCGCGAACAGCCCGACCCGGAGAAGCGCAAGATCCACCTGCCGCGGTAGTCCGGACGGCCGCCCCCACATCCCTTGCGCGAACGGCGCGAGGCCTGGGGGGATCGTGGTACCCTCCCCCTGCTTTTTCATACGCTCCGTCAGGGGGGAGATCTACGCTATGTCCACCGTCAGGTTGGCCGTCGTCTTGGCTCTCGGCTGTACCGTTCCCGCCGCTTTCGCGGCACCCGTTTCGGCCACGATACGGCTCAACTCGATCGTCCTCGACACGAGTAATCCTCCGACGGTGCCCGATGCCCTTCGGGTGAAGCCCGGCGACGGGATCGACGGCGACGTGGTGCTGGTTCAGTTCGCCGGACCGGTCACTTCGGAGCAGCGCCGTAAACTGGATGCCACCGCCCTCGCCGTTTTCGCCTACCTGCCGGACAACGCGTTCGTCGTCCGCCTGCCGCCTGGAAAAGCGATGGGCGACGTCGCCCGCGCGATCGGCGCAAACTGGATCGGCTCGTACCAGCCGCTCTACAAGATCTCCCGCGATGCGGCGGCGATCCGCGCGGCTTCCCCGATTGAAAAGGCCGGCGATCAGAACAAAGGGTTCCGTTCGCTGATGATCCAGGTCTACCCCGACGCGGATCTCCGAGACACCGTCGAGAGCATCCGCAACTTAGGGGTCAAGGCGATCGCCGGAGCGAGCTCCAATCCTTATTTCTCGCGCATCCGGCTGCTGCTCAACAACGCCGAGATCGCCGCCGTGCGGGAAGACCTGGCGCGGCTGCCGCAGGTGTTCTGGATCGATCTCGAACCGCGTCGTGCGCTGCTCAATGATACGACGGTCTGGGTCGGCCAATCGGGGCTCTCCGCCGGAATGACGACGCCCATTTTCTCGCACGGAATCTACGGTGTCGGCCAGACCATCGCCGTCCTCGATACCGGTCTCGACGCCGATATGTGTTACTTCCGCGACCCGGCCCGCGGCCTGCCGCCGACCAACGCCTGCAACGGCGGCACGGTGGTCGACAACGCGCAGCGCAAAGTAATCGCGGTCGATTTCCTCACGCAGAGCGAATGCAATGGCGGCATCGCGAGCAATGAGTGGGACACCCAGGACCACGGCACCCACGTCTCAGGGATCGCGACCGGCGACAACTTCGCGAATCCGCTGATCCACGACACCGCCGACGGCATGGCGCCGGGCGCCAAGCTGGTGATGCAGGACGCCGGCTACCTGGTCGACAACTGCGGCGACCTGCCCGGTATCGGCTGCCCGGTCGTCGACTTGAACCCGGTGTTCCAGCAGACCTACGACCAGGGCGCGCGCATTCACACCAACTCCTGGGGCGACAACGAGAACGCCGCGGTCCAGAACAACTACTCGGCGGGCAGCCAGGACGTCGACGAGTTCCTCTGGAACCACAAGGACTTCGTCATCCTGTTCGCGGCCGGTAACTCCGGGCCGGGCGCCGCCTCGGTCGGCAGCCCGTCGACCGCCAAGAGCGTCATCTCGGTGGGCGCCACCCAGCGCGGCACGGCGGCCAACTCGATGGCCTCGTTTTCGAGCTGCGGCCCGACCTCGGACGGCCGATTGAAGCCCGAGTTGACGGTACCCGGCCAGAGCATTGTCTCGGCGAACGCCGACAACAACGTGACGACCAACAACTGCAACACGCTCACCCTCTCGGGCACCAGCATGGCGACCCCGGGGGCGGCGGGCTTTGCTGCGCTCACCCGGCAGTACTTCGCCGACGGCTTTTACCCGGGCGGCGCGGCCAATTCGACGAACGCCTTCACTCCTTCAGGCGCCCTGGTTCGCACGATGCTGATCAACTCGGCCGTCAACATGACCGGGACGACGGCGATCCCGGCGAACTGCCAGGGTTGGGGCCGGGTTCTGCTCGACGATGCGATGTTCTTCACCGGCGACGCGCGAAAGCTTTGGGTGAAGGACGATTCGGGCTTCACGACCGGTTCGACCGCGAGCAAAACGTTCAACTTCACGGTGGTCGCCGGCCAATCGCTCAAGGTGACGCTCGGGTGGACCGATTTCCCCTCGACCCCCGCGGCGGCCACGAACCTGATCAACGATCTCGACCTGACCGTTTCCGGCCCGTCCGGCACATTCCTCGGCAACGTCTTCGCGAGCGGCACTTCGACCACCGGGGGAACCGCCGACCGCAAGAACACGATCGAGCAGGTGCTGCTCGCAATCCCCGCGGCGGGGACCTACACAGTGACCGTCAAGGCGTTCAACATCCCGCAGGGGACGCAGCCGTTCGCCCTCGTGGTCACCGGAAATGCCACGGAAGCGGGCGGCAACCAGACTCCGATCGCCAACGCCGGGCCGGATCAAAACGTCGGCGTGAATGCCACGGTCGCCTTGAACGGCTCCGCCTCCTCCGACCCGGACGGCGGCCCAAATCCGCTCACCTACGCCTGGACGCAGGTGTCCGGTCCATCCGCGACGATCACCAACCCCACCTCCGCCACGGCGAGCTTCGTCGCGTCGAGCGCAGGCACGTACGTCTTCCAGCTCCAGGTGAGCGACGGCGCGGCCTCGGCCACCGACACGGTATCGATCGTCGCGAGCACCGGCCCGGTCACGATCTTCTTCGATGACTTCGAGACCAACAAGGGATGGACCACGAACCCGTTGGCTACCGACACCGCCACGACCGGCCATTGGGAGCGGGGCGATCCGGAAGCGACCACCGACGCGGGTGGAGCGCGCCAGCTGGGCACCACCGTCTCCGGTTTGAACGACCTGGTCACCGCCCGACTGGCCGGCGCTTCGGCGGGAGCGAACGACATCGACGGCGGCACCACCTCGATCCAGTCTCCGGCGATCGTGCTGCCTTCGACCGGCACGCTCACGCTCACCTTCTCGTACTACTTCTCTCACTCGACCAACTCGTCCTCGGCCGACTTCTTCCGCGTCCAGGTGGTAGGGACCACGACCACCCAGGTGCTCCAGGAGCTCGGCGCGGCGACCAGCGACAACGCGGTCTGGGCGGCCGGCACGGCCAACATCTCGGCGTTCGCCGGCCAGACCGTGCGCATCCTGATCTCGGCCGCCGACGCCTCGACCGCGAGCCTGGTCGAAGCGGGGGTGGACGACGTGAAGATCGTGCAGCAGTAAGTCAGCCGTAAACCGAGTACGCTAAACACCGCAACTTCCGAGGCCCCTCCCATCGCCGGGAGGGGCCTTTCGCGTTCCGGCCTTCTCTTCGAGCTCCGAAACGGTACACTCCCGGCGCCAACTTAAGTGGAGATCCGCAATGCGCCGAGCCAGTATTCTCGCGGTCCTTGTCGTCCTTGCCGTCCTCTTTCCTTCGGGTGTTCGTGCCGCCGAACCGGCCGCTCCGACCGCGAAGCTTCACGAGCTGTTCGATCGCGAGTGGGAATGGCGCCTTAAGGAAGATCCGGAATTCGCCACCTCGGTCGGCCGGCACGAGTACGACGATCGGCTGACCTCGGGCTCGCCGGAAGATCTGACGCGCCGAGCCGAGGGGACGAGAGGTTTCCTCGCGGATCTCAAGGGCATCGACGTGGCCCAGTTTTCGCCAGACGATCAGACGAGCGCCGAGGTCTTCCGCCGCCAGCTGGAATCGCGGCTCGCCGATTTCGAGCTGGGCGACGACGAAATGCCGTTCAACGCCGACTCCGGCTTCCACACCGGGTTTGCCCAACTGCCGGACAGCGTGCCGCTCTCCTCCGTCCGCGACTTCGACAACTATCTCTCTCGCCTCGAAGCCTGGCCGACCATCGTGGCGCAGCACATCGTGCTGATGCGGCGCGGTCTCGCGCGCGGCTTCACCGTGCCCAAGGCGACGCTCGCCGGCTACGAGAAAACGATCTCGGCGCACGTGGTCGAAGATCCGACGAAGAGCGTGTTCTGGGTGCCCCTCCAAAATTTTCCGCCGACCTTTCCCGAACCGGAGCGCGAACGCCTGCGCACCCGCGGCAAGGCCGCGGTGCTCCGGGCGATCTCGGGCTATCGGACGTTCCTCGACTTCTACTCCAACGAGTACTACCCGAAAGCGCGCACCACCCTGGGCGCCTCCGATCTGCCGGACGGTGCGGCGTACTATCGCCAGCAGATCCGCAAGTTCACCACGCTCGACCTCTCACCCGATCAGATCCACCGCATCGGCCTCGCCGAGGTCGAACGGATCGGCAAGGAAATGCAGGAGGTGATGAAGAGCACCGGCTTTGCCGGAGACATGCCTGCCTTCCTCCAGTTTCTCCGCACCGATCCGCGGTTCTACGCCAAGACCCCCGAAGAGCTGCTGATGCGGGCGGCCTGGATCGCCAAAAGGATGGACGGCAAGCTGCCCTCCCTGTTCGGTCGCCTACCGCGCCTTCCCTACACGGTCGAACCGGTGCCCGACCATCTGGCCCCCAAATACACCAGCGGGCGCTACGTCGGCGCGCCCTACGGCGGCACCCAGCCCGGAATCTATTGGGTGAACACCTACCAGCTCGAAAGCCGGCCGCTCTACAACCTTCCAGCGCTCACGCTTCACGAATCGGTCCCCGGCCATCACCTCCAGGGCGCGCTCTCGCAGGAGATGGAGAGCTTGCCGAACTTCCGCCGCCACTCCTACATCTCGGCCTACGGCGAGGGCTGGGGGCTCTACTCCGAATGGCTCGGCCTCGAAGCCGGGTTCTACACCGATCCGTACGCCAACTTCGGCCGCCTGACCTACGAAATGTGGCGCGCCTGCCGCCTCGTGGTCGACACCGGCCTCCACGCCATGGGCTGGACCCGACAGCAGTCGATCGACTACCTCGCAAGCCACACCGCCTTGCCCCTCCACGAATGCGAAACCGAAACCGACCGCTACATCTCCTGGCCCGGCCAGGCGCTCTACTACAAACTCGGCCAGATCCAGATCCTGAACCTCCGCCGAAAAGCCGAGCAGGCCCTCGGAGCGAGCTTCGACGTCCGCGCCTTCCACGACGTCGTCCTGGGCAGCGGATCGGTCCCGCTGGATGTTCTGGAGCGAAACGTGGAACGGTGGATCGCGGGACAGGGGGCGGGCAAGCCCTGAGGGGAGAGCCTTTAGGTCCTCGTGTTAATCTTTTTCCATGGAGCACGAGGAGCTGCTGCGGTTGTTGGCCGACCTTGAGTCGGATCGGGTCGAGCGGACGACGTCCACGACGAAGATCGACAAGTTTGCCGAGGCAATTTGCGCGTTCGCCAACGACCTTCCGCAGCACCGCAAATCAGGTGTGCTGTTCATCGGAGTTGACGACAAGAGCGGCCAGCCGGTCGGGATCGAGGTTACAGACCGGCTGCTCCAGACGCTTGCGGGGATCCGGTCGGATGGCAACGTGCAGCCGATCCCCTCGATATCCGTCTCGAAGCACTCGCTCCCCGGTGGCGAGGTGGCCGTCGTCGAGGTCGCGCCGTCGGACCTGCCGCCCGTCCGCTACAAGGGACAGGTGTGGATCCGAGTCGGCCCACGCCGGGGGATCGCCAGCGAGTCCGAAGAGCGCATCCTGGTCGAACGGCGCGTGGCCCAGGCCAGAACCTGGGATGCCCGTCCCTGTGCCGATGCGACGCTCGAGGATCTGGCCACCGATCTCTTCCTGGTCGGATACCGGCAATACGCCATTTCCCAGGAAGTGCTCGCGGAAAATCATCGGAGCCTAGAAGACCAGCTCGCCGCGCTCCGCTTCTTCGACCCCAGGAGAGCTTGCCCTACCCATGCCGCCTTGCTGCTCTTCGGCAAAGATCCTTTGTACTTTGTGCCTGGAGCGTATGTTCAGTACGTTCGCTATGGTGGGCTCACTCTGGCGGACGATCCGCTTCGCGAACGGCGCTATTCAGGCGACCTGCTTTCGGTCATGCGCTCGCTCGACCAGCTGGCCGAGGACCTGGCCGAAGCCCGCCCGATCGCGGGCGAGGGCCTGAGCGAAAGGACGATCTACAGCTACCCTCCCAGGGCGCTTCACGAGCTGATCATGAACGCGATCATCCATCGCAATTACGAGGGCTCTACGACCCCGACTTCGATTCGCCACTTCGACGACAGAATCGAGATCCAGAGCGCCGGCGGGCTGTACGGCGACCTTTCGCCGGAGCAGTTCCCCGATGGGACCTCGTACCGCAACCCGGTCCTAGCCGAAGCGGCCAAGACTTTGGGGTTTGTCAATCGCTATGGCCGCGGCATCGCGATCGCCCAGGCGGAGCTCGCCAAAAACGATTCGCCCGAGGCCAGGTTCGATCACGCTACGAATCATTTCCTCGTGACGATTCCGGTGCGCCCTTGAAGATCGTCGCCTTTTTCAACAACAAAGGCGGCGTCGGTAAGACCACGCTTGTATACCACCTGGCGTGGATGTTCCAGGAGTTGGGTGTCCAAACGGTCGCTTTGGATCTCGACCCCCAAGCCAACCTTACGGCGGCATTTCTTCAGCAGGATGAACTAGAACGGATATGGGCTTCAGGGGACGGTTCCGCAACGGTCTACAACTTCGTTGAGCCTTTCGTCGAAGAGGCAAGCGAGGAACGGCAACCTCGACTCTATGACATCGAAAGTAACCTGAAGCTCGTACCCGGCGATCTGGCGCTTAGTAGATTTGAGGACCGATTGGCCGAGGTTTGGGGGAAGTGCCTCGACGGCAAAGCAGCGGCGTTCAAAGCCACTTCCGCCTTTTTTCAGCTGGCTACGAAGGCCGCACAGGAAACCTCAGCAGACCTAATCCTCATGGACCTCGGACCCAGCTTGGGCGCGCTCAATCGAGCGGCTCTCGTCGCCGCCGATCATCTAGTGATACCTCTCGCTGCCGACCTTTTTTCGCTTCAGGCTCTTCGCAACGTCGGCCCCACGCTATCCCGATGGCGATCCGAGTGGAAAAGTCGAAGTCAGTTCGGTCCTCCGGGGCTCCTGCTTCCCAGCGGAGGAATGGAGGCTGCGGGCTACATCCTCTTGCAGCATGCGGTTCGGGAGGATCGTCCTGTCAAGGCCTATGCGCGGTGGGCGGACCGAATTCCCCCCGTCTACCATCACGAGATCCTCGGAGAGCCCGAAGGAAATCCCCTCCCCAATCCCGATCCGCATCGACTTGCCTCGCTCAAATACTACCGGAGCTTGATGCCGCTCGCCCAGGACGCCCGCAAGCCGATGTTTTATCTTCGTGCCGCTGATGGCGCGATCGGCGCTCATGCCCAGGCGGTCCAGGACTGCGGTGATGATTTTGAGCGCCTAGCGCGCAGGATTGCAGCCCGGGTCGAAATTAGCATCCCGGACGATTAGAGTAGACCTAAACCTCACCCGCCCCCCTTGCGTATGCTCCCTGTCCCAGGGAGATCCTCCGCCATGGCCTCGACTTCTTTTCTCGAAACGACCCTCCAAGATCTCGGCTACGCCTTTCGCACTCTGCGGAAGAGCCCCGGGTTCACTTTGATTGCGGCGCTGTCGCTGGCGCTCGGAATCGGCGCCAATACGGCGATTTTCAGTCTGATCTCGGCGCTCATCCTCCGCCCGTTGCCGGTGGCCGATCCAGGCTCACTGGTGGTGATCGGCGACGGCTCGCGGATCAACTCGATTTCGAGCGGAAGCCTGCGGCCGGAGATCTACTCGGTCCCGATGTACCGTGAGTTCAAAGCCCAGAACCGGTCGTTCTCCGGCATCCTGGCGTCCGGAACGTCCGGGCGGGTGCTGTTGGGATTGGGCGGCGGGCACACGGAGCCCGAAGATCCGAACGCTCCCGGGGCTTCCGTGCGGGGCCGGTTGGTGTCGGGCAACTACTTTTCGGTCCTCGGCGTACCGGCTTTTGAGGGACGAACCTTCAGCGAAGCCGACGACCAGGCGCCGGGAGCCTCGCCGTTCGTCGTCGTGAGCCATGACTTCTGGCAACGGCGCTTGGAGAGCGACTCGCACGCGCTCGGCCGCAAGATCACGCTCAACGGCTCGCCGTTTTCGATCGTCGGGATCGCGCGGCCAGGTTTCACCGGCGAGATCGTCGGGCAAGCGACCGAGGTTTGGATTCCGCTTTCGATGCAAGCGCAGATCAACCCCGGACGATCGTTCGGCGAACATTGGGAGATCAGCTGGCTGCTGCTGATGGGGCGCACCCGACCGGGGGTTTCCCTTTCGGCGGCGCGCGCCGAGGTCCAAGGGCTGTTCCACCGCATGATCGCCGCCCAGCCGCCGAGCCTCGTCGCCACCGAAGAGCGCGACGATCTGGGCCGCGCCGAGGTGCCGGTGAACCCCGGGGCGAACGGCTTATCGCGCCTGCGCCCCCAATTTGGGCATTCGTTGTTCACCCTGCTCGCGATCGTCAGCCTGGTTTTATTGGTCGCCTCAGCCAACGTAGCGAACCTGCTGCTCGAACGGGCGACCGGTCGTAAGAAGGAGATCGGCGTTCGCCTCGCGCTCGGCGCCGGCCGCGGTCGCCTGGTGCGACAGCTGCTCACCGAGAGCTTGGTTCTCGCACTGCTCGGCGGAGCGCTCGGCTTATTGTCGGCGTTCTGGGCCGACACGGCCCTGGTCCGTCTGGTCGCGGGGCCGTCGAGCGCGCTCGACCTCCGTCCCGACCTGTCGGTTCTCGCCTTCACCGCGTTCCTGTCGCTGGTCACGGCGGTCGTCTTTGGCCTCGCTCCCGCGCTCACCGCGACCCGGGTCGAGCTGGCTCCCACGCTTAAGGAGAGTTCGCGCTCGCTCGCGGGCGGCTCGGGCAACCGCTGGCCGCTCGGCAAGATGTTGGTGGTGGCCCAG
Source organism: Thermoanaerobaculia bacterium (assembly GCA_038250865.1). Taxonomy (GTDB): domain Bacteria; phylum Acidobacteriota; class Thermoanaerobaculia; order Multivoradales; family UBA5704; genus DASYKS01. The sequence continues at coordinate 58,065 of JBBSBW010000005.1, read as the reverse complement.
TTCGCTCTCTCGCTCCTGCTGCTGGTGGGAGCCGGGCTGTTCGTCCGGACGCTCCAAAACCTCGAACACCTCGATCTCGGCTACAAGCGCGAGGGGCTGTTGATGGCGAGCCTCGATCCGATCGGCGGCGGAATTTCGCTCGAACGTTTGGAGCCTTTCACGACCGACCTGTTCGAACGGATGAAAGCCGTCCCTGGGGTCGCTGCGATCACCGCCTCGGAAAACGGCCTGTTCAGCGGCACTGAATCGTCCCAAGGCGTACGGATCGAAGGATATTCTTCGGGGGCCGAAGGCAATCCGGAGGTGGCCTCGGACCAAGTGGCTCCGGCGTTCTTCGAGGTCGTGGGCATCCCGATCCAATCCGGCCGGGACATCTCCGCCGCCGACCGCAAAGGAGGCGCCGCGGTGGCGGTGGTCAATCGGGCGCTGGTCGAGACCTACTTCAAGGGCGCGAATCCGCTCGGTCGCCACATCTCCACCTTCGATCAAGAGGGGAAAACGACCACGATTTACGAGATCGTCGGAGTGGCCGCGAACTCGCGTGACCACGAGCTGCGCGGCACCGTTGCCCCCCGGTTCTTCACCGCGATGCTCCAGGGGGACCGGCCGCCCTCGCGGCTGAACCTGGAGATCCGCGCCGCCCAGCCCGACGTGGCCAAGCTGGCGGTGCGCAAAGCACTTCTCGCCGCGTATCCGCAAGTGCCGCTCGAAGACCTGGCGTCGCTGTCCTCCTCGCTCGGCGGGCAAGTCGAAGACGAACGCCTGATCGCCAAGCTGTCCGCGATCTTCGGCCTGCTCGGGTTGGTGCTCGCCGCGATCGGCCTCTACGGGGTGGTCTCCTACGCGATCGCCCGCCGCACCCACGAGCTGGGGTTGCGCATGGCGTTGGGCGCGCAACGAGCCAAGGTTCTTTGGATGGTTCTGCGCGAGACGCTGCTTCTAGCTCTAGCGGGCACCGCCCTCGGCCTTCCGGTGGCACTCGCCGCAACACGCGCGGTCGAAAGCCGGCTCTTTGGCCTTTCGCCCACCGATCCGGCGACCCTGGCGGCAGCGACCGGCGTCCTGCTCGCGGTCGCTCTGGTGGCCGGAAGCATCCCGGGGGCGCGGGCGACCCGGGTCAACCCGGTCCAGGCGCTGCGCTACGAGTAGCGCCCGGACCGAATTCGACGGTTTTTGTACAAGGACCTACGCGCCGCCGGGGTTCGGCTTCCCGCTTTCGCGGGAGAGGAAATTCTCGACCGAGAGCAGCCGATCGGTGCCGGCGCGCTGGATGACCTGGAGCAGATTGCCCATCGAACTCATCTCTTCGAGCTGCTCGTCGACGAACCAATCGAGGAACCGGCGGGCGATGTGGTTCTTGTCCTCGACCGCGATGTCGAGCAGGTCGTAGATCTGCTGGGTCACCTGCTTTTCCCATTGAAGGGCGAGCTGCGCGGCCTCCTCGGCGGAGGCGAAATCGCATTTCGACTTGGCGATCGCCGGGATTTCCACCCGGCCGCCGACGTCGACCACGAACTTGACGAATTTCATCGCGTGCATCCGCTCTTCGTCCGCCTGGCGGTAGAAGAAGCTCGCGAGCTCCGGCAGCGCCGCGGAATCGAAATAAGCGGCCGAGGCGATGTATTGAATCGAGGCGCCCATCTCGTGGGCGATCTGGGCGTTGAAGGCGGCGATCAGGCGTTCACTGGCGTACATGGTCTCTCTCTCCCTTTTGACGATCGGCTCGTCGATCTCGGCATTCTCACCGATTTCAGCACTCGATGACGTTGATCGCGAGGCCGCCGCGCGAGGTCTCTTTGTATTTGGTCTTCATGTCGGCGCCGGTCTCGCGCATGGTTTTGATCACCCGGTCGAGCGACACCTTGTGCGAGCCGTCTCCGCGCTGGGCCAGACGCGCGGCGTTGATCGCCTTGACGGCGCCCATGGCGTTCCGCTCGATGCAGGGGATCTGCACCAGCCCACCAACCGGATCGCAGGTGAGCCCCAGGTTGTGCTCCATACCGATCTCTGCGGCGTTTTCGACCTGAATCGTCGGCCCGCCGAGGGCGGCGACCAGGCCCCCCGCGGCCATCGAGCAGGCGACACCCACCTCTCCCTGGCAGCCGACCTCGGCACCGGAGATCGAGGCGTTCTCCTTATAGAGGATGCCGATCGCCGCCGCGGTGAGCAGGAACCGGATCACCCCTTCGTCGTCGGCCCCCGGCGTCAGACGGCGATAGTAATGAAGGACCGCCGGGATGATCCCCGCGGCCCCATTGGTCGGCGCGGTGACGACACGGCCGCCCGCGGCGTTCTCTTCGTTCACCGCCAGGGCGTAGAGGTTCACCCAATCGAGCAGGGTGAGCGGATCTTGAAGGGCGGCCTCGGGCCGACTGGTCAGCTCTTGAAACAACCGCGAGGCGCGGCGCTTCACGTGCAGGATCCCCGGCAGCACCCCCTTCTCGCTGCACCCCCGGGCGACACACGCCTGCATGGCGCCCCAGATCTTGAACAGGCCGGCGCGGATTTCCTCCTCAGAGCGCCAGGCCTTCTCGTTTTCGAGCATCAGCTGCCAGATCGCCAAACCGTGCTCGCGCGACAGGCGCAGGAGGTCCGCGCCGGAGAAAAACGGATAGGGCTGAGGCGTTTCGTCCCGAACCAACCGATCGGCCCCCGCTGACAGCTCGTCTACCACGAACCCGCCGCCCACCGAGTAATAGACCCGCTCTTCCAGGATCTCCGCCGCCGCATTGAACGCGCGGAACCGCATGCCGTTCGAATGAAGAGGAAGAACCTCGCGCCGGTTGAAGATCAGGTCACGCTTCTCCTCGAACGGAATCTCGACCCCCAGCCCTTTGGCCCGCAGCGGCTCCAACCAAAGCGTCTCGCGAATGGCGGCCACTCGCGTCCCCATAGCGGCCGGATCGACCTCCTCCGGCGTCTCCCCTTCCAGCCCCATCAAAACCGCCCTGTCCGTGCCATGCCCCTTGCCGGTCATCGCCAGCGATCCATACAGAGTCGCCTCGATCCGCCCAAGGCCCGCCATCTGCCCCTGGCGCTCCAACCGCTCCACGAACCGCTTCGCCGCCCGCATCGGTCCCACCGTATGAGAACTCGACGGACCGATGCCGATTGTGAACAGGTCGAAAACACTGATGGCCATGCGGTGGAGGTCCTCCGTTTGGGAGGTGGATCATACGCGATGAGGGGTGGGGCGGCCTTCCTGCACGACGGGATATCGATCAAAAAAGATCGAACTTTTTCGAAAAAAGAGTGAACTCGAGCGCCTCAAAAGTGAACTCCAACCGTTGAGAAGCGAACTTTTTCGAAAAAAGATCGAACTTCAACCGTTCGAGAACGTTCTCGAGGAGTTTGGAAGCGAACTTGAGCGCCTCAAAAGTGAACTCGAACCGTTGGGAAGCGAACTTGAGCCCTGAAAAGTGAACTCGAACCGTTGGGAAGCGAACTTGAGGCGCTCACGAGCGAACTTCGGCCAGGAACAACTCCGCCCGATCCGCTGTTGTCTCCGGACGGACCGGCCGCCGCGGATATACTCCCGGCCGAGCTTCGAAGGCCGCCTTCCGGCTAGCCGCTTTTCCGTTTCAGGAGGTCAGTTTCGTCCCCATGTCCATTTCCGAGTCTGCGTCGAACACGTCTACGAATCCCGTCTATCGTCTGATCATCCTCGGTTCCGGCCCGGCCGGACTGACCGCGGCGCTCTATGCCGCGCGGGCGGATCTGGCTCCTTTGGTGCTCGAAGGCAACCAGCCGGGCGGCCAGTTGACGATCACCACCGAGGTCGAAAACTTCCCCGGTTTCCCCCAGGGGATTCTCGGTCCCGAGCTGATGGAAAAGATGCGCGAGCAGGCCCAGCGCTTCGGCGCGCAGGTGAAGTTCGAGGCGGCGATCGACCTCGACCTGTCGGAGCGCCCGTTCATCGTCCGCACCGACGAAGGGGTCTACCGTGCCCACTCGCTGATCCTTTCGACCGGCGCCACGGCGAAGCTTGGCGGTCTGGCGGCCGATATGGAGCTGATGGGCTACGGAATATCCGCCTGCGCCACGTGCGACGGCTTCTTCTTCCGCGACAAGGAGGTCGTGGTGGTCGGAGGCGGCGACTCGGCGATGGAAGAGGCGATGTTCCTGACCAAATACGCCTCCAAGGTCACCGTGGTCCATCGGCGGCGCGAGCTGCGCGCCTCGCGGATCATGCAGGACCGGGCGCTCACCAATCCGAAGATCGCCTGGCTTTGGAACTCGGAAGTGATCCACGTCCATGGCACCCGCGAGACCGGCGTATCCGGGATTCGGGTGCGCGACACCGAGACCGGTGCCGAGAGCGATTACCCGGCGCAGGGGCTGTTCTACGCCATCGGCCATGTGCCCAACACTCAGCTGTTCAAGGGCAAACTCGACATGAACGCGGGCGGATACTTGATCGTCGACGAACCCTCGACCCGCACCCAGATCCCCGGCGTGTTCGCGGCGGGCGACGTGACCGACCCGACCTACCGGCAGGCGATCTCCTCGGCCGGCAGCGGCTGCAAGGCGGCGATCGACGCGGAGCGATTCCTCTCTGAACACGCGGTGGAGCCGCTGGCTGTACCGGTTTTGGCAGAAAAGGCGGCCCACTGATGTCGAAGCGACCGACCACACTCGGGGCATTGCGCGAAACCGGCTATCGGCCCCGTTCGGTGAAAAGCGAGCTGCGCGCCAATTTGCGCGAACGGATCAAGTCCGGCAAGCCACTCTTTTCCGGCATTCTCGGCTACGACCGGACGGTCATTCCGGGGGTGGTGAACGCCCTGCTCGCCGGGCATGACTTCATCCTGCTCGGCCTGCGCGGCCAGGCGAAGACGCGCATTCTGCGCGGGCTGGTCGATTTTCTCGACCCGGAAGTGCCGATCCTCACCGGTTCCGAGCTGAACGACGATCCGCTCGCGCCGATCTCGGTCCCCGGCCAGCGGCGGGTGGCGGAGGCGGGCGACGACACCCCCATCGAATGGCTGCCGCGCGAGGCGCGCTACAACGAGAAACTCGCGACGCCGGACGTCTCGATCGCCGACCTGCTGGGCGACATCGACCCGATCAAGGCCGCCACCCGGCGCCTCACGTTCGCCGATCCGGAGGTGATCCACTTCGGCATCATCCCGCGGACCAACCGGGGGATCTTCGCGATCAACGAGCTGCCCGACCTGGCGCCCCGCATTCAGGTGGGCCTGTTCAACCTGCTGGAAGAGCGCGACTTGCAGATCCGCGGCTTTCCCGTGCGGATTCCGCTCGATCTGATGATGTGCTTTTCGGCGAACCCCGAGGACTACACGAACCGCGGCTCGATCATCACGCCGCTCAAAGACCGGATCGCGTCGCAGATCCTCACCCACTACCCTCCGGACGCCGAGACCTCGGCCGCGATCACCCGCCAGGAGGCGTGGACCGACCGCGACGTGCCGGGGCTGGAGATTCCCGACGAGATCCGCCTGCTGGTGGAAGAGATCTCGATCGTGGCGCGCGAGAGCGAGCTGGTGGACCAGTCCTCCGGCGTTTCGGCGCGGGTGGCGATCGCCGCTCTCGAACTGCTCACCTCGAACCTCGAACGTCGGCAGCTGAAGACGAACGAGGCGAAGATCTTCCCGCGGTTGGCCGACCTGCAGATGCTCCTACCGGCGATCACCGGCAAGGTCGAGATGGTCTACGAAGGGGAGCAGCAGGGGGCCGAGGTGGTCGCGCGGCGACTGATTGGTCTCGCGGTGAAGAAAGTGTTCGACGCGGGCTTCCCTGAGATCGGCAAAGAGCTGGGGAGCCGTGGCGGCGATGACGACGGACCGTATTCGGAGATTGTCCGCTGGTTTGCGGCGGGCAACGAGGTCTCTCTGTCGGATGAGCAGACGGCCGTCGAATACCACGGCGAGCTGGCCCGCGTGCCCGGCCTGTTCGATCTGGTCGAGCACTACCGCGGCCAGAGCGCCACGGAGGCGGAAAAAGCGCTCGCCGCCGAGATCGTGCTCGAAGGGCTGCATCAGCACCTGAAGCTCGCCCGGCACGATCTCGACAGCCGGATCAGCTACAAGGAATTGGTGAAGTTCCAGCTCCTTAAGCCGCGGCGGCGGAGCGGCCGCTCGGAGAGCGATCTGAACTAAAGGGACGATGACACCGGGCGGAGGAAAGAAGACCCGCCGCCCGGTCGCTTCATCGCTCGACTTGCCTAGGCGCAGGGGCAGCTGTTGGCCGCGCCACCCGTGGCACAGCAAACGATCCGGCTCTTGGTGCAGGTGAACGCACAGGTGTAAGCTTGAGTATTCGGCACCGCACCTCCGACGGCCTCCCGGCTGTCGATTTGGCGCAACGTCTCCCGCGAAAGCGACAACTTCAGGTTCCTCTTCTTCATTTCCCTCTCCCTATCGTCAATGGGCGATCTTTCGCGATCCCCTGCCCTTCGTAGTGCTGCGAGCGGGTCGTTTCGCTCCGGGCCCTGCCAGGCGACGCCACTCTGGCCCCTACCTCTCCCCTCATGCGATGATCCCCAGATGGCGATCGCACAGACGAAACCGCACCTCTCCCCGGCCGAGTACCTGGAAATCGAACGGGCGGCCGAGACCAAGAGCGAGTACATTGAGGGCGAGATGTACGCGATGAGCGGTGCGAGTTATGAGCACAACCTAATCGCGGCCAATCTCACGGCCGGCCTTCATGCAGCTCTTCGAGGGGGTTCTTGCCGGGTAGTCGGAAGCGACCAGCGGGTCAAAGAGGAACGGGCGACGTTCTACACTTACCCGGACCTCGCCATCCACTGTGGCGAGCCTCGGTTCGAGCCGGACGGCCATCTGGATACCCTGCTCAACCCGACTGTCCTGATCGAAATCCTCTCCCCCTCGACCGAGGCGTACGACCGGGGCCGGAAGTTCAGTTACTACCGGGCGATCCCTTCGCTCCGCGAGGTCGTGTTCGTGGCCCAGGACCGGCCGCTGGTGGAGCGATTCTCCCGGATGGATACGGGAGACTGGGCGCTCCACGCAATCGAAGGGTACGACGCAGGGACCTATCTCCCGAGCGTCGGCGTGCGGCTCGCGCTCGCCGAGATCTACGAGGGCGTTCCCAGGCCATGACGTAGGCCTAAAAACGGGAATCTTCAAACACCCGATCCGCTTTTCCCCTTAGTGAACTCTGCCCCGACCGTCTAGACTCCGCCCATGCGCCACAAATACGCCTGGCTCGACCCCGAACTTCTTCGCGCCCTCATGGCGGGGATGGATCTGCTGCGCCTGTTCAACCAGCTGGTGCTCGCCGCCGGGGGGGACCCGGAAGAGGCGATGAACTGGATGCGCGAGTTGCAGGCGCAGGGATATCTGCCCGAGAACCTGGACCTTGAGGAGTTCTTTGAGAGTCTGGAGGATCAGAATCTGATCGGCCGCGACCAGGAGGGCGGGATGTCGCTCACCTCGGGCGGCGAGCGGAAGATCCGCAAGAGCGCGTTCGAGGAGATCTTCGGCGGGCTCGACCGGTCGTCCGCCGGCTACCACCCGATCCACTCGTCCGGCGAGGGGATCGAGCGCCAGCCCGAGACAAAGCCCTGGAGCTTCGGCGACGATTTGAATCTGCTCGACTCTGCCCGGTCGCTGCAAAACGCCATGCGGCGGACAAAAGGCGAACTCGACCTCGCGGAAGAGGACCTCGAGGTCTTCGAGACCGAGCACATGACCTCGTGCGCGACGATCGTCGCGATCGACGTCAGCCACTCGATGATCCTCTACGGCGAAGATCGGATCACCCCGGCGAAGACCGTCGCCCTGGCGCTCACCGAGTTGATCACCACCAAGTACCCGAAGGACCATCTGGGAGTCATCCAGTTCGGCGATCGCGCCGAGCCGATGAAGCTTTCCGATCTTCCCTACCTCCAGGCCGGGCCGTACCACACCAACACCCGCGAGGCGCTGCAGCTCGCCCGCGGGCTTCTCGCACGGCAGAAGCAGCCGAACAAGCAGATCTTCCTGATCACCGACGGCAAACCCTCGGCGATCACCGAAGGGGGGCACGTCTACAAGAACCCCTTCGGGCTCGACATGCGGATCGTCAATTTGACGCTCGAAGAGGCCGACCACTGCCGGCGGCAGAAGATCGTGATCACCACCTTCATGCTCGCGACCGATCCGATGCTCACCGACTTCGTCGAGAAGCTGACCCAGATCAACCGCGGCCGCGCCTACTTCGCTTCGCCCTACAACCTGGGCGAGTTCTTGCTCGCGGATTACATCAGGAACCGGCGGAAGCGGGTTCGGTAGGCGACCGGCAATCCTTGCCGGAAAACGGAACGTCGGCATCCAACTCTTGGGAACCTCAGGGCTTCAAAGGCCGGGGCAAGAGCGAGCGGATCGCCGCGATTGATCGACATCGGTGAGCGTCCGGACGCCGTTCCTTGAATAGGGAGCAGCTGGCATGAGCTTTGCCTTTATCGAGATCTGTCGCGAAGCAAACCTTACGGTGTGCCGAGCGGCTTCGACACGATCCGGCAGATTCTCCCAGACTTCACTCCCAGCCAACCCTGCCGGGTCTCCGAAATTACGGTGCCGCAGCCAGCCTGCGGCACCACCTTTCCCCTAAGCGTCAGACAACCGGTAGGCCATCCCTACCTGAATTTCGCATAAGGAGCGGGCGGCCGGAGGATGGGCCGCCCGTTTCGCATTTTTGCGCTCTGGCCGACCCCCGCGGGCCGGCCGCCCTTGAATGAGCAAGATTTTGATAGCGCCGCTCGGACCGTTTCGATAGCCTTCGGTTTCTGATATGCTACTCTGACATTTCAGGTCCACCCTTCCACGGGAGTCACCTCATGCCGACCCGCAGGTTCCGCACGCTCGCCGTCCTCTGCCTTCTTTTCGTCCTGGCTTCGGCCGCCTCGGCGGTGGTGGGAATCGATCGCCGCGCCTCGTTTGCGCTCGGGGACGGCACCTGCGACGACACCTCGCCGGAGATCGCGGCCCAGCCCGACGGCACCTTTCTCGCGGTTTGGCAGCATTGCTATTTTCCCGCCCGGATGGCGGGCCAGCGGCTCGACGCGGCGGGACGAAAACTAGGGGCGCAGATCGACCTCGGCCTCGGCGGATTCCCCCAGGTGGCCGCGCTTCCCGATCGTGGTTTTGCCATCGCCTATATCCAGGAAGTGACCGCCGACACGGGCATCTTCGGCGTCTATGCGCGCCGGCTCGACCCGACCGGTGCGCCGGTCGCCGGCCCGGCCCGCATCGACGAAGGGGGAAGCGAAGAGCGCAGAGTCGCTTTCATGGTGCCGCGTTTGGCCTCCGCACCCGACGGCCGGCTGTTGGTCGGATGGCGCAACCTGTTTCTGTCGCCGTTTCCGATTCCGATCACCCAGCTTCCCGCGTTCGGCCGCCTGCTGGGCGCGGATTTGACTCCCCTCGGCGGGACGTTCGACCTCGGCTCCGCGGGTCTGTTCGACGACCTCGACGTCTCCTTCGACGAGGCAGGCAGGGCTCTCGTCGTGAGCGCCCTGGGCACCGTCGCGGCCCGGCGCTTCGACGCGGCGGGCATCCAGATCGGCAACGCGATCGAAGTGGGGGGAGGTGCCATTCCAGCCTTCAACCCGCACCTGGCGCCGCGCCAGGGCGGCGGCTGGTGGGTGACCTGGGAGGAGCAGGAAGGGGGCATTCAGTCGATTCTCACCCGAGCATTTCTCCGCGCGGTCGACGCCAGCGGCCATCCGGCCGGCCCGCGGATCGACGTCGGCCTGGTGGGCGACTTCGGTTCGACCGGCCCGGTGGTGGGCGTCGACCCCGATGGCCTCGCCCTGGTTGCCGGCCGCGACAATCTCGGGGCGGTCAAGATGCGCTTGTTCGACGCGACGGGCGCTCCGGCTTCGGACCTTACCCTGCTCGCCGGTCCCGATCCTTTCCCTCTCGGCCGCACCGCGATGGCCGAGAGCGCTGCGACCGGTTTCGCCGCTCTTTGGGAAGGAAACGTCGATTTCTCCCCTCCTCCTCCCGGACCGCAGGCTGGCTGGGATCTGCGCGGCGCGCTACTCGCGGCGGCCTGCCCGAGCGTCAACGCCGTCTGCGCGCGGATTGGAGGCCATCAGGCCGAGGTCGAAGTGCAGTGGCGTTTGGGCGCGCGAAGCGGGGTCGGACGCGGCCTGCGGGTCGGCAGTCATCTCCTTTTCTCGCTCGAAAATCCCGGCCGCTTCGACGTCGCGGTCGATCTGCGCGGCGGCGCCATCGATTGGGCGGCGACCACCAACGCCGAGGTGATGATCCGCTGGACGGAAGCCGGAATCACCCGCAACGCCACCAAACCGCGTGGACCGTTTGGGAGCGGCAGGCTCGAAATTCCGCTGGCTCCCGTGAGCCCGAACCCCTCGGCAACAATCACCGAGACCGGCCAGGCCGCCCCAACCGCCGAGGTCTCCAATGAGCCGGCCGGAGCCGTCGCGGCCGACGTTTGCGCTCCAACGGCCCGCACAGGCTGCCTGTTCGGTGGGCGTTTCCGCGTGGCGGCGGTCGCCACCGGAGCGGACGGCGTCGAGCGACCGGCCACCGTGCTGGCGTTCGCCGATCGCCAAGCGGTCTTGGCGTTCGCCGAAGCGGGCGGAGCCACGGTCTCCCTGATCGACGGCCGGGCGAACAACAGCAAGATCTGGGTCTATTGGGGCGGGCTCTCGAAGGCGGCGTTCCGGATCGAGGTGACCGACGTCTCGACCGGCACCCTTCGCACCTATTCGAACCCGGCCGGAAAGCGCCAGAGCCGCGCCGACCGCCAGGCGTTTTAGGTCTCCATGTCGATCGAAGATCGTCTGAAGGCCCTCGGAATCGAGTTGCCGCTCGCCGCCCCGGCGGGCGCGAACTACCTGCCCTTCCTCCAGATCGGCGACATCGTCTATATCTCGGGGCAGCTGTCGAAATGGAACGGCGAGTACAAGTACATCGGCAAGCTGGGCCGCGAGTTCGAGGTGGCCGAAGGCCAACAGGCGGCGCGGCTTTGCGCCCTCAACGTGATCGCCGTGCTCCGCCAAGCGTTGAACGGCGACCTGGATCGGGTGCGGCAATGCGTCCGCGTCGGGGGCTACGTCAACTGCATGCCCGACTTCACCTCGCACTCCCAGGTGATCAACGGCACCTCCGACCTGCTGGTCGAAATCCTCGGCGACCCCGGCCGCCACACCCGCATCGCGGTCGGCATGTCGTCCCTGCCCTACGGCTGCGCGGTCGAGGTGGAGGCGCAGTTTCAGGTTCGGTGAGGGAGGGGCCGGCCGGCCGGCACGAATAGCCAGGCCGGCCCCTCCCATTCCACCAACGATCAAAGCTTGGCCGAGCGATATACTGCCCTAGCTTCGATGCGGCAAAAGGAACCTGAATGTCGATCCCGCACCCTCTCATCACCGCCTCCCCCGACCGACTCAGCGGTACTCCGGTTTTCGCAGGTACCCGAGTTCCGGTGCAGACATTGATCGACTACCTCGAAGCCGGCGATCCGCTCGATGCTTTTCTGGTGGACTTCCCTTCTGTTCGCAGGGACCATGCGGTCGCTGTGTTGGAGCTCGCCAAATCCGCTCTGCTCGCCAATGCCGTTGCCGCGTAAATAAGGACCGGCCCCTTGCGCGTCTTGCTCGACGCCTGCGTCCCTCACCAACTCGGCGCACTTCTGACCGGACACAATGTTCTCAGCGCTGTCGATCTCGGACTGGGTAACCTCGACGATCGCCCCCTGCTTGATGCCATAGAAGGAAGATTTGATTTCTTGGTCACCGTCGATCGACGGCTTCCCAAGCAGCAGGTGCTCACGGGGAGAACCTTCGGCGTCGTTGTTTTGAGAGCCAGAAGCAACCGCTTGACTGATCTCAAGCCGCTGGTTGAACGCCTCCTCCATGCATTGACGACATTGCCCCCCGGCGAAGCGCGAGAGATCGGCGGTTAAACCGGTAGATGCTTGAAGTTTCACTCACGTTCCCTCTGATGAGATATGCTATTGCGACATTCTCCGGCTGCAAAGTGAAGGTCACGGATCTTTCAACCAGCCGGGTCCAGACCTACGCCAACCCCTCCGGTCGAATCGAAAGCCGCGCCGATCGGACGGCGTTCCAATAACGGACTGGAAGGAAGGAACCTCGGACATGCACATTGGCCGCTTGAGGTCACGCACCGCACGCTGCGCTTGGATTCTCACCTTGGCGCTCTTGGCGCTGCCCGCCGCAGGAACGGAGATCGACCGGATCGCTTCGTTTTCGGCCGGCGAACCCGCACCCATTTCCGACCTCGGCACGGTCATCGCCGCGCAACCGGGCGGATCGTTCCTCCTCGCCTGGGAAGGGCATCCGTGCTTCTTTTGCAGCCCGAAGGTCCAAACCCAAAGATTCGACGCCGCTGGGAAACCTCTCGGCTCGGCCAACGATCTTTGGGTCGGTGTAGGTCTCGATGTCGTGGCCCTTCCGGACGGCGGTTTCGTCGCAGTGTCCTCGTCCGAGCTGGATTTAGGTCCGCTCGGCTCTCACGGCATCGGCCTCCACCGGTTGGATGCGCTCGGTCGTCCGATCGGCGGACCGGCAATCGTCGCGATCGATCCGGACGAACTAAACGTCAATGCCAATCCTCGCCTGGCGGTCGCCCCCAACGGTTCGGTGGTGGTCGCCTGGGACGATCCCACCAACGGCGGAGTCTTGAGAGCCAGCTTCTACGACGCCTCTCTGCACCCCACCGCGGAGAAGGTCTTTCTCTCAAGCCACCAGGCCACGGACGAATTTGAAGTCAACCCCAGCCCCGCGTTCCAAGCTGACAATACAGCCCTCGTGGTCTGGCGCCGCCTGGCCTTCGAGGAGTTTAGTTTCCAGGTTTTTGGCCGCAGATTCAGCGCTACAGGAGTGCCTCTTTCCGATCCCCTGGCCATCACCCAACCCGAGGACAGCCAGTGGAACTACTCGCCTCGCGCCATTCCACGGGCCGACGGCGGCTGGTGGGTCGCCTGGGGGCGAGAACCGATCGCTCCGCTGCCGTTCGCATTGCTGGGCCAGGACCGCGGGATCCGCATAGCACGCTTGGACCCAGAGGGTGCACCGCTCGGCACCGAGCGGATGGTCGAAGGAATTGAAGAGCCGGTGCCTTTTTCGATCGGCATGGATTCGAGCGGGCGGTTTCTCGTGCTGGGACGCAACGCCGACTTCGTTTCCGGCCGGTTGTTGGATGCTGACGGTGCCCCGGCTTCGGATCTCTTCAACCTTTCGGGCAACGATCACTCTCGCGACCCGGTTCTCGCCGGTCGTCCATCGACCGGATGGATCGCCGCGTGGTCGCATACTCCGAGCCTCGATGCCCCATACGACCTTTCGGGGGCGCTGCTCGTCCCCAACTGTCTGGCCGGCAAAAGCGCCGCCTGCCTCGGCCCCGACGGTCGCTACGCCGTGGAGGTCGCCTGGCAAAACGGCGCCCAAAGCGGCACGGCGAAACCGCTGCCGCTCGCGGGCAACGTGGCGACGTTCGGATTGAGGAACGCCGCCGACCACGACGTGACCGTTCTGTTGTCCGGCCCGGGATCGCGCGACCTGACGTTCGCCGCCACCACCGGGACGGCGCTCGAAATTCGCGTGACCGACAAGACGACCGGCATGGTGCGCACCTTCAACAAACCCGCCGGGCGCTTCGCGAGCGGACGATTTCCGAACGCATTGCCGAGTCTCGCGGGCGGCTCCGACGATTCGTTGATCGCGGTTCCGGCGGACCGGGAAAAGGAGGGCGATACCCTCGCCCCCCTCCCGGCCGTCGGCGAGACCTGCGTTCCGACGAGCCGCGCGCTCTGCCTGCTCGGCGGCCGCTTCCGCGCCGAGCTTCTGGCGGGGCAATACCCCAACCCGGCGCTCGCGATCACGCGCACCGACAAGACCGGCGCCTTCGCGCTGCCCCGCGCTCCCGAAACTCCGCTGGTCACCTTGTCGATGATCGACGGCCGGGCGAGCAACGGCAAGTTCTGGGTCTATTTGGGCGGCCTCTCTCCGTCCGGCTACCGGGTGAGAATCACCGATCTTTCAACCGGTGCCGCGAAGACCTACACCAACCCCGTGGGCAAGCTCGAAAGCCGCGCGGATCGGAGGGCGTTTTGATCACACGCCATGTAAGGCCGCGCACGACCCGAGGCGCCCTTTTTCTTTTCACCTTCGCGTTCTCGGCCGTCGCGTGGCCTGCCTCGGGAGCGGAGATCGATCGGATCGCCTCCTTTTCGGCCGGAGAATCGGCGCCCTGCAACGACTCGAGTCCTGACCTCGCGACGCAGCCGGGCGGAGCGTTCCTGCTGGTCTGGCAGCAGAGCGGATGCCCGAGTCCTCCGTCGGCGTGGGTGCGCGCGATTCGCTTCGACGCCGCGGGACGGGCGCTCGGCTCGCTGAACCACCCGTGGCCCGGGCTTGAACCCCAGGTCGCTCCTCTTCCGGACGGCGGGTTCGTCGTCGCGTCCCTGGATCTGCAGGTGATCCAGCCGCCCAAGGTTCTGGGCATCAACCTGCATCGGCTCGACGGTCTGGGCCGACCGGTCGGCGAACCGGTCTCGGTCGTGGCCACTCAATCCGCCCCCAATGTTGGAGTCCGCCTGGCGGTGGCTCAAAATGGCGCGGTCGCCGTGGTCTGGCAAGTCGTCTCGGTCAATCCGCTCTTTCCCGCCATCGTGCTCGGCCGATTCTTCAATTCCGCTCTTGAACCCGTGACGGAAGCGTTCCTTCTTTCCAACGGTCCGACGTTTCCGGGCCAATTCGAACCGGAGATCGCTTTTCAGGCCGACGGCACCGCCCTGGCCCTCTGGTCCGGAATCTTCCAAACCAACGGCTCCCAGATCTACGGGCGAAGGTTCGATGTTTCCGGCCATCCCCTGACCTCCGTTTTTCCCGTGAGCCAGGTCGAGGATCGAGCGAACTTCGTTCCCCGGGTCGTGGCCGGTCCCGAGGGAGGCTGGTGGGTGGGCTGGTTCAGCGACCCGCTGCCGTATCCGCCGCCCCCGGGACCCGATCCAGGCCAGACCGAAGCCCGGGTGGTCCGTTTGGGTGCCGGTGGCGAACGGCTCGGCGTCGAGCGGTCCTTGGAGTCTCTCCGATTGCCGGACGCGCCGCCCGCCCTCGGCACCGACGGAGCAGGAAATCTCCTGATGCTCGGCACCGCCCTGGACGGATCGATCGCCGGCCGGCTGATCGAACGCGATGGCGCGGCGGTTTCGAATCCCTTCAGCCTTTCGCAAGGTGTTGCTTCCCCCTATCGCTTCCCGATCGTCGCCGATCGATCGCCCGGTGCATTCGTCTCCGCCTGGTCGGGGGATTCGTTTTTTGCACCGGATGACTCCGATCTCTTCGGCGCGATCTTCACCCCGACCTGTCTGGAGGGGAAAACCGCCGCCTGCCTCGGCCCCGACGGGCGCTACGGGGTGGAGGTCGCTTGGCAAATCGGGGCTTCCAGCGGCACGGCGAGACCGTTGCCGCTCGCGGGCAACGTCGCAACGTTCGGCCTGAGGAACGCAGCCGACCATGACGTGACGGTCCTCCTCTCCGGTGCCGGATCGCGCGATCTGACGTTCGCCGCCACGACCGGAGCGGCGCTCGAAATTCGCGTGACCGATAAGACGACCGGCACGGTTCGAAAGTTTTCCAAACCCGCCGGACGGTTCGCGAGCGGGCGATTTCCGAGTGCGCTGCCGAGCCTTTCGGGCGACGCCGAACCGTCGGCCGCTACCTTCATCGTTCCCGACCAGGAAAGCGGCCTCGCTCCGGATCCGGCCGTCGGCGAGACCTGCGTGCCGACGAGCCGCGCGCTTTGCCTGCTCGGCGGACGCTTCCGTGCCGAGCTTCTGGCGGGCCAGTACCCCAACCCGGCGCTCGCGATCACACGCACCGACAAGAGCGGAGCTTTCGCCTTGCCCCGCGCTTCCGAAACCCCGCTGGTCACTTTGACGATGATCGACGGCCGGGCAAGCAACGGCAAATTCTGGGTCTATTTGGGCGGGCTGTCGTCGTCAGGTTATAAAGTGAGGATCACCGATCTGTCGACCGGTGCCGCAAAGTCGTACGCCAATCCGGTCGGCAAGCTCGATAGCCGCGCGGATCGGACGGCATTCCAATGACCGCGTTGCCTACAGGAACCTCCGACATGCCCATCGGCCCCAGGAGATTGCGCGCGATCCGCGGCGCTCTCACCGTCTTTATCGCGCTTGCCGCCTGGCCCGCTCTGGGGGTCGAGATCGACCGGATCGCCTCGTTTTCGGCCGGCGATCCGCCGCCTTGCGCCGACCGGTCTCCGGACCTCGCGGTCCAACCGGGCGGCTCTTTTCTATTGATCTGGCAGAGGAGCGGATGCCCCAGCTCGGCAACGCGAAAGGTCCGCGCCCAGCGCTTCGATGCCACAGGGCGGCCGGTCGCCCCCGCCGTAGAGCTTTGGGATGGGGTTCTTGCGCATGTCGTTCCCCTACCCGACGGAGGTTTCGCGGCGGTCTCCGAATTCGAAACGCTCTTGAGGCCTCTTGGCCCTCCGGGGATCGGTCTCCATCGGCTCGACGCGTTGGGCCGGCCGACGGGCGGACCGATCGTTGTCGCGCTCAACCCGGACAGCCTCAACTTCAATACCCAGCCACGCCTGGCGGTCGCGCCGAACGGTTCGGTGGTAGTCGTCTGGCGCGATCCTCGCGGAATCACGCGCGGCAGGTTTTTCAACTCAGCTTTGCAGCCGTTGACCGAAGCCATCCCGCTGTCCACTCTCGCCTCGCCACCCTTCGGTGAGATCGATCCGGATATCGCAATCCAAAGCGACGGCACGGTGCTCGCGGTCTGGGCACGCTTCGTCGACACGAATGAGTACCAGATCGTCGGGCGCCGATTCAGCCCTCTGGGTGGGCCGCTGTCTCAGACCTTTCCGATCAGCCGGCCCGAGCGGTTTCGGATCAATGGCGGCCCTAGGGTCATACCGCGCGGCACCGACGGCTGGTGGGTGGGCTGGAACAGCCAGCAGGGCCTTCCCGGCGGTCCGGCTCCCCCCACGCCGGTTAACGAGATCCGGATCGGACGCCTGGGCGCGGACGGCATGCCGGTCGGAAGCGAGCAGTCTTTCAGCGATCCTGACGCGATCGAATCGTTCGCCCTGGGCTCGGAGGCCGCGGGAAGCCTCCTGGTACTTGTCGGCGAGAGATCCGGAACGATTTCCGGTCGCTGGTTCGATTCCGGCGGCGCGCCGGCTTCGGACCGTACCCGGATCTCCGGCGCCGGTCCGCTCCTGGCCGCTTTCCCCACGTTGCCCGATCGATCGTCTGGAGCGATTCCAACGGCCTGGTTCAAACACTCGGAAGGTACCTTGGCCGACGCGGATCTCTCCGGGTCGCTCATATCGCCCCCCTGCATGGAGGGTCAAAGCGCTGCCTGCCTCGGTCCCGGCGGGCGCTACAGAGTGGAGATCGCCTGGCGAACGGCCGGCGAAAGCGGCACGGCGAAACCGCTGCCGCTCGGAGCCAACGTGGCGACGTTCGGCCTCAAAAACCCCGCCGACCCCGACGTCACGGTGCTCCTCGCCGGCCCTGGCTCCAAGAATCTGACCTTTGCCGCGACTACCCGCCTCGCCATCGAGATTCGGGTGACCGACCGAACGACCGGTATCACTCGCACGTTCACCAAGGCCGCGGGAATCTTCGAGAGTCGGCGCATTGTCAACGCCTTGCCGGTTGGACTGAGCGGCGATCTCGACCCTCGCCCGAAGGCCGAAGAGTACGCAGCGGACGACGAGATTCTCGCCGTCCCAACGGCCGGCGAAGCTTGCGTTCCGACGAGCCGCACGCTCTGCCTCCTCGGCGGCCGATTTCGCGCCGAGCTCATTGCGGAGCAAGATCCACGGCCGACCTCGGCCCTCTTGCGCACCGACAAGAGCGGGGGGTTCGCGTTCCCGAGGGCTCCCGAAACGCCAGTCGTCATCCTGTCGATGATCGACGGCCGGGCCACCAATGGCAAATTCTGGGTCAATTTGGGCGGGCTCGCCTCGGCGGCCTACCAGGTCAAGATCACCGATCTCTCGACCGGCCGGATCAAGACCTACGACAATCCGGCGGGCCGGCTGGAAAGCCGCGCGGATCGGTCGGCGTTCTGATTTGAGAGGAAGAGGGCCTCCGTCTGGAGGCCCTCGAACTTACCGAGCGAACGTGTCGCAGTCGTTCGGGTCGCCCGACTGAAGGCCCCGACGAAGCCACTCGGAACGCTGAGCGGCCGTTCCGTGGGTGAAGCTCTCGGGAACGACGTACCCTTGGGTCTGCTTCTGAATCTCGTCGTCGCCGATCGCCTGGGCGGCTTTCAATCCCGACTCGAAGTCGCCCGGCTCGATCATGTTGTAGTCGTGGTCGGCGTGGTACGCCCAGACCCCCGCCAGGCAATCGGCCTGCAGCTCCATCTTCACCGACAGCTCGTTCGCCTGACCGTCGTCCCGGGCGCGTTCCTGGGCATCGCGCACGTTTTGATCGATTCCCAGGAGATTTTGTACGTGATGGCCGATCTCGTGGGCGACGACGTACGCCTCGGCGAATTTACCCGGCGCGCCGAAGCGCTGGGAGAGCTCATCGAAAAACGCGGTGTCCAGATAGACCTTTTGATCGGCAGGGCAGTAGAACGGACCGACCGCCGCCGAGGCCATGCCGCACTGCGAAGGGATCGAGCCCGAGAACCGCACCAGGTGCGGATCCTGGTAGGGCGTCTTGGTGTTCGCGAGCAGCTTGGTCCAGACATCCTCGGTGTTGCCGAGGACCGCCCCGACGAACTTCCCCTCTTGATCGGGCGCGGGCGTCGTGCCGTCTCCCGAAGGAACGGTCTGCGCCGGGCTGCCGCCCTGGGTCTCCTGGATGGTCTGCAGCAGTTGGAGCGGATTCCGGCCGGTGACCAGGGCGAAGATGATCACCAGGACCATGCCGCCGCAACCGATGCCTAAACCCCGTCGTCCACCGCCCCCGCTGCCGCGCACGTCCTCGACGTTGGTGCTCTGTCTCCCGCCTTCCCATCTCATGCCGCGATTCTAGCCTGAAGATGGGGAACAAATGCCATGGTTTCCCGGTCCGAAGTTAGAATCGTTGGATCTTCCGGAGAAACCCAGCTCATGAGACCGAGAATCTTCCTGTTGCTCGCCCCGCTTCTGCTCGCCGCCTGCGGCGGTTCCTCCGGCTCCCATAGTGGGGAGGCCAAGAGCACGGCGGCTGAAAAATCTGCGGTCTCTTCGATCGACGCCTGCGATCTGTTCCCGGACGACGAGGCGAACGCGATCGCCGGAGGGTACGTCTCCGGCATGAGCAGCACGTTGGAGGACGCCAAGGGACGCGATCCGCTCTCCTGCGCCTACAACGCCGGATCGACCGAGCAGCCGAGGATCTTGAGCCTCGTCGTCCGCCTGCATGGGACCCCCGAGCGGGCGGAGCGAACCCTCCGCACCACGCGTGGCGCGCTCGACACGCTCACCCACGGCGACTTGAAGGACGTGCCGAACCTCGGCGACGGCGCATTCTGGGCGGGAGGGAGCCTGATGCAACTCCACGTCCGCCAAGGGGAAAAGCAGCTCCTGATCACCTGCCAGCTGAACGACCCGGCGGCCTCCTTCGCCGGAGCGCAAAAGATCGCCAAGGCCGCGCTCGGCCGGCTCTAGACGTTCGGGCCGCCCTCATGTGGTCCGAACGCCCCTCCGCGGCCGTCCGCGCCCGCCGGGAAAAACGCCTTCGCGCGCTGCTTCCCGCGCCGCGCGACGGAGCAAGGGGATCGAAAACTCCCTTGCGCGGCACGGCTTCTTCCGACCAGATCGCCGAGGCGCTGCGGTGGCGGCCGGGCTTCGCCTGGCTCGACGGCGGGGCCGAAGGGCACCGGCTGGCCGCCGAGCCGATCGCGCAGCTTGCCGTCCGCGCCGGCCGGGCGACCGTTTCGACCGCGGCCGGGCAGGCGACGTTTTCCGCCCGGGGATTCGATCTCCTGGAATCCGCCCTTTCCGTCTGGGGCGGCGCGGGCGGGCTGCTGCTCGGCTATCTCGGCTACGAGCTGGGCGCGGAGATCGAAAAGCTGCCGACCCCGCCGCCGGACGACCTTTCGCTCCCCGACCTCAAGCTCTCGCTGTTCGATCGCGTGCTGCTCTGGGACGGCAAGCACTGGACGCTCGAATCTTCGAACGCCTGGCGCGACGGCGATCCGACCTATGAGGCGGAGGCGCTGCTGGCCCGCGCCGCCGCACTCGAAATCCCCCCGCTCGAAAAGCTCGCCACGCGAACCCATGTGGCAAGCCGGCCGACCCGCGACGGATTCGAGGCGGCGGTTTCTCGCACGGTCGAGCGGATCGGCCACGGCGAGATCTTCCAGGCGAACCTCTGCCGGCGACTCGAAGCGCCCTGTGCCGCCCCACTGGTCTGGCCCCTCTATCGCCGCTTGCGCGCCGCGAGCCCGGCGATCCGCGGCGCGTTCTTCGACCTCGGCGCCGGCCGCGCGCTCCTATCGATCTCGCCCGAGATCTTCCTTTCGGTGCGCGGGCGCGCGGTCGAGACCCGGCCGATCAAGGGAACCCGTCCCCGCGGCAAGAACCCGCACGAAGACCGGGCGCTTGCCCGCGAGCTGGTCCTTAGCGCCAAGGACAAAGCGGAGCTCGCAATGATCGTCGACGTGGCGAGAAACGATCTCGGCCGGGTCGCAGAGCCCGGCTCGATCTCGACGCCCACGCTCGGCGAGCTGTCGACCCTGCCCACCGTCCACCATCTCGTGGCCGTCGTTCGCGGCACACTCCGCCGCGACGTCGGCCCGGCCGACCTGCTGCGCGCGACGTTTCCCGCCGCATCGATCTCCGGCGCGCCGAAGATCCGAGCGATGGCGGTGATCTCGTCCGAAGAGGAGCGGCGCCGCGGCCCGGCGATGGGCGCGTTCGGCTGGATCTCGCTGCAAGGCGACATGGAGCTGGCGGTGGCGATCCGCACCGCCGCGGTCGCCAAGGGAAAGATCGCCTACCACGCCGGTTGCGGCATCACGGCCGACTCGCTCCCCGATCTCGAACGGGAAGAGAGCGAAGCGAAAGCCGCGGCGTTCCTGACCGCGATCGGCGGACTGGAATTCGATTGAGCGTCCCGTCCGCCCACGACGCCCTCCAGGAGGCCTGGTGGAACGGCCGGCTCGTCCCGCGCGATGAGGTCAAGATCTCCCCCGACGACGCGGGGTTCCGCTTCGGCGACGGACTGTTCGAAACGCTCCGAGTGGACGACGGAAAAGCGCTCGACATCGAAGCTCACCTCGACCGGCTCTTCGCTTCCCTGCCGCGCATCTCGCTGGACGTGCCTGAGGATCGAGCGGCCCTCGACCAGGCTATCGCCGAGGTGGCAACCGCCGCCCCGATGCCCTGCGCCCGCCTACGCCTCACCGTCACCCGAGGAACGCCGGCCGACGGACCGACCCGCCTGATTGAGACCTTCTCCTACACGCCGCCGAGCCCGGAAGCCGGGATGACCGTCCTCCTTCTCCCTGAAATCCACCTCGACTCCCGTGGCCCGCTCGCGGGACTCAAGAGTCTTTCCTACCAGGCGAACCGCCTCGCCCACGCACGGGCCACCGCGCTGGGAGCCGACGAAGCGATACTGCTCAACGAGCGGGGCGAGCTGTGCGAAGGATCGCGCAGCAACCTCGCGCTTCGCCTTGATGGGAAGTGGCTGACGCCGCCACTCCGCTCCGGTTGCCTGCCTGGGACCGTCCGGCGGCGGCGACTCGAACGGGGCGAGGTCGAAGAGCGTGATCTCACCGTCGAGGATTTCGATCGCACCGAGGGGATCGAGTTGATGAACAGCTTGTGGGGCGCGGTGGCGGGACGGCGGATCGGGTAGGGCGAGGATGTCCCCGCCGTCGCCGATCGCGCCTTACTCTTCGTCGGACTCCTCGTCGCCCCCACTGACCAGCGAGGCCTCGTCGATCTTCCACAGCTCGACCGTCTCTTTGCGAATGCCGATCCCTTTCTCGATCAGGAGATCCAAGAGGTGGTCTCCGTCGATCAGCGTAATCGGGGCAGCCCCCAATTCGAAGGCGGCGTCGCGCGTTCCCTTGGAGAACCCACCGGTCGTGATGATCGTCCCCCGTACGCCCTTGAAACGATGGAGAGAACCGCGGAGCGCGTCGAGCACGGGCCTTTGAATGTTGGCGCGATGGCGCTTGACCTGGACCACTTCGCGGATCGAGGTGATGCCGACCACGATGTTGGCGACGACGTCAACGCCCCGGTCATTCGACCGTTGGGTCACTTCAACACTCTCGTAGCCCATCTCTTCAAGGAGCCGCCGAATCAGGTGCTCGAAGTCGTACGGCTCGATCTCGGCTAGCAGATCCGCCAACGCCTGGCGTGCCTCCCGGCGCTGTTCGACCGCGAGTTGCCGAACCTGTTGCAAAACCTCGGGTTCCGCCGAAACAGCCGAGTTACTGACCTCGCGTAGGTAGGCGAGCCCCGCCGCGGTGATCGAATAGGAGTTGCCGGCCCGCTCGACCAGGCTGCGATCGACGAGATTGCGCAAGCGTCCCCAAAGAAAGGATTTAAGAGCCAGATCGCTACGGATCCGGCTCTCGGACTCGACATACTCACGCCAAGGACCCAAGAAATCACCGCGCTTAGAAGTACCGCGCTCGGCAAGGAGTTCCAGAAGTTTGACCAGACCTTGGCTCAGGTCGATTTCGCGGACCATTGGCCCCGTCGGTTCGCCGAGAAACTGCCGCCCGCGTTCCGTCAGGCTAAGGGTTCCGCCCGCTTCGTCGCTCAAAAGCCGGTAGCGCGTGGCGAGCCGCCAGTGGCCAGTCGCATGGCGCGGGTTGACCTTCTTCCCGCTCTTCGCCCAAGTGGCGAGCGCCATTTCCTGCGCCGCTCCTTCGAGCCGTTCGCCGATCCACTGATCGGGATCGCTCCAATCGACGTTCTCTTGCGGGCTGCCGCGATGCTCCCAGACCGCGCTGTACATTCCGGTGATTTCCCGCCGTTCGCGGCCGGCCCAGACCGGCAGCACGGCGCGGACTTCGTCGTAGGTCGGGAAGCTTGAAATGAAGACCTGCGCCTCGCCGCCGGCTTCCTCGATCGCATTGAGAGTCGTGCCCTCGCGCAGGCCAAAAATCCCGGGCGCAACACGAACGAACTGGCTCTCTGCTCCATGGCGCTTCAAGTGGGTAGCAATCTGAGCGTTCAGGGTGGCTGCCGGGGTCAAGCCTTGGGTCTCTAGCATCCCGGCTGCGAGTGCCCGCTTCGTGATTTCGCCATAGTGGAGCGGCTCGCCGGCATCGGTGAGCACCCGTTTCGCCGCGTCAAGAAATGTCCCCTTCACCCGCTCCTCCTTAAATTGACCTCGAACGGTGCCAACTCCCCCGCCACCTCGTTGCACCAATTCATGCCTGAAGGCTTTAGCTTACCTTTAAGCCCCGGTGACCGTCGAAGAGCTTAGGCCCAGCCACCAGTGCGCCGCCGTGAAGGTCACGCATGGTGATCAGCCCGAGATGTGCTGCAAGGACTCAGGAATTGCATTCACCACGATCGAGGCAGAGGCGGGTCTCCCTCTCAACTATATCTTTACCAGATATACCGACCGCGAATACACTTGCCGGCATGGCAATGCACTCCGACGACCCCACCCCCGCCTCTCTGCTGCCGCTTCCGACCGCCACGTTCCACATCCTGATCGCCCTTGCCGAGGGAGACCGGCATGGTTATGCGGTCATGCAGGAGGTGGCCGAGCGAACGGGAGGGCGGACGAAGCTGAACCCCGGCACGCTCTATACGACGCTCCATCGCCTGCTGGAGCAGGGGCTGATCGTCGAGCTCGATGGCAAAGAAGTGGCCGCGAATTCGGACGAGCGGCGGCGGCATTATCGGTTGACTCCCTTCGGCCGGCAGGTGGCGGAGCTGGAGCTGGGCCGGTTGGGCGACCTGCTGAACCTCGGCCGGCGGGCGGGCCTTGTGTTCGAGGGGCGGTGAACCATGCACCCTGAAACCCCAACTTCTTGGGCCGAGCGGGCGTACGCCTCGCTCCTCTGGCTTTACCCCGGGTCGTTCCGCGAGGAGTACGGCGGCGAGATGACCGCCGCGTTTGCCGCCCGCTGGGCGGAGGCGAAGAGAGATCGAGGCTCATTTGCCTCGGCCTGGCTTTGGCTCTCCGCCGCCGCGGACGCCCTGGCGACCGCTCTTTCGGAGCACCGTTCGCGGCTCGCACAAGATCTCGGCCGCGCGGCCCGGACGCTCGCGCTTCGCGGCAACCGGGCGTTTACTCTGGCCTCGGTTGCGACCCTCGCCTTGGGCCTCGGCGGCGCCACTACGATCTTCAGCCTGGTCCATGCTGTGCTGCTCGCCCCCCTGCCGTACCAAGAGCCCGCGCGGGTGGTCCATCTCGCCGCCGTCAATCTCTCGCACGACCTGCCGCGCTTCGTGGTCTCGGAGGCCGACTTCCTCACCTGGCAGGAGCGCGCAAAGAGCGTCTCCCAGCTCGCCGCCTTCCAAGAGGTGGGCGTGAATCTCTCCGGAAACGGCGCGCCGGAGCGGGTGACCGGCTACGAGGTCTCGGGAAATCTGTTCGACCTCCTCGGCACGCCGTTGCTCGCGGGCCGGGCGTTCACTCCCGAGGAAGACGCACCTGGCGGACCGGCCGTCGCAATCCTCGGCGAGGGGCTCTGGCGGCGCCGGTACGGCGCACAGACCTCGATCCTCGGCCACCCGATCCGGGTGAACGGCGAAACCCGCACGGTGGTGGGCATCGCCCCGGGCGACGTGGGTTTCTCGACCGACGTCGGCCTCTGGCTGCCGCTCGTGCCGGAGCGATCCGGAGAGAACCGCGGCGACCGACGGGTCGACGTGCTCGGCCGCCTGGCGCCCGGGGCGACTCTCGCCGCCTCGCAGGCGGAGATCGGCGGGATCAGCGCGCAGCTCGAAAAGGATTTCCCTGACACCAACCTCGGTTGGCAGGCGGCGGTCGAGCCGGTCCGCGATTGGATGGTCGGCGGAGAGCTGCGCACCCGGCTGCTCGTCCTGCTCGCCGCGGTCGGCGTCCTGCTGCTTGTCGCCTGCGCCAACGTCGCGAACCTTCAGCTGGCCCGGGCGACGGCCCGAGTGCGTGAAATCGGCATCCGCCGCGCGCTGGGCGCGAGCCCCGCCCGCGTGATCCGCCACCTGATGATCGAAAACCTGCTGCTCGCGGGGCTTGGCGGCGCGCTCGGGATCGCACTCGCGGCGGCGGCGCTCCGCGGCACCGCGGCACTCCTGCCCGCGACGCTCCCCCGCCTCTCGTCGATCGCGCTCAACGGCCCGGTGCTCCTGGTTTCGTTTCTGCTGACCGGTTTGACCGCGTTCGCCTTCGGAATTCTCCCCTCCGCGCTCGCCGGGCGGACGGACGTACGCACCGCCCTCGCCCAAGGCGGGCGCTCGGCGGTCGACGCGCGACGGGCGCCGCTCCGCGAGGGATTGGTGGTGGCTCAGCTCGCACTCGCGACCGCCCTGGCGATTGGCGCGGTGCTGCTCGCGCAGAGTTTCGGCCGGTTGCAGAAGGTATCGCTCGGCTTTCGGCCGGATCACCTCCTGACCGCGCGCCTCACTTTGCCGGAAGTCGAGGACAACGACGAGATCTACAAGGCCAATCTCGCGCTCTACGACGCGCTGCTCGAAAAGGTGCGCGCGCTCCCTGGAGTCACGTCGGCCGGACTCACCAGCGAAATCCCGCTCGGCGAGGTGAATACGAGCATGGAGGTTTCGGCTCTCGCTCCGCCGCCCGGAACAAGCATCGGTTCCCAAGCGAACCGCGAGGGAGCCCAAGCTTCCTGGCGCATCGTAACTAACGGGTACCTGCCCACCCTCGGCGTGCCCCTTCTGCGCGGTCGCTGGTTCGCCGAGCACCTCGAGCCGCACCATTCGCTCCTCGTGAGCGAGGGCCTAGCCCGCCGTCTCTTCCCTCGCGGCGCCGACCCGATCGGCCGGACGGTCTATCTAGGCAACAACCAAGAGCGCACCATCGTCGGCGTCGTGGGCGACGTCCGCCAGGTCGGCCTGGGGCAGGACGTCACGCCCACGATGTACATGCCGACCACCTGGAACCTCTGGCCGACGATGACGATCGCCGTCCGCACGGCGGGAGACCCGGCGGCCCTCACCCCCGCCCTCCGCCAGGCGCTCCACCAGCTCAACCCCGATCTCGCCCTATTCGACATCCGGACCCTGAACACCGTCATTGCGGGAAGCGTCTCCCAACCCCGCCTCCAAACCTGGGTCGTCGCCCTCTTCGCCGGCCTGGCCCTCCTGCTCGCCGCCATCGGAGTCGCCGGACTGGTCGCCTACAACGTCACCCGCCGCACCCCCGAGCTGGCGGTCCGAGCCGCCCTGGGAGCTTCCCCCGGCCGCATCGTGGGACAAGTCCTCGCCCGCGGCCTGGCGCTGTCGCTCGCCGGAGTCGCCGTCGGCGTCTTCTTAGCGGCGTTGCTCGGCACCGGCTTGAAAAGCCTGCTTTATGGCATCGATCCTCACGCCCCGGCTACGTACGCGGTGACCGCGTTGGTTCTCGGAAGTCTAGGGGCGCTGGCGGCTTGGCTGCCGGCGCGGCGGGCGACGCGGATCAGTCCGGTGTTGGCGCTTAAGGGGGAGTGACGGGGGAGGCGTCGGGGGGGGGGGCGTTTGCAGCCGAGATGACCATCGAGTAGCCTCCTATTTTGGCGATCGAAGAATCACGAACATCTGATGGCCGGCAAAACCGAGAGTTCCGGCGGCGCCGCTTTTCTAGAGCGGGTCGGGCCCGATGCCCCGTTTGACAGACTCCGATTCTTATATAGCCGAAGCCGTCGGATATATATAGGACGCCGTCGGATATATGCCGGACGCCTTGCCCTATATAGAGACTCCCATCTGCCGATCTTCGGAAGCAGTCCAACGCACAAGAACCCGAGTTCTATATATACTTCAGCCCTTTCGGCGCCGGCGGAACGCTCTCGTCTGTACAGCTATCGGTCTCATCTACACATTTCCCGACGAAAGATATATAGCGAAACGCTCTAACTATACACAGAACATCATTGGTCATATATTAGCTTAGAGGATTTGTACACCGTAGGCACTTCCGCGACGACTTACTTGTCTCTCTTGTACACTGATACATGCCCATTGTACAATCTTTACAAGGAGGGCCATCCATGCTCACCAACATCGACATCGACGCCTCGCTGACCGCGAAGGCTATGCAGTTGACCGGATTGCGGACGAAGAAAGAGGTCGTGCATGCAGCGCTGCTGGCGCTGGTGCAGCAGCTCGACCAGCGGGAGGTGCGGGATTTGCGCGGGCGCCTTCGGTGGGAAGGGGGCGAGAAGGCGAAAGGGAGGAGCTGATGCAGATCTTGGTGGATGCCACCGTCTGGATCGACTACTTCTCCGGCCAGCGTACGCCGCGCGCCGACTATCTCGACGAGTTGCTCGGCCGGGCGCCGCTCGTAACCGCCGACCTGGTGTTGGCCGAAGTCCTGCGCGGCTTCGAGGATCCGGAGGAGCTGGAAACGGCGGGTGCGGCGCTCGCCAAGTTCCGCACCCTCGCGATCGGCGGGGTCGAGATCGCTCTGGCGAGCGCCACCAACGGCCGGATCTTGAAGGCGCGCGGCGCGCCGGTCCCGCCTCCCTATCAGCTGTTGATCGCGAGCTTCTGCATCCTCAAAAACGTGGCGCTGCTCCACGCCGACCCGGCGTACGAGGTGTGCGAGCGGCACCTGGGACTGAAGGTGCCGGATCCGGGGTTGGGGTATTGAGGCGGGCGACGCTTCACCCCCCCACCAGCTCCTCGAACAGCAGCTCGGTGCCCCCTGGGGTCCCGGTGTCCTGGTAGTACGACAGTCGCGCGGTTTTCTTCGCATCGTCGAGTTTGGCGATCACGTAACCGTGGTTGTACATGTCGTCCGTGATGCCCAATTGGATCGGATTTTCGTTGTTCGGCAGCAGGGGGACCTTGTTGCCCACCCGCGAGGCGTAGGGCACTTGGTCGGTGAGGACAGGGACGGCGGCGTGGCCGATGCACCGCCCTCGGGAAAGGCCGGCGTAGGGACCGTAGATCTCCAGGTTGTGCTCGTGCCCCCAAAGCCAAACGTCGATTTCCGGGAGCACATCGGCGAACTGAGCCAGCAGGCGGGGGTTGATCGAGCGGTCGCCGTTGTTCTCCGGGCCGATCGGGGAA
Organism: Thermoanaerobaculia bacterium; assembly: GCA_038250865.1. Taxonomy (GTDB): domain Bacteria; phylum Acidobacteriota; class Thermoanaerobaculia; order Multivoradales; family UBA5704; genus DASYKS01. The sequence continues at coordinate 29,932 of JBBSBW010000005.1, read as the reverse complement.
AAGGCCGAGAACAGCTGGTGGTGAGAGAGCAGGATCGTCCGATGTCCTGTGGCATTGTTGATCTTGTCCTTGGCCCAAGCCAGCTCGGCGTCTTCGAGGTAGGTCACCGAGGTCGCCACGTCGAACAAGTCGTCGTCGTGGAGCCCCGTGTTGACGCCCAAGATTTGCCAACCGGAGCTTTGCAAGCAGAAAAAGCTATGGGATTGGACCTGCCCTTCCGGCGCGAGCGGCGGCAGGTTCAGACGGTCAAGCGTACTGCAGTACCCGGCTCCGCCCGAGTACATGTCGTGGTTGCCGGGAAGGTTGAACACCGGCAGCGGCCGGTCCGGCCCGCGCCCGAAGATCTGGTTGATCGGATCGAGGAAGTACCGCTCGTTTTCCGAGGCGGTGCCCGAGTAGTAGACGTCGCCCAGGTGAATCAGCACGTCCGGCTTGTGGGCAGCAACTTTTTCGAGCAGGGCGATCGCTTCGGCCGTCCCGGTGCCCCAGTCGGCGATCAGCGCCACCGTCGCGCTTTCGGGCAGATTGTGAGGCGCCGGATCGTCCAGCCCGGTCGACGGTCGATAGGAAGCGGAGCCTTTGTCGAAGTCGAAGAAACGGACGTAGGCGGCCATCGCCTCGGACCAGAGCGGATCGCAAGTGCCGAACCTGAGCTCAGATTCGAGTTCGGCGATCTCTTCCGCCGGTCGGTGCTCTATCTTCGCGGTGGCGATCCGCAGCGCCAGATGGGCGCATTCTTGATGGGTGGTGCACGCGGGACCGGCCGGCGCGGCCGAAGCGAGCGAGCCGCCCGCGGCCCCTGCCGCCACCGCCGAAGCGCCGGCCGCGGCGGCCGCCGAGACGACCGGGTGGTCGAGCGTTGGGCGTCGGCCCGCGGGGGCCGGCGGTTCGCTCTGCCGTTGGAGCACCTCGTCGACGATCGACTGCCAGCGCGAGACGTGGGGATCGCGAAAGGTCTTGACGCTCAAACGTAGCCTCCCTCAGATTTTCGCGTGCCTCACGTAGGTGTTCCACAGCTCGCCCAGGAAGAAGCCGCCGAACTTCGTGAACGCCGCGGACTTTTCCCCGAACGTTTCAGCTCCCGGAGCGGCCATGGTGCCGAGCAATTGGATCAGCTGCTTGACCCCCAGGGTGAGAACGCCCGCGCCGATCGTCGGTCCGCTCTTGTCGGTCCCCTCGTGGAGGGTCGAATAGAGCGTCGTCGTATCGCTCCATAGATCAAAGCCCGGGTCGTCGCGAACGTTCTTCTGACCGGCGAAATAGTAGGCCTTGCCCTCATGGGTGAAGCCCATTTCGTAGACCATCAGGGTGAGCCGCGGGTCGTCGGTGGGGCGAAACAGGTTGAAGACTCCGGAAGTGGAGGCCAGGCCGTCGCCGAACGGGGTGAAGTCGATCGTTCCCGACAGCTTACCCGGATGCTCGGCCTCCGCGATGAAGCGGTCGAGGTCGTCGATCAGGATCGAGCCGTGGAGTGTCAGCTCGCTCCCCTCGCTTCGACCTTTCTTCTTGCCGGCCGCCGGGTCGGTCGCGCCCAAGCCAAACCCACCTGACATCACTTCCTGGAAGCTGATGCCAACGGTTTTCACGCTCATCGGTTCTCCTTTCGGGGAAAGGTAGAGCTCGTCGAAACGCTCGGAACGTTGCTGTTGAAGTAAGCGAAGGGTAGCACAAGGGCGGCCTTTCCCGAATCGCTAGCGGCTACCCTCCAGCTACCCTCCGAATGCGGCTATCCCCGGCCACCAATGGGCGGGAGGGAGGTCGCGCATGGTGATCAAACCGGGAGGAGCGGCAAGCACCCGAGGGATCGCGTTGACCACGATCGAAGCCGTCGCGAGGTCGCCCGGGATGCCTCCTTCGACCCGCGATTTGAGCGCGGGCGAGCCGGCGATCTCGATCTCGTCATAGCTTTCGGGCGCCCCCAGATAGGCTTCGAATTCGAGCCGAATGCGGACCCGATCGCCTTCCTTGCCCTGCCCAAGCTGGACGACGCCGCTGCAATCTCCCGGCGCCACCTCGAGGTCCGGCGAAGCGACGCGAGCGGTGGCGATCTTGGGCCAGATCTCGTCGGTGACCGAATCGAGCTTCCAGCCGAACGCGCTCGCGAGCATTCCGATCGATTCGGCGAGCCCGACATGGCGGACGCCGCCGGCCGCCACTTTCGCGTGGAACTCGGCCAGGTTGAGCCCCGCACCGATCTTCTGCTGGAACGGCAGCCGCCGCTTCGAAGCGTCCTGAACGCGCCGGACGATCACCCCGTCAACCCGTTCGCAAACGGCAGTGAGCGCGAGCGGCAAGGCATCCATCGCGAAGCCGGGATTGACCCCCGTGCCGAGCACCGCTCGTCCCGCGGCTCGCGCCGCGCCATCGATCCGGCGCGCCAGTTCCGGCCGCTCGCGCCAGGGGAACGAAAGCTCCTCCGTGGTCGAGACGACCGCCACCCCGGCCGCTAAACATGCTTCGATCGTCCCCGCCACCCGCTCCAGCACCGAGCTGGTCGAAACGACTGCGATCTCGGGCTTTAGCTCAGCCAGCGCCGCCGCGAGATCCCCCGAAATCGCAATTCCGAGGTCTTTCCCCATTCCACAGACCGGTCCGAGATCGCGGTCGACCTTGCCCGGATCGAGGTCGACCCCGCCGATCAGCTCAAACCCCGAGCGCGCTCCCACCTGCCGCGCGATCGACGCACCGATCGGCCCCAACCCCACCTGCAGCACGCGAATCGCCATGACGACTTCTCCTCGACCTTGCCAAACCCAAGAAAACGGCGAGAGTCTAGCCGTAGAACCACTCGTGGTGCCTTTTCCGGACTCTCGCTGTCCTCCCCCGCGGGCGCACCTGACCTCCTATTTGCCCTCCCTGAGGACCGAGGCCATCGTTGTCCGCCCCGACACCGGTTGCGCGACCGCCTGGCACGGCGGCTGCAAACGCACGCCGCCCAGGAGGGTACCCAGACCATGTTTGGAAAGGCAAAGTACTTACTCATCGCATTTGGATTCGCCCTGCTCGGCGCTTCCGTCGGCGGCGCCACCTCGATTCGTATCGCCGTAGACCCCTCGCTCTCGAACGCCGAAGTGTATGAAGTGACGGGCACCCCGAGTTGGAAAAAGCCTCTCCGGTTCGGCCCCTTTTCTACCCGCGGAGGGTTCTCTACCTCCCGCGACGAGAATCTGAACTGGGGCTGGGGCAACGGCTACTTCGAGGTTAGCAGCCGGACCGAAAGGACGCGGAAAAGGTTTGTGTTCGTCGGCGACCAGGGCGAAGAATGGAAAGTTGAATGCCGTTCGAACACCCCGGTTCTGCAAAAGGACACGGCCCATGCCTCGTGGTCGATTCCGATCGGCCAGACCCAGGTGGGTTGCGCGATGAAGAACGCTGCGGGCGATGTCCATGTGTTGGCCCTCGCCACTCCCGCTCTCGACATTCGCGGCACGGTTGAATTCGGCGGCGATCCGATCGAGATCAGCTCGCTCCACGAGATTCTCGACAAGACCGGCAAGCCGCGTCGACTGCCGCTGCCGCTCGGATTCGAGCTGCGCCAAAAGGGTCAAGTCGTCGGGAGCGTCGACCTCGCCGGACGCCGCGTTTATCTCGCGGCGGGGCTCGGCTCCGATCAGCGCACCGAGGCGGCTCTTGTTTCAACGGTTCTACTCTTCTTCGGCCAGGACTGAGAAAGGCCGGACGCCGAAACGAAGGGAGTTGCACGGGCGCGAGTAAGATACCCCCGTGCAACCCTTCACCCTCGACGAGCTGTCCCAGCTCTCTCCGGAGCAGGCGGTCGCCAACCGCTTCGACGTATCGAATCTCGGCAAGGCGCGGTGGTTTCTGGGGGTCTATGCGCTGGCCGCCGCAGGCGGGACGATCGCCGCCTCGATCGGCGATCCCCGGCGGCTGGCGATCTTGGTGCCGAATCTCATCTTTGCCCTGGTCTTCTCATTCGCCCTGCGCCGTTGGCGGCTGAGCCGCGGACCGGAGGATGGGATCGATCGCGCTCTCGAACCGGTGCGCCGACTGATCGTCGGGCATCCGCGCGCGGCGATCGTGACCCTTCTCGTCACGCTGCTTTTGTCGACTCTACTTGCGACGCTCGGGCTCGACGGCTTGATCCCGCTGCTGGTGATCGCCAGCTACTTCGTGCCGCCGTTTCGAATGCGGCCGGTCGAGCGGCTTCTGGTCCATGGTTCTCTGGTGCTCGGCCTGCTGCTCGCGGTGCTGTTGGGATTGGCGGTGGACGAGAAGAAGACCACAGACACGGGGACGGTGGCCGCGGTGGTCAGCAATCAGTTCTTCGCTCTGATCGTGGGCCTTGCGACCTCGCGCAGGCGGCGTCGCGAGATCCTCGGGATTTTCGTCGCATCGCAGGAGAGCACGAAAGACCAACTGCGGATGCGCCAGGAGTTGGACTACGCGCGCGAGATCCAACTTGCGATGCTGCCGGAGGGCTGCCCGCCGCAGGGATGGCTCGACATCTGTAGCGTTTCCTGGCCGGCGACCGAGGTGGGCGGCGATTACTACGATTACTTTCAGCTCGAAGGAGGGCGCTTGGCCGTGGTGGTGGGCGACGTCGCCGGCCACGGCATGGCGAGCGGCCTGTTGCTCGCCGGGGTCCGGAGCTGCCTCACGATCCTGGCCACCGAACTCGACCAGCCGCTCGCCGTACTGGCCAAGCTCAATCTGATGGTGCAGCAGACGGCGCGGCGGCGAAAGCTGGTGACGCTCGCGATCGTCGTCCTCGACCCCCTACGCCGGATCGCCACGGTGGCGAACGCCGGGCACCCCCCGGTCTTCCTGGCCAATACCGCCGGGGTCACGGAGGTGGCGCTCCCCTCGCTGCCGCTCGGCACCCAGCTCGATCCTCATTTCGGCCTTCGCGAGCTAGCGCTCGAAGCGGGCGACGTCCTGCTGCTCCATTCCGACGGACTCTACGAAGGAGAGGATCGGTTCGGCGAACCCTACGGCTTGGAGCGCATCGCGGCTTCGCTCGCCCGCGTACCAAGAGAGCTGGAGGCGACGGCGGTGCGCGATGCCTTGCTCGCCGATTTCGCGGCTTTTCAGGGAGGCGCACCCCAGCGCGACGACCTGACGTTCGTGGTGGTGAAGGTCAGGGCCGCCCGTCCTACCGGTTGATCCGGCCCCGGCAGCTCGGCGCGCCGCAGGTGCAGCGCTTGGAGTCGGGGTGCCAGGTCGCCTGATAGTCGAGCACGATCTCCTCGCCCGTTTCGATGTCGCGGAGGGCGAAGAACAGCACGTGCCCGGCGAGGATCTTCAAATAGCAGTTCGGCGCACAGGAGTGGTTCATGCAATGGGTGCCATTACCGCCCCGGCTGCCGTCGATCGCCCAATACGAATCGATCGCGCAGATGCGATGCTTGCGGCTGCGCCGAACCCGGCGCGCAATCTCGGCGCGAGAGATCCTCTCGCCGGTGTATTCGGCAATCTTCTTGCCTCTGAGAAACGGCCGGGTGGCAAAGCACCCCTTGCCGTCGATCGGCGAGGGGGCGATCGAAAGCCCTGGGGCGAGGCGGTCGGTCTGTTTGGCCAAGACTTGGTGGCCTTTCGTTTGGATGAGCCCCCTGAGGCGTTGTTTTACGAAAAATCGCCAGATTAAAATAGCGCGAACCGCTATTTTAGGTTGCCAGCACCACAAGCGCCGCTAGTCGAGAAACTCCACCGCGTTCGGCAACTCGTTCACGTCATCGCTCCGGCGCGGGAAATGGGTCGCCAGCTCGGCCGACAGCCGTTCGAGCGCAGCGACGATCCCGCCGGTGAAATCGCCGTTCCGGAAATGCCGAGAGATCTCGGCGGCCACTTCGTCCCAGAAGGCGGGATGAACTTTCTCGTGAATTCCTTCATCGCCCAGCACCGCGAAGCGGCGACGCGACGGAACTACAAACAGCAGAACCCCGTTGCGCTCGGCCGTCGCCCGCATGCCGAGCCGGTCGAAAGCGTGGTCGGCGACCTTTTGCACATCGCCCCAGAACAGCGGTGAGACGGCCACCCGCACCTCCCCCGAGGTGATCGATTCGGCCGCTTCGATCGCTTTCTCGACACGATCCTTGTCGATCGCTCGGTACAACCCTCGCCGGGTGAGGATCATCGATTCTCCTCCTTCACCAGGAGCCCGTGGCGCCACCGCCACCGCCCCGCCCGCCACCGCCGCTCCAGCCCCCGCCACCGCCTCCGCCACCCCCGCCCCCTCTCGACGAACCCGAAAGGATCTGCAGCAGCAGCCAGAACGCGAGCCCCGGATGGGTGATGATGAAGATCAAAACACCGATCGCGATCAGCGTGTAGAGGATCTTCTGGCCCATCGACAGGGGCTGATCGGCCGGCTCCGCGGCCGGTTGCTGCCGGTCGGGCGAACCGCCCGGCGCCAGAGCTCCGGCCCCTGGCTCGCCTTCGATCGCCCCGATCAGCCCGGCGACTCCCTCGGTGATCGCTCCATCGCGATCGCCCGCGCGGATCTTCGGCAGAATCCGATCCTGGATGATCCGATTGGCAATGATGTCGGGGACCCGTTCCTCCAGGCCGTAGCCGACCTCCACTCGCACCTTCCGGTCGTCGGCGAAGACGAATAGCACAAGACCGTCGTCGATCCCCTTCCGGCCGACCCTCCAGGCGGTGAAGGTCTTGATCGTGAAATCTTCGACCGCGCCTTCGCCGAACGTCGGACCGATCCAGACCAGCACCTGGTGGCCGGAGCTGTGCTCATAGCTTTCGAGCTGCGATTCGAGGCGATCCTTGGTCTCGGCCGAAAGAAAGCTTGCCGTATCGGTCACCCAGCGGGTGGGCGCGGGCGGGATCTCCTGGGCGACCGCGGCTCCGGAGAGCCACGCAACGAGCCCGAGCAGGGGAAGGACCAAGGCAAGGCTTCGCAAAACGAGCGGGCGGCGAGGAAGGGAGCTTCTCAACATGAGCCGAGGTTTGACCCTACATCGCGCGACGATAGCGGCCGAAGGAACCGGTGGCAAACAGGCCGCAGACGAGAGCGAAGGCCGCGAGCAGCGCGAGGCGCGTCGCCAGCTCGTGCGGCGAACCCCCTTCGAATCCGTCACGCGCGGCAACGATCGCCCAGTTCACCGGGTTGACGTTCGCGGCGCGCTGCACCCAAGCAGGCATCAGGTTGGCGGACATCAACATCGTTGAGGTGAACGTGGCCGGCAGGATCACGAAGTTCATCACCGCGATCACCGTCTCCTGCCGTCGCGCGAGCAAGGCCACGGCGTTCGAAAAAGCCGCGACCGCCGCGCCGAGCAGGGACGCCGAAAGCATGACCAGGAGGATTCCGAGCAGGCCGCCCTTCGCTTCCGCTCCCAGCAGCATGGCGACGCCGATGATCAACCCGGCCTGGAGGAACACCTGCACCCCAGAATTGAGCAGACGGGCCGCGATGATCGAGCCGCGGGCTGCCGGTGTCGCGAGCAGGCGATCGAGCACGCCGCGCTCGATGTCGACCAGCATGCCCATGCCGGAATGAGCGGCGCCGAACAGCGCGGTCATGATCGCCACCCCGGGCGCCAAAAACTGCACGTACGACGTGGCGCCGAAGCCGGGGATTTGGACCACCGAGCGGAACAGGGCGCCGAACATCGCGACCCAGAGGATCGGCTGGGCGATCGACAGGATGATGAACACCGGCATGCGCGCTGTCGCCCGGACCAGGCGGAGGAAGAGAATCCAGGTATCGCGAAGGAATTCCATGGGTCAGCTCTCCTGGTAGGCGTGGCCGGTGGCGTTTAAGTAGACGTCGTCGAGCGAGGGTCGGGTGAGCGCCACCCCGGCGACCGCGATTCCGGCACGTTCGAGCGCGCCGAGCACCGTGGGCAGCTCGCGCGCTCCGTCGATCACATGGGCGTAGACCCGATCGCCGCGCCCGGCGTCGGCCAAGACGCCTTTAACTCCGGCAAGGCCGCCGAGCAGTGTCCGGGCCTCGCCGCTCTTGGCGGATTCGACGAGCTGGAGCGAAATCCGATCGCCCGCGAGCTGGGCTTTGAGGCCATCCGGCGTCCCTTCGGCGACGATCTGTCCTTTATCGACGATCGCCAGCCGATCGGCGAGCTGATCCGCCTCTTCAAGGTAATGGGTGGTGAGCAAAAGGGTCAGCCCGCCCGCGGCGAGGCGGCGGACCTCGCGCCAGAGCACCGTGCGGCTCTCGGGGTCGAGCCCCGTCGTCGGCTCGTCGAGGAAGAGCACCTCGGGCCGGTGAACGAGCCCCATCGCAACGTCCAACCGGCGTTTCATACCGCCCGAATAGGTGCGTGAGGGTCGATGCGCGGCATCCGTTAGCGCGAACAGGTCGAGCAGCTCATCCACCCGAGATTTAAGCTCCGGTGCCGGAATGCGGAACAAGCGCCCTTGCAGCTCCAGGTTCTCCCGTCCGGTGGCCGCGAAATCGACCCCGGAAGCCTGGGCGACGCAACCGATCCGTCGCCGGACCTCGCGGGCTTCGCGGACGACGTCGAACCCGAAGACACTGCCGCTTCCCCCGGTCGGCTCGGAAAGCGTGGTGAGGATCTTGACCGCGGTCGACTTGCCCGCCCCATTGGGACCGAGCAGGCCGAAAACTTCGCCCGCACGGACCGAGAAGGAAATCCCCCGCAGCGCCTCGACGCCGCCGGAGTAGGTCTTCTTCAGATCGCGCGCTTCAATCGCCAGCACGTCGGAGGCGCGAGGGATCTCTTTCGCGCTCGGCGCGACGGAATCGGCAGATGTCATGGAAGTTCCTCGAAATCGAGGCTCACCGCGAGCCGACGCAGAGTGTACGGGAAAACCTAGCCTCCGTCGTCCGGCAGGAGGCTGCCCGGAATCCGCGTGAACCGGTTACCGGGGCGCGAGGGCGGCAGAGACCCGGGGACCGGCGTCGGGCTTGGGCTCGTCGGCGTCGGTTCGGTGCGCGGCTGGGGCTGCGGGATCGGCGCGGGCGCGTAAACCAGCGGCCAGGGATAGTAGACCGGCGCCACAGGAAGAAGAACCGGCGCAGAGGCCGCCCGGTCCGCTTCTTGCCGTTCCAACGTCGCGTTGAGCAGCGAAAGTTCGAGCTGGCGGGTCAGGCGGTCGCGCGACTCGGCCTCGCGGGCCGCGGCCTTTCGGCTCCGTTCCTCTTCGAGCGACCGCTCGCGGTCGGCGAGTTCCTTGGCAGAGATCCATTGCCCGCCGTCGCGGACCAGGCCCTTGCGGTGCATTGATTCCTCGTAGGGAATCCACCGCCCCAGATCGCCTTCCAACACGAAATCGAGACGGCGCATCAGCGGGGGAAGCCCCTGGAGGCCCGGATCGATCTTCGCCGCCTTGAGCGACGCTTCGCGGACGCCCGTTTCGAGACCCTGGCCCTGCGCCCAGAGCGCTAAACCCAGCCAGCCTTCAGCGCTCGGCGCCTTGCCGAGGGCGCTCTTTCTCGCGAGGTACTCGCCATAGGGGGAGGTTCCCCGGTCGATCCGCAGCACCTGCGCCCGGGAAATCGCCAATTCCCCGCCGGGCATCTTCATCCGGACCTGCGCGCCGTCTTCGGTCGCGATCACGTCACGGAACGACTTGCCGTTCTTCAAGTACACGTCGTCGGCAGAGGCGCCGAGAGGAAAGAGGGCGAGGAGAACGGCGGGACCGAAACTGAGGAGCGAGCGTCGCATGGCGAGGTCTCCGAGCGTTACCTCGAATCGTAGCACCGTCGATCGCTTTCCGGAGCGAGTCTGCTAGCCTCTGTACCCATATGAGTACCAGCCTCGACGATGCGCTCTTCGGGCGCCTCGCGCTCCACTACAAACTGGCCACGGAAGACCAGCTTCAGGCGGCCCGGCGACACCAGGAGGCAACCGGGAACGACCTCGGGGCGGCGCTCCTGGCGCTCGGAGTGCTGTCGCCGCAGCGCCTGGCGCAGCTCGAAGCGGCGCGCGTCGAGGTGCAAAAGCGGCAGGGTGCCCCCTCCGGCCCGTCCGCGCAGACCTCGATTCCCGCCGCGGAAAGCTTTCGCTCGGCGGTTCCGGTGCCTTCTCCTGCCTCTCCCGCTTCCGCGCCCGGACCTCCGGCGGCAATTCCAACGCCCCCCCCCGCGCCGCTTCCGGCGCTCGAACCGGCGGCGAACTCTTTCCCCGCCAAGCCGGTTTCGGCCCCTGCTCCTGCCCCTGCTCCTGCTCCGATTCAGGCCCCGGCCCCGGCCCAGACTCCGGTGAAATCAACGCCTCCGGCCGCCGAGCCACGATCCGTTCCTCGTCTCGAACGGATTCTCTCTTTCGGGCTGACTCAGGGCGCGAGCGACATCCACTTCCACAGCGGTGCGCCGATCCGCTACCGCCGCCATGGCCGGATGATCGAAGCCGAGGGCCAATCGGCCGACCCGAAGATGGCCGCCGCCGCGATCGCGGAGATCCTCTCGCCCACGGAGAGCGAGATCCTGGAGCGCACCGGCCAGGTCGACCTGGCGTACGACGCGCCTGGGCTCGGCCGCTTCCGCACCAACGTCTATCGCCAGGCGCGCGGCACCGACGCCGTGTTTCGCGCCATCCCGCCCGAGCCGCCGACGCTCGAATCGCTCGGAATGCCGGCTTCGCTCGCGAAACTTGCCGACTACCACCAAGGGCTGGTGCTGGTCACCGGCCCGGCCGGTTGCGGCAAATCGGCGACCCTCGCCGCGTTGGTCCATCAGATCAACGCTTCGCGTCGCGATCACATCATCACGATCGAAGATCCGATCGAAATCATCCATCCCTCGCTCCTCTGCGTCGTGAACCAGCGCCAGGTGGGCAGTCACACGCAATCGTTCGCGCGCGCGCTGCGCGCCGCGCTGCGCGAAGATCCGGACGTGATCGCGATCGGTGAGCTGCGCGACCTGGAAACCATTTCGCTCGCGATCACCGCCGCCGAGACCGGCCACCTGGTGCTCGCCACACTCCATACCTCGAGCGCGATCCGCACCATCAACCGGATCTTGGGGGTCTTCCCGCCGAACCAGCAGGAGCAGATCCGCACCATGCTTTCCGAATCGCTGCGCGCCGTGATCTCCCAGCGACTGGTCGCCCGGGCCGACGGCACCGGCCGGGTGCCCGCGCTCGAAATCCTGATCGCGACCAAAGCGGTGGGCAATCTAATCCGGGAGAACAAGACGTTTCAGCTCAAGTCGGTGCTCCAGACCGGCAGCACTCACGGCATGTTCCTGCTCGACTACTCGCTCGCGGAGCTGGTGAAGTCCGGTGTGATCACGAAGGAAGAGGGCCTCCGCCACGCCGAAGATCCGGCAAAATTCATGCTGCCGCCGCCTCCCGTGATGCCCGGGGAGGGACCCCGCTGATGGCGCGCCTTCACGAACTGTTCCATCTATTGCGCGACAGCGGCGGTTCGGACCTCCACATGGCGGCGGGGCTCGAACCGCGACTGCGGATTCACGGTTCGCTCCAGTCGATCGAAGGTTGGCCGGTGCTCGACCACACCGTGCTTCTCTCCCTTCTGCGCGAGATCGCGACCGAATCGCAGTGGCAGGGCTATCTCGATTCCGGCGATCTTGACTTCGCCTATGGGCTCGAAGGGATCGCCCGCTTCCGCTGTAACTTCCTGAGGCAAGGCAATGGCGCCGCCGCGGTGTTCCGGATCATCCCGGAAGAGATCGTCTCGCTCGAAAAGCTGAACCTGCCCCCAGCGATCGAAGGGCTCGCACATTTGCACCAGGGCCTCGTCTTGGTGACCGGACCGACCGGCTCGGGCAAATCGACGACGCTCGCCGCGATCATCGACAAGATCAACTCGACCTACCCCAAGCACGTGGTGACGATCGAGGATCCGATCGAGTTCGTGCACAAGAACCGCCGCTGCCTGTTCTCGCAGCGCGAGGTCGGCACCGACACCGAGAGCTTCGCCTCCGCGCTCCGCTCGGCGATCCGCCAGGATGCGGACGTGGTCCTGGTCGGCGAAATGCGCGACCTCGAAACGATCGCTTTGGCGATCACGGCGGCCGAAATGGGTTCTCTAGTGTTCGGCACGCTCCACACGAACGGTGCCGCCAACACGATCGACCGCCTGATCGACGCCTTCCCCGCCGACGAGCAGGCGCAGACCCGGACCACCCTGTCCGAATCGCTCGCCGCGGTCGTCTCCCAACTGCTCTTGAAAACCGCCGACGGCCAGGGCCGGATCGCGGTTAACGAGATCCTGCTCAAGACCCCCGGTCTGCCGAACATCATCCGCGAAGGGAACACGCCGATGATCGCGACGATCATCCAGGGCGGAAAGTCCCAGGGCATGCAGCGGATGGACGACGCCCTCCTCGCGCTCGTACAGCAGAAGAAGATCACCCCACACGACGCCTATATGAAGGCGGGGGACAAACAGCGCTTCGAGCAGTTGATCGAGGACGAGTAGGGGCATCCATGAACAGCAGCCGCGGCGGATTCCTCCTCCTGGGCCTGGCGCTCGCGGCCTGCGCCGCTCCGAGCCCACCACAGGCTACGACCTCCGCGAACCGCCCGGCGGCCAGCCCGACCACCTCTCCCCTCTTCGAATTCCAAACCGGATTCTGGGTCAGCCTTCATCACCATCTGCGTGGCGAAGCGCGACGGCTACCGCTTTCTCTCAAAGGAAAGCTCTCGCGGAATCCCGACCCGGCAACTCTGCCGGCCGACGAGCGCGCCGAATGGGAAGGGGCGCTCGCCGTCTACGAGCAGAAGATGGCCCCGCGCGACCTGCTGTTCGATGAAGAGATGGTGAAGATCAAGAACGCACTCGCAGATCTGGGGGACGCACCCGATGTTTCGGCCCTTCGCGGCCGATTCGACGGCGAAACTCTCGACGCACTGGAGCGCGCCGCTCCGGTCTACCGAGCACGGCTCTGGCCGGAACACGAGCGGCTCGCGAAGAAATGGATCGCCGGGATGGCGCCGCTCGTCGAGCGTTATGGTCCGACGATCGCGCCCCGCCTCGCTACTCTCTATGGCACCACCTGGCCGGCACCGATTCCGGTCGAGGTCCTGCCCGAAGCCGGTCCGGTCGATGCGTACACTTCGGCGAACCCGACGCGAATTTCGATCTCCAGCCAAAACCCTCGCCTCATCGGTTTGGCTGCGCTCGAAATCCTGTTTCACGAAGCCTCGCACGGTTGGGACGGTCAGCTGGAGCGCCCGTTGGCGGAAGAGGCGGAACGTCGCGGATTGACGATCCCCGGCGGCCTCTGGCATGCCGTGCTGTTCTACGTCGCGGGCGTGGTCGTCCGCGAAGAGCTGGAACGCTCCGGCGAGGCCGGCTACGTTCTCTACGTCGATGCGAACCATCTCTGGGATCGAGGCTGGCAAGGTCTGCGCGAGCCGATCGCCGAGGCCTGCGATCCCTGGATTGGCGGTGAACGCTCGCGAGACGAGGCGCTGGCCGATCTGGTCGGCGGGGTCGGCAAGTCTCGAAATTCGCGCTCGCTATCGGCCGGCCAGTCGCTCGAATGCCCCCCGCGATGCCGGAAGATTGATTCGTTCGCCCACTTGCGGCGGCACGAACGGCGCGTAGCCATCCCCTTTCCAGATCACGAAACGAAGCGACGAATCTTCGAGCGGCCGATCGAAGACGAACTCGACGTTTGACGGGGCTCCATCGGCGGTTGTCTGAACGACGCGAGCGGAAACTCCCGGCAGCACAACCTCCTCCCCGACGTTGAACGGCCGGGTCTCACTGCGAAACAACCGACCGAACGGTCCGCGAAGGAAGCCTTCCCTTGCCGTGAGGGTCAGTGATCGAGCGCTCTGACGTTCCACCGAAAGGGCGACCGGCCCGGCCGCCAAACCGCGAACTCGATGCGGCAGCGGCCGATGCTGATAGTGCAGGATCGCGGGGACGTACGAGAGGTTCATCAGATAGTCGGGCGGGTTCAGCACGTAGACGTCCTGCCGGACGATCTCGGGAGGGGTGGGAAAGCTTTCCACCGCGGCAAGCACGGGATCACCGATCTGCCGCGGTGACATGGCGTAAAACGGAGCGGCAAGCACTTCGAGCGGCAGGTGGAAAATCAGCAGGGTGACGAGCCCGGCGGTCGCCCAGCGGCTCTCCACGCCTCGACCGGCGAGCAGAGCGACGAGGCCAAGGGCACCGAAGCTGACCAACAGGAGAAGACGATTCGAAGGGGTGGTGGCCGCCGAGGGTATCAAGGCGAGCACCATACCCAGAGCGAAGAAGCGGGCGGTGCGATCCCTCTTGAGGAGCGGCAGGAAGAGCAGACCCAGAAGGACCACAAGAATCGCGGCGACCAGGGCGAACCCCCTGGACTGTCCGGGAAACGCGTTGACGGCGTCGGCCGGAAACGGAGTCCAGGCACCGATCCAGAGCGCAGGCAGATGATCTCGAAGGGCACCCAAGAAGCGCAATGGCTCGGAACCCGGATCGACATAGAGACCCGATCCAAGGACACCGAAGCCTCCGAGCTTGTAGTAGACCACCCAGGCACTGAGTCCCAGGAGGACCGGCCCGAGCGAGGCGATCCGGCGCGAGAACGGTCCTTCTTCGAGGGTGAGCGCGTAGGCCAACAGGAACGCCGCCGCACTGAGCGCAATCTCGGCTGAGAGGAGCCCGAGCACCAGAAGTACCGGCGCGAGAAGCGCTCCCGCTCGCCATCCGTCTCGGCGCCATCGATCGTGCGCGATCAAAGCGAGAAGCCCGAATGTCCCGCCAATCAGGGCATTGCGATTCGCGAGCCAGGCGGCGGGCAGGGCGTGTGAATTGTCGAGCGCGAACAGGAGGGCCGCGAGCCCAGCGACCCAAGCAGACGAAGGGGCATCACGCCTCAAGATCCGGCGGTAAGCGAATCCGGCAGCGAGCACCAGTCCCCCGAGCCAGGCAAGGCTTTGGAGGTGCATGAGGATCGGCATCTCTGGCCAAAGCTGAAAATCCAGCCAGTGAGTGGCTGCCGACAGCGGCCTGCAGAACGCGAACTTTAGATCGGGAGGCGACCACCACGGGGTAAACCCGAGGTCCCGGAACATCGCATTCGTTGCGGCCGAGCCATCCACCGAAGCAAAGGCATCGAGCGGATGGATCGGGATCTCTGTGGCCCCGAGCCAGATCAGCCGCTGCGGGAAATCGTCGAGCTGAAACCCAAGATTGAGTGAAGGGAGCATCAAGAGCGCCGAAAACAGCGCCGCGAACCAAGGCCAGCGCGGAGCGGCAAGACCGCGAAGCAGGCGGGCGTAGATCGGTCTCATCGTTTCTCCTGGAGGAGCGGATGCTATCGCGATCCGAACCGCTGCCCACGAGGCCGCAATCGACTCCGGATCTGATCGGAACTCCAGCTCGGCGCGCCGTCCGGTCAACGAGCAACACGGCGAGGCTAGAAGGCGGGGAAGCCGCCCCCCGGAGGAGAACTCTACATGCCAAACCCGAAGTACGACCTTCCCCTACTGCCGCGCCGCAGAGAACCACCGGCCCAACACAAAACACCGGAGAGCGCAACGGAATACGACCTGGCTCGAGCCGTTCGCGCGGCCCGAAAGGAAGGGTGGCCCCCGGAGGGAGACGTCATCCAGCTTGGGACGAAGCGCTCCCCTCGGTTTTTACAAGGCATGGTGAAGCCCCTATGACCGCCAGCTTTCGGCACAAAGCCCCGAATCAGGGCTTTCGGCACGACATCTCCCCTCTCGGGGCGGATTCTGCGGTGCCGGCACCACCCACACGGCGTCGGGAATAGCCACGCCGCAGCTCCCTTCCCCCTTCCGCGAGGAGACCTCTGCGCCTCGACCGGGGCCGAAACCGGTAAGGCGTTGCAAGCGGGCTTGCGTCAGCTCCTCGACCGTCGTCTGGAAAGGCGACACCGAAACTCCACCCGCTCCAGGTTCGCCAGGCGCGCCGCCCCTGCCGACACGGCATCTAACACCACTGCCTCGCATCCGAAGTTCACCGGTTCCACGGCGAGGCTCTGATCCATGTGCAAGGCCAGAACTCGGAAGACTGGGCTCATTCAGCCAGTCGCGCAAAGACACCTGCGTAGCGACGGTGCATCGCGGGTGATATACGATCTTGCCCATGCTGACTCGCCTCTTTGCCGACAACTTTCGCGCTTTGGTGAACTTCGAGTTGCGGCCGGACAGACTTAGCTTGCTGCTCGGCGAAAACGGTAGCGGCAAGACCAGCGTCTTCAATGCGCTGGGAAAAATCCGTGAGCTGGTGGTACTCGGTCTTTCGGTCGGCGAGGTCTTCTCTTACTCACGTACCCGGTGGGAAACGAGAGACGTGCAACGGTTCGAGCTCGACGCCGAAGAGGATGGCGGTACCTATCGCTACGCCTTAGAAATCCAGCACCCGAATGGCACCCACGATAAGCCCTCCATCCGCATGGAGAGCGTTAGCTTCGAAGGAGAACCCCTCTATCGGTTTTCTGATGGCGAGGTGCGTCTCTCCTACGACGATCACACTCAGGGCCCTGTCTTTCCCCATCGGCCCGACCAGTCGTATCTGACAAGCCTTGACCCGACCCGACCGAATAAAGTGGCCAGGCTCTCCAGATTCAAGAGATTTATCTCGGGAGTCGCAACGTTTCAGCCCAACCCATTTGCTATGCAAGTGTTCTCGAATCAAGACCAGTACTTCCTTGAGCGCGACGGAACAAACCTCGCCGCGTTCTTCGACTACCTCAACGATGAGCACCCCCAAGTCCGGACGGAACTGGAGGGACACCTCAGGGACGCGCTGCCCGGATTTCGCAACTTTCAGTTCAAGCGAGCCGGTGACGCGAAGTGGCTATTGGCCGCTTTTGGCGATGCGCAACATGCGGGCGAATTCACGCTCCTGGACTTGTCCGAAGGTCAGCGCGTTCTTGCCGTCTTGTACGCCGCCGCCTGCGCCCTGGCTCGGAATGGCGCGGTGCTGTGTTTCGACGAACCGGACAACTTCGTCTCCTTGTCGGAGATCCAGCCCTGGCTTCAGGTCCTCCGCGATGCACTTGAAGAGCGGGGCGGCCAGGCGATGATCATTTCCCACCATCCCGAAGTCATCGACTATCTGGCGCTCGACTCAATTTGGCGCTTCGAGCGTCCCATAGGACCTGTGATCGCCCGTCCGCTCGGGGTTAGGACTGAGGGGGAGGACGGCCTCAAACTCTCCGAAATCATTGCGCGGGGGGGGTGAGCGTGCCAAGCAAGCTCAGATGCCAGCTTCTTTGTGAGGATCTGGCGCAGGAGAAGCTGTTTCGCCCGATCTTGGAGAGGTTGTTTGATCGCCGTCGTGTATATGTCGAGCCGCGCCTTCCAGAAAAGGGCGGCGCCACGTTCGTGCTCGCCCAGTTACCTCGGCTGGCGAAATACGTACGTCAGCGTCGGAAAGAGGCGGTGGGTCTGCTCATCGTCATCGACGGGGACGAGTTGGGGCTTCAAGGACGACTCCAAGAGATTGAGGAGCGGCTTGGCGGAGATCTCGACGACCGTATTGCCATCTGCGTCCCGACCCGCAACGTCGAGACGTGGAAGCTGTGGCTCAGCGGGATCCAAAACCTGGACGAACTCGCGGACTACAAGAACACGTTTCGCAACCAGGTCGAGCCCACGATTCGCCCGAGCCAGATCGTTGACGCCTGGTTTACATACCTCTCAGAGGCTCAGCGCCGCGAGGAGGAGAACCGCCTCCCGGCGCTGGCACATGGCCGAAAAGAGATCGATCGGCTGAAATCCAAGGCCGCGCCTTAAGGTCGGTCAAGACCCACCGCTGCAAGGTCCTACGAAAAACGGCCGGCCCTCGCGGGCCGGCCGTCGATATTCACTGAAGAGAACCGAAGCGTTACTCGGCTTCGAGCACTTCCTGGGGCAGGGTGCGGATCTCTTCGTCTCCGAACTCGAAGAAGAGTTCCTCCTCGGCCTCCTGCTCGTGCTCGAACTGCTCCTCTTCCATGTGGAAGTTGGCGTAGTGCGCCATGCCGGTACCGGCCGGGATGACCCGTCCGACGATGACGTTCTCCTTCAACCCCCGCAGGTAATCGATCTTGCCGCTGATCGCCGCCTCGGTGAGGACTCGCGTGGTCTCCTGGAAGCTTGCGGCCGAGATGAAGCTCTCGGTCGACAAGCTGGCCTTCGTGATGCCCAGGAGGAGCGGACGACCGACCGCCGGACGACCGCCGGCTGCGATGACTCGGTCGTTCTCTTCGCCGAACTTCCAGCGATCCACCTGCTCGTCGATCAGGAACTCCGTATCGCCGACCTCCTCGATCTTGACCGAGCGCATCATCTGGCGAACGATCACCTCGATGTGCTTGTCGTTGATCGCGACGCTCTGTGACCGGTAGACCTCCTGGATCTTGTCGGTCAGGTAACGCTGCAGCTCCTTCTCGCCCAAGACCTGCAGAACGTCGTGCGGGTTGATCGGACCGTCGATCAGAGGATCGTCGGCGCGCATCCGCTCGCCTTCCTGCACGTTGATGTGGATCGAGCGCGGCACCAGATACTCGCGGGTATCGCCCGTATCGCTCTCGACGATCACCTTGCGCATGCCCTTGTGGACATCGCCCAACCGAACAGAACCGTCGATCTCGGTGATGATCGCCGGCTCCTTCGGGCTGCGCGCTTCGAACAGCTCGACGACGCGCGGCAGACCGCCGGTGATGTCCTTCGTCTTGGTCGTCGCACGCGGAATCTTGACCAGCGTGTCGCCCGGGTAGACCGTTTGGCCTTCCGTGACCACCAGGTGCGAGCCCGAGGGGAGCATGTAGCGCTTCTCGCGATCGCCCTGACGGATGAGCACCGCCGGCACCCGCTTTTCGTTCGCGGAGGCCTCGACGATGATCTTCTGCGAGAGGCCGGTGACCTTGTCGGTCTCTTCCCGGACGTTCTCGCCCTCGACGATGTCCTGGTACTCGATCTTGCCGCCGATCTCGGACAGGATCGCGTAGGTGAACGGATCCCAGGTGACCAGCTCGGTTCCCGGCTGGACCTCGGCCCCCTCGTGGATCAGCAGCTGAGAACCGTAGGTGAGGGCGTACCGCTCGCGCTCGCGCCCTTTCTCGTCGGTAATCAACAGCTTGCCGTTCCGGTTGACGACGATCAAGGCGCCCCGCTTCGACTCGACCGTCGAGACGTTCAGGAACTTGACCCAACCGGGGTTCTTCGCCGCGTGCTTCGACTGTTCGGAGACCCGCGACGCCGTACCGCCATAGTGGAAGGTACGCATCGTCAGCTGGGTGCCAGGCTCGCCGATCGACTGCGCGGCGATGACGCCGACCGCTTCGCCGATCTCGACCATCTTGCCCGAGGCCAGGTTACGCCCGTAGCACTTGGCGCAGACGCCGCGCCGCGTCTCGCAGGTGAGCACGGAACGGATCTTCACCCGTTCGATACCCGCGGCCTGCGCGGCGTTGGCGAGCGTCTCGGTGATCTCGACGCCGGTCTCGATGATCAGATCGCCGGCCATCGGATCGTAGATGTCCTCTTGCGCCGTACGGCCGACGATGCGGTCGCGCAACGCTTCGAGGATTTCGCCGCCTTCCATGATCGCCGTCACGTTGATGCCGTCGATCGTGCCGCAATCGACCTCGTTGATGATCACGTCCTGCGCCACGTCGACCAGCCGGCGGGTGAGGTAGCCCGAGTCCGCCGTCTTGAGCGCCGTGTCGGCCAAACCCTTGCGGGCGCCGTGGGTCGAGATGAAGTACTGCAACACCGAGAGCCCCTCGCGGAAGTTCGCAGTGATCGGCGTTTCGATGACCTCGCCCGAAGGCTTGGACATCAGACCGCGCATGCCAGCGAGCTGCCGGACCTGCTCCCGCGAACCTCGGGCTCCCGAATCGGCCATCAGGTTGATCGGGTTGAACTCGCCCGACTCCTCTTCGGCCTGTCTCATGTCGCTGAACATCTCTTCCGAGACTTTCTCGGTCGTCCGGTGCCAGATGTCAATGATCTTGTTGTGCCGCTCACCCGCAGTGATGACGCCGCTGGTGCGCTGCTTTTCGATCTCGATCACCTCGGTCCGGGCCAAATCGAGCAGTTCCTTTTTCCTCTGCGGAACGACCATGTCGTCGACGCCGAACGAGATGCCCGCCTTGGTGGCGTAGAGGAAGCAGATGCTCTTGAGCTCGTCGAGCATGTCGACGGTCTTCTCGTTGCCGAGCGCGATGAAGCAGTAGCTCACCAGATCCTGCAGGCCCCGCTTCTTGAGCACCCCGTTGATGAACGGGATCTCTTTCGGCAGGTTCATGTTGAGGATGATCCGGCCGATCGTCGTATCGATGAGCTGACGCTCGATCGTTTCGAGCTCGGCGTGGACGATGCTCTGGTTGTCGTACTCCTTCTCCAGGTTGATGTACGGCCCGGAGTAACGCACCTTGACCCGCGACAACGTCTCGACTTCGCCCGCTTCGAGCGCCAACAAGGCGGTGTCGAAGTCGGGGAAGATCCGCCCCTCGCCCTTGGCGCCCGGCTTGCCGAGAGTCAGGTAGTAGCCGCCGAGAACGAGGTCCTGCGACGGCACCGCGAGCGGTCGCCCGTGGGCCGGCGAAAGGATGTTCTTCGCCGACATCATCAGGATCTGGCTTTCGATCTGCGCCTTCGGAGACAAGGGGACGTGAACCGCCATCTGGTCGCCGTCGAAGTCGGCGTTAAACGCCGCGCAGACGAGCGGATGGATCTTGATCGCCTTGCCTTCGATCAACGTCGGCTGGAACCCCTGGATGCCGAGCCGGTGCAGCGTAGGCGCGCGGTTCAAAAGCACCGGATGGTCTTGGATGACCTCTTCCAGAGCGTCCCAAACCTCATCGACTTCCGCCTCCACCATCTCTTTGGCCGCCTTGATCGTGCCGACCAGCCCCTTCTCTTCGAGCCGGTTGTAGATGAACGGCTTGAACAGTTCGAGCGCCATCTTCTTGGGCAAACCGCACTGTGACAGCTTCAACTCGGGACCGACGACGATGACCGAACGGCCGGAGTAGTCGACGCGCTTGCCGAGCAGGTTCTGCCGGAAGCGCCCCTGCTTGCCCTTGAGCGTGTCGGACAGCGACTTGAGCGGACGGTTGTTCGAACCCTTTAGCACGCGACCGCGACGACCGTTGTCGAACAGGGCGTCCACGGCCTCCTGGAGCATGCGCTTTTCGTTGCGCACGATGACGTCGGGCGCGCGCAGCTCCAGCAGCTTCTTCAACCGGTTGTTCCGGTTGATGACGCGGCGATAGAGGTCGTTCAAATCCGAGGTGGCGAACCGGCCGCCGTCGAGCGGCACGAGCGGACGCAGCTCGGGCGGAATGACCGGGATGACATCCAAAATCATCCACTCCGGCCGATGGCCGCTGCGCCGGAACGCGTCAACGACCTTGAGCCTTTTCGCCGCCTTCAACCGGCGGATCTGGCTGGTCTCGGTGCGCATGACGATACGCAGCTCTTCGGAAAGCTCATCGACTTCGATGCGCGCGAGCAGCTCTTTGATCGCCTCGGCGCCCATCTTGGCGACGAACGACCCGTCTTCGTACTTGTCGCGCACTTCCCGGAATCGCTCCTCGGACAGAAGCTCTTTCTCTTTGAGCTCCGTGTCGCCCGGATCGATGACGACGTAGCTCTCGAAGTAGAGAATCCGCTCGAGGTCGCGCAGCGTGATGTCGAGCAGATGCCCGATCCGCGACGGCAGGCCCTTGAAGAACCAGACGTGCGAAACCGGGCAGGCGAGCTCGATGTGGCCCATCCGCTCGCGCCGAACGCGCGAGCGGGTGACCTCGACGCCGCACTTGTCGCAAACGACGCCGCGGTGCTTCATCCGCTTGTATTTGCCGCACAAGCATTCCCAGTCGGTGATCGGACCGAAAATCTTGGCGCAGAAGAGGCCATCGCGCTCCGGCTTGAACGTCCGGTAGTTGATGGTCTCGGGCTTCGTGACTTCACCATGACTCCAGGCCCGGATTTTCTCCGGCGACGCGATCGAGATCTTGATCGCGTTGAAGTCCTTCGGGGCCTGGTTCTTCTCCATGCTGCTGAAGGGTTGCACTTATAGACCTCCCTTCCTTTAAGTCTTGAGGAGTTCGACGTCGAGGCAGAGACTCTGGAGCTCGCGCACGAGAACGTTGAACGATTCGGGCAGGCCCGGCGGCTCCGGAACATCGCCCTTTACAATCGCTTCGTAGACCTTGCTCCGCCCTTCCACGTCGTCGCTCTTGACCGTGAGCAACTCCTGGAGGGTGTACGCGGCGCCATAGGCTTCGAGCGCCCAGACTTCCATTTCGCCGAAACGCTGACCGCCGAATTGCGCCTTGCCGCCCAGCGGTTGCTGCGTGATCAACGAGTACGGTCCGATCGAACGGGCGTGGATCTTGTCGTCGACCAAGTGAGAGAGCTTCAAGATGTAGATGTAGCCGACGGTGACTTTCTGCTCGAACGTCTCGCCGGTCATGCCGTCGTAGAGCGATGTCTTGCCGGAGCTCGGGAGTTTCGCCATCGCGAGGAGATCCTTGATGTCGGATTCCTGCGCGCCGTCGAAGACCGGCGTCGCGAACTTGAAGCCCAGGACCTTGCCCGCCCAGCCCAGGTGCGTCTCCAAGATCTGCCCGACGTTCATTCGGCTGGGTACGCCGAGCGGGTTGAGCACGATCTCGACCGGCGAGCCGTCCGGCATGTAGGGCATGTCCTCTTCCGGCAGAATCCGAGAGATGACGCCCTTATTGCCATGGCGGCCGGCCATCTTGTCGCCGACCTGAAGCTTGCGCTTCATGGCGACGTAGACCTTGACCAGCTTGATGACGCCCGGCGGCAGCTCGTCGCCCTTTTGGAGCAAGCCGATCCGCTCGTCGTTCACGCGGTGGAGAACTTCGATGTGCGAGTCGGTCTTCCGATAGACGATCTCGACGCCGTCGAGCAGCCGCTTCTCGGAGATCGGCAGGCGAAGGATTTCCTGGCGCGACAGGCGCTCCAGAACCTCGGCCGTGATCTTGGCGCCCGCCGCCAGCAGCTCCTGGCCATTGCGGGTCTTGACCGCCGAACCGGCCTTTTGGCCGACCAGCAGCTCCTTGATCTTCTTGTTGCGCTCCTCGGTGAGGATTCGCACCTCGTCCTTGACGTTCTTTTCGAGCCGGCCGATCTCGTAGTTCTCGATCTCCTTGGCGCGCAGGTCCTTTTCGACACCTTTGCGCGAAAAGATCTTGATGTCGACGATCGTCCCTTCGATGCCCGGCGGCACCTTGAGCGAAGCATCGCGCACGTCGCCGGCCTTCTCGCCGAAGATCGCCCGCAGAAGCTTCTCTTCAGGGGTCAGCTGGGTTTCACCCTTCGGCGTCACCTTGCCGACCAAGATGTCGCCCGCCTTCACCGTGGCGCCGATCCGCACGATGCCGCTGTCGTCGAGATCCTTGAGCGCGGATTCCGAGACGTTCGGGATGTCGCGCGTGATCTCTTCAGGGCCCAGCTTCGTGTCGCGCGCCTCGATCTCGAACTCCTCGATGTGGATCGAGGTGTAGTAGTCCTCGCGGACCAGCTTTTCCGAGATCAGGATCGCGTCCTCGAAGTTGTAACCGCGCCAGGGCATGAACGCGACCAGAACGTTCCGCCCCAAGGCCAGCTCGCCGAGCTCGGTGCACGGTCCGTCGGCCAGGACGTCGCCCTTCTTCACCCGCTGCCCCTCGTAGGCGATCGGCTTCTGGCTGATGCACGTGTTCTGGTTCGAGCGGCGGAACTTGATCAGCTGATAGATGTCGGCGCCGAACTCCTTCGCTTCGCCGGTGTCGATGTCCTCGCCTTCGACGCGGACGATGATGCGCTCGGCGTCGACCGAGTCGACCACACCGCCCCGCTTGCACAGGACGACCGCGCCGGAATCCTGGGCGACGATGCCCTCAAGACCGGTGCCGACGATCGGCGAGTCGCTGCGGAGCAGCGGCACCGCCTGGCGTTGCATGTTCGAACCCATCAGAGCGCGGTTCGCGTCGTCGTTTTCAAGGAACGGAATCAGCGCCGCCGCGACCGAAACCAGCTGCTTCGGGCTGATGTCCATGTAGTCGATCCGGTCGCGTTCGACGGTGACGAAATCGCCTCCGGCGCGGGCGATGACCCGGTCGCCGGTGAAGAAGCCGCGCTCGTCGAACGGTGCGTTCGCCTGGGCGATGATGTACTTCTCTTCTTCCCAGGCCGACAGGTAGAAGGCGTGAGCCTCTACCTCGACCAAACGCTTGTTGGCCTTCTTGAGCTTTTCGTTTTCCTCGTCGAGCTCGTCCCCGGTGACGATCTGGCCCAGCTTGAACGGGCCGTCGGAGACCTTGATCACCCGGTAGTGGTTGAGCAGGCGACCGCCTTCGACCTTCTTGTACGGGCTCTCGATGAAGCCGTAGTCGTTGATCCGGGCGTACGTCGCGAGCGACGAGATCAGGCCGATGTTCGGGCCTTCCGGCGTTTCGATCGGGCAGATGCGGCCGTAGTGCGTGGCGTGGACGTCGCGCACTTCGAAGCCCGCCCGCTCGCGCGACAGACCGCCCGGTCCGAGGGCGGAAAGCCGGCGCTTGTGGGTGACTTCGGAGAGCGGGTTGGTCTGGTCCATAAACTGCGACAGCTGGGACGAGCCGAAGAACTCCTTGATCGCCGCGATCACCGGCTTGCTGTTGATCAGGTCGTGCGGCATCGCCGAGTCGATGTCTTGGTGGACCGACATCTTCTCTTTGATCGCCCGCTCCATGCGGACGAGGCCGATCCGGAATTGGTTTTCCAGCAGCTCGCCCACCGCGCGGACGCGGCGGTTGCCGAGGTTATCGATGTCGTCGACCCGGCCCACGTCCTTTTGCAAGCGGAGCAGATACTCGATCACCCGGAAGAAATCGTCCGCCGACATGGTCTTCTGCTCGACCGGCACGTCGGTGTCCAACTTGATGTTGAACTTGAACCGGCCGACCCGCGAGAAGTCGTAGCGCTTGGCGTCGAAGAACATGCCGTAGAACAGCGACCGGGCGCTTTCGAGCGTCGGAGGATCGCCCGGCCGCATGCGGCGGTAGATCTCGATCAACGACTCTTTCGCGTTCTTCGTCGTGTCTTTGGCGAGGGTGTTCGAAAGCGTCGCCCCCACCAGCTCCCAATCGGGGAAGAAGACCTCGATCGGAGTATGGTTGCGGCCTTCCAGCCGCTCGGTGATCGCCTCGGGCACCAGCTCGTTCGCTTCGAAGATCACCTCGCCGGTGTCGAGGTCGACGATGTCGGCCAAGAAGAAGGCGCGCTCCAGATCCTCGGTGTCGACTTCGAAATCGACCGACTCGCCGTTGTCGAACTTCGCCAGGTGCTCTTTCTTGAGCGTGAGCCCGGCAAACACCGGATAGACCTCGCGCCGGCCGCGGCTTTGGCGGTCCTTCAAACGCTCCGATTCAAGCACGCGGGGCGGCAGCGAAAGAGTGAACTTGCCCTCGCCCTCGGGCTTCAAGCCCATCCCGGTGTAGAACTGGCGCAGGATCGACTCGTCCGTCTCCAACCCCAGCGCCCGCAGGAACACGGTGCCGTGGAACTTGCGCTTGCGGTCGATGCGCACCGACAGAACGTCCTTTTGGTCGTATTCGAACTCGACCCAGGAGCCGCGGTACGGGATGATCTTGGACAGATAGGCGCGCGCGCCTTCCTTGGTGAAGAAGACACCCGGGCTCCGGTGGAGCTGCGAGACGATGACGCGCTCCGTGCCGTTGATGATGAACGTGCCGTTGTCCGTCATCAGCGGAATGTCGCCGAAGTAGACCTCTTCTTCTTTGGCGTCCCGCATCATCCGGGTGCCGGTCTCCGGATCCTTGTCGTAGACGAAGAGCCGGAACGTCACCTTGAGCGGGACCGCAAACGTCATGCCGCGCTCGCCGCAGTCGGAGATCGAGTACTTGAGCTGCAGGTCGACCGGGTTGCCGCAGATGTCGCACTTGGTCACGCGGTTCTTGTTGACGAAACCGCAGGAGGTGCAGGTGACCGTCTCTTCGTGCGGGTGATCGGTCATGATCTTCGAACCGCAGTTGGTGCAGGTCATGCGGAGGTATTCGAGACCTTTGAGTTCCGCGCACTTGCACTGCCAGTCGCCGATCGAGTACTTCACGAAATCCAGAGAGCAGGTCTCGCGGAAGTCCGAGAACGGGAAGATGCCGGTGAAAACCGCCTGCAATCCCTGATTGGCCCGCTCCTCGGGGAGCAGGTTCATCTGGAGGAAGCGCTCGTAGGAACGCCGCTGTACGTCGATCAGATTGGGGATCGGCAGCGACGTCGCGATGCGCGAAAAATCTTTACGATGACCTTCCGTGCCGACGCTTTCATAGCCGGGGCGCGTGGGGGCGTGGGTAGTGAGGGCGAATCGTTCCATGGCTGGTCCTTGCTAACTCCGTAGTCCGAGCTGCTGGTCCGCGGCGTAAGGTGCGGTGACTTGTCTGTGCAACGGGCTCAAGGTGAGTACTGTCGAGGGCGCCGACGAAATTCTCGAAACTCCCGGGAAAGCAGAAGACACCATGCCCTCTCCATCGAAATTCCTCGATGGGTCGGCGGGCATGGTGTAGTTCGTTTCCAACGGAGGTCTGTCCAGATCGATTCGTCGGCCCTCCCGCGGTAAGGAAGCAAACGCCGAGGCTTAAGCTTCGACGGGAACTGCGCTCACCGGCGGGTCGCTAGAAACTGCCGTTGCAACGCTTATTTGAGCGTGTGTCGCGCGCTCCAACGAAAAGAGCGCGCGGCGGACGAGCTACTTGACCTCGACCTTCGCTCCAGCATCCTCGAACTTCTTCTTGATCGTCTCGCCCTCTTCCTTCGAGACCCCTTCTTTGATCGTCGAAGGAGCGGCCTCGACGAGGTCCTTGGCTTCCTTGAGACCGAGGCTCGTCACTTCGCGGACGGCCTTGATGACGTTGATCTTGTTCGCGCCGAAGTCCTTGAGGACGACGGTGAACTCGGTCTGCTCTTCAACCGGAGCCGCCGCCGCCGCCGGACCGGCAGCAGCCGCCGGAGCCGCAGCCGCCGCGGACACGCCATAGTGATCTTCCAGCGCCTTGACCAGGTTGTTCAGTTCGAGGACGGTCAGATCGTCGATCTGCTTGATGAAATCTTCGGTCGCAATGGCCATTTTCTTCTCCTTCCAGGACTTTTCAGTCTCTTTAAGAACGTATCGAATCTAGAGGGCAGCGCCCTGCTCTTCTTTTTTCTTCGCGACCTGGTCGAGCACCACGACGAAGCTCTGCGGCACCGCGGCGAGGGTCCGGACGAACCGGGCGATCGGCGACTGGAGCAGGAACAGAAGCTTCGAGAGCAGCGCCTCGCGGCTCGGCAGCTCGGCGATGGCTTTGATCTGGTCGGCCTGAATATGCTGGCCTTCGACCAGACCGGCCTTGAATTCGAGGACCGGCGCGCTCTTCGCGAAATCGGTCAGCGCCTTGGCAAGGGCGACCGGATCTTTCAAGCAGTACGCCACCGCGGTCGGGCCGACGAAGTGATGCTTGAGGTCGGCGAGCCGGCCCCCCTCGATCGCGCGCAGGGCTAAGGTGTTCTTCACCACCAGATAGTGGCCCCCGCTCTGGCGAATCTTTTCGCGGAGCTCCGTCACCTGCGGAACGCTGATGCCCTTGTAGCCCAGGAGGAAGGCATGCGGCGCGGCAGCCAGGCCCTCCGTATAGTCCTGGATCATCTCTTCTTTGACATTACGTGTGAGCGGCATCGTTCCCTCTCCTAGGCTTCGGCAGCACCGGTCATTCCACTTTCGTCCACGCGAATTCCAGGGCCCATGGTCGAGGAAAGGCTCACTGACTTCACGTACTTACCCTTAGCCGCAGCGGGCTTCGCCTTGATCACCGCGCCGATGAAGGCGTGGGCGTTGTCCGCCAGCTGCTCCTCGGAAAACGAGAGCTTGCCGAGCGGCGCGTGGATGATCCCGGTCTTTTCGACCCGGAACTCGACCTTGCCGGCCTTGATCTCTTCGACCGCCTTGGCCACGTCCATCGAGACGGTACCGGCCTTCGGGTTGGGCATCAGGCCCCGCGGGCCGAGCACCTTACCCAGACGACCGACGACGCGCATCATGTCCGGGGTCGCGACCACCGCATCGAAATCGAGCCAACCGCCCTCGATCCGCTTCGCAAGATCTTCGCCACCGACGTAATCCGCGCCTGCGGCCTCGGCCTCGCGCAGCTTCTCGCCGCTCGCGAAGACCAGCACCTTGGCGGTCTTGCCCAGGCCGTGCGGCAGAACAACCGTGCCGCGGACCATCTGGTCGGCGTGCTTAGGGTCAACCCCCAGCCGCATCGCGATCTCCAGCGTCTCGTCGAACTTGGCGAACGCTACATCCTTGGCGATATGTACCGCTTGGGCCAGCGGATGCGCCTGCTGGTCCACCTTCTGCGACGACTGTGTGTACTTCTTTCCGTGCTTCGCCACGACGCAATTCTCCCGTTTGGTCTTTAGCCGGCTAGCCGACGATCTCGACGCCCATCGAGCGCGCGGTTCCTTCGATGATCCGCACTGCGGCCGCCAAGGAAGCCGCGTTCAGGTCGGGCATCTTCGCCTTCGCGATTTCCTCGACCTGGGCCGCGGTCACCGAACCCTTCTTGGTGCGGTTCGGTTCGCCCGAGCCCTTGTCGATTCCCGCGGCCTTCTTGAGCAGGATCGCCGCCGGCGGCGTCTTGGTGATGAAGGTGTAGCTGCGATCCGAATAGACGGTGACCACCACCGGGATGATCAAACCGATCTGAGATTGCGTGCGGGCGTTGAAATTCTTCACGAAATCCATGATGTTGACGCCCGCCTGGCCCAACGCCGGGCCTACAGGCGGCGCAGGCGTGGCCTGACCTGCCGGAATCTGCAACTTGACCAGCCCTGTGACTTTCTTAGCCATCGCTAGCGCTCCGCGCGAATGTCGAGTGTCGAATCAGGAATCCAGAATGTCGAAGAAAAGAATTCGAGATTCTCGATTCGCAATTCGCCATTCAGATTTTCTGCACCTTCGAGAAATCCAGCTCGACCGGCGTTTGCCGGCCGAAGATCGTGACCATGACTTTCAGGCTGTTGCGGTCGAGGTTTACCTCGTCCACCGAGCCGGTAAAATTGCTGAAGGGGCCTTCGGTGATCCGAACCTGCTCCCCTTTTTCGAAGAGATACTTCGGTTTCGGCTTTTCCTTCGCGGTCACTACCTGCTCGAGGATCTGATTGACCTCTTCTTCGGACAGCGGCGTCGGCTTCTTGCCCATGCCGACGAAGCCCGTGACCTTCGGCGTATTCTTGACCACGTGCCACGCCGCGTCGGACATCGCCATCTCGACCAGGATGTACCCCGGGAAAAACTTCCGCTGCGTCTCTTTCTTCTTGCCGTTCTTGTACTCGACCACCGTCTCGGTGGGGATACGGATGTCCCCGAAGGCGGGCCCCATGTCGAGCGCGTCGGCACGCTGGCGCAACGTCTCCTTGACCCGCTCCTCAAACCCGGAGTAGGTATGGACGATGTACCATTTCTTGTCGAGTGCCGCTTCAGCCATGGCTTCGATCACGTACCCAGTGCCTTGAAGAGTCCTTCATACCCGCGAAGAATCAGGAAGTCCGCCGCCCACAGATAGACGGCGAAGATGACGCTCGCGATGATGACCACGATCGTCGTCGCCACCACCTCGTCCCGCGGCGGAAACGTGACCTTCTTCATCTCTGACCGGACCTCGCTGAAAAAGACGAGGCCCTTGGCATAGTGACCCACCTTGTACAGCCACCACCCCAGCCCGGCAAGGCCGGCCACCACCACCGCTGTTACGATCCAACCGATCTTCTCAGGCGTCATTGGCGTTCTTCGACTCCACCCTCGCGAGCGGGAAAATGGCAGGCCAGGAGGGATTTGAACCCCCAACCCCCGGTTTTGGAGACCGGTGCTCTACCAGCTTGAGCTACTGGCCTTCGCCCCTGACTTCTCGTAATTTCAAGCCAGAATCTCGGTGACGGTACCGGCACCGACCGTGCGTCCACCCTCGCGAATCGCGAAGCGAACGCCCTTCTCCATTGCGATCGGAGCGATCAGAGTGATCTCCAGGTTGATGTTGTCACCCGGCATCACCATCTCCGTT
>JBBSBW010000004.1:0-188904 GCA_038250865.1 Thermoanaerobaculia bacterium | reverse complement strand
CGGTGACGCCGTCCTTGGTGATCGTCGGCGAGCCGAACTTCTTCTCGATGACGACGTTACGGCCCTTCGGGCCGAGGGTGACCTTGACCGCGTCGGCGAGCTTGTTGACGCCGCGAAGGATCGCGGCCCGCGCGTCGGAGGAGTAGGTAATCTGTTTGGCCATGTTATTTTTAAACCTCCCTGAGGTCGTAGTAGTTGGTTATCCGACCACGGCCAAGATCTCGTCCTCGCGGAGGATGACGAGCTCTTCACCGTCGATCTTGATCTCGCTGCCCGAATACTTGCCGATCAGCACGCGGTCGCCGGCCTTGACGTCGATCGGCATCCGCTTGCCCTCGTCGGTCAGTTTGCCCGGACCCACGGCCACGACCTCGGCCTCCTGCGGCTTCTCTTTGGCGGTGTCCGGGATGATGATGCCTCCGCGGATCTGCTCACCCTGCTCAATACGCTTGACGACTACCCGATCGTGAAGGGGACGAATATTCACGGCTCGATACCTCCTTCGAAGGTCTTCTATGGATTGGACTGCCAACTCGATCGCAGGGGCTGCCGACGAAACGGCTGTTAGCACTCTCCGGCGACGACTGCCAACAGGATAAGCGGGAGCTGAACGGCTGTCAAGGGGGCGAACCGTAGTGCCCACAGCCGCTTCGCTGAGCCATTCGACACCAGAAACGGGCCGTTCGCGGCAAAGATGCCGCTGATCGCTGCGTCCTCCTTGCGGGGGCGTCCTGCCGAAAGTACTCTCTCGGCTGAGAGGAGCTTCCGAAAGGAGTACTCGTATGAACCGCAAGATCAAGAAGCTCGAGTTGAATCGAGAGACGGTCCGAGGGCTGGACGACCGCAGCTTGGGAGAGGTCCAGGGCGCCGCGACGGAGTTGTCGGTTTGTGGAACCTGCGTCACCTGCACGCCGGTCTGCCAGACCCTCGCCACCAAGCGTTGCACGGAGTGTTGCCCGTAGGTCACCCCCGGGGCGAGGGCCGTGGTGTCGCGGCTTTCGCCCCATCTCTCCTCTCTTCATGACCCATCCCGTAGAGTGGGCCCCAGTGCTGAGCGGCCCGGCGGCCGATCTGGCGGGCGAAGCCATCCGCGCCATCGCGAGCGACCTCTGCCATCTGGTTGAAACCGCGGAGTCGAGATCGTCAGGCCATTCTTGGTTCGGCCTCGACGGCTATGCCGGCATCGCGCTCTTCCTCTCTTACTTCGAGCGGTCCGGCTTCACGCCGTCGACGGAAGACGCCGTATCCGCGGCGCTCGACCTCGCGATTGAAAATCTCCGGACGGTCCATGCGCTGCCGGCGCTTCACGGTGGTTTCACCGGATTGGCCTGGACGATCGAGCACTTCCTGAAGAGCGACCCGGACCCCGACGATCCGGGCCGGGAGATCGCGACCCGCCTGGAGGAGTACCTCGACTCGTCCCCCTGGACCCGCGACTACGACCTGATCGCGGGCTTGGCCGGTTTCGCCGTCTGGGCGCGCGAGAGAATGCCGTCGACCTTGGGCGCGGATTGCCTGGCGCGAGTCGTCGCCCGTTTCGCCGAAACGGCGGAGCACCGGCCGGAAGGGATCTCCTGGCGGACGCGCCCCGAGCATCTCTCCCCCGACGAGGGTAAGCGTTTCCCCGAGGGCAATTTCAACCTCGGGGTCGCGCACGGTGTGCCCGGAGCTCTCGGTGCGCTGGCCGTGGCGTACGCCGCTGGAGTCGAACGAGAGACCGCTCGCGAGCTGATCGATGGAGGGGTGTCCTGGCTCCTCGCCCAGCGTCTGCCGGAGGAGGCGGTCTCCCGCTTTCCTTACCTTGTCTGGCCGGGCACCGAGCCGAAACCGACCGGCCTCGGCTGGTGCTACGGCGACCTCGGCATCACCGCTACGCTGCTCGGCGTGGCGCGCCGCCTCGGCCGGGCCGACTGGGAGCGCACGGCGCTCGATCTCGGCCGGAAATCCGCCCTTCGCCCTCTTCCCTCTCCCGATCCTGCGGCCGCCAAAAACTCGGGCGACGCCTGCGTGTGCCACGGGGCGGCCGGCAACGGTCATCTGTTCCACCGTCTGTTCCACGCGACCGGCGATGCGGTCTTCGCCGATGCTGCGCGCACCTGGTTCGCCCGTGCCTTGGACCTCCGCGAGCCGGGGAACGGGATTGGCGGGTATCTCTTCTGGGAGCCGGACGACGGCGGCAATATGGTCCGGAAGGCGTCGCCCGGCCTGCTCAACGGCGCGGCCGGGGTCGGCCTGGCGCTGCTCGCCGCGGTCACGGAGGTCGAACCCGAGTGGGATCGGCCGCTGCTGGCGTCCATTCCGGCGGGCGACGAATCCTCGTAGGCGACGAGACTTTACGCCGCCGGAGCGGCGTACCAGAGCACGGCGAGGAAGTGACAGACGCTGCCTCCGAGCACGAACAGGTGCCAGTACATGTGGTGGTAGCGCAGGCGCTCCCAGGCGTAGAACACCACGCCGGAGGTGTAGAGGATGCCGCCCGCCAGCAGCCAACGGAGCGCGGCGCCGTCGTGTAGGGCGGCCAAGGGCCGGATCTGCACCACCACCAGCCAGCCCATCAGGATGTAGAGGACGACCGAGGCACGCGGCAGGCGGATGCCGATCAGGCTCTTGAATAAGATGCCGAAGACCGCGAGCCCCCAGATCAGCCCGAGCAGGGTCCAGCCCCAGGCGCCGCGCAGGACGCCCAAGGTGAACGGCGTATAGGTCCCGGCGATCAAAAGGTAGATCGCGGAGTGGTCGAGCACCCGCAGGATCTGCTTCGCCGGGCCGGGCTTCACCGCGTGGTAGAGCGTCGAGATTCCGTAGAGGAATACCAACGTGGTCGCAAACACGGCATAGCCCACCAGCTGCCAGGGATCTTGGCGCCCTGAGGCGGCGAAAAATAGGACCGGGAAGCCGATCAGAGAGAGGATCAGGCCCAATCCGTGGGTGATGCTATTGGCGATCTCTTCCCCGGCGGTGAGGGGACGGCGAGTGCGTTCCATCGGCGGACTCTACGCGAAGAGGGGGGCGAGCGTTTCCCTCCACCGGGCTTCCACATTTTCCGCGCCATACTCCGCCCCGAGCCGCCGCCGACCGCACTCGGCCAGCCGGCCTCGCTCGGTCGGATCGTCGAGCAGACGGAGGATCTCTCGGCACCAGACGGCGGGATCGGGCTCGACCACGGCGAGATCTTCTCCGGCTCGGCCCGCTACGCCCGCGGCTGCCCAAGGGGTGGCGACCACCGGCACTCCCACCGACCAGGCTTCGAGGATTTTTACCGGCAGGCCGGAGCCCGCGCGCATCGGCGCCAGGGCGAGCGTCGCACCTTTAAGCACCGCGCTCAGATCCGGCGGCGACTCGATTAGCTCGGCACCGGCCCGAGCGATCGCGGCGCGCAGCCGAGCCGGGGGGCGGGCTCCCGCGAGCTGCAATCGAACCTCGGGGCGCGCCGTCCGTACGGCAGGCCAAACTTGGCTGAGAAACCAAAAAGCGCCATCGACCGTCGGGAAATAGCCGAGATTGCCGGTGAGCGCGAGAAGAGGCCGAACGCCTTCGGCAGTCAGCTCGAACGCCGGACTCTGCCCTGGCTTCTTCCAAAGCTTCAGAGTGGGCGGCAGATCTTCGGGGACCGGCGTCGCAAGGGGTACGACCTCGATCTTCACACCCAGAGCCGGACCGAGGCGCCGTTCGAGGTAGCTACGATCCCGTTCGGAGACGACCAGGAGCTTCGAAGCCCGATCCGCCAGGCGGCGTTCGGCGGCGAGCAGCCGGCCGGCCTCGAACCGCAAAGCGGGGCGCAAGAGCCAAGAATCGAAATCCGCCCGCCGCTCTAAGTTCAACGCCAAGCTGTCGATCAGGTCGACGACCAGCGGGGTTCCGCCGAGGTCCGGCAGGTGACCGACCAGACGTTCGAGCTGGAGGACTGCGAGATCGTGCCGAGGCGCGAAGGTGCGGAGCTTCCGCGCCAGATCGCCGCTGCGAAACAGGCCCGACTGGAGCGGCCGGCCCGAAAACAGCGCGCCGAGAACGCCGATCGCCTGGGCGAGCCGACCCGGCGGCTCGTACGTTTCGATCCGAATGTTGGGTCCGAGGGAGGGAGCCGCGCCGCCGCCCCTCGGCGCGAGCAGCGTGACCTCGTGCGCTGCCCTGAGAAATTCGAGCGTCTGGATCGTGCGCATCTGATCCCCGCGGCGCGGCGGGAAAGGGGGGCGGGAGACGACGAGGAGGATTCTCACTGGGGGTGTTTTTGCCCAGCCCACGGGTGATTAGGTCCAGCTCACTGGTGATCTGGCCCAGCTCAGTGGTGATCCGGCTCAGCTCAGTGGTGATCCGGCTCAGCTCAGTGGTGATCTGGTCCAGCTCAGTGGTGGTCTGGGCCAGCTCAGTAGTGATCCGGGCCAGCTCAGTAGTGATCTGGGCCAGCTCAGTGGTGGTCTGGGCCAGCTCAGTAGTGATCCGGTCCAGCTCAGTGGTGATCTGGTCCAGCTCAGTGGTGGTCGGGGCCAGCTCAGTAGTGATCCGGTCCAGCTCAGGGCCGCGTTCCGGACCGTTCGATCGCTTTCGCCAGCTCGCGGGCCATGGTGGGGGTGGCGGCCCCGCGTTCGACGGTGGAGACGAAACGGCGGTAGGCAACGAGCGCTTCTCGCTTCAAGCCGATCGATTCTACATCCGGTTGGAGGGTCCGGACGAGCGAGCGAACTTTTCCGGTCCGATCCTCGCGCAGCAGAATCTCCGCTTCCAGCAGGCCGGCGATTACCGCGTCGGCCGGCAGCGGGATCGCCGGATCTAGAGGGGGCTCGACCGGCGCTGGGCAGTTTTTTCGGGTGTCGTCTGGAAACACCCTCGACGAAATCGAACGCATTCGGATTTGAGCCGGGGTTTCCTCTCCCAGCTCGCCACCGCTCCCCGTCTCGACCGAATCGGCCGGCTCAGTGCACGAAGGTACGCAGCTCATCGTTGCGTAGCTCGACCCGATCGAGCACCGTGCCGCCCTTGGTCACATGCTCGATGACCTGCGGGTGACCGCCGCGCTCATCGGTTTCAGCCAGTTCGGTGAAGCGATAACTGGAAGGGGTTTGCGCGCCGAAACGGGCCGGCGGAACCTGAAGCACGAGCGGTGATCCCGCTACGCCGCGTCGCGAAAGCGCGGTGGGGAGGTTGCTGCGAAGGTCGCTCAGACGCAACTCGCAGCGTCCGCAGTTTGCCTCGTCGGCCGCACTTCGGTCGCGCACCCGGCGAGAAGGACCCCGCCCCCTACACCAGCTTCAACAAATGCCCGAGCTTCTCGCGCTTGGTGCGCAGGTAGTCGCGGCTGAGGTCGGTCGGCGGGACTTCGAGCTGGACGCGCTCGACGATCTCCAAGCCGTAGCCGTCCAGGGCGATGTACTTGCTCGGGTTGTTGGTCATCAGCCGCATCTTGCGCACGCCGAGGTTGCGCAGGATCTGGGCGCCGATGCCGTAATCGCGCTGGTCGGGGCGAAAGCCGAGATGCTCGTTGGCCTCTACTGTGTCCTGGCCCTGGTCCTGCAGCTCGTAAGCGCGCAGCTTGTTGATCAGGCCGATGCCGCGCCCCTCTTGGAGGAGATAAAGCACGATGCCTTTTCCCTCAGCGCCGATTCGGGAGAGCGCCTGGTGGAGCTGAGGACCGCAGTCGCAGCGCGCCGAGCCGAAGATGTCTCCCGTCAGGCACTGGCTGTGAACCCGGACCAGGATTGGCTCGTCCGGGTCGATCGTACCCATTACCAGCGCGACGTTTTCGTCGCCGGTCACATCCGAGCGGTAGGCGTGGATGCGAAACTCGCCGTACTCCGTCGGCAGGCGCGGCGCGGCGACCTCTTTGACCAGCGTCTCGTGGCGCAGCCGGTAGCTGATCAGATCGGCAACCGTGACGATCAACAGGCCGTGCTCGGCGGCGAACAGGGTGAGATCCGGCACCCGGGCCATCGAGCCGTCGTCGTTCATCACCTCGCAGATCACGCCCGAAGGGTTGAGCCCGGCGAGCTTGGCGAGATCGACCGAAGCCTCGGTCTGGCCGGCGCGCTTGAGCACGCCGCCGCGCCGGGCGCGGAGAGGGAAGATATGGCCGGGGCGGAGGAGATCCTCCGGCCGGGTGCGCGGGTCGATCGCGGTGAGCACGGTCGCCGAGCGGTCGGCGGCCGAAATACCGGTCGAGATTTTCCCCCGCGCCTCGATCGAGACGGTGAACGCCGTGCCGTACGGGGAGGTGTTGGTCTCCACCATCAGCGGCAGCTCGAGCTGGTTGCAGCGCTCTTCCGTGAGGGTCAGGCAGATCAACCCCCGGCCGAACCGGGCCATGAAGTTGATCGCGTCGGGCGTGACCTTTTCGGCGGCGATCGTCAGGTCGCCCTCGTTTTCGCGGTCCTCGTCGTCGACCACGATGACCATCCGCCCGCGGCGGATCTCTTCAATGGCCTGTTCGATCGTAGCGAAGGGAGAATCCGGAGGCATGTCAGCTCTTTTCGAAGACGGAACGGCTCTTGGGGAGCCGGGAGGGGGTCAACCGGAAGCGTTCGGGGCAAAAATGCACGGCGCGCGAGAGCCCGCCCGCCCTCTGAGGATACGGCGCGGCGCGGCGGCCGGTCAAACGCCGGGTTTTCCCTTCCCTTCCCCGAGCGAAGCTTCTTAGATTTCGATTCGCTACCGAGAGGAGATTCGGCGGGGCCGTTCCGCCGCTGTGTCGTCCAGGGATTTTCCTTCCTCGATCGGCTCGTGGAGCGCTTCGGCGTGGCGGCGTGCGCGGGCGGCGAGGCCGCGTTGGCGGATCAGGACGATCACTCCCAGCTCCAGACCGAGGAGCAGGAGTCCGAGGGTGGAGTCTCCGGTGGTCGCCACCAGGAGCGCCATGGCGCAGAAGCTGAGCGCTACGCCGTAGAGGGTACCGACCGCCTTGGCCCGGCCGACGGTCGCCTGGTCGAGAAGGTGGTGGATGTGGTTGCGGTCGGCGTGGAACATGCGCAGGAATCGCTCGGCCCAACGGCTCTTCGGCCGATCGATGAAACGCACCAGCATGACCAAGAGGGTGTCGAAGACGGGGAGCCCCAAGGCGAGGAGCGGCACCAGGATCGCGACCGCCGCGGGCGCTTTGATCGACGAATGGACGCTCGCCGCGGCGAGCAGGAAGCCGAGGGTGAGCGATCCGGCATCGCCCATAAAGATCTTCGCCGGCTGCCAGTTGTGGCGTAAAAACCCTAGGCAGGAGCCGGCGGTCGCCGCCATCAGCACGACCGTTCCCGGGTTTTGCTGGATCAGCGCGAGCGACAGGAGGGTGCCCGAGATGATCGCGACCACCCCTCCGGCCAGGCCGTCGAGGCCGTCGAGAAGGTTGACCGCGTTGGTCACGCCGACGATCCAGAGCAGCGAGACCGCGGGTCCCCACAGCCCGAGATCGACCTGGCCCAAGAGCGGCAGACGAACCTCGGAAAACGACCAGCCGACCCTCACCAGGAGAAACGCCGCGCCCAGCTCGACCAGAAACTTCTTCGCCGTCGACACCCCCACCAGGTCGTCGATCAGGCCGACCAGGAAGACCAGCGCCGTCCCCAAACCGAGAGCGACCAGATCCTGGCGCAGGATGCTCGCCTGCCAGTCCTGCCATTGAAGGAGGGCGACCACGCTCGCCGACAGCGCGAGACCCATGCCGATCGCCACCCCTCCCAGGCGCGGCACCGGCGCGTCTTGCAGCCGCCGGCCGCCCGGGTGATCGAGGACGCGAAGGGCGATCGCGAGACGGGTGATCGGCGGCACCAAGAGGTGCGTGATCAACCCGGCGACGGCGAAGGCGCCCGCGGCATAGAGGAGGAGCTTGTTCATCGGGCGAAGGCCATCTTACGTTCGCCGGGGGGATTCGCCGGAAGTGCCGCCGCCGAGTCAGCAATCGCTTCGAGCGCTTTGGCCACCCCGGCCGCGTCGCCGACCGGAACCCGGCGGTACGCGGAGGCCGGCATCCGTTCCCGGCAGAGCAGATCGACGTCGGATTCCGCGCTGCCGACGAACAAAATTTGTCGCCCCGACTCGATCGCGGCGTGGACCTTGGACGGCAGGACGTAGCCCACGAACTCGTCGCGAAGTGTGATCAGGTGGGCGGCCGGGGTCACCAGCAGGCGCGCCAGATCGGCGAGCGGCACCGGCCGGCTACGGTGGACCGGCAGGTTCGCTTCGCGAAGCGCTACCTCGACCCGGTCGGCGCGAGCTCCCGTCGCATTCAACCAGAGCGCCACGCGCCCCGAGCCTTGACTGTGATGCCGCCGGTACCCTTCGACAAACGTCGCGTCATCGTGAGCGACGCCGAAGTTGCCCGAGTAGAGCAGGAGGGTGTACCCGACAAGCTCGACCGGCGGGGCCAGGGGCGTAACGTCGGCCGGAATCTCGACCGGCGACGGATCGCGTTTCAGCCGGATCTTTGCGCCGGGAATGCCGAGGTCGAGCAGGCGTCGGCGTTGGTCCTCCCCGAGCACCTCGAAACCGGCGACTCTGCGGCGCAGCGCCACGGTCAGCCGATGGAAACCGCGCAGCCAGGCGGGCACCCTGGGCATCTCGGCCATCAGGCACTCGGGATGAAAATCGGTGATCCGATAGGTCAGACGCTTTCCCCAGAGCAGGTTGGCCGGCACCAGGAAGTGGATCAGGAACGGCGGGCTGCCGGTGAACAGAATCTCGTCCGCCGACCGCATCTCGCGGCGAAGGCGCCAAAGCAGTCGCAGGTTGGTCCGGAGGGTCCAGATCGCGCGGCCGCGAAAATTCGCCCGATTGTAGCTCGGGGTGGCGAGGCGGACGATCCGCAGGCGTCCTTCTCCCGCACTCTCTTCGACGACCGAATCCGCGCCGGACGACAGGCCAGCGAGCACCACGGCTTGGCCCGCCGCCGCGCGCTCGCGGGCGAACAGCAGGCTGTATTGGCCGACCGCCCCAAAGTCGGGCGGCAGCCAGTCGCAGAGGTAAACCAGCTTGTGCATCGATCCGGACAACCCGACAGACTCCTCCAGACCGTCTAGCGCTCGGTCAACATCTCCTGGAGATAGCCGGAGACCGCCTCTCGCTCGCGGCTGCCGAAATACCAGTCGATGGTCCGGCGCAGACCGTCCATGAACTTCATCTCGGGTTCCCACCCCAGCAGCTCTCGTGCCAACCGGTTGCTCGCCACCCGGTTGAGCGGTCCGGTCGGCATATGCGGCAGGTATTTGATCTCGGCTTCCTGGCCGGTGTAGCGCAGCACCTCGCGCACCGCGTCGATCACCTGGGTGCGCTCTTCCGTGCCCAGGTTGATCGCCGTGCCGTCCTCGATCTTCTCGGCCGCGAGGACCATGCCGGCGACGATGTCGCCGACGTAGGTCCAGTTGCGGATCTGGGTGCCGTCCCCCCAGACCTCGAACGGGTTCTGGCGAATGAACGCACGGGCGATCATCGCGATCACCGCGTGGTTTTCCACCCCGCGCTCGCCGTAGACCGTAAAGAAACGGCACGAGGCGGCCTTGAACCCGAAGTCCTTGTGGTAGGCCTGAAGCGTCATCTCGGTCATCAGCTTCGCCCAGCCGTACATGTTGTCGGCATCGTAGGGCGGCCCGACCATCTCCTCGGTCAGGTACAGCTCCTGGGTGACGTCCTGCTGGATGAAGTTTGGATAGACGCAGCCGGACGAGGCGAACACGAACTTGCCCACCCCCGCCTCGTACGCCGCCTTGATCAGCATGCCGTCCATCGCCAGGTTCTGCGCGCACGCCCCCTGGTGCAGGTCGACGTAGCCCCGCCCGCCGTGGATCGCCGCGAGATGGAAGACGACGTCGATTCCGGCGACCGAGGACTGCGCGACCCCGGGCTCCAGCAGATCCTGCTGCCGGAATTCGACGACTCCCGAATCGATGTGGCTTTGAATGTTCGCCAGCTTGCCGCTCGTCAGGTCGTCGACCACGCGGATGCGCGAGACCCCTTTTTCGACCAGCCGGTCGATTAGGTGCGAGCTGATGAACGAGGCACCGCCCGTGACCAGAACGGTCTTTTCCTTCCAATCCATAAGAATCTCCAGGCTCCGGAAGCTCGGCCGGTCGATTGCGACCTCGATGCGATGGAACGCGCGATAGTGTACCGGACGCCAAGCGAGCACCCCAAATCGATGCTGCCCCCCCCCTCAACCCAGACCGTGGCGAGCCTCCTCGGGCACACCCAGGTGGACACGGCGATCGCCTGCCTGGGGAGCCTGCTCGCCTACTCCGCCGATTCGATTCGCCTCCGCCTTCACGACGACGGCAGCCTGACCGAGGGTGACCGCGAACGCCTGAGCCGGGCGCTGGGGGATGTCGTCTACGTCGGCCGGCCGGAGGCCGACGACCGGGTCGCCAATCTCCTCTCCCGCCGTCCGGCGCTCGCCGCCTATCGCGAGGAGAGCCCGCTCGCCTTGAAGCTGGTCGACACGGTTCTCTTCGCCGAGGGAGACACTCTCTCCTACTGCGACTCCGACGTGCTGTTCCTCCGGCCGTTCTCTGGGCTTTTCCGCTTTCCCGCGCCGGAGACCGAAGCCTGTTTCATGCGCGACAGCCAGAACGCCTACTCGCTCCGTTCCTGGCAGCTGGCGACCGAGAGGCGGCTACGGTTGCCCACCAGGGTCAACACCGGAATCGTCCATGTGCGGGTGAGACGTTTCGATCCGGACCTGCTGGAGTGGTACCTCTCCCGGCC
Source organism: Thermoanaerobaculia bacterium (assembly GCA_038250865.1). GTDB lineage: Bacteria > Acidobacteriota > Thermoanaerobaculia > Multivoradales > UBA5704 > DASYKS01. The sequence goes on along the minus strand of JBBSBW010000004.1, from coordinate 178,233 downwards.
GGAATACCGCTTCGCGCCGCCCTGGGTCGAGCAGACCGCCTGGGCGGTGCTCGTCGGAATCCGGCCCTGCCGGCTGTTCGATCCGCGCCAGATCGCTTTCCCCGGTGCCACTACTGCCTCACCCGGCACCGTGGCGCTCCATTTCGTGAGCCCCCTGCGCGCCCGGTTGGGAGAGGCTCTGGCTCACGCGCGGGATCGCCGGGGCGAGGCGCCGATCGCGATTCGGAGCGCGCCCGCGCACCGGCTCTCAGCGCTCGATCTCGCGGCGACCGAAGCCCGGCGTGCGCTGCGCCGCCTACGCTTTCGGTAGTGGGGTCGGTAGCGGGTCCGGCAGGGGCGTCGCGGGCCGGCTCGAAACGACGGCGAACCGCTCTTTGAGCCGCAGAAACGGGGACTCGAAGAACCGGTACGACAGGTGTGCCATAACCAAGGTTCCGCCGATAGCCAGGCCGTAAAAGGCGACGCAGTAGAGGGCCAGGGATCGATCGTGCCACCAGGAGGTGCGCTGGAACAGCGCGGTGGTGGCGTAGACCGCGATCATGTGCAACATGTAGATTCCGTACGAAATCACCCCCAAATGGTCGAGCACCCGGCCGCCGAGCGAGGTACCGCGGAGGATGAGAATGCGTCGCGGGTTGGCGGCGACGTTGACGATCAACCAGGGATAGAGGGCAAGCTGGACCAACTCTTCGCCGTAGCCGCCCCAGCGAGCCCAGTTGAACAGGTAGAAGTCGGCGAGCAGCAGGAGCAGGACCCATTGTGCGATCCGGCTCGCGAACGGCCAGGCGTTGAGCAGGTGCTCGCGCCGCTTGACCAACGCCCAGGCGGCGAACCCGCCGATCGCCATGAAGTGGAACTTCAGCTGGCTGAAGAACAATCTCACCCAGCCGGGTCCGAAGAACTCCAGCCGGTTCAGCGAAAAGATTGCGAGCGAGACGAAGAAGACCCCCGCGAGCAGCAGGGGAAGCCGCGCCTGCCACCGCTTCACCGCGGGTGCCCACCCGAGGTAGAACTGTTCTTCGATGCCGATCGACCAGAGGGGATTCAAGATCCCGCCCACGGTGTACAGGCTGTTCATCAGGTTGGGAAGAAAAAAGAGGTAGAGCAGTGCCGCGAACGGTACCGAATAGGCGACTGGGTAGGGGATGCCCACGGCAGGAAGTATCAGGTTGTAAAACGCGAGGCCGAAGGCGACGACCGCAAAATAAAGCGGCCAGATGCGCAGCACGCGGCGCAGATAAAACTTGCGCACCGCGATCGTTCCGGTGCGTTGCTGTTCGGTAAGCAACAGATAGGTGATCAAGAAGCCAGAGAGGGTGAAAAAAAAAGCCACGGCGGGTGCGCCGCGAAAGAAGAGAGCGCCGTACGAAGGGTGTGGCAGCTTGCCGCTCGCCTGATTGAGCGGGATGTGGCCGATCACCACGAACAGCGCGGCGAAGAAGCGAAGGGCGTTGAGGCCGCCGAAGTGAACCTTGGCCGGAGCCGGATCGGTCATTTCGCCCAGCCTCGGCGCTTCAGTTCATCGGCCAGCAGGCGAGCCACTACCGCATGGCCGTGCGGACTGTAGTGGACGCCGTCGAGGAACAGTTGGGTCTTGTCGCTCCGTGCTCGGAAGGTGGGTAGCGGGTTGAAGCACGAGATCTCTTGCTCGGCGCAGAAACGCAGAAGGCGCTGTGTCACGCTGTCGAAAGTTTTGTCGAACAGCTGAACCTCGTCGGGCGAGAGGAAAGTCAGAAACCGTGCACCGTTCTGTTCCGCCGCCCGGCGAACCTGGTCGATCGCCTCGAACGTAGGCACCGTCCTGTCGTCGGGATTCTCGGCGAGGTAGACGGCATCGGCTTGGATCTCGTCGTGGTTGAGCGTCTCGGGATAGCGCTCGCGCCGGAGGTCGTGAAACAACCGGTAGGAAAGACCGGTGACTAGTTGGTTCAGCCGGCGATACAGCGCGGAGCCGAACAAGACCCGGTTCTTGATTGCGATCAGGCGTTGCCCGAAGGTGGGTGCCGGAGGCGCCGGGGGAGCCGCCCCCGTCGCAGGGTTTCCCTTGACCTTCATGCGGACGGAAAAATCGTTCAGGTAGAACTGGAGGATGACGGTCGCGGGATGGTACTTGGCGCCGTCCTCATTGAAAGCGGCCAGCTCGTCCAAGGTGTCGTAGGCGAAGACCGCCAGGTTGATCACCTCGTAGGGATGTTCCGTGCGTGCCGAAAGTCCGCGCTCCAGCTCGGCCGCGTAGATCCGATCCTGAGGCACGCCGAGCCCGAAGGTCACCGAGTCGCCGAGCAGCAGCACGCGCCGGGCGGACTTGGCCTCCGGGTCATGGTCGATGTCGCGATAGCCCTCCCGGTTCAGCCGGTAGCGGATGTTGCCGTAGCGCTCGGGGACCGTAAGGTCGGCGTTCGGCCGGAGCACGAAACGACTCCCGAGCTGCGGCACGATGAGCGAATAGAGAGAGCCGCTCGGAGCGAGGAAGTGTTCGACCGCCCGGACCAGGATTTCGCCCGCCGGAATCAGAACCAGCAGGAGGACGGCGAGCCGCGCAAGCCTTTTTCGGATTCGCGCCCAGCGGCTCGTTGCCGGCGGTTCGATCATTGGGAGTCTCGCTCCCGCGGTCGAGGAACGGCGAGCGTGTTCCAAGGCGCCGCGGTGAGGGGCGAGCGCTCGGTCGCTCCGATCGACGCGTCGAACACGTCGTAGTCGAAGGAGGAGAACAGCGCGCCGACTGCGGCGGCGTTTTCCGCCGTGACCTCGCAGAAGAGGCGGGGCCTGGCCTCCGAAAGGAGCCTCGTCGCCCCTTGGAGCGCGAGCAGCTCCGCACCCTCGACATCGATCTTCAAGACGTCGGGGGCGAGGCCGGTTTCGAGCAGGCCGTCTAGCGTGACCGCCGTGACCCTGCGGGCGGTGCGTACGCCGCCCGCCTGGGAAGAACCCTCGACGGCGGCCAGGTGGTTGGCGGCCCGGCCCCGTTCGGCGATCAAGAATTCGACCGTGCCGGCCGTGTTGGTCGCCGCCGCCTCGGTCACCTCGACTGCCGCCCGCCCGGCAGGCTGGCTCGCGGCCGAACGGTGCAAGAGGCTCGCGAGGAACGGGTCGGGCTCGATCGCGCGGACGTGGCCTTTCTCGCCGGAAAGAAACGCTGCGGCGAAAGCAAACAGGCCGACGTTCGCGCCGACGTCCCAGACCTGGGCGCCCGGGAAGACCAGCTCGGCCGCGGCATCGAGGAGTGCCGGATCGAACCGGCGAAGATCGCGCCCCCAGAGCTTGAGCGCCGCGTCGGGCGTGACAAAGATCGTTGCGCCGCCGAGTTCCTGGGGCAGCCGGCGCCGGAGCACGCGTCCTCGGCTCAAATACTCGATCAGCCGCCGAATCTCCCGGCGCATCAGACGCGCTCCCCCCGGCCGAAAGATCCGGGCGTGCAACGATACCGGGTCACCGCCCGCTCGGCCGCGAACGCCGCGGAGGAGACCGGCCGGTCCCGGACGTCGAAGACCCGGTAGTCGAATCGCCGTAGGAGATCGAACAACTCCGCCATCGAAGTCCCCAAACGTTCGAGGCTCGCCGGGTGAGCTTCGAGAAAGAGATCCGGCCGGACTTCGCCGAGCAGTCGATCGGCACCCCGCAAAGTCGAGAGCTCATAGCCCTCGACGTCGATCTTGATTACGTCCGGGACGAAACTTTCCCCGGCGCAGATCGCATCGAGCGTGCGGACGGGGATGGTGAGGACGCCGGGAGCGTTGGCCTCCTCTTCGGCACAGGCTTCCAGGTGGTGCCAATCGAGGCGCATTGCGATCGTCCCCTCGGCGGCGCCGGCCGCGATCTGGAGCACGCGGGTCTTCGCCTCAGGATTCTTTCCGGTGTTGGCGGCGAGGATCGGGAAAGCTAGGGGAGAAGGTTCGATCGCGAGCGCCTCGGCGTCGGCCCGACCGGCGGAGAAGGCGAGAGAGAAGATCCCGTGCAGGGCGCCCACGTCGAGAAGCCGGCGCCGGGGCGCTCCGCTTCCGCGGCTGTGGAGGAGAAAGCCGTCCAGCTCCTCGGCCATGTCGAGCGAACGGAAACAGAAGTACTCGAAACCATCGCGCGCGGCCGGCTCGATCGACAGCCGCAGCCCGGGGCGGATCTCGATTCGGTCGGCGGGCAACCCGGCGTTCGCCCGCGCAAACCTGCGGCGCCGGATCGCGAGGCGGGGGTCATGGTCGCGGAGCCGATGCCAGGCGCGGCGCACGCGGTCGAGCCGCCGTTCCCCCAACATGCGACCGAGAAGGATTTTTGCCCGCTCGGCGTTCATGCCGTCCCCTCAGGTGCGCGAGACTGTAGCCAAGCCCACTGCATCCCCTCGGGCCGGCCCTCCCAGAGCGCGTTCGCGCGCCGCTCGGATCCGAGCGCATCGAGGGTGGGCAGGTGCAGAGTGGAACGGTCCGCCATCGAGAAGATCTCGATCTCGTGGGTCCGGCGGAACCGTTCGAGCAGGGTCGCGGAGAGGGTCGGGTCGATGAAGTCGTGCAACTCGACGATCAGATCGGTCGCGGCCAGCTCGGGAACCCGGACCGGGTCGAGTAGGTAGAGCTCGCACCCTTCGCAGTCGCAGACGATCAGCGATCCCGGCCCCGCAAGGCCTCGAAGGTTCGCCGGGCGGCACAGGCCCTTCACCCGGACCCGCTCGGCGACGCCGTTTCTCCGCGCCAGCTGGCGGGCGCGCCGACGCGCCAAGATATCGGTATCAAAGGCGTGGATTTGAGCCTCGGGCAATCGGCGGGCGAACCCGACGGCGTAGTAGCCCTCGCCGCAACCGACGTTGATCACCCGGCGGTAGCCGCGTTCGATCGCCCCTTCGACCGCCGGGTGGATCTCCAGCTCGTACGAGCCGACCAGCTTGGGCAAGAGGCCGCTGCCGCTCGCGAATGAAAGATACCGGGTACCGGCGAAAGGTCCGGAGAGAACTCGCAGCTCGGAGCCGCAAAGCGACTCCGCGATCGTCGCGGTCTGAGGATCAAGCCGCTCGGGACTCAACGCGTAGCGCAGTGAACGCAGGGCGAGGAACAGGTGGGGCGCACGCTCGCGCAGCGCCAGGGCAAGGCTCATGGGGAGGTTCTCGTCGCCGCCCGTTCGATCACCATGTCCCCGAGCACCAGGCGGTCCATTTTGGTGCGGAGGAAACAGTCGAGCGCCTCTTCCGGCCGGTTGACGATCGGTTCGTTCTCGTTGAACGAGGTGTTGACCACGATCGGCACCCCGGTCTGTTTCTCGAAGGCCGAGATCAACCGCCAATAGCGGGGATTCGCCCGCTCCGTGACGGTCTGGAGGCGGCCGGTGCCGTCGACGTGGGTGACCGCGGGGATCAGGGCGCGTTTCTCCGGCCGGATCGGATAGACCTTGATCATGAACGGGTCGGGGTAGTCGAGGGTGAACCAGTCCCCCGTCCGTTCGGCGAGGATCGACGGCGCGAACGGCCGGAACGATTCGCGCCTCTTGATCTTCAGGTTCAGAATGTCTTTCATGTCGGCGCGCCGCGGGTCGGCGAGGATCGACCGATTGCCCAGCGCGCGCGGTCCCCATTCCGAGCGGCCCTGATACCAGCCGATCACCTCACCGCGCGCGATGGCGGCGGCGGTTTCGGAACAAAGTCGTGTCTCGTCGGTATGGGTCTCGATCGTCAAATCGCCGTGCGCGGTCGGGAACCGGCCGTCCCGGCCGGCCGACTCCGGAATGCGCGCGGCGATCGCGGCCCGGATCTCCGCCAGTCCGTACTGCGGCCCCCAGGCGCTGTGCTCCATGACGAAACCGCGCGGCTGGTTCTGCTCGGCGTGGGCGACGTAGAGCGCTGCGCCGAGAGAGGTGCCGGCGTCGCCTGCGGCGGATTGGATGAAGACGTCCGTGACGCCGGTCCGGTCGAACAGCTTGCCGTTCGCGAGCGAGTTCATCGCGCAGCCGCCCGCGAGCGCCAGGCGCTTCATTCCGGTTTTCTTGAGCAGGGTGTTCACCAGGGCGAAGAACCGCTCCTCATACACCGCTTGGAGCGACGCCGCGAGATCCTTGTAGGGCTGCGAGAGCTCCTGATCCGGCCGGCGCGCCGGGCCGAGCAGCGACTCCAACGCCGGGGTGTAGATCAACCCCAGACGCGGCGGCCCGTCGTCCCAGGTCATCTCGACCCCTTCCGACAGATGCCGGAAGTAACGCAGGTCGAGCCGGAACGTGCCGTCGGAGGAGGCAGGAACCACCTGCCGCAGCTCGGAGACGAACCGCGGCTCGCCGTAGGCCGCGAGTCCCATCACCTTGTACTCGTCGCCGAAGCCTAAGAAACCGCAGAATTGGGTGATCGCGGAGTAGAACAACCCGAGCGAGTGCGGAAAATGAACCCGGTCGAGCACCTCGATCCGGTTCCCTCGTCCGACCGCCATCATCGTCGAGACGAAATCGCCGAAGCCGTCGACGGTCAGGCAGGCTGCATCCTCGAACGGCGAGCAGTAGAACGCCGAGGCGACGTGCGCCAGGTGATGTTCGACCTCGTGGAGGCGTGGCGCCGCAAGCCCGAAGGTGCGGGCGACCCGCTCCTCCAAAGTGCCGATCTGGGCGAGGTTTTTCACCCGCGACAATGCGCGCGGCAGGCTCTTCGGATGGGAGAGCGCGAGCAGTGCCTTTTGCCAGAAGTAGGCGCGCGGCTTCCGCGCCACCGCGAGCGCTGAGACGGTTCCCAGATCTCCGCCCAGCTCGTCGAGGCAGAAGCGGAGCGCCTGCTCCGGATAACCCGCCCAATGCTTGATCCTGCGGAATCGCTCTTCTTCCACGCCCGCCACGAAACGGCCGTCCTCGACCGCCGCGGCCGAGGCGTCGGCGTGGAAGGCGGAGAGCCCGAGGATGCGGCTCATTCCGGATCCGCCTTATTCTTTTGCCCTTCCCGCAGCAACTCGGCAAGCCGAACGTCTACCACGAGGCGGAACCAAAACGCTTGCAGGAAATGAAACAGAGTGCCCACCGCACCGTCGAGGAAGCCGAACAGAAAGAAGTAGCGGTAGCCGAAGTAGAGCACCGGGCGGACGAACAAAGGCATCCGATACCACCGGCTCTTCAGCCAGAGAATGCGCTCGTCCGGCGTACCGAACAGCCGCGGCGTCGCTTTCCAGGGTAGTTTTTTCGTTCGCCGCTCATATTCCTCGCGCGCAAACGCCTCGGCATAGCGCAGGTGCTTTTCAAGGTAGAAGAGGATGGCGTCTTCTTTCTTGTTCCACTCTTCGAGCGGCTCGCGCAGTTTTGCCGTGGCACCGCGGACGTAGACGCGGGTGTCCTGCTCGACCGGGTCGAGCTGAGAGACGCTGCGCCGGAACAGTTTCAGTAGGTATTTGCTGCCGTAGCCGCCGTGCTCAATCGGGTGGCCGCGAAAGATCTGGCGGCGGCGGATGTAGAAGCCCGACTCGGGCGTCTCGGGGCGCGCGAGGATGCTTGCGATCTCCTGGCGCAGCGCCTCGGGGAGCGCCTGGTCGGCTTCGAGGATCAGTACCCACTCATTCCTGATCGGCAGATGGTCCAGCCCCCACTGGAAGATCCACGGGATGATCCGGCCGTGCTCGTAGGCCAGATCGACCACGTCGTCCGCATAGCGGCGGGCGATCTCCTTCGTCCGGTCGCGGCTCTCGGAATCGAGCACGAAGATCTGGTCGGCGAAGCCATGGACCGAGGCGAGAGTTCGCTCGATGTTCATTTCTTCGTCGCGTGTGGTCACGAGGACCGTGAGAGGGATTTTCATAGCGGGAATCGACGGATGCTACCTTGAATCCCTCGTCCCCGAAGCCGCGGCGAGCAGGTGCCGCCAGGTCGCGGCGTAGTCCCAGCGGGAGAGGATTTCGCGATTCGCGGCTGCCGCTTCCGCGGGAGAAAGGGCGAGTGCGGCGCGGATCGCTTGGCGGAGCGCCTCGGCGTCTCCGGCGGGATAACGGAAGCCGTTGCGGCCCGGCTCGATCAGGTCGCGCCCCGCGCCCACCCGTTCGGAGGCGATCACGGGGAGGCCGCAGGCGAGAGCTTCCTGAACCGAGACTCCCCAGCGCTCCTCGGTTGCCGGGTGGACGAAAAGATCCACCGCGCCGTAGAGCGCGGGCAGCTCCGGGTAGGGCACATAGCCGGGAAAGGTGACCCTACCCTCCACCCCCAGCGCGCGGGTCTCGGCTTCAAGCGCTCCGCGCTCGGGGCCGTCGCCCGCGAGGACCAAGCGGGCCGCTGGATCGGCCGCGGCGATTGCCGGAAAGGCGCGGAGGAGATCCCAAGGCGCTTCGCGTGGACCGAATTTCGCGAGCGAGAGAAGGATCTTCGCCCCGGCGTCACCGCCGAGACCCGCGCGCAGGGCCCCTCGCTGCTCGGGGGCGAGGCGCGAGCGCTCGCGGAATCCCTCGACGTCGATCGCGTAGGGGAAAAGGCCGCGCCGGTCCTCCGGTACGCCCTGCGCCGCGAGGAATTCGAGCGTTCCGGTGCCGACTCCCAGGAACCGATCGAACAGGCGCGACAGAGCGATCCGATAGATGGCTCGCTTGGCGAAGGCGCGCCCGGAATCTTCCCCTGCGAACGCGACCGAGTCGAGCCGCAACGCGGTGGCGATTCCACTTCGGCGCGCGCGGAGCGCGGCGGCGAGGTAAGCGCGTTGGGTGTAGCCGTTGACGATCGCGAGGTCGTAGCGGCCCGGAGCCAGCTCCGCGGCGAGCCGGCGCCCCCGTCCTTGGGCGGGAAGCGCCGCCCAGTCGTAGCCGCCGATCAGATCGAAGCCCCAGTCCACGCGACGCGACAGCTCGGGGTCGTACGTCGGGACCGAAGGATCGCCCCCCGTATAGATCACCCGAAGCCGGTGCTCCGGATCGCGCGCGGCGAAGCGGTAGAACGGCACCTCGAACTGGGTCGGCCGCTCGACGAAGAAGACGATCCTCATCGCGCGCCTACTCGGCCGGCAGCCACCTGTCGGTAGACCGCTTCCATTCGTTCGGCGATTCCCGGCCAGCCGTAGCGTTCCAGGGCGGCGAGCTGTCCGCGTCGGCCCATCTCGTCGAGAGCAGGCCGGTCGGCCAACAGCTCGCGGAGCGCCTTTCCGAGCGATTCCGGATCGCCCGGGCAGACCCGCCCGCCGCCGACCTCTTCGATCAGCGGCGCCAGCCCGACCCCGGGGGTGGCGAGCACCGGCCGCCCCGCGGCCATTGCTTCGAGCAGCGAATTGCCGAAGTTCTCGGACGTCGAGGGCATCGCGAGAAGCGCACAGCGGGAGAGCAGCGCCGCTTTCTCCGCGCCGTCCACCGGTCCGAGGAAATGAACCCTTTCGCGGACGCCCCTGTCGAGTGCCAGCCGTTCGAGTTGAGGGGCCAGGCCCTCTTCGTCGTTGCCCGCGATGGCCAGGCGCGCACCGGGAACCGTGGTCACTCCAGCCATCGCCTCGATCAGGCGGTCGAGCCCTTTCTTCCAACTGACCCGGCCGAGAGCCAGGACGAACGGTTCGGTTCCCGAGATCAAGGCTCGGACCTTCGGGGCGAGCGCTTCGAGATCGCCCGCCCAGGGCTCCGATTCAACGCCGTTCGGAACCACGAAGACCGGCGGCAGGTGTAGGCCGAGCCGCTGCGCGTCGCGCGCTTCCAGCTCCGTCGTGGCATGGAACCCGGCCGCCCGTTCGATCGTTCGCCGTTCGAAAAGACGGAGCCAGAGGGCTTTGCGCAGACGCCCACGCGCGGCGATCAGCTCGGGAACCAGCATGCCGCGCGGCGCCACGATCCACGGGACTCCCGCCCGCTCGGCAGCCCGCGCCGCGGCGAGCGTCGGCCAGAGGAATACCGAGTGAAGATGGACCGCGTCGAACCGCGCGATGTCGCGGAGCGCCGTGCGCATCGCAGGTGCGTACGAAAGGCGGCGGAGCTTGCTCACGGGGAAGTAGCGCACCGCAACGCCGTCGAGATCGATCGGCACTCCAACCGGCACATCGAGCCGGCCCGGCCCATGAATATCGGTGGTGAACACCTCGACCTCATGCCCGCGCGCGACGAGCGAACGCGTCAGCCCATGGACCGCGCGGATCGGGCCGCCGTGCCGCCAGGCCGGCAGGTAGGTCGGGACCACGTGGAGCAGCCTCACGCCGGCTTTCCCCCGGGTGCGGCGGCGAGCAGCTCGCGGGCGAGCGCGGCGAAGCGATCACGATACGCCCCCCAGGTGGCGCCCTGGACCGAGGCGCGGCAGCGCGGACGCATCGCGCGCAGCAGGACGGGGCCGTCGGGCGGATGCGCCAGAGAGAGCAGCCGGGCCGAGAGCGCCTCGACATCGCCCGCTGGGACCACCCAGCCGTTCTCGCCCGTGGCGACCAGCTCGGCCGCTCCCACCATGTCGGAAACCACCACCGGCAGCCCGGCAGCGAGCGCCTCGGCGACCACCATGCCGTAGGAGTCGTTGCGCGAGGGGAGCACCAGGCAATCGGCATGGCTCATCTCGGCGGCGAGCCTCACCTGATCGACGGGGCCAACCAAGGCGACCCCCGGAGGAGCTTCTTGTCCACCGCGCGGTCCGACCGTGCGGAGCGTTGCCGAGGGCTCCTTGGCTATCACCTGGGCGAAAGCTTGGAGCAGCAGGTCGAATCCCTTCCTTACGATCGGCGCCCCGGCGAAGAGGAAGACGGTCCCCGGTCCGCGCGCGGGCTCTTCAGCCGGCGGTGCGAACAGGTCGAGATCCGCACCCAGCGACACGGCGCGAACCCGATCGGGATCGATCCCCGCCCCGACGTAGGTCGTCCGCGCCAAGTCCGAGACGGTGACGATCGCATCGGCAAGCTCGATCTCTCGGTCCTTGATCGCCGCGATCCGCGCGTGGAGATCGGGGGCATCGGTGGTCCCATGGAGCCGATCCTGCGTCAGCCGGTGCATTGAGGGGGCGTCGAGCCAGGTCCGGATGCCGAGCCGCCGCGCGACCGCAAAGGTCGTCCGCGCCGAGATCTCGCAAGCGAGCAGGGCGGCGGGGCGCTCGCTTTTCGGCATTCGCGCGAGCCGCCGGGCCACCCAGCGGTCGAAGATTCGGCAGGCGGCGAAATCGATCTCCGCCGCGAGTCCGCGCGGCAGGCGATGGGCGATCTGGCGCAAAAGAGGGGCGGTCGGCGCCCAGCGGGTGCATTCCGGCGGCAGTGCAACGGGGGCGTAGCGAATCCAGCGGCGCCAGAGCGGCCGGGGGACGAACCGTCCATGCTCCGTGCTCGACGGCACCCCCGACCAATAGCCGGCAAGCAGCCCCGCCGCTTCGAGCGCCAGCGCCGCTTGGTGGGAATGCTGGCGCCCGGGGTGGGTGACGAGGACTCTCAACCGGGCGCTCACCGGAGTCTGCGCGAGGCCGGAGGGGCGAAAGCGGTGGCGCCGAGCGACCCCCGGGCGGTCCCCGTGCGCACCGCGCCTACGAGCGACACCGGGCGGGGTTGGGCCGCGAAGGCGGCCAGTACCGCCTGCCTATCGAGCGCCACGACGGTCGTCAACAGGCCGGCGAAAAACCAATAGTAGAGGCCGGACGTGACCTCGAAGACCACCGTTCCGGTCAGCTGGGCGATGAAGAACAACAGGCAACCCACCGCGACCGAACGGTGGAACAGGGTGCGCAACGCCAAGACCTGACGCAGCGCGTAGGCGACCAGAATCAGACGCACCATGTAGGTGAGCAGAAAACCGAGCGGACCGAGCTCCAGCATGACGCGGCCGCTCTCGACCTCGGTGTTCGGTCCATCGAGCCAGTAGAACGGTTGCGGACCCTTGATGATCGCCGTCGCCATCTGGTGGGTGGCGCCAATTCCGTAGCCGAACAGGCCGGCGCGATCGAGGATTAAGAAGGGCGCGGTGAACGGCACCAACAGGCGCTCGCCCGCGTCGGTCGTGCCGCTCGCTCGATCGCGCCATTCGGCGATCGCATCGGTTCCGAAGTAGCCGGCGATCCCGCCGACGAAGAGCACGGCCACCACCAGGCGCCCCGTGGTGGCGCCGCTGCCTCTTTCGCGCACGATGGCGAGCCAGCCGTAGATCGGCATGAGCACGATCAGCACCGCGATCGGGCCACGCGATCCGCTCATCATCATTCCGAGCAGGGTGAGACCCAGGGCGGAGAACAGCCAGAGATTTCTCCGCATTCGCCAACGCTCCGCGCCGAGTAGTGCGAGCAACAGGGCGACGTTCGCGAACAGGTAAGAGGTGAAGCCGGTGATGTAGGCGAAAGTCGCGGTGACCCGTACCCGCGACGAGGTTCCGAAAGTCGTGATATCGCTCACCTGGGTCTCGGCGCGGGCATAGGTGTTCAACACGCTCGACGAGGGCGCGACGAATTGGGCCGCCGCGAGCAGCCCCACGGGAATCGCGATCAGGCCGTAGAGACGCAGAAACCGAGCGAGTTCCGCGTCCGAGGAGAATGCCGCAGGCAGGACCCAGAACAGCGGAACATAGAAGAAGTAGGCCTTGAAGCCGAGCACGCCGATCAGCAGGCTCGGCAGGTGGGGATTGAAAATCTCCAAAGCGCCGAACAGCGCTCCGGCACCCAGCACGGCGAACAAGATCTGGAGTTGCGGCGGACGGAGCCCCGGCCGGTCGCGGTTGAGAAACCCAAGGTAGACCCCAAGGAGTAAGAGGTCCTTGCCGAAGTAGACGATGTCTTGCGCTCCGGGGAAGATCCACTTGCGGATCGCGCCTTCGAGAATCAAGAGCACCATCACCACCTGGACCGCGCGGCGCCAGTTGCGGAACGACCAGACCGCCGCCGCTCCGGCGAGCAGCAGGACCAGAATCCGAATCATGCCGCCTCCCTCAAGGAGCTCGGGTTCGTCGCCACCCGGTCGAGCACCGCGAGATAGCGCCGGGCGACGCGATCGATCGTGTGCTCCGCCAGATGTTCCGCGGCCCCTTCGAGCAGCCGCTCGCGGGCGTCGGAAGAGCGGAGCAACTCGGCGAGCAGGCCGGCGAGAGCGTTCGCATCGCCATTCGGAAAGGTCCGGCCGCAAGAGCCGATCGCCTCGGGAAGTCCCCCGCCGGACGAGCAGATCACCGCACAGCCGCAGGCGATCCCTTCGAGCGCCACCAGGCCGAACGGCTCGGCGTAGCGCGACGGGACGACCAGGAAGCGATGCTCGGCGAGGCGGCGGGCAACCGGGTCGGGCGGCAAGGCGCCGGTCATATCCACCCGGTCGGCCAGCCCGAGCGCGGCGGCTTGTGCGGCTAAGCGCGGACTTTCCGGGCCATCGCCGATCAGCGTCAGGCGCGGGGTAAGGCCCTCGGTTCGCTCAAGGATCGCCAGCGCTTCGAGCAGCAGGTCGAAGCCCTTGTCCGACACCAGGCGGCCGACCGCCACGAGATCTTTCGTGCGCGGGATCTCCGGGCGGAGATGGAAGGTTCCCTCATCGTACGGGTTCGCGATCACGATCGAACGAACGGGATGCAAGTCGTCCGCCATCGCTCGGCTCACCGCGATCGACGCCGCGGCACGACGCAGAAGGCGGCGTTTCAGGCGATCCTGCCAGGCGATCCGGCCGTCGGTGCGGCAGTACCAGCTGTGATGGGAGACAACCCAAGGGCGACGGACGAAGAGCAGTGGCCAGAGGCCGCGGAGGCTGATGCTCGCCTGGAAGAACACATCGTGCTCGCGGACCAGCCGGAGCAGAGCGCGGTGCCCGGGCCGACGGACGACCCGGAACGGGTAGCGATCCGGCTCGGCCGAGGGGGTGGTGGTGACCACCGTAACCTCGCAGCCGAGCGCCACCAGCCCGGCCCCGACGTTGACCACGGTGTTTTCGAGCCCCCCCACACTAGGCGGAAAGGCGGGCGAGTAGTGGAGGATTTTCATCGAATGGCGCTGCTGACGTTGCTCACCCACGTGGCGATCTCTCCAGCCTGGCGGGCGAGCGAATGCCCTTCGTACCAGGTCCGCGCGGCGGCGGCAATGCCCGCGGCATGAGAAGCCGGAGAGAATGCCGCCGCCGCATCCCAAAAAGGAACCCCGGAACGAACCCCGGAGGCCGGCCGGCCGGAGCAGATCGGCAGCATCCCGTGCGCCGAATAGGCCGCAAAGACGCTCGATTTGCCCAGAAAGCCGAGCGGATAGGAGAGGAAACCCGCGGCGCTTTCGGCCAGGATCGCGCTCACTTCCGCGGCCGGCAGGGTCCCCATCCGGCGGACGGGCAGGGCGCCGAGGGTTTGAGGAGCGACCGCGCCGGGGCCGATGTCCCAAATCTCCGAGAGCCCGAACGCGCGCGCCGCGGCTTCGATCTTCCCGGAATCGATCTCATACGCCCGGCCGCGAACGCCCGTCCCACCGAACAGGATGAGGCGCGGCGCGCGGGAAGTGAACGGCAGGAATTCGGCCGGCTCGCCGATCCCTGAGATCACCGGCCGGACCTCGATCTTACGGTTCGGATCGGACAGGACGCTTCGCATCAGGTCGGCGTAGAGATCGAGACTGGTGGTGACCCGCTCGCTCCGGTCGCCGAGCGCCCGGACGATCCGGCGTTGGAGAGGGCCAAGCCAGAACGAGCTGCGCCAAGGCGGCCCGGTTGCCCAGACCTCGTGGAATTGGGTCCAGAGGGCGCCTTCCGTCCGCGCGAGGCCCGCGGCGAGCCAGCGCGGTACGCCGCGCGGGTGATAGCCATACCCCGCGTAGTGAAGGACCGTCCGCTCCGCACCGGCCAGGGCCGCGGCGAGTGCCTCCGGTTCGGGAGCCACCTCGACCACGTCGAGTCCGGCGCCCTTCGCCGCGGCGCCGTGCGGGGCAGGCACGACGAATCGAGACTCGATCCCGCGCTCGGCAAGTGCCCCGGCCAGAGTGAGAGCGATCCCGCCGACCCCCTCCTCGGGCGGAGGAAGGCGGGGGACGATTTGGACGATCCGCCTCAATCGCGATCCCCGATCTGCTCGATCCGCCGCGCGTAGTCGTCGCTCAGCCGGGGCCAGGCGCAACCCTCGGCGATCGCGCGGGCTCGGTGGCTTAGACGGGCGCGAAGGGTCGGGTCGTTGAGCAGGCGACGCACCGCGGCGGCGAGTGCCAGGGCGTCGGCGACGGGAGCGAAGAGAACGCTCTCTCCTTCAGCCAGGAGATCCGGGGCCGCGCCGACCGGCGTGGTCACAATCGGCAGGCCGGCTGCCATGGCTTCGAGCAGAGCCAGGCTCGATCCTTCGGAGAGGCTCGGGAAGACGAACAGGTCGGCGGTGCGGAACGCGGTCGCGATATCGGACCGGTCGGCGTCTGTCTGAACCGTGACGCGGTCGCGGACGGCGCTCGGAAAATCCGCTCGTACGGCCTCCTCCGAAGCTCGGGTGCCGACGCAGGCGAGGATCAGCTCGGGGTTCTCGGCGGCGAGCTCGGAAAACGCCGCCGCGAGGGTTCGGATGCCCTTTCCTTCCAGCCATTGGCCGACGAACAGAAGGCGTTGCACGATGCGGGTGCGGTCGGCCGGCGGCAGGGCGAGCAGGTCGTCGGGCGCCGGGTTCGGGACGATATCGATGCGGTCCCCCTTCACCCAACCGCGCGCGGAGAGGAAATCGCGTTCGGTTCGATTCAGGCAGAAGACTCGGCTTGCTCCGCGGCAGGAAGTGCCAAGCAGCAACGGCAGTAGGAGCATTTGGAGCAGCCGGTGGCGAAGCGGAAAATCGCGCCCTTGGCGTCGTTCTTCAGCCCGCATCGCCCGGTAGTGGAGGGTTTCGACGCCATGAAACTGGACGATCGTCCGTACCCGCCGCAGCCTCGGTCGAAACCGGCGGAGAAGATGAAATGCCCAGCCGGAGTACGAGTGGAAGATCGCCAGATCCGGAGGATCGGCGGCCAGCCACCGGGCGATGCGGAGCGGGAACGCGAGCGGCCACCACCGCGGCGCGATCTGTCGAAGCTCCGGCTCGTCGTCGTGGGTGCGGATCTCCACCCGATGCCCGCGGGAGGTGAGGAACGCGGCCCGCGCGGCGGCGTGCGCGAACACGGCGGTCTTCGGATCGCTGGGCGCGTGGAGGACGAAAACGATCCTCATCGCCCGATCTTCTCGGCCACGACCATCGACTGGATGCCCAGCCAGCGGGTGAGCGGGCCGAGCGAATCGAGAAATTTGAGGTAGATCGCGCCGCCGGGCAGCGGAAGTGGGTGGCCGACCGACTGGACGGCGACGATGCGCAGACCGGCGCTCCGGACCCAGTGCTTTGTTCGCGGCAGGAGCACGGGATGGTTGATCGGCTGCCCCGCTTCGCTGAACCGGCGCCCGCGCAAGCGGAGGTAGACGCGGTAGAGGCCGGAAAAATTCAAGTAGTTGGGGGTGGTGAGGAAGAGCCGCCCGCCCGGAGCGAGCACGCGCGCCAGCTCGGATACGGCGCGGGCGGGCGAGGGGCAGTGCTCGATCGTTTCCAGGGAAAAAACGGTGTCGAAGCTCGCGTCGGGAAATCCGAGCGCGCCGATGTCGGCGACCTGCCAGGCGATTCGGTCGAGGCCCTTTTTGTGCCCGACGCTCTGGCCCGCGGCCACCGCGCTCACCGCAAAGTCGGCGGCGACCAGCAGCCGTGGGCGCTCGGCCAGCCCGGCGAGCCAGCGGGCGAAATCGCCGCGGCCGCAGCCGATTTCGAGCACCCTTCGGCCGGCGAGATCGCGCCCGGGCTCCAGCCGGGTGCGGATCATCTGCACCCACGGAGGGGCTTCGAGGTCGCTCGCCGGCAGCGCTCGGTGCCACGCCTCATAGGCGGCGCGCGCGCTTTCTGGATCGACGACCGGCGTCATTGGACCGCCTCCGCACCCAGTAGGTCGTGCTCGTAGCTCTCTGCGATGTGATCCCAGGTAAAGCGATCGAAATAGCCGGTGGTCACCGGGTCGTCGATCGCGCCGAGGTCGATCGGCCCCGGCGGGGGCGGAAACACGCGCAGGCCGCGGGGAAAGTAGGGTGCCAGATCGACCACGCCGCCCACGCGCGTGGCATAGACCGGCATGCCGGATTCGAGCATCTCGTTCAAAGTTACGCCCCAGCCCTCCGCCAGGCTGGTGAACAGTCCGACATCGTGCCCGGCGAGAAGGGGGGTGAGTTCGGCGCGAGAAAACGACGGCACGACGCGAATTCGACCCCTCTCAAACAGGTCTTTGGGCAGCTGGCGCTCGGCCGCGGTGCCGCACCCCGCGATCGTGCAGGTGTCGTCCGGGCTCTCGCGCAATCTGCGATCGAGAAATCGGACCAGGTGGTGGGTCCCCTTGTGCGCTGCCCACCGGCCGATCCATAGAAATCGGACGGCTTTGGGCGAGCCCGGCCGACGTTCCAAGCGGATCGCCGCCAGCTCTCTCTGCTCCTCGGCCGAGGGGGCCATGACGTAGAACGCCGGTATGGCTCCTCTGAAGTGCGGGGCGAGCCGGTCGCGTTCGAGACTTCCGAGGCAGAGAATGCGCGTCGCGAGGCGATGTCCTCGGTGGACGGCCCTCTGCTGCATCAAGCCGTACGCGAGGCTGGTCACGGTTCGCAGCGGATTGCCGCGGAACCGCGCCGGGTCAGACCAATCGGCGCGAAAGTAGAGCCAATCCGGCTGGACCCCCCGGGCGACCGTCCGCGCCAGGCGGGCGATACCGCGATCTAGAGCGAGGGGCGGAAGATCGACCCAGTCGAACGGCCCTTCGCGCCGGAGGAACCGTTCCAGGTCCCGACGTCGCCATTCGGTGTGCCGCCACCAGCCGACCGGTGGAGACTCCAGGGTGGGTGCCCAGGCGATCGCCTTGTGCCCTCGCGCCTTGAGCGCCGCTGCCGATCGAAGAACGATTTGGGCGGCGCCGAGCAGAGGCGAAAGCGGAGCGAAGCTGACGATTAAGACGCGCATGGGGGTGACCTAGGCTCTCGCTCCAAGCTCCCGGTAGGCCGCGAGACAGCGCTCGGCGACACGACTCCAAGTGAAGCGTTCCTCGACCCGGCGGCGAGCGGCGGTGGACATCGACGCCCAGAGAACGGGATCGGCGCGGAGTTGGCCAATGGCGGCGGCGATCGCTTCCGGGTCGTTCGGTGGAATGAGCAGCCCGGTTTCCCCGTCGGTCACGATCTCGGGCAGCGAGGCCGCGCGGCTCGCGATCACCGGTGCGCCACAAGCCATCGCCTCGACGAGAGCGAGACCGAACAGCTCGTGGGCGCCGGCCGATCCCTCCGCATCGACCGGGGTCGGATGGACCAGTGCCATGGTGCGGCCGAGCCGCGCGACCACTTCGGAGTCGGAGAGGCCTTCTAAGAAGGCGACTTCCTTGCCCGTGGCGAGCGAGCGAAGGTGTTGCATGTAGGTCGGATCGGTCGAGGTGCCGATCACCTGTAGCGGTACGCTCGGAGGCAAACCTTCGATCAGGACGTGGATTCCCTTGTGGGGCAAGATTCGGCCGAGAAAAACAATCGAGCCGTCGTGCTCCGACTTCGTCCGAGGCGGATAGCGGTCGAGGTCGACACCGCCATAGATCACCTGGACGCGGCGCCCCGCGTGAGTCGGTTCTCCCGCAGCATACTCCGAGATCGGCAGATCCGCCGCGACCCAGCAGGCGATGTCGATCTGATAACCAGGCGTCCAACCACCGCCGCCGAGATCGGTGACGAAGACGGGAATCCTTTTGCGATGTCCCCACCAGGCGGAGAGGAAAGTCGGCAGGACGTTGCGTTGAAAGCAGTGAATGACATCCGCGCCGGCCAGCTCGCGGAACAGGTGGGGGGAAAATGGCGTCAATTTGGCGCGGGTCCAACTGCGGAGAATCACCCGCTCCAAGCCGGGCACGGGGAATTCGCGGCGGGCTGAGGCTCCGAACGCCACCAGTTTCACCGCGGCCACTCCGGGAGTGCGGGCCAGCTCGCGAGCCAGCTCCTCGGCGAATCGTTCGCCCCCCCCGAGCACGGAATCCGGCCCGAAATAGGTCGGGCTCACACAAATCAGGTGCACCCCGGCGCCTCTGGGCGAATGCGCCATTACGGTTGGTCGGCGCTCTTCGGCCACACAACCTGGGCTTCTCGCCGCTTGGCGACCAGATTACGCTCCGGAAGCGGCAAGTCGAAATTCGAGACTTCTTGGCCGAAAAGATCGAACAGCTGATAGCCGCTGCGCACGAGGAGGTCCGCAATCATCTCCGGCGAAGTCCCGGATCGATGCAAGAACTCCGGGTCGAACTCGACGATCGCGAGGTCCGGGCCCTCTCCTGTCAGATCGGCTCCGGCGAGAGCATGAAGCTCGTAACCCTGGACGTCGAGCAGCAGCACCCGAAATCTGCGCTCTTGGAGAAGCCGGATTGCGCCTTCCATTCGGACCGCGGGCACTCGAAAGCCCTCCCCCGGGTCGAGCAGGCTGGCCGCGCCCGGGTTTTCTTTCTTAGACCATGCCATCGGAAGGATCTCCGGCCGTTCGCCGATTGCGGCTTGGAGAAGATCGACGCGCGACGTCAGGCGGTTACGCTCCAGGTTGAGCCGAGTCCGTAGGATCGCCTCCGGTTGCGGTTCGACGCCAACGACCTTGCCGGCCGGGCCTACCACCTGTGCGCACACGGCTACGTGCAATCCGAAATTGGTACCGGCAAGAACGGCGCCGTCCCCTGGCCGAAGGTTGGCTCTCAGAAGCTCGATCGTCAGGGGCTCGTAACGTTCGCCGCGCAGAAGAATGTGCTCGATCGAGTCGCGCGGATGGAGGTAGAAGACCAGCCCATCCGGCAGATGCACCTCCAGGCCCGCGGGGGGGATCAGCCACCTTCCGAGCCAAGAAACAATTCGACCCTTCGCAGGGTGATCGCCGGCACGAAGGTAGGACTGTAGGAGTCGCGAGATCATCGGAGTAGAGCTGTCTTTCGGAGCCATGGTTCGGAACCTGCCACTATACGGGGCCTATTTCCAATGGAGCCAATGAGGGCGCGAGAATCCAATCGCCACCGTGATGGCTTGAATCAAGAATGCGACGATGGCGCTCGCCAGGCTGAATAGCATAACGTTCGCGGTCGTCGAAAGCGGCAGGCGGACCATAAAACCCGCTTGGAACGCGATCTGGATCACCAGGCCAACCGCCTGGAGGCGGGTCCACGAGCGCGCGAGGTTGATGTTGACGAGAAAGCCGTCGAGGAGCGTAAAACCCGAGGCCGCGACCGTGAGCAAGAGTTCGTGGCGCAGCCCGCGATAATGGGGCCCAAGTACGGCGAGAAAGCCGGCTGGAAAAAGCACCGCGGCGCCGAAGATCGAGAGCGCGAGCGCCGCGAGCGCCGAGCCGAATTGAAAGAAGCGCCGTAGGAAGAGGCGGTCGTCGGTGACCCTGGCGAGACGGGGCAGAAAGACGATCCCGGTCAGATTGGAAAACAGTCCGACCACCAGGGCGAGCCGGCCGAGCGCGCCGACCTCGGCGATATTCTGGGTTTTGCCAAAGGTCGCCGAGAGCCAGATCATCAGCGGACCCTGCACCGCAAAGTACAGCGCCGCGGGGAGGGTGGGAAGCAGGTAGCGGATGACGGCGCGCCGGGCGCGGGCGAGGTCTTCCAAACCGGGCTTGGTAGGGATCTTGGCCTGGCGGGCGAGGGTGGCCGTCAACGCCGTTGCGGCGGCCACCGTCGCGATCGCGAGCCATCCCCAGAGCCAGGCGGTCGCCACCAGGAGCGCGGCGAGTGCGAGCCGCAGAATTGCCCCCGCGAACTCCGCCCGATAGGCCTGCCCGAACCTGCCTTCCAAACGCAAGATGAGCAGCCGGAGCGAGGCACGAATCTGAAACCAGACACAGACCAGGACCAAGCCGACAGCGAGGAAGGTTTCGCGCAGGGAGAAGCCTCGTTTGATCGCGAGGATCGGCAGGAGGATGGCGACCACGGCAACACCGAGCAGAAAGACCGTGTGACGTAGCGAGAGGACCGCTGTCGCGTACGGCCGAAATTCCCGCTCCTCGCCGCGCGTCTCGCGGAAGAAATAGACCAACGAGGCGCCGCTGCCCATGTCGGAGAGGAAGATGAAAAAGCTGATTGCCGAGCTGGCCAGGGTGTAAAAGGCGAACTCCTGGACCGGGAGGAAATTGATCAAGAGCAAACCGGCGGCGATCCCGGTGAGCTGAGTCACGGTCTGGGTCGTGAAATATGCGGAGAGGATGCCGATCCAACGGCCGATCAAGTCGGGAACCATGGGTTTGGAGGAGGCAGACGGCGGCGGCGCCGACTCGTTTGGAGGGGACTCGGGGTCCATGCGTCAGCGCGACCCCGACGTCTCGATTCCGAAGGCCGCGAGTACTCGAAGCGCGAGCCGGCGCGACTGCTCGCCGTGGTTGCGAGTTCCGCGAGCCAAGTCCGTCCGCTCGGGCTCCAGCCATTCCATCACCGGGATATAGAAGCCCGATTTCGCCCGGTCGAACAGGGCGGCCGGCAGCTCAGGGGCGACGCTCCGGACCAGGGCGCCTTTGCCGCGGCTTTTGGCGGGCTCGAAACCGCGGGCGGCCAGACCCGCTTCCAGGACTGGATCGACCAGCGGCACACGCAGCTCCAACGAGTGCGCCATCGAAGCCCAGTCCGAGTCCCGCAGCAGCTGGTTGCGCATGTAGAGCCGCGTCTCCAGCTTGTGGACGGCGGTCCAACTGTTTGAGCGGGCAGGTTTCCAGTCCGCCAGGGCCCGCTTGGCGTCCGCCGCCGGATCGTAGGCGGCGAGCGCCTCGGCGGCGGTCTGCCGTCCGAGGATTCCGGGGAGGTCTTCGGCGAGGAACAGCCCTCGAAACAGCGCATACGCCCCGGCGAGCCCGGAGCCGGTCCGGCCGAGCGCCGCGAGCTTCGGCTGACCACGCCGGAGGGCGAGTGCCGCGGTCAGCTCGCGCGGGGCCAGCCGGGCAAACGGTGCGGCGAGCGCGAGCCGCGGCACCTGGCGGAAGCTGGGGTAGCTGCCGAACAGCTCGTCGCCGCCCAAGCCGGAAAGGGCGACTTTGATCCCCGCTTCGCGCGCGGCGCGGGCGACCACGAAGGTGTTGAACCCGTCGATCGACGGCTGGTCCATCGCGGCGAGAGCCGTCTCCCAAAGGTCGAGAAAGTTCTCGCGGTCGATCCGGGCGACCGCGTGCGGCAGGCCGAGGGTGCGGGCGACCTCCGCGGCGAGCGGCACCTCGTCGAGCGGCGTGCCCGCCAGGCGGTCGAAGGAGACGGTGAACGCCCGCGGCGGCGGAGCGCCGGAAGATTTCGCCTCGCGGGCCGCGAGCGCGGCGATCAGCCCGGAATCGAGCCCGGCGGAGAGGAATACGGCGACCGGCACGTCCGAGACCAGATGAGCCCGTACGGCGTCCGCGAGCAGATCGGCCGGCTCCCTCGGCTCATCCGGTAGGGGAACCTCCGCCGCCTCGGCGCTCGGGAAATAAGCGACCGGCGTGCCGGGATCGCCGTCCCGGGCGATCTGATAACTCCCGGCGGGAAGAGCCTTCACCCCACGGCGGATCGTCCACGGTTCCGGCACGGAGCCCCAGAGCAGGAAGCCCGCGACGGCCGCCGGCTCGACGGCGAGCGAAATTCCGCCGCCCGCTTCGAGCGCTTTCACCTGCGAGGCGAAGCGGAGCGTGCCCCCTTCGGTCGAAAGATAGAGCGGCTTGATCCCGAACGGGTCGCGGGCGAGCAACAGCTCTCCGGTCGTTCCGTCCCAGAGCGCCAGGGCGAACATGCCGCGGAGTTTCGGCAACATCCGCTCGCGATCCCGGCGCCAGAGCGCGAGGATCACCTCGGTGTCGCTTTCCGAGCGAAAGCGGAAACCGTCGCGTTCCAGCTCCGTCCGCAACTGCCGGAAGTTATAGATCTCGCCGTTCAGGATCAGTTGGCAGCGCCCGTCCGCCGAAGCCATCGGCTGGGCGCCCGCCGCCGAAAGATCGAGGATTGCGAGCCGGCGGTGCCTGAGAGCGACCCGGCCGTCGGGGGAGATCCAGCGCCCCTCGCCGTCCGGTCCACGCCGGGCGAGCGCGGCGGAGGTACGATCGAACTCCCCCGGATCGAGCGCCGGAGCTTCGGATGAGAAACGGAACAAGCCGTGGAGACCGCACATGATTCAGCCGGTCCGCCGGCTCGATCCGGTCAACGGACCAGCTCTGGATCGCGCCGCGCGGCGAAAATGTAGCCGACGCTCATCAGCCGGGTCTCTAGGCCCACCGCTCGCAGCGCGCGCCGCGCCAGACGCTGCGGCAGGCGGGGCGACAGGCCTTCGCTCGGCACCGCTTCGTCGATGACGAACCCGCCACAGTGGAGCAGGTATTCAAGCTCGGCTCGGGTGTAGGCGATCTCGGTCGTTCCGGTGGCTCTGGAAATCGCAACCGCCTGTTTACGCCGGGCGTCGATCTCGCGGGGGAGCGCGGGAGACTCAAGGACGAACAGCGTCCCGGTCGGCTTGAGCATCCGGAACGCCTCGCGGAGCACCCGGATCGGCGCCAGGGCGTGGTGAATCGCGGCGATCAGGAACATCGTGTCGTAGGTCGCATCGGGGCGCGGTACCCGTTCGAAGGTGCTCGCGAGCAGGCGGACCTTTTCCCGCTCGGCGTTGCAGATCGCGAGCATCCGGCTTCCGGTCCCGGCGAGGAACGAGGGGGCCAGGTCGAGCGCTGTCACCTCTTCGACTGCCGGTTCGCGCGACAGGCGGGCGGTGGCCCAGCAGGTCCCGGCGCCGAGATCGAGCACCCGGCCACGGACCCGAGGGCCGAGCCGAGGATGAGCGAGCAACTGTTCGAGCTGCGGCATGCTCCCCGGTTCATAAGCCGCGATTACGTTAAGCCAAGGCTCCGCGTGAGGTCCCGGAATGTTTGCCGCCGCGCGATCCGCCGAGCCGTCCTCGTACTGGAGGTACTCGGGATACTCGGGGTCGCGCGCGGTCGGGACGGTGCCGATCTCGACTTCGAACGCTCCGGTTTGCGGCGGTGGGGTCATCTTGCTTGGATCTCCTGAACGTTTCCGTGGCCAAGTCCTAGGAGCGCGATCCGGCCAACCGGTCGAGATGTCCGGTCAGACGGTCGCGAAACCGGGCGTAGCTGAAATCCCGTTCCCAGCGGATCTTACCGGCTGCGCCCATCCTGCGGCCGATTTCGGGTGCCCCCAGCAGCTGCGCGAGCGCCGCAGCCAGCTCTTGTCCATCCTCGGGATTGACCAACAGGCCGGTCTCGCCGTCCACGACCACCTCCGCGGCGGCGGTTCCGCGCGCAGCGAGGCAAGGGCGGCCGGCGCGCATCGCCTCCAGGTAGACCAGCCCGAAGCCCTCGCCCCGGCTCGGCATCGCGAGCAGCGCCGCCCGCTCGTAAAGCACGGCGAGGGTCGCCTCGGAGACGAAGCCGGTGAAGAACACCTGGTCGGCGACCCCAAGTGCGGCGGCCTTCGCTTCGAGCCGAGACCGGTCGTCGCCACCGCCCGCAATCACCAGGCGCGCATCGGGCACCTCCCGCGCGACCGCGGGAAGCGCTTCGAGCAGCTCGTCGTGCCCTTTGTAGCGTTCGCTCGCCGCCATCCGGCCGACGATTAGGGCGAATCCATCGCCCGCCCGCTCGACCAGGGAAAGATCAACTCCCCCCTCCGGTGTTCGCTCTTCGAGCGCGAGCGGCAGGATCTCGGCGCTCAACCCCGGGTGGATCTCGCGCGCCCGGGCCAGGGTGTAGGCCGAGATCGAAAGCCGGATTGCGGCGCCAAAAAGCGCCCGCTGCCGCGCCGGTTCGAGCGGGCGCCAGACCTCGATGCCATAGAGCATGACCAGATAGGGCGTGCGGAGCGGAGCGGGGAGCAGCGCCTGCGAGCGGGCGAGGCCGAGAAGGTCGAATAGCAGCGCCGGCCGGCGAGGGGAAAGCTCGGCGCCCCAGGTGGCCGCAGTGAGCCGGCCGAAGCTTCGACCGAAAAAGCGCTTCCGCCCCGGCAGGCCGTTCGGAAAGGTCGCGTTCAGAGCGGAGTCCAGCGCGGAGTCGGGAGAGCCGAGCGCCAGGAAATCGGCGCGCGCCCCGCGCGCGAGCGCCCATTCCGCCGCGGCACGCGCGACCAGCCGGCCGGCGAGCGCGCGGCCACCGCCGTCGAGCTCGATCCCGGCGGAGATGAGCGTCAGGTCGCGCCGTCGGCCGGGCGGGAAGAGGGAGGGGCTCTGGGGCATTTCAGGGGAGGGCGGGATCGATTCGAGTGGAATCCTCGCAGATGGCGCCGGTTCGGGGAAGCCGTGCAATCATTCGGGTCCATGTCCTCGCATTGGATTCTCGCGGTCCTGGAGATTCTTTGGGTGTTCGGCATCGGGCTCTGGATCGTCCTCGAAAAGCGGAGCCCGGCCTCAACGCTCGCCTGGGTCTTCGGTATGGCGTTTCTGCCCATCATCGGTTTCGTGGTCTATCTTTTGCTCGGCCCTCGCCGCATCGAGCGCAAGCGGAAGAAGTACCTGACCGCGCGCACCCTGCGCGGGGATGAGGTGGCTCTGCGTCACCTGCCGGCGGTCTCGTCGGACGTCATCCGCCAGGTGCGTTTGGCGGCGGCTTCCGGTGCGCCGCTTCACGTCGCGACCGAGCTTCAGATTTTCCAGGACGGCCCCCAGCTGTTCGCCGCGATGGACCAGGCGATCGACGCCGCGCGCCACCACGTCCACCTGGAGTACTACATCTGGGAGCCCGACAACCTGGGTCGCGAGCTTCGCGATCGGCTGATCGAGCGCGCCCGGGCAGGGATCGAGGTGCGGCTGCTGGTCGATGCGCTCGGTTCGCCGCGCGCGGATCGGAAGTTTTTTGAGGAGCTGGTCAAGGCCGGCGGCGAGGTCGCATTCTTCAACCCGCCCCGCTTCTACCTGCCGAGCTTTCGCTTCCTCAATTTCCGCACCCACCGCAAGATCGTGGTCGTCGACGGCGCGGTCGCCTTTTCAGGCGGCATGAACGTCTCGGTCACTCACACCTCCGGGTCGTCCGGAGAGGTCGCGTGGCGCGACACCCACCTGCGGCTCGCCGGTCCGGCGGTCTGGGGCCTGCAGATGGCGTTCCTCGACGACTGGCAGTTCGCGGCGCACTGCTCACCGCAGGGCGCGGCCTACTTTCCGTGCCTCGCGGTGGGGGAGGGACCGAACACCTACGTTCAGGTGGTCGCCTCCGGCCCCGACCGCTCGACTTACCCGATCCACGAGCTGGTCGTCTCGGCGATCTCGGCGGCGGATGAGCGGGTGTGGATCATCTCCCCCTATCTGGTCCCCGACGAGTCGCTGCTGACCGCGCTCAAGACCGCCGGCCATCGCGGCGTGGACGTCCAAATCCTCGTGCCGTGCCACGGCGACAGCGGCCTGGTCACCGCCGCCATGCGCTCGTTCTTCGACGAGATGCTCGAAAGCGGCGTCAAGCTCTTTGAGTACCTGCCCGGCATGCACCACGCGAAGACCCTGATCGTCGACGACGAGCTGGCGATCGTCGGCACCGCCAACCTCGACAACCGGAGCTTCCGGCTGAACTTCGAGGTCGTGGTGGCAATCCACGGCGGCGTTCGAACGGAGGAGCTGGCGCTCTCGTTCGAAAACGACCTCAAGAAGGCCCGCCCGATCACCATGGAGAGCCGGTCGGCCCTGCCGTTCCCTCGGCGTCTCGCCGAGGCGAGCGCCCGGCTGTTTGCGCCGGTCCTCTGAGGAAGCGTTTCCTCACCGTTTCCTCACCCAGATTTCGCCCCGGCGCCCGAGTGGGGAGGTAGGCTTGCCGCCAACCAACAAGGAGCCGCTCGATGACCCCACCGATTCACATCACCGCCGTGGGCCAGATCGCCTGGTCGGTCAAGGATCTGGACGCCGCCACCGCGTTCTACCGCGACGTGGTCGGCCTCAAGTTTCTCTTTTCAGCACCCCCGGGCCTGTCGTTCTTCGACTGCGGCGGCGTGCGCCTGATGCTTTCGGCCGAAGAGTCGAGCGGCGCCTCGGCGGTAGACACGTTTCTCTATTTTTCGACCGGCGACATCGAAGGGGCGACCGCGGCGCTCGAAGCGGGGGGTGCGGCGATCGTCCAAAAGCCGCACGCTGTGGCGGATTTGGGCGACCGGGTCCTCTGGCTCGCCGTCTTCCATGATTCCGAGGGGCGGGTTCAGCATCTGATGAGCGAGGTGCCGAAGGGGTAGGACCGGGCCTTAGTTTGTTTCGGCCCATTCCTTCAGGGAGCGCGGGTGGACGGCATGCAGATTGGCGTTCGTGACATCGAGCGTCGTCACCTTCGAGAGGTGAAAGCCGGTCGCCAGGAGCGTTTCGACCAGTTCTACCAGAGAGTAGACCGCCGGGTGATATTCGATCGCCATCGAATCGATCCGGTCGAGCAGGGCGGGGTCGAGCGAGCGGAGGATCTCCAGCTCGCTTCCCTCGCAATCGAGCTTGAGCAGCCGGATTCGGTCGAGACCCAATTCCTCGATCACCGCGGGGAGCGAGCGCACCCGTACCTCCGTCCGCCCGGTAATCGGCAAAGTCGCGGCCAGCTCGGGATGAAGCGTGCTGGTCCCGCCCCCCAGAACCGGGCTGATCAGCAGCTCCGCGCGTCCTTCCCGTCCGGAGATCGCCTCGGGGAACGTGCGCACCCGGTCCGTCAAGCCGTTGGCGGCTACGTTCTGCACCATCAGCTCGTAGACCTGCGGAGCGGGCTCGAAGGCGTAGACCTGCGCCCCGTGGTAGGCGAACCAGCAGGCCGCGAAGCCATGATTTGCGCCCACGTCCAGCACCACGTCGCCGGGGCGCAGGGGAGCGGTTTCGATGTCGTAGATCCGCGAGTGGCAGATTTCGCCCAGCATCCGATCTGCTCCACGGAGGCACCGGAAGTGCAGCCCCGTGCGACGGTCGGTGACCGTGACCATCTCTCGGCCGAAGGCGCGTTGCGCGAGCAGGCTGAATGGCCGGCGATAGTTGTGGACCGCCTTGGCGATGCGATAGAGACCGGCCGGGAGGCTCATGTCCGGCCGGCGTCCGCGGCGAACAGATCGGCGAGCAACACCACCCGGCGCGCGAGCGAGGTGAGGTCGAGAAACTCCTCTCGCGTATGCATGCCGCCGCCCACCGGGCCGAGACCGTCCAGGACCGGCACGCGGCCGGGATCGGGGAGGAAGTTGGGAAACGAGATCCCGCCGCGATCCTCCTCGACTTCGAGCGTCCAGCCGCGGGCAGCGGCGAGGGCGACCGCCCGGTCGCACCAGGAGCGCTGTGGCCCGTGCGGATCGACCGGCGGCACGGTGTGGCCGATCGAAAGATCGAGGGCGGTCCCGGTCTCCTCGCCAATCTTCGCCGCGAGCGCCGCCAAATCCGCCGCGACCGTCTCCCCTTCCGCGGCGCGCAGGAAGCGAAACTCCCCTTCGGCGATTGCCCGCTCGGGAACGACGTTCAAGCGCGACTCGGTGCCGAGCAGGCCGGCGTTGGCCGCGGGATCGGTGACGAACGCCTCATCCCCGGCGATGAGCCGTCCGACGTTGATCGTCGGGCCGCCGCTGCGCGCGGAGAGTGATTCGGCCGCCGCGCACCAGCGCGCCGCCGCGACCAGGGCCGAATGCCCCTGCCAGTAGTGGAGCCCCGAGTGGGCGGGGGTGCCCGTGGCGGTGAGGCGCCAGTTGCGCATGCCACGCCGGCCGGCGACCATGGTTTCCGACCCCTCTCTCGGCTCGCCCGGTTCGAGCACCCAGACCGCTCGCGCCGAGGCGCCCCAGCGGGCGGTTGCCTCGCGCGACAGTATGCCTCCCACTTCCTCGTCCGGCACCACGACCAGATGGATGTCGGCCGGCGGTGCGATGCCGCGCAGGGCGAGCAGGTCGAGCGCGCCGATCAGGGTCGCCAATCCCCCCTTCATGTCGATCGCGCCGGTCGCGAGCAAGCGACCGTCCTGGCGCACGGGCGGAATCGCGGAGAGGACCGTATCCATGTGGCCGAGCAGCAACAGGCAGGGCGCATCGTTTCCTGCCGCCGCGGGGCCGCGGGCGTGAAGCACCGGCAGCGTCGTCTTCCCCACCTGCCGCGGCTCGATCTCGACCGCCAGCCCACGTGCTTCGAGCGCCTCGCGGAGGAACGCGGCCACCCGCTCCAACCCTGGGCGGTCGACGCTCGGCGAGGAGAGCGCCGCAAGCTCGGTGAGGAAGGCGAGAGTCGAGGCGAACAGGTCGGGCGGCAACAGAGGCTCGCCGGTTTTGTCGGTCGGATCGGCCAGATCGGTCATCGGGCTAGCGTATCGCGCCGCGGCTCTCGAAGGCCCCGGTGGCGAGCACCTGGCGCCAGAGGCGACGCCAGGCGAACCAGGTGTGGCCGCCGTGGGTGTGGAGTACGTGATCGGGCGGTAGCAGCGAGGCGAGCATCCGGTGCCCGCGGCGCAGCCGGTCGGAACGCCCGAATCCAAGCAGCAGCGGAGGACGCTCCGCACCCGGGGTTCCATACCCTTGCAACCACACCCAGAGCCGCCGCAGATCGCGCGTTTCGGGTGGAGCCGCCGGGTGCCATTTGCGCGGACCGCCAGCTTTTTCGATTTCGTCCAGGATCGCGTCCTCGCCCAGGTAGGGGGAAAGGAGGACCAGTCCGTCCACCTCCCCCGGCCGGTCGCAGGCGTAGAGCGACGCGCCCAAGCCGCCGAGCGAAATTCCGGCGAGCCAGATCTTTTCTACCCCGCGGGCGCGGGCCGGAGCGATCACGTCCTGATGGAGGCGCTCGACGATCGAACCGTCGGCGAAATAGCCGAAATGGCTTTCGACCGCGATCACCTCGCACGGGGACCCGCTGTCGCGGAACGCTTTCAGAAAGCCGCCCTTGTGGAAGAAGTCCTCCTTGTGGTCGCCGAGACCGGGCAGGAAGACGACCAGGCATCGGCTACCCGGCGCGCCGGGCAGGTCGGCGGTGGGGATCGGCACGGTCGTCGGCCCCGGTCGCGGCGGGCAGCCGGCGAGAATCAGAGCGCCAAAAAGGACCGCCGTGAGGCCGCGAGGGATCTGAAATTTTCGGCGGTCGTTCCGATCGGCTCGGTGACCGCGGGCGATGAACTTAGGCATCGATAGGGCCGCTCCTCAGACGTGGCGTCCGTTCGCGCGGACACTCATACCATTTGCGGCCGGTCCTTCAAAAATGCGCGGGGGCGACGCATCACAGCATCGCCCCCGCTGGGGTCCTACAAACCTGCGGTCGCTAGAAGAAGTAGCCGACCAGGACCGCTTTCTTTCCGTAGCGCACGGTGATCGATAGGAGTTGGTCGATCGGAAAGACCTGCGAAGGCTCGACCGAGCTCCACTTCTCCATCGTACCCAGGCTGAGCAGCATCCGCAGCTCGCCGATCTGGAATACGCCGCTCTTGGTCTCGATCTCGACTGCAAGTGCATCTCGATTGGCAATGTCGGAATGAACAGCCAGTGTGAAGACCTCCATCGGCTTCATTCCAGCGCGTTGAATCCGTTCAATGCTTGCCTCACCGTTGGCGTTGAGGGTGGCCCCGTACTTGGTGGGCTCGAGATTGATGACTTTCTGGGCCTGAGCGATCGTCGGCACCAGGATCAAGGCGGTTAAAACCACCAGCAGGATTGAAATGGAACGTTTCATGATCGGCTCCTTGTGGCGGCCGACTCGAAAGTAAGTCTGAGGAGAAATCTTGCCGCCGAGATCACGATAGGCCCCGGGGCCTGTCGACGAGCCGCCCCACGGGGCGGGAGGACCGAACGCGATAGGGTTGCCTGGCGAGCCCAGGCATTCGGACAGGTACCTACTTTTGTGGCGCCTTTTCCGGCAAGACGTCCGGCCACCAGCCGCCCGGTTGGTTGAGCGGCAGAGGGCAGCGATCGACGATGTGGAGATCATGGAGCATCGGGTGGTCGGAGCGGAGAGCGAGGTCCAAACCCAATCGCCCGCCGCAGCGGTAGTGGGTGGCGCCGAACGTCTGGGCGACCAAGAGCAGCAGGGCGACCGGCGCCGCGACTCGAAGCGCCAGCTGGACCCGTTGCGCATGCCGGGTTCGCAGGAGCGAATTCAGCCACAACAGCGGCGGCAGTACCGCGGCGTGGAGGATCACCAGCCCCTGCCAGTTCATCACCGTGGTCGGCGCTCCGCAGTAGACGACTACGGCGGCCAAGAACGTCCACGCCGCGTACTCTTCGAGAAAGCGGCGGCCGCTCTTCTGAAGAACCGCGGGCGGCACCCGTCGCAGCCAGCCGCGCCGCGCGATCTTCTTGCCCAGGCGGAGGTTGGCGATCAGCACCGCGAGCATCGTCACAGCGCCGAGCGCGCCGAGCCCCTGGGCGAGCGGTGTAAGCCAGGCGTCCATACCGGCCCCGAAATCGGGGGTGAAATCGAACACCGCCATCTTCCCGCCGATCGACAAGCTTGCGTGGCGCAGCCAGTAGAGCAACCCGCGTAGCAAGGGGAAGACATAGATCAGCCCGCGGAACAGGAACCCCTGGTTCGCCGCGGAGATCTCCGGATGGGACCCGAGCGCAAGCACCCAGGGGACGAGCGGCAGGGCGCCGAGAGCGATCCCGAGCACCACCCCCGGCCAGTGCGGTCGAAATGCGCGGCGCAGCCAGAGCAGTCCGGCCGAGCCGAGCAGCAGCAGCGCCGAGGGATGAATCTGAAACGACAGGACGATGCTCGCAGCGAGCACCAGCGAGGCCCAGAAATGGCGCTGTTCGCGCTGGCGGCGGATCGCCCACAGGTGGAGCGCGCCGAACAGGAACAGGTAGTTCGGATTCCACAGGAACGCCGAGTGGTAGAGCCGCCACGGGTTCAGCCAATAGAGCAAGGCGAACGGCAACCGGGCGCGGGCGCCGAGATCGTGATGGACGATCCGGTCGAGCAGAGCGTAGGCGGCGACGTGGAACAGCAGGATCAGGACGGTCGGCGCCCGGTGGTCCCGCCAAAGATAGAGCGGCAGGGCGACCAGCAGGGTGGTGAATCCGCCCGCGGCATTGCCGCCGCTCGACAGCGGATTGCCGAACGGGATGAAGATGTGATCGACCACGAGCAGCCAGCCGCGGGCGAGGAGATTGAGCTGATCGCCGCCGACCTGGCTGCGGAGCAGCATCACGATCGAGATCGCGAGCCCGGAAAGGAAGGCTGCCGCGAGCCACGCGCGCTCGGCCGCAGTCGATCGTTCGAGCGGGAGAAGGGTGCCGCGCGCCATGCCGGTCGAAGATAGCGCAGGGAGGGGAACCGTCGTGCGCGATAAGATCGCCCCGCCGTGGAGAGATTTCGCCGCCTCCTGCCGGGTTTCCTCGGCCTCGCCAGTTATGCGCTCCTCGCAACGCTCTTCCTCCGTCCGATCTGGCGGGTCTACTCCGATCACATCGCCCCCGGCCCGGGCGATCCGATCCTCAATCTCTATTTCCTGAAGTGGGGAATGCACCAGATTGGCCTCGGCCTCCCCAACGTCTGGGATGCGAACTTCTTCTTCCCGATGAAGGGCACGCTCACGCTTTCGGACCATCTGCTCGGTCCGGCGCTCCAGCTGTTTCTGCTCCGGCCGGTCGTTCCGAACGCGATCGTCGGCTACAACCTGTTGCTCTGGAGTTCGTTCGTGCTCACCGGCGCCTCGACCGCCTGGGTGCTCCGGCAGGCGGGCTGCTCGCGGCCGGCCGCGTTTTTGGGCGGCGCGCTGTTCGCGTTTTGTCCCTACCGCTGGAGTCAGCTCTGGCACCTCCAGGTTTTGCTGATGCAGTGGCTGCCGCTCACGCTCTGGAGCTTCGACCGGCTGCTCGCCGAGCGGACGCCGCGCCGGGCGGGTCTGTTTCTGCTTTTCTACCTGCTCCATGTGACCGGCGGGGCCTATCTTGCCTACATGGTCCACGTTCCGCTCGCGGCGCTGCTGCTGGTGCGGCTCGCTCGCCCAACCGAACGGCGCGAGTTGTTTTCGCCCCGCTCGCTGCGAATCCTGGGCGTGGCGGCGGTCGCGGCGCTGCTGATGATCGGCGCGATCTTCGCCCCCTACGTGCGTTTTTCCCACGCGAACAAGCTCGAACGAAACGTGACCGACGTCGTGAGTGTCGGCGGCGCTTTCGCGAGCTATCTCTCCCCGGCGATGGGGGCCACGTACTTCGACGGCGGAACCAAGTACCTACTTCGCAGGTGGGCTCCGGGCCTCGAAGGGGCGCTCACCCGGAATGAAAATTCGCTCTTCCCCGGCTTCCTGGCCCTCGGATTCGGGCTTGCCGCGCTCCTTGCGGTGCGGGGGCGCCCGGCCGGGGAGATCCCCTGGTGGCGGCGGCAGCCTTCGTTGGGGTGGACCGCGGCAGGGCTCTTGACCGCCGCGGTCGCGGCTCTGGCGATCGGAGATCACCTAACCCTTCGCGGTCCAGGGTACGGCCCACTTCCCGCGGAGGAGGTCTGGTGGGGCGTCGGGCTGGCCGCGGTGGCGGGCCTTGCCGGAGCGCTTTGGGTGCGGCATCGCGCGGGGGCACCTCCGCTGCTCGATCGGTCCCGGCTGTCCCCCGAAACCGCCGACTGGTGGCTCGGCCTGGCGCTCGGCGGAGGGATTTCGCTCCTTCTCTCACTGCCGGCGATCTACATTCCTGCGATGCGCCTGCTGCCTGGGCTTTCCGGCATGCGGGTCTCCGCCCGGTTCGGCCTGTTCGTGGTCTTCACGCTCGCCGCCTTGGCCGCGCGCGGGGTCGATGCGGCGGCCGTCCAAATCTCGGCGGCGATCGGGAACCCGAAAGCGAAGCGACTCGCGCTTGGGGCGTTCGGGGTGCTGATCGCGTTGGTCGCCTGCTTCGAGCTGGGGCCGCACGAGGTTCGCTGGATGCGGGTGCTTACCGACAGCGAGTTTCCGCCGGTCTACGGCTGGCTTGCGAACCGGCCCGAGGTGGTGGCGGTGGCGGAGATCCCTATGTTCGCGACCCCCGCCGAGACCTCCTACATGTACTACTCGACGGCGCACTGGAAGCCGCTCGCGAACGGTTTTTCAGGCTACGACCCGCCGATCCATCAAGAGCTTGCGACGCAGTTACGCACTGTACCGAGCCCCGCCGGCTTAGAGCGGCTGCGCCAGCTGGGGGTCACCCACCTGGTCATCCACGCGGGCAATCGCCGGGCGCATCTCACCGGAGCTGATCTCGACCTTTGGGCGGTGCGCATGAACGGCGAGGTCGAGCGCGTGTTTTCGGCGCCCCCGGATTTCGTCTACGCGATCAAGTTCCCGAGCGACAGGAAGCCGAACCTCGCCGGCTGGTGAAAGTCGGGAGGATGGGAGAGGGTCGGCGACCAGGCGGAAAACTCGTGCGGAGAGTTTGGCGGGCGTTCGATCCGATAGAAGTTCGCGCGCAGCAAGTCCGGAAGGGGCTCCGGACCGACGAGCGAAGCCCAGGGCAGCACCAGAACCGCCCACCAATCCTGCTCGCCGACGCTCGCGTGAAGCAGGTCGGTGCTTCCCGCGCCCCAGCGGATGCCCGGGCAGTTCCAGGCGGTCTCTACCTCTAGATCCTCGCGCCGGCCGGTCGGGTTCTCTACCCGCGCATCGAACAGCACGCCGCGGGGGCTCACTTCGAATTCGAAATACCGGCGCGGATCCTCGGGTCCAAGCGCCAGGAACAGCTCCACAACCTCTTCCTGCCAGATCGGATCGTCCCGATCGGTGAACGTGCCCCAAGCCGCGCGATCCGCGCAGTCGAAACGCACGGCAATGCCGAATTCGTCGCGGCAGACTCGCACCGCCGTCTTCCAGATCGCGGGGCCGACCCCGTCGGAGCGCACAAGCGGTGGTAAGCGCGGAATGCGCTCCCAGCCCCAAAGGCCGACGACCGCGTCGTCGTCGAGCGGTAGAGGCGCCCTCGGTACGCGCCAGCGCGGCAGGGGAATCGTCATAGTGGTAGGCCCAACCTATTTGTAATAGCTTCTCACCCAATTGTCACCGCTTTTTCGTCCGTTTTCCCAAGAGGAGAGATCGGCCATGAAGTTCCTTTGTACCCTCGGCCTCGTCGCGGGGCTCGCTTGGCTCGGCGCCGCAACCCTATCGGCCCAAACCACCGGTTCGATCGTCGGTCGGGTGATCGACGAGAGCGGCGCGCCACTGCCGGGCACCACGGTCGAAGCGACCAGTCCGTCGCTCCAAGGCGTGCGCACTGCGACCGCCGACGCCAGCGGCGACTACCGCCTGACCCTCCTGCCGCCGGGCAGCTACGCCGTGACCGCGAACCTCCAAGGTTTCGCGCCCGAATCGCGCCAGGCCGTGGCCGTAGGGCTCGACAAAGGGACGACGCTCGATCTGGCGCTCCGGGTGACGGCGTCCGACGAGATCACCGTGACCGGCGAAGCGCCGGTGATCGACTCCACCTCGACCACTCTCGGCACCAGCCTCGACGTGCGGGCGATCCAGACCCTGCCCACCGCGCGCAACTACTCGTCCGTGGTCCAGATTACCCCCGGCGTCTCCTCCGACGCGAACTCGGAAAACCCGGGCCAGACGACGATCTCGGTCTACGGCTCCTCCGGCGCCGAGAACGTCTTCTACATCGACGGCGTGAACACCACGGGGGTCGAATATGGCTTCCAGGGCAAAGAGCTGAACTTCGAGTTCATCGAGGCGATCGACGTCAAGACCGGCGGATACCAGGCGGAGTTCGGCCGCGCGACCGGCGGGGTGATCAACGTCGTCACCAAATCGGGCGGCAACGAATTCCATGGCGATCTGTTCGGCTACCTGGATAACGACTCGCTCCAGTCGAGCCCCGACCCGATCGTCTCGACCGGCGGAACGGTCGAGGGCTTCACGCGGAAGGACTACGGCATCGGTCTCGGCGGCTTTTTGAAGAAGGACAAGCTCTGGTTCTTCGCCGCCTACGATAAGGTGAACAACACGCTCACAAGCTCGCTCCCGGCCGGCCCTCGGTCGGGCCAGAAGGTCGATTCCGACTCCGACCGCAAGCTCGGCGCGGCCAAGCTCACATTCCGGCTGACCGAGAGCCAGTCGCTGATCGGCAGCTTCTTCCAAGATCCGCGCGACGACACCGGCGCGATCAACGATTCGACCCATGCGCTGAACGGCGACCCCGACACCTACACCGGCCGGATCGAGCTGGGAGGCAAGGACTACGCTCTGCGCTACCAGGGCATCGTCGGCTCCGACTGGGTGCTCACGGGGCAGATTGCCCGGCATGAAGAGAAAAACTCGGTCGGTCCGTCGTCCGCGGGGGGCGACACCGTGCAATTTCGCGACGTGCAGAACGACTTCTTCCAAACTGGTGGCTTCGGCCTGATCCAGGACAAGAGCTTCCAGCGCGATCATGCGGGAGCCACCGCGGCGCGCTTCCTCGGCCGGCACGACCTGAAGCTCGGATTCGAGTACGAGAAGGAAAAAGCCGACGTGGTTCGCCGCCAGTCGGGCGGCCAGCAGGTGGACGTGTTCCAAAACCCGCTGAACCCGAACCGGCCGATCTACCAGCACCATTACTGGACGACGCCGGACGCCACGGTCGCCAACGCCCCTCTCGGACAGTTGACCGCCGCGCCCGAGCACAAGAACACCACCCTCTACCTGCAAGACGGTTGGTCGGTGCGGCCGAACCTGACTGTGAACCTCGGGGTGCGCTGGGATCGCCAGCAGATCGTCGACGCCGAAGGCACCCAGCAGATCGACTTGAAGAAGGACTACGCGCCGCGCCTCGGCTTCGTCTGGGACCCGACGGCCGACAACAAGAGCAAGGTGTTCGGCTCGTACGGGCGCTATTACGAGCAGCTGCCGATGGACCTGGTGATCCGCTCGTTCTCGTTCGAGCGCCAGCCGCGGATCGTCAACTTCTCACCCACCGACATCCATCCCGATGCGGTGGCGGAAGGGATCTTGGGCACCGACTCGGCGATCCTCGGCGGCTTCACCGAGCCGTCCGATCCGAACATCAAAGGGCAGTATCTGACCGAGGTGCTGCTCGGCGGCGAGCGCGAGGTGATGCCCGACGTGGCGGTGGGCGCCAAGCTCATCTACCGCAAATACGACCGGGTGATCGAGGACTTCCTCTGCGCCGACGACGGCACGTACTGCATCGGCAACCCGGGTGAGGGCTTCTTCAAACAGGTCTTCACGCTCGACTATTCGCGTACCCTGCCGGCGCCCAAACCGAAGCGCGAATACAAAGGCGTTCAGCTCGACGTGACGAAGCGCTTCTCGAAGAACTGGCAGGCGCTCGCCTCGTACCTCTACTCGAAACTGGACGGCAACTTCGACGGCGAATACGCGCCGTTCACCAACGTCGGCGCCGACCCGAACATCTCGGCCGCCTACGACTACTTCGACTTCTTCACCAACGGCAGCGACCTCACCCGCATCACCAATAAGGGTCCGCTGTCGAACGAACGGCGCCACCAGTTCAAGCTGTCGGGCATCTACCTCACCCCGTGGAAGATCCAGCTCGGCGCCTCGGCCTACTACCGTTCGGGCACTCCCCTCACCCGCTACGGCTACTCCGACGCTTATGGCCGCTACGAGTTCTTCCTCACCCCGCGCGGCGGCGAAGGGCGATCCCCCGCGACCTACGAGGCCGATCTCCACTTCGGCTATCCGGTGAAGGCAGGACCCGCGACGATCAACCTGCTGCTCGATGTCTTCAACGCCCTGAACGCCCAGAAGCCGATCCTGCTCGACCAGCGTTGGGGTTTCCAGGAGTCCGACAACGCTTTGCCCAACCCGACCAATCCGGGCTACGGAAAACCGGTGCTGCGCACCGCTCCGACGTCGTTCCGGGTGGGGGTGAGGGTGAGCTTCTAGGATTCGAGTGGGGGCGGGCCTTCGACGGCCCGCCCCTTCGCTTCAAAGATCCGCTAGTTTCCGAGCCCCAGCTCGTCGATCGAATCGATCTCCAAGATCCGATCGGCCAGTCCACCCAGCTCGTCGAGCGAACCGATCGCCTCGATCCGCTTCTTAACTCTCGGCGAGACCTCGCCGAAACGCTGCCCGAGCAGTCGCAAAAGGGTTTGGCGAAGAAGTTTCACGCCTCGTTCGAGGCCTTCCTCTCGGCCTTTCTCCATGCCCTGTTTCAGGTATTGCGCGCCTATACGGTCCGCCCATGTCATTTCCATCGCGTCGATCTCCGGGTTCTCTTGGGCACGGCGCAGCTCGTGGTACTCCTTCGCTTCGCGCCCGGTCAATTGTAGATACGTTTCTACACAGTTGGTCAACAGGAATCGCTCGCTTTCGCCGATCTTGGCCGTGGCGATCTTCCGCAGCGCCTCGATTTTGAGCCGGGCACGGCCGATCTCGCCGGGCTGGGCGAGGGCGGCGAGCGCCCAGGCGAGCGGCTCTGGTCGATCGATGAGATCCTCCGCCGGAAGCCTGGAGAGACCGAACGACAGGTAGCGGAAACGCTGGATCTCCTGCCCAAGTACCCTTTCGGGCCGAACGACCCAATGGGCGCCGGGCCGGCCGCCGCGGAGGAAGACGACGATCGAAACAATCGGCACGGCATGGCGCAGGTGAAGCTGGTACGAATAGCGGGTGAGCCGGCGGCCGAAATCGGTGCGGTAACCGCGCTCGATCTCCACGTGAACTAGAAAGCGCGGCCGGCCCCGCCGGCCAGGTACTTCGACCAGCAGGTCCACCTCGTGGCGCCGGCCCTCGGGAAAATCCTGGAACACCTCCTTGTCCAGGAACTTGACCGCTGCCGGCCCGAGAGTTCTGGCAAAGCGGGCCTTCGGGTCGGCATCGGCAAGGCTCAGCAGGTCGGGGAACAACGACCGAAACAGGTCCTTGAACAACTGGTCGTGGTTGATCACGGCAGTAGGTACCTCCTACCACCTATAGGACGTAAAACACCTCTTGAGTCTCGATGGTTTTCGGTTCCCGCTTGAAATCCGCCGCCTTTTCCCGCGAATCCGCGGTGGATACCCTAGAGTTCGCCGGTCAGAATCCTCGCCATCACCTCGCCGTCGACGTTGCCCCCCGAGAGGATCACCCCGACCCTTTCGCCCGGTTTCAGGGTCACGGCCCCGGACAGCAATGCCGCCACGCCCAGGGCCCCGGAGGGTTCGACGACCTGCTTGGTGCGGTGGAAGAGGAAGCGGACCGCTTCGCCGATCGCGGCTTCCGAGACGGTCGCCATGTCGGCTACGTATTCGCGGACGAGGGGGAAGGTGAGCTTGCCGAGCGAGGGGGTACGCGTGCCGTCGGCGATCGTTGGAGGGTTCTTGACCGTATGGAGCACCCCGGTGCGAAAAGAGAGGGTGGCGTCGTTGGCCACCTCGGGCTCGACGCCGATCACCCGGCAGCCCGGGGCAACCCCGCGTGCGGCGAGCGCCGAGCCGGACAACAGGCCGCCGCCGCCGCAGGGGACGAGGAGGAGCTCGAGCCTGCACGCCTGGTCGAACAGCTCGAGCGCCGCGGTCCCTTGGCCGCAGATGATCCGCAGGTCGTCGTACGGTGGAATGACCACCGATCCGCGCTCCTCTTGCAGCCTCGCCGCGAGTTCCTCGCGCGCCGTTTCGTCCGGGTCGTAAAGGATGATCTCGGCGCCGTAGGCTTCGGTCGCGGCGCGTTTGGCGGCGGGAGCGATCGTCGGCATGACCACCGTCGCTCGGACTCCCTGCTCGCGGCAGGCGAGCGCGATCCCCTGCGCGTGGTTGCCCGAGGAAAAGGTGAGCACGCCGCGGCTCTTCTCCTCCGGACGGAGCTGCGACACGGCGTTCCAGGCGCCGCGGATCTTGAACGCGCCGACCCGCTGCAGGTTCTCGCATTTAAGGAAGACGCGGGCGCCGGTCCGTTCGTCGAGGGCTCGGGAGGTGACCACGGGAGTCCGGTGGGCGATCTCGCGCACGCGGAAGGCAGCGGCGCAGATGCCGGCAAAGAGCATCGAAGCCTCAGGCAGGACAGGGGGATTCGGTTCCATGGCGCGCCATCCTCCGCCGGACGGTGCCCGAGGGTCAACTCGGGGCCGAGGCCTCACCCCTCATCCGGAACGACTCTTCGCGCGTAGACAGGCGGTAGGAAAATTCCGCAATCGCCTCGCGACAGGAGTCTTGATGCCTTTGAGCGCACCCCCGGCCAGCCTCCCTCTCGATCCTCACCTCGCCTGCCTGGCCGCCGAGGTTGCCGACATCAGCGCGGAAACCGAAACGCTCTGCGCCAGCCTTTCCCCGGCACAGCTCGCCTGGCGCCCCGCGCCGAACCGGTGGGGGGTGGCCGACTGCTTTATCCATCTGACGCAGGCGGCGGAGGTCTTCCATCCGCGATTCGTGATCGCGATCGAGCGCACTCTTGCGGCGGGCGCCAGGAGCCGGGGGCCGTGGAAGGGAACCTGGACCGGCCGCCTGTTCCGGGCAATCTCGGGCTCGAAGGTGCGGATCCCCATTCCGGCCCCCCCGGCGCTTCGGGTGGTGGACGAGGCTCCTCTGGATGCCCCTCGACGTTTTCTCGTTCGCGAGGCCGAACTTCTGGAGATTCTGCACCGCGCCGACGGCCTCGACCTCGGATTCTCGACGACCGGCTCGCCGATCTCCCGTCGTTTGCGCATTCCCCTGGGCGACGGCTTGGCACTGGTCGTCGGCCATGCCCGGCGCCATTTGGAGCAGGCTCGGCGGGTGACCCAGTCGGCAGAGTTTCCGCGGAGCTGAGCCGCCGAGAGGAAGAGCGGCTCGCGACGACGCTGCCGCGGGCTCTCCGGAAGCTCGCCAGAGTCGAAACCTCGGCGCTCCCAGCGCGTAGTCTGCGGCTATGCCGAAGACCCGCCTATTCTTCAGCCAAGATCTCCGCTACGCCCTTCGTCTGCTGGCCAAGAGCCCGCTTTCGTCGCTCCTCACGGTGGGGGTCCTCGCCGGGGGATTGAGCGTCAGTATCTTCACTTTCTCCTTTCTCTATACGGCGATGCTCAAGCCGCTGCCGGTTCGGGAAGGGGAAGGTATCGTCAAGCTCCTCTCGGTGACGAACGGATCTTGGGGGGTGATCGACGCCGCGGATCTTGCATCCGTTCGGCGTCGACTGAAAAGCCTCACGGACCTCGGCGCCTATTCCTCTCGGGAGTTGGTGGTTGGCACGGGAGAGGGAACTCGCTCGATCCAAGCGACCGAGACCGAGTGGAACATCTTCGAGGTGACCCGGACCTTGCCGGCGCTCGGGCGCGGCTTTCGGCGGGAGGATCAAGTGGCGGGAGCCGAGCCGACGGTGGTGTTGAGCGACGGGGTCTTCCGGAGCGTCTTCGGCGGCGCCCGCGATCTCATCGATCGCCATGTCGTCCTTTCCAACGTTTCGACCCGCGTGATCGGCGTAATGCCGCCCGGCTACGGCTTTCCCGTGGCCTCGGAAGCCTGGGTGCCGATTCGGCCCGAAATCCTCGCGGCCACCGTTCCCCATCAGCAGGCGGTCGAGGCCTATGCCCGGTTGGCGCCGGGATCGAGCCGTCGACGGGCGACGGCCGAGCTTTCGGCGCTCTTGCTGGGGGTGCGGCGCGCGCGTCCCGCGGAGGCTCCCGCAGAGGAGCGGGCCGAGCCGACCGGTATGCGGGTGGAGACTTTTCCGATCGCGCAGATCGGCGAGGTGG
Organism: Thermoanaerobaculia bacterium; assembly: GCA_038250865.1. Taxonomy (GTDB): domain Bacteria; phylum Acidobacteriota; class Thermoanaerobaculia; order Multivoradales; family UBA5704; genus DASYKS01. Next base: position 136,908 of record JBBSBW010000004.1, on the reverse strand, counting down.
CTCCTCTCTTGCTCGCTGTGCTCAATACGCTCGCGACTTTGATCCTGCTTCTTGCCTGCGTCAACGTCACGAATCTTCTCCTGGCGCGCGCCAACGAGCGGGCTCGCGAGACCGCCGTCCGGCTCGCCCTCGGCGCGCCCCGTCCGCGACTCGTCATGCAGTGCCTTTGGGAAATCGTCCTCCTCTGTGTCGCGGGCGGAGCGCTGGCGACCGGCATCGCCGCGGCGGCTCTAGGGACTCTCAACGACTGGGCTCAGGCCCACCTGGCGGGAAACCTGGCGTTCTGGTGGGTCTGGGGCTTCGACCGTACCCTCGGGTTCGCGGCCGGTGCCTTCGTCACGTTGGCGGTCGCGGTTTTGGGTGGAGTGGTCGCGGTGCGGGCTACCCGCACGGAGGTCAACTCCATTCTTCAGGAGGGTGGCGCACGAAGCGGCGACCGGCGCGAGGGTCGGGTGGCGCGCGCCCTGGTGGTGACTCAGGTGGCGACAGTCTCGGTGTTGATGTTCGTCGGCTGCATGTCGGGCGTCATCGCCTATCGGGTCGTCCACGTGGACTTGGGTTTCGACACCCGGAACCTCCTTCAATCCTCGGTCGAGCTTCCGGCGGAGCGGTATCCGGATGCCTCCGCCCGCGGCCGGTTCTACCAAACGCTCTATGAGCAACTCGCGGCACGGCCCGAGCTTCTCGGGGTGGTTTTGCGCGAGCCCCTGGCCTCGATTTCCGGTGAGGAGGGCGAGTTCGAGCTGAGAGAGCCGGGCGCCGGATCCGCTCGTCCGCGGACCTTCGTCCAGGCGGTGCTCGGGCCGCTCACTCCGCTCGGGGTCGATCTTCGGGAGGGAAGGTTTTTCGACTCCCGAGACCGAGAAAAGTCCGAGCCGACCGTCCTCGTGAGCCGCTCGTTCGCCGCGCGAACCTGGCTGAATGCGTCGCCGATCGGGCGGCAGGTCCGTTTCGCGGGTTTGAAAGAGGAGCGATGGCGGACGGTGGTCGGCGTAGTGGACGACGTGCTGTTGGGCAACCCGCTCTCCCACGATCGGAGCACGATCGCGGCCTACCTCCCGCTGCGGCAAACCGGGGCGGAAGAGGCGGCGGTCCTATTTCGCCACCGCGGTAGTCGCCCCGCGGGCCAGTCGGCGTTCCACCAGACGCTCGACGGACTGGATCCGCTGCTCGCTCCGGCCGGCGTCCAGAGCTTCGAAGAGGTCTTGGCCAAGACCACAATGATCGCCCGCTCGGTGGCCGGGCTGTTCGGAATCTGCTTCGGGTTCGCCCTATTGCTCGCAGCGAGCGGCACTTTCGGGCTGATGGCCCGCTCGATCGGCCGGCGCACGCGCGAAATTGGCGTCCGGCGTGCCCTGGGCGCTTCGGAGCGGAACATCCTCCGGATGCTCTTGGGCCAAGGCGGCCGGCAATTGGGCGTAGGCGCCCTCTTCGCGCTGCCGCTCACCGTGCTCGCGGGGTTCGGGTTCTCGCATTTCTTTCCTGTCTCGTTCGGCCTGTCGGTCGGCGTCGCACTCTTGGTCGCCGCCTCGGTCGGTGCGATGGTGCTCGCCGCGACCTGGGTGCCCGGCCGCCAGGCGGTCGCGGTCGAGCCGCGAGACGCCCTCTTGCGGGAGTGAACCGCGGAGCGGTCTGAAACGCCCCGCCGAACCTACCCGGCGGGTCGTTGCCTCGCCCTGGGCTTGCCCATATCCTGTGCCTTCCGATCCGTCGAACCGACCTTCGAGGAGGCCGCATGATCCCCGTCAAGCCCGAGATTTCCGCCAACGCCCGCGTTCGGAGCCTGGACGAGTACAACGAGATGTACCGCCGCTCGCTCGACCAACCGGAGGCGTTTTGGCTCGAACAGGCGGAGATCCTCGATTGGTTCGCGCCGCCGCGTGCGGCCGGGCAGTGGGATTTCTCGGAGGTCGACGTCTCCTGGTACCCGGGCGGCAAGCTGAACGCCTGCTACAACTGCGTCGATCGACACGTTGCGACCCAACCCGATAAGACGGCGATTCTCTGGGCGGCGGATGAGCCCGGCGAATACCATGCGATTACCTACCGCGAGGTGCAGCGCGAGGTCTCGCGGATGGCGAACGTGTTGCTGGCCCACGGCATCCGCAAAGGCGACCGAGTCTGCATCTACCTGCCGATGATTCCGGAGCTGGCGTACTCGATGCTCGCCTGCGCCCGGATTGGCGCGGTCCATTCGGTGGTCTTCGCCGGCTTTTCGGCCGAGTCGCTGCGCGATCGGATTCTGGACGCCGGTTGCCGCTTGGTGATTACGGCCAACGAGGCACTCCGCGGCGGCAAGCGGATCGCGCTTAAAGCCACGGTCGATCATGCGGTCGAGGGGATCTCGATCGTCGAGACGGTCCTGGTGGCCCGCCGCACCGAGACGGAAGTTCCCATGCGCGAGGGTCGAGACCACTGGCTCGCCGACGAGCTGGCCCGCCAGCGGGCGACGGCGCCGATCGAATGGATGGACGCGGAGGACCCGCTGTTCGTCCTTTACACCTCCGGATCGACGGGCAAGCCGAAGGGTCTGCTCCACACGACCGGCGGCTACCTGGTCTACGCTGCGTTCACTCACCGCACGGTGTTCGACCTGCAACCGGACGACGTCTATTGTTGCGCCGCGGACGCCGGCTGGATCACCGGCCACAGCTACATCGTCTACGGACCGCTCGCCAACGGGGCGACGACGGTGATGTTCGAATCGATCCCGACCTACCCCGACGCCGGGCGCTACTGGCAGATGGTGGACGATCTGGGGATCACGATCTTCTACACCGCGCCGACCGCAATCCGTGCCATCGCCCGCTCGGGCGACGAGCCGGTGACGCGCGCCAGCCGCAAGAGCCTGCGCATCCTGGGCTCCGTCGGCGAGCCGATCAATCCGGAGGTCTGGACCTGGTACCACGACGTGGTGGGCGAGGGGCGCTGCGCGGTGGTCGATACCTGGTGGCAAACGGAGACCGGCGGCATCCTGATCACGCCGCTCCCCGGCGCCACGCCGACCAAGCCAGGCTCGGCAACCCTGCCCTTCTTCGGTATCGAGCCCGTGCTGGTCGATGAAAACGGCAAGGTCATGGAAGAAAACGGCATCTCCGGAAACCTCTGCCTCGCCCGCTCCTGGCCCGGCCAGGCCCGCACGGTCTACGGCGACCACGAACGTTTCGCCAAAACCTATTTCAGCCAGTTCCCCGGTCTCTACTTCACCGGAGACGGCTGCCGCCGGGACCTGGACGGCTACTACTGGATCACCGGCCGGGTGGACGACGTCCTCAACGTCTCCGGCCACCGCCTAGGAACCGCCGAAATCGAGAGCGCCCTAGTCGCTCACGAAGCGTGCGCCGAAGCCGCGGTGGTCGGTTTTCCCCACGACATCAAAGGAACGGGAATCTACGCCTACGTCCACGTCAAGCCCGATTTCGAGTCCTGGGACCCGGAGGAGATCTCCGGCATGCTCAAGGAAAAAGTCCGCGAGATCATAGGCCCCTTCGCCACCCCCGACCGCATCCAGGTCGTCCCCGGCCTGCCCAAAACCCGCTCGGGGAAAATCATGCGCCGCATCCTCCGAAAGATCGCCGCCGGGGAGTACGAGGAGTTGGGGGACATCTCGACGTTGGCGGACCCGGGGGTGGTAGCCGCGATCGTGGAGGAGCACCGGCGGCGGCGTTGAAGAGCGCTCGCGACCGGTGTTCTATCTCGGCCTGGTGGCGGTCCTTCGTGCTGAAGATCAGGTGAAGGACGACGTTGGCGAGCGATTGTGGCATAGCGAGTTAGAACGGACTTTCAGTCCTTCTGGGGTTTATATTGGCTCTGGTCCTGGGAAGTTGCCCCAGGCTTTCATAGGTTCGCGCCTTTGGCGCTGGCGGGTCGTCCTCATCGCCGATTCCAACCTTGTCTGGCGACCGTCACTTCATGCTGTCCGGAAGTTCCACCATCCAGCTTGAAAGCAGCCTGACCATCGGAGCGCGCGAGAGAACTCATCGACGATGGGCATGCTCTCATAGATGGCATGACGAAGGTTTTTAAGGGCCGAAGGCCCATCCAATAATAGCCTAGGGCAACGCCCTAGGTTCCCGGTTCCAACCGCGGAACCCAAGGGCTGAAAGCCCGCATCATCCGCGGCCTCGAACCGCCAAACCCCCGCCGAGAGATAGGATCTCCCCCTAGAGAGCGCAACGGAAGGGGAAGCCTCACAGATGAGCCCGTTTTCGAAGTTGGGCGCGGCGATCGCCGCTTTTGTGGTTGCCGCGTTCACGGCCGCCTACGCGCAGCCATCACAGACCGCTCCGGCCACCCCCACCCCCTTCGCCGCCCTCTACCAGGCGATCGGTTCCCCCAAGATCGATGCCTCCATTCCGGCTCCCGCGCGCCTCGTGATCGGCCGGGCGGAGATCCGTCCCGCGGCCGGCTCCCAGCTCTGGCGGATGTTGGCGAATGGCCGGCCGTGCGGGGTGATACTCGACGGGGCTGCGACCTGGTCCTACCGGGTGGAGGATCGGTTTTCGCAGCCGATCGCCAAGCGGAATGCTCGGCGGGGATCGAAGTTGGAGGCGAAGGACGAGGACGGCGTGCTGGTGTTGAGCGGGAGCCTGCGCGGGGCGGCGATCTGGAGTTGGTCGATCGCGGCGGAGCTGAGCTCGGCGGGGGCGACGGAGTGGAAGGTAGGGGAGACGCGCAAGCTCCCCGAGTGGGCGGCGGATCGGTTGTCGCATCGCCTGTCGGCGAATCCGGCGCGCGATCTTTTGATGAGCGACGGCAACGGCGATCCGCGGTATGCCTGGACGCTGCTCCATGGCGACAAGGTCGACTACGTGCTCGATTGGGATGCTCGGGCGACCGTTACGAGCGAGTCGCTGTCGCGGGCGGAGACCGAGCCGCTGGCCAGCGAGTACCGCGGGCGGTGGAGCGACGTTGAGATTGCGTCCCAGCCGATCGGTCGCTCTTGGTGGGATGCGCCCGGCGCGCTCGAATGGGTAAGCGTCGCGACCGATCTCGATGTGAAGGAGCTGCCGGGGGACCGGGCGCGGGTGGCGAGCCGGGTGCGGTTGGAGGCGAAGGCGCCGGTCCTCAGGGTGCTCGCCCTGGCGCTCCTTTCCGAGACGGCGAATAGCGCGGGCTCGCTCCGTCCGGCGACGCTCGAAAAGGTGACGATCGCCGGCCAGCCGGCCGACTACGTAATGGACCGCAACCACCTGTTGATCGCTCTGCCGCAGCCGGTGGCCAAGGGTGGAACCGTCGAGGTCGAGACGGTCTGGTCGGGCGAGTTGCTCGCCCGGCCGAACGGCGACAGCTATTGGCGGGTGGGCGGCATTCCCTGGTACCCCATGCCGGTCGGGGCGGGAAGCGCGCCGGCTTCGAGCTTTCACATCGCGCTCGAAGTGCGGAAGCCGTTCGTCCCCTTTGCGCCCGGCAAAACCCTCGAACGGACCGAGACGGCGGAGACCCACAAGGTCGTCACCGAGCTGGCGGGGCCGATGTCGATCGCCTATATCGGCGCCGGAAAATACGCGACCGGTACCTCCACGGAGGGCGATTTCAAGATCGAGATTTCGACCTACGGCGCCCGATTGCCGGGTGAGCTGGAGCACGCAGGGGAGATCTTCCTCGGCTCGCGCCGGTGTTTGACCGACCTGTTGGCCGAGCCTTATCCGTTCGCCGAGTTGCACGTGCTCGAAGTGAACGAATGGGGCTGGGGCCAGGCGCCTCCGGGGATGATCTTCATCACCAAAGAGGCCTTCTTGAGCAAGGCGCGGCTGCGGGCGATGAAGACCCAACAGGGCCTCGCGCGCGCCATGGTCGCGAACGTCGATGCCCGCATCACCCACGAGGTGGCGCACGGGTGGTTTCCCCACGTGGCCCAGATCAACGACGCCGAGGACGCCTGGCTGTCGGAGAGCTTCGCCGAATACGTCTCCTCGGTCTGCGTCAGCCTGCTCGCCTCGGGATCGCGCGAGCGCGACGCTGCCTGGCAGTCGCAGCTCACGCAGTGGAAGGAACTGGTTCGCTCGCTGGGCGACGAGCCCGCGGCGAGCGTCTTCTCCGCGAATCGCATCCCCATCGCTTCGGGCGAAGACTTCGCGATGCGCCGGGCGCTCCTCTACGGCAAAGGGCCGCTCGTCCTCCACGCCCTCCGGCAAGAGCTCGAAAAGCAGGCCGGCAACCAGGCCGACGGCGACCGCCTGTTCTTCAACTGGCTGCGTCGCATTCTCAAGGACCATCGGTTCCAGATCACGCACACCAAGGACATCGTGGCGATCCTCGACGAGATGACCGGCAAGACTTGGCGTCCCTGGTTCGAGAAATACATCTACGGCAGCGACATACCGACGATCGAGTGAGAGGAGAATCGAAAGCGATGAGCACGACCCTGCGCACCGGCGCGATCGGCGCCATGCTCGACGAATACGAGCGGGCTGCGGCGGAGCTGTATCGCCTGGTCGAAAGCCTGCCGGAAGCGGACTATCTGCGGATCGACCCAACGGTCACCGACGAAGATTGCCGGTCGGTCCAGACGATCCTGTCTCATGTTGTGGGCGCCGGATACAGTTACGCCTTCTACATCCGCCAAGCGCTCGGGATGGAAGCGGAGCGGCCGGCCCGCCCGCTGTTGTCTCAAGCCGAGGCGCTCGCTGGTTTCAGGGCGATGCTTGCCCACACGGCCCAATCCTTGGAGGGTCGGTGGCAGATGCCTTACCAAGAGATGGAGAGCATCGCGATCCAATCGCGCTGGGGGCCGACCTACAACCTCGAACAGATGCTGGAGCACGCGATCGTCCACATCCTTCGTCACCGCCGGCAGATCGAGAAGATAGCCGCTGTCTCCACGCCGTAAGGTCGCTCTCGGGGTCCGCGGCGCCAACGCAAACGCCGACCATTCGATGTCTATTTTTCTACGCGGCTCCGCGCTCCAAAGCGGGAGAACAGCTAACGTCAACCCTGATTCCGGCGCGAGCGAGCATGTCGACCAGGGAGTCGCTGCTAAAGAGATCGACTCGCCCGCGCACCAGGTCGCTGATCCGAGGTTGGGTGACGCCGAACAACTGCGCGGACTTGATCTGCGTCAGCTTGCGATCCTGCATCAGCTTGCGGATCGTGAACATCAACGACGAGCGCAATTCGAGGTGCGCCGCTTCCTCCGCTCCGAAGCCTAGATCCAAGAAAACGTTGCCGCTTGAAGGTGTGATTTCACTCATGCCTCTCACTCCTTGAGCTACTTGCCTTTGTTCCGCTCTCGCAATGCGGATCGAAAACGCTCCTGGCCCAAGTTGAGATCTTGCCGGGAGGTCCGGCGGGACTTCTTCTCGAAACAGTGTCGGCGAGAGAGGACCCGACCCAGCGGAGCGGCTTTATTGGCTGGCAACTATACAAGATTCAGTATGCCCCGCCAACCGGTGCGCCACGCGCGCTTCAAAGATGACCGGCAAGCCATGGCGCCCTTGGTTCGAGGAATACATCTACAGCAGCGAGTCCCGACGATCGAGTGAGAGGAGAATCGAAATCGGTGAGCACGACCTGCGCACTGGCGCGATCGGCGCCATGCGAGAAGAGCGAGAAGATGGGGTTGGGTATAGTCGTTTGGAACCGGATCTCCTCTGTCTCCGGGCCGTGAAACCGCTCTGGCCGGTCGCGGATCGTCTCAGCTCGGCGTTGCGCGAATTCCCGCGCGGAAAGCGGCTATCCGGCGCCTAAAGCCGATTGCGGAGCCCTATCTCCGGATTCAGGAGCGGAACAGGGTATTTCGGAGCCGCAAGCCGCTTCCCGGGACCGCAAGTCGCTTCCCGGGACCGCAAGCCGCTTCCCGGGACGGATAGCCGCTTCCTGGGGCTTCAGGCCGCTTCCCGGGACGGATAGCCGCTTCCTGGGACGGATAGCCGCTTCCTGGGGCTTCAAGCCGCTTCCTGGGACGGACAGCCGCTTCCTGGGACGGACAGCCGCTTCCTGGGACGGATAGCCGCTTCCTGGGGCTTCAAGCCGTTTCCTGGGACGGATAGCCGTTTCCTGGGACCGATAGCCGCTTCCTGGGACAGCGAGCGGAGTTTCGGGACGGCTGCGCGCGTTTCTCGGCGCGGAGCCGCCCGTGGCGACTTTTCTTCGTGGTTCCTGACCGCTAACTCGCAGCCGCCAGCGCTTCAGGCCGGGGGAGCGCGGGAACCAGCGTCGGCCGCCGTTCGCCGATCTGCTGGCGCCACATGGCGAAGTAGAGGCCTTTCAAGGCGAGCAGCTCGTCGTGGCGGCCCGACTCGACGATGCGGCCGTGCTCCAGGACGTGGATGCGGTCGGCGTGCATGATGGTCGAAAGCCGGTGGGCGATCAGGATCGTGATCACCTGGCTCGAGGCCACCTCGCGGATCGTGTCGGTGATCTCCTCTTCGGTCAGCGAATCGAGCGACGAGGTCGCCTCGTCGAATACCAGCAGGCGCGGCCGGCGCAGCAGTGCGCGGGCGATCGACAGGCGTTGCTTTTCGCCGCCGGAGACCTTCACGCCCCCTTCGCCGATCACCGTGTCGAGCCCGCGGTCGGCGCGCGCGAGCAGGCTTTCGCAGGCCGCCTTGTGGAGGACTTCCAGGCACTCGTCGTCGGTCGCATCTGGATTCACGAACAGCAGATTCTCGCGGATCGAGCCGGAGAACAGCTGGGTGTCCTGGGTGACGAAGCCGATCTGCACCCTCAGTTCGTCGAGGTCGATCTCCTCGCCCGACTTACCGTTGTAGAGGACCCGTCCCCGGCCCGGGGAGTAGAGACCGACCAGCAGCTTGACCAGCGTCGTCTTGCCCGAACCGGAAGGGCCGACGAACGCCACCGTCTCTCCCCGCCCCAGCGAGAACGAGATGTCGGAGAGCGCCGGGGCAGCCGCGGTCTGGTGGGTGAAGCCGACGTTTTCGAAGTCGAGAGCGGTGAGCTGCCCCAACGGGAGCGGATTTGCCGGCTTCGCCTCGATCGGGGTGGCGAGTACGCCTTGGAACATTTCGAGCGACGCTTCCGTCTCGCGGTAGGTGTTGATCACCGTGCCCAGCTCTTGGAGCGGGCCGAAGATGAAGAACGAATAGATGAACAGCGAGAAGAACTGCCCGACCGTGATCTGACGGGTAAAGATCAGGTAGAGCATCAAAAAGAGGATCGAGGTCCGCATCGCGTTGACCAGCGTCCCCTGGATGAAGCTCAACAGGCGGAGCGACTTGACCTTCTTGAGTTCCAGCTGGAGGATCTTCGCGGTCGTCGCATTCAGCCGGCCGATTTCCTGCCGCGCGAGGCCCAGGCTTTTGACCAGCTCGATGTTGCGCAGCGATTCGGTGGTCGCCCCGGCGAGCGCCGTAGTCTCGGCGACGATCACCTTCTGGATCTTCTTGATCCGCTTCGACAGCACCGAACTCAAGATCCCGATCAGCGGCACGGTGAGCAGGTAGACCGGCGCGATGATCCAATGCACGCTCGCGGCGTAGATCATCACGAAGACCACGCCGACCAGGGTCGTGAACAGCAGATTGACCGCGATCGCGATCAGCTTTTCCACGTCCGACCGCACCTTCTGGAGGCGCCCGAGTGTCTCGCCGCTCCGTTGGTCTTCAAACAGCGAGTAAGGCAGCTCCAGCGAATGGCGGACGCCGTCCGAATAGAGATCGGCACCGACCCGCTGAGTGACAACGTTGACGAAATAGTCCTGGAAGTTCTTGGCCACGCGCGACACGAACGCGACCCCGACCGCCGCGGCGAGCAGCAGCGAAACGCCGCGGAAGAACTGCTCGGTGGTGTACTCGGAGTAACGGGTGGCGTATTCGTCGATGACGTGACGAAAAATCAGGGGATCGAGCAGAGAGAAGACCTGATTGATCGCCGCCAGCACCAGGGCGAGCACCACCAGACCCCAGTAGCGACGGAGGTACGAGTAGAGAAGTTTCATAGGCGGCCTATGGTAGCGGAAACAGCCCTCACCCCCGGCCCCTCTCCCAAAGGGAGAGGGGAGCAAGACGCGGTTCTACTAGCTGTGTTCCCCTCTCCCTCCGGGAGAGGGGCTAGGGGTGAGGGCTGGGTGAGGGCAGCGCTTTCAGCGGGCAACAACCGACACCCGCCCGCTTCCGGCCCCAAGGGGGTTAAGGCCGGGGGGCGGACGGGTGTCGCACTACGGAATCTACGTTTCCAGCGGTCAATCCATCTGCTTGCGCAGCACGGTCGGGATGTCGTAGTCGTCGACGTTCGACCAGTTCGGGCCGAAGCCGCCCGGATCTTCGCCGCGGCCTTGGGCGATCACCTTGCGGTAGAACGGCACGTCCAGCTCCGGCTCGGATTCCGGTTTGTCGAAGATCGGCGCCGCGGCGAGGCTCGGGGCCGGTCCGATCGGCGAGACCGGGGAGAAGCTCTGTGACGGTACCGCCATCGGCCGGTGGACGCCGAGGGCGGGGTTGGCCCGGGCGCGCAAGCCCTCGACCCGGTCGAAGCCGGTGGCGATCACGGTGACCTTCATCGCGTCGTCGAGCGTTGGGTCGATCACCATGCCGGTGATGATGTTGGCGTCCGGATCGACCGCTTCCTGGATGATCCGGGCCGCTTCGTTCACCTCGTGGAGGGTGAGGTCGTGGCCGCCGGAGATGTTGATCAACACCCCCTTGGCCCCCTGAATCGAGGTCTCTTCGAGCAGCGGCGAGGAGACCGCGCGCTGTGCCGCCTCGATCGCCCGGCTCTCGCCGCGGGCGATGCCGGTGCCCATCAGCGCCATGCCCATGCCGGTCATGATCGTCCGTACATCGGCGAAATCGACGTTGATCTCGCCTGGCACGGTGATCAGGTCGCTGATCCCCTGCACCGCCTGGCGCAACACGTCATCGGCGATCCGGAACGCCTCGGTGAGGGGAGTGCCGCGCTCGACGAAATTGAGCAGGCGCTCGTTCGGAATCGTGATCAGCGTATCGACCGAGGCGCGCAGCTCTTCCACCCCGCGCTCGGCGAGCTGCATTCGGCGGCGTCCTTCGAAGCCGAACGGCTTGGTGACGATCGCCACCGTAAGCGCGCCGATCTCCGCCGCGAGCGAGGCGAGGATCGGCACCGCTCCGGTTCCCGTGCCGCCGCCCAAACCCGCGGTCAGGAAGACCATGTCGGCGCCGTCGAGCACTTCCAAAATCCGTTCGGTGTCTTCCAAGGCCGACTTCCGGCCGACCTCCGGGTCGGCACCCGCGCCGAGGCCTTTGGTCAACAGGGTGCCGAGTTGGATCTTGGTCCGCGCCCGGCACTTGGCAAGGGCTTGGAGGTCGGTGTTGGCGGCCACGAACTCGATGCCGCGCAAATTGGCATCGATCATTCGGTTGACCGCGTTTCCGCCCCCGCCACCCACGCCGATGACCTTGATCCGAGCGGGAACGATATCGAGGCTCTGCATCACGATCGTGTGCTCGAGCTCCTCGTTCGCTGCATCCTGGTCGTCGAAGAGAATCATTCGTTACCCCCTTGGTTCGGTTTTCCGCTGCGTTTCATTCTTCGATTCCGAGTCAATTCCTAGAGCAGATCCGAGAACATGCCGCGCAGGCTTCCCATCACGCCGCGCACGCTGAAGCCCGCCTTCTTCTTTTGAGCTTTGCCCTGCCGCGATTCTTCCGCCGCGAGGCCGTAGAGCAAGAGTCCCGAGGCGGTCGACCAGCTCGGGTTGCTGATCACGTCGACCAGGCCGCCGAGTCCGCGCGGCAGGCCGTAGCGGACGCCGGCGTCGAACATCTGCTCGGTCAGTTCGAGCAAACCGTCGAGCTGCGCGCCGCCTCCCGTCAAGACCACGCCGCCGCGCAGGGAGTCTTCCGAGGCGTGGCGCATCAGATCCTCGCGCAGCAGGCCGAACAGCTCTTCGGCGCGCGGCTGAAGGATCTCGCACAGCTCGCGGCGCGGCACCACGCGCGAGGAGCCTCCGGCGACTGTCGGGACCGAGATCCCTTCGTCGTCGGTGACCATGCTCGCCATGCAGCAGCCGTGTTTGGTCTTGATCTTTTCGGCTTCGGCAAACGGCGTGCGCAGCACCATCGCGATGTCGTTGGTGAAATGCCCCGCGCCGATCGGCGCCACCGCGCTGTATTGGATCTCGCCGTCGGCGAACAGGGCGTATTCGGTGGTGCCGGCGCCCACGTCGATCAACAGCGAGCCGAGCTCGCGCTCGTCGGGCGTCAGCACCGCCTCGGCGGTCGCGAGCGGCTCGAAGACCATCTCGATCACCTCGATGCCCGCGCGGTTGACGCAGGTGAGCAAGGTTTTCGAGCGGGTGATGTTGCCGGTCACCAGGTGGACCATCACCTCCAGGCGGCTGCCCAGCATGCCGAGCGGATCGCCGATTCCCCCCTGCTCGTCGACCAGGAACTCCTGCGGGATGGCGTGCAGGATCTCGCGGTCGGAGGGGAGCGCCGCGGATTTCGCCGCGTCGAGCACGCGTTGGATGTCCGGCCGCGCGATCTCGCGATCCTTGCGCGCCACGGAGACCATGCCGCGCGAGTTGACGCTCCGGATGTCGGCGCCCGAGATGCCGACGTAGGCGCGCGAGATCTCCTGGCCGGCCATCACCTCGGCCTCCTCGCTCGCCGCCTTGAGCGCCTCCACGGTCGCCTCGACGTTGACGATGTTGCCCTTGCGCGTGCCGCGATTGGGCGCAAGCCCCTTGCCCACGACCTCAAGGCCGCCTTTGGCGTCCCTTTGGCCGATGAGCACGCCCACTTTGGACGACCCGATGTCGATCGCTACGAAATACGGTTCCGGTTTCGCCATAGGCCCGACCCTCAGCTTGCCAATCTCGAAGCGGCTTCTTCCGAGCGCGCGCCGGCCGACGCGCCTTCAGCCGCAGGTTGCACCACGATCCGGTGGGAGAAGCGCAGATCCACGGCCGCGAGGGTGGGATACCGCTCGGCGAGCCGGGGGAGCAACGTCTCCAGCCGGTGGACTTTGTCGATCACATCGCCGTCGCGGACCAGCAGCGGAAAAGGCAAAACGCCGATCCGCAGACGGAAATCTTCCTCGCCCAACACCTCGATCTCGGCCAGGCGCGCGGCCCAGTCGGGATTTGCCTTGCCCAGCTCGGCGGCGACGCCGAGCGCGCGGGCCACGCCATTGGGAACCGGCGTGGCGAAACTGACCACCAGAAAACCACCCGGCGCCTTCGGCGCCCCCGGGCCCCCCGGCCCGACACTCGATTCCGCCAGGGCGCGCTCGCGGGCGATCTCCTGCGCCGCCTCCGCCGCGGAAAGCGGCGCGATCGCTTTGCCGGCGGCATCGGCCCAGAACGGGTGACCGCCGCTGCGCAGGAAGACCGCGGGCTTCTTCTCGGACACCCGGACCACGAGACGTCCCGGAAGCTCCTTGGCGATCTCCAACGAATCGACCCAGGGGTGGACCGACAGGCGTTCCGCCGCCGCGGACAGCGGCAGCAAGGGCAGGTTGCGGCCGAGGAGAGGCGCGAGGCGGGCGCGGATCCAGGTTTCGCTCACCCGGCCGGCCCCTTCGATCTTGATCTCGGAGAGGGCGAACTGCGGCGCGGTGGCCACCCAGAGTCCCCCCGCGAGCGGCACCCCGAGGATCGCGAGAGCGGAGCCCAGGGGGCGCATCAGCTTGCGCCATAGGCTCCGACGCTTGCGCTTGGGCGGACCCTGGGAGCGGCGGAACGGGATCACGTTGCCGCCCGGGCCGTCCCCTTCCGGATGGCCGGCGGCTCCGAAGCCGTCGTGCCTCATGACGCGACCTCCCCTTCCGCCGGAGCCGTTTCCGCGACCAGCTCGCGGCCCAGTTTGTAGATGTCGCCCGCTCCGAGCGTTAGCACCAGGTCGCCCGGTGCCACCTCCGCGGCGAGCACGCCTTGGGCGTCGTGCCAGGAGGGGCAATAGACGACGTTGCGGTGACCGCTCTTCGTCGCCTCTTCGACCACCCGCTCGCCGGTGACTCCCGGGATCGGCTGCTCGCGCGAGGCGTAGACATCGGTGACCACCGCGCGGTCGGCGCCCAAGAGCGCGCGGCCGAACGCCTCCGCCTGGTCCTGGGTGCGCGAATAAAGATGCGGCTGGAATACGGCGTGGACCTTGCCGCGCGGGAAGCTCTGGCGCGCCGCCTCGAGGGTGGCCGCCACCTCCGTCGGGTGGTGCGCGTAGTCGTCGACCACGGTGGCGCCGCGCCAGGTACCGATCGTCTCGAACCGGCGGTGAACCCCTTTGAACGTCGCGAGCGCCGCGGCGATCGCGGCGAATTCAAGCCGCAGCACCAGGCCGATTCCGATCGCGGCGAGCGCGTTCTGGACGTTGTGGCGGCCGGGCATCGGCAGCTCGATCGAACCGAGCAGGCCGCGCTCCCGGCTGCGCACGCCGAAGCGGACGCCGCCCGAGGCTCCAAAGGTCGGCTCCATATCGACCGCCGCGAGATCGGCCTGCGGCGCGAAGCCGTAGGTGATGATCCGGCGCTCGGCGATCCGCGGCAGGATGGTCTGGACGTTCGCGTCATCCAGGCAGACCAGCACCCGGCCGAAGAACGGCACCCGGTTGGCGAACGCCACGAACGCGTCGAGGATCGCCTCCATCGTGCCGTAGGTGTCCAGATGGTCGCGGTCGATGTTGGTGAGCACCGCGATGATCGGCGCGAGCGTCAAAAAGCTGCGATCGAACTCGTCGGCCTCGGCCACCAGGTACTGGCTGTGTCCCAGGCGCGCCCCGGTGCCGAGCACCCGGACCCGGCCGCCGACGATGACCGTCGGGTCGAGCCCCGCCTCGGTGAGTACGTGGCCGACCAGCGAGGTGGTGGTCGTCTTGCCGTGGGTGCCGGCGATCGCGAGGCCGTATTTGAGCCGCATCAGCTCGGCGAGCATCTCGGCGCGGCGGACCACCGGAATGCCGCGGCGGCGCGCCTCGCGGATCTCCGGGTTCTCTTCCGGCACGGCCGAGGAGACCACCACCACGTCGGCGCGGTCGACGTTTTCGGTCGCGTGGCCGATCTGGATCGTCGCGCCGAGCGAGGCGAGCCGCTCGGTCGCTTCGCCTCCGGCCTGATCGCTGCCCGAGACCTCCAGGTCGTATTCGAGCAAAATCTCGGCGATGCCGCTCATCCCGGCGCCGCCGATGCCGACGAAATGAATGCGCGAAAGGTCGGCGAATTGGGCGAAGCTCATCGCGCTCCTCCCGGTCCTGTGGCGGGCCGCGCCACGGCTTCGAGCGCATCGGCGATCGCCGCCACGGCACGCGGCTTGGAGAGCGCCCGGGCTGCAGCCGCCCGGCGCGCCAAGCCTTCTCGGTCCGCCAATAGGTCGATCAACTTATTTGCGAGCCGGGCGGCCAAGCGCTCGGCGAACGGCTCGCCCGTTCCTTGGGGAGTCCCTTCGACCAGCACCTCCGCCGCTCCTGCCCGTTCGAGCAGGCGCGCGTTTTCGATCTGGTGCCCCTTGGCGATCGTGAGCGGCAGGAACAGCGCCGGCCGACCCGCGGCGCAGATCTCGGCGACCGTCACCGCCCCGGCGCGCGAGACGACCAGATGGCTAAGGGAGAGTGCCGAGGCGACGTCCTCAATGAACGGCACGACGGTGACCCGCGAGAGCTGTCCCTCGTCCAATCCCGCCGCGCGGTAGGCGGCGAGCGTCTCGTCGACATTCTTGCCCCCCGCCTGGTGGCGGATCGTCAAGTCGGGGATCTCGGCCAGCAGCCGACGCGCGGCTTCCGGCATCGCCCGGTTGACCTGGCGCGCCCCCTGGCTGCCGCCGAGCACCAAGAGCCGCGGCGGTCCGGCCGGCAGGTCGGCCGGAATCTCGAAGAACGCTTCCCGCACCGGCACGCCGGTCACCGTCGAGCGGCAGGCGAGGTCGCGCCGCGTGTCTTCGAAAGCGACGGCCGCCGCGGTGGCACAGCGCGCGAGCATCCGATTTGCCACTCCGGCTCGGGCGTTCAGCTCCAACAGCAGAATCGGCCGTCCGGCGAGGCGCGCGCCGACCACGGCGGGCGCCGAGGCGTAGCCGCCGGTTCCAAGCACCGCGTCGATATCGAGCCGCTTCACCAAGGCGCGCGCCGCCACACTCGAACGGACCAGCGTGGCGAGGGCGCCGATCTTCGCGCCGACGCCCCGGCCGAGGAACGCCTTGGCCGGCAGCGGGTGAAACGGCCAACCCTCCTGCGGCACCAGGCGCGCTTCGAGGCCTGAGCCTGAGCCGGCGTAGCTGATCGTCCAGCCGCGCGCCGCCAGCTCCCGGCCGACGGCGATCGCCGGGAAGACATGGCCTCCCGTGCCGCCGCCTGCGAGCAGGGCGTGGCGGGGGCGCGCGGCCGGGGGGGAGACCGGTTCGCTCATCCGTGTTGGGACAGGTTGAGCAGCACGCCGCAGGCGGTCATCGTGACCACCAGAGACGAACCGCCGTAAGAGATGAACGGCAGCGGAATGCCCTTGGTCGGCAGGAGCGCAAGCGCCACGCTGATGTTCAAGAGCGCCTGGAGCACGACCACCAGAGTGAAGCCCCAGGCGAGATAGCGGCCGAAATCGTCCGGCGCCTTGGCGCCCGCGACGTAGCCGCGCCAGGCGACGATTCCGAACAGGCCGATCACGAACAGAGCGCCCGCCATCCCCAGCTCTTCGCAGACGATCGCGTAGACGAAATCCGATTCCGGATGCGGCAGGAACCACAATTTCTGCAGGCTCTGCCCGGCGCCGAGACCGAACGCGCCGCCCGAGCCGATTGCGATCAGCGATTGGAGCGCCTGGAAGCCCGAGCCGAGCGGGTCGCGTTCCGGGTCGAGAAACGCGAAGAAGCGTTCCCGGCGATAGGGCACCGCAATCACCAGCGCGTAAAGGAGCGGCACCGCGAGCGCGAAGCCGCCGACCACGTAGCGCCAAGAGAGACCGGCGAGAAACAGCAGGAAGAACACCGTGCTGCCGAGCAGCACCGCGGTGCCGAAGTCCGGCTGGATCAAAATCAGACCGCAGACCAGGCCGCAGCCGAGCACGATCGGCAGCAACAGATCGCGCTGGTTCACCCGATCGAGCTTTCGCGAGATCTGGTAAGCGGCGAACGGGATCAGCGCGAGCTTGGCGATCTCCGACGGCTGAATCGAGATCGGCCCGAGCAGGAACCAGCGCTGGGTGCCGTTCAGATGGCCGGAGAACAGGACCGCGACCAGCAGCAGGGTGATGCTCGCGAGCAGGCCATAGACCACCTCCGCCCGGCGCAGCACCCGGTAGTCGATGTGCATCACGACCGCCATGGCGACCAGGCCGATAATCCCGGCGATCGACTGCTTGAGCAGGAACGGATTGATCCCCGCGGAGCGGTCGCGGGCGATCGCCGCGCTCGCCGAATAGACCATCACCAAGCCGAAGCCCGCGAGCAGGGCGACCGCGCCGAACAGCAGCTTGTCGTAAGCGAGCTTTTTGGCCATCAGGCGTTGCCTCCGGCCGCTGCACCGGCACCGAGCACCCGCGTTCGCACCAGCTGCTGGAACACCTGCCCCCGGTGCTCGAAGTTCTTGAATTGGTCGAAGCTCGCGCAGGCCGGCGAGAGCACCACGACATCGCCCGCCCGGGCGTTCCGGGTCGCCGCCTCGACCGCCCGCTCGAGCGTTCCGGCGTTTTCGATCGGTGCCGCACGGCTAAGCGCCTGGGCGAAATCCTCAGCCGATTCGCCGATCAGGTAGACCCGGCGCGCCTTCGCGGCGACCAGCGGCGCGAGCACCGATAGGTCGGCGCCTTTGTTGCGGCCGCCAAGAATCAGATGGACGCTGCCGTCGGCGAACCCTTCGATCGATTTCATCGTCGCCGCAGGGTTGGTGCCCTTAGAGTCGTCGTACCAGGCAACGCCCTCGTGCTCGCAGACCCGCTCCAGCCGGTGGGGCAGGCCGCGGAACGCCCGGATTGCTTGCCGGATCGCGCCCGCGCCGGCCCCGAATGCGCGGGCGAGCAGGGCGGCAGCCATCGCGTTTTCGACGTTCTGCACCCCCGCGAGCGGTACATCGGCGGCCGGAAACAGGGGAGTCTTTCGCCCGCCCGGTTCCACCTCGACCACCCAGCCGTCTTCAAGCTGGCAGCCGTCGGCGACCGGCGCCAGACGCGAAAACATCCGCCGCCGTGCCGCGGTCGCCAATTCGAGCGTCCACGGGTCGTCGGCGTTCAGCACCGCGATGCCGTCCGGCCGCATGCGGGCAAACAGCTTCTTCTTTGCGGCGGCATACGCCGCGAGGCTCGGATAGCGGTCGAGGTGATCCTCCGAGACGTTGAGCAGCGCCGCGGCGTCCGGCCGGAAACCGTCGAGCCCTTCGATCTGGAAGCTCGACAGCTCGACCACGAACGCCCGGCCGGGCGCGGCTCCCGGCTCCGCATCGGCCCGTTCGGTGAGGGGGGTGCCGATGTTGCCGCAGACCTCCACCCGTCGGCCCGCGGCGCGGAGGATCGCGCCGAGCATTTCGGTCACCGTGCTCTTGCCGTTGCTGCCGGTGATTGCGGCGATGTTGGCGCCCTCCGCTTCGAGCGCGGGGAAAGCCAGCTCGACCTCGGCGATCACCGGCAGACCCTCGGCCCGCGCCTCATGGATCAGCGGCTGGTCCATCGGCACGCCGGGGGAGACGACGACCGCGTCGAGTCGATCCAGGAGGCCCAACCGCGTGGCCGAGTCGGCGCCCAGGCGCAGCTCGACGCCGGGATCGTGGGCCAGCTCTTCGAGATGGAGATCCTCGGCGAGCTTCTTGTCGACGCCGACCACGGCGACGCCTCGCTTCCTTAAAAACCGCGCGGCCGAGATTCCCGACACTTTGAGCCCATAGACCAGCACCCGCTCGAAGCGGCCGGTGCCCCAAGGCGCGAGCAGGGGTGGATTCGCTGTGGAGGTCTCTGGGCTCATCGCAGTTTCAACGTCGAAAGAGAGAGCAGCGCGAACAGGATCGAGAGAATCCAGAAGCGCACGATCACCTTGGGTTCGGCCCAGCCCGACAGCTCGAAATGGTGGTGGAGAGGCGCCATGCGGAACACCCTTTTTCCGCGCAGCTTGAACGAGGCGACCTGGATGATCACCGACAGGGCTTCCATCACGAACACGCCGCCGACCACCACGAGCAGGATTTCCTGCTTCGCGAGGACGGCGACACTGCCGATCGCCGCGCCGAGCGACAGCGAGCCGACGTCGCCCATGAACACTTCCGCCGGATGGGAGTTGAACCAGAGGAATCCCAGGCCCGCGCCTACCAGGGCGGAGCAGAACACCGCCACCTCGCCGACGCCGGGAACGTAGGAGATCTGGAGGTAGCCGGCGATCACCTTGTTGCCACCGACGTAGGTGAACAAGGCGTAGGTTCCCGCGGCGACCGTGGTGGCGCCGATCGCCAGGCCGTCGAGCCCGTCGGTCAGGTTGACCGCGTTCGAGGCGCCGACCAGTACCAGGACCACGAATGGCACGTAGGCGAGGCCGAGCGGGATCACCAGGCGCTTGAAGAACGGAAACGCCAGGGTCGAATCGAATTCCGGAATCGCCCACAAGGCGAGCCCGAGCCCGAGGCCGGCCGCGACCTGCAACAAGAACTTGTTGCGCGCGGTGAGCCCTAAGTTCTGCCGCCGCCTCACCTTTAGATAGTCGTCGAGGAAACCGACGGCGCCGAAGGCGACCGTCACCCCCATCGCGAGCCAGAGGTACCGGTTGCGCAGATTGCCCCAAAGCAGCGTCGGCACGATCAGGGCGAACAGGATCAGCAGTCCCCCCATGGTGGGGGTGCCGGCTTTCACCTGGTGCGCCTGGGGCCCCAGCTCGCGGATGTTCTGGCCGACCGACAGCCGGCGCAGCGTGCGGATGAACCAGGGGCCGAGCAGCCACGAGAGCAGCAGCGCGGTGACGATCGCCGCCGCCGCCCGGAACGTGATGTAGCGGAAGACGTTGAAGATCGCGAACCGCTCATGGAGCGGATAGAGCAGCTCGTAGAGCATCAGGCCCTTCCCTCCCCGCTTGCCGCTCCGGTTATCGCGATCAGACGCGCGACCACCCGATCGAGGCGAACGCCGCGCGAGCCCTTCACCAGCACGACGTCTCCCGGCACCAAGTGTTCTTCGGCCCAATCCGTCGCCGCCGCGGCGTCGGACAAATGAATCGCCTCGGCTCCGCCCGCCGCCGCTCCCGCCACCAACTCGCGCGCCAGCTCGCCCACCCCCACGACGGGCGAGAAGCCAAGCGCCGCGGCTTGGGCGCCCGCTTCGCGATGAAACATCGGCGCCTCGGGTCCCAGCTCCAGCATGTCGCCGAGGATCGCCACCCGGCGGTGGCTGCGGCCATCCCGGCCATTCCGCCGGTTGCTTGAAACAAGGCCCGCAGCCCCGGCGAGAGCTTTGCCGACCGCATCGGGATTCGAGTTGTAGGAGTCGTCGACCAAAACCGCGCTCCCGCCTTCCAACTCCAGACGATGGACCTCGCCGCGCCCTTTGGCGCTCGGCATCTCGGCGGCGACTTCGACGATCTCTTCAAGCGGCACGCCGATCGACCAGGCGGCCGCCGCGGCGGCGAGGAAGTTCTCGACGTTGTAAGCGCCGTGAAGTGCAAGCCGGACAGGCAGGCGCTCCTCTTCGACTTCGAGGATGAAGCGGGTCCCGGCGCCGTCCGGCTGCGCCGCAACGTCCAGCGCGCGAAGATCCAGGGGACCGGGTTCATTCTGGCCGTACCAGATGACGCGGCCCCCGTGCTCCTCTTGATGCCTGCGGGCGATCCGGGCAACCTCCGGATCGTCCGCGTTGGCGACGATCCAGCCGTCGTTCGCCAGCCCGGCGAGCAGCTCGGCCTTCGCTTCGGCAATCGCGCGCACTGAGTCGAAGAATTCGAGGTGCGCCGGCCGGACGACCGTGAACACCGCGAGGTCCGGCCGGGCCAGAAGGGACAGCTCACGCAGCTCGCCGGCCGACGACATGCCCATCTCGGCGACCATCCATTCGGTGTCGTCGGTGACGTTGAGCAGCGAGACCGGCAGGCCGATCCGGTTGTTGAAGTTGCCTGCCGTGCGCCCGACCCGAAAGCGGCGGGCGAGCATCGCGGCCAGCAGCTCTTTGGTCGTCGTCTTGCCCGCCGAGCCGGTGATCCCCGCCAGCTGCTCCGGCGCCCGGTCCCGCAGGCTGCGGGCCAGCTCGACCAGCGCGTCGCCGACGTGGCCGACCTCGATCAGGAATCCGCCGGAACCGGCGGGCAGGTTCATCGCCGCCTCGCCGTCCGCGCGCTCGACCACCGCCCCCGCGGCGCCGTGGGCGAACGCATCGGCCACGAACGAGCGGCCGTCGACCCGTTCGCCGCGGAAGGCGAAGAACAGCTCTCCCCCGCGGATCGTCCGCGAATCGATCGCCGCGCCGCCGAAACGCGCGGCGGGATCGCCCGCGGCGAGCCGGCCGCCCATCGCGAGCACCGCCTCAGCAGCCGACGCGTGCACCGAATCTCTCCATGAGCGCGCGCTCGATCTCTTCGAAATCCGAAAACGGTAGCTTGCGGTCGCCGATCGTCTGATCGCGTTCGTGACCTTTGCCGGCAATCAGCACGGCTGAACCTTCTTCGGCGGCGGCGATCGCGGTGCGGATCGCGTCGCGCCGGTCGGGGATCAATAGATAGTTGTTGCGCCCGGTCGAGCGCAGACCCTCTTCCACCGCGGCGAGGATCGTGTGCGGATCTTCGCTTCGCGGGTTGTCGGAAGTGGCGATCGCGAGATCGGCCAGCTCGCCCGCGACCCGGCCCATCACCGGCCGCTTACCCGGGTCGCGGTCGCCGCCGCAACCGAAGACGACGATCGTCCGGCCCGGCGCGATCTCGCGCACCGAGGCGATCGCCGCGGAAAGTGCCGCGTCGGTATGGGCGTAATCGACGATCGCGGCGAACGGTTGGCCGCACTCGACCGGCTCCAGGCGGCCGGGAACCGGCTGCTGCGCTGCTGCGGCGGCGACCACGGCCGAGACCGGAATTGCCGCCGTCCGGAGCGCCAGGGCGCCCGCGATCGCGGCGGTCAGGTTCGACAGGTTGTAGCGGCCGAGCAGCGCCGAGGCGATCTCGAATTCATCCAGATTTCCGGAGTCGGGATCGGCCACGACGATCGTCGCGGAGAGTCCATGGCGATCGAGCTTCGCGTCGCGCGCCGAGACGGTGGCCTCGTTCCCGGAGACGCTGTAGGTCCAAGCCGCGGGCAGCTCGGCCGCCAGCCGTCGGCCGTACTCGTCGTCGACGTTGATCACCGCGCGGCCGTTCGGCTTCAAGCGCGTAAACAGCCGGCGCTTCGCGGCGAAGTAGGTCTCCATGTCGCCGTGAAGGTCGAGATGGTCTCGCGACAGGTTGGTGAACAGCGCGAGATCGAATTCCGCGCCGTCGGCCCGGCCCTGTTCGAGGGCGTGCGACGAGACCTCCATGGCCACCGCCGCCGCATCGGCGTCGCGCATGGCGCGCAGGGTGCGGAACAGGTCGCTCGCCTCGGGTGTGGTCCGCTCGCCGGGAAAGCTCTTCCCGCGCAGTCGATAGCCGAGCGTGCCGATGAATCCCGCCGGCTGCCCGGCCTTCTCGAAGATCGCGGCGAGCAGCGTCGCGACGGTCGATTTGCCGTTCGTGCCGGTCACCCCGGCGAGGATCAGCTCGCGATCCGGATGGCCATAGATCCGCGCGGCGAGCGGACCCAGCAGAGCGCGTGGATTCGCCGCCGAGAGCCAGGGGATCTCGGCCCCGAGCCCCGCCGGACGGTCCCGCGGCGCGACCACCGCGACGGCGCCCCGCTCGACCGCCTGGGGCGCGAACTCCCGGCCATCGAACCGTCCGCCGGACCAGGCGACGAACAGGTCGCCGGGCCGGACCGCGCGCGAGTCGTGGCACACGCCGGAAATCGTCGGGTCGCCCGCCAGACCGCCGCCGGCTTGCACCGTGAGCCGGAGCCCGTCGATCAGCTCCGAGAGGGGGAGCGCGCTCATCCCTCGCCTCCCGGAGTGACCGGCGTTGCCGCCGGGGTAATGCTGAGGGTGCTCGCCGGGATCGGTCGAACCGCCGGCCGGCCGTTCGGCCGGGTCACCGGCTGGACGGCCGGCGTGGCGCGGGTGTTGGGAGCCGCCGGAGGACCCGGAGCGGCCCCCTCCGGTGCTGGAGTCAATCCCGCCGTCACCATTTTCGGCATCGCCCGGCCGTCCGGCCAGTCGGGCCGGGTCCGCTCCGGGCGGACGCCGAGGTAGAGCAGGACCTGGCGGGCGATCGCGCCGAAAACCGGCGCCGCGACTTGTCCGCCGTGGTATTCGAAACCCTGCGGCGCGTCGATCGCAACGACGCCGACGATCTGCGGCCGGTTGCCCGGCGCGAAACCGACGAAACTGGGCACGTAGTGGTTCCGATCGTAGCCGCCGTCGAGCGGAATCTGCGCCGTCCCGGTCTTGCCGGCCACGTTGTACCCCTCGACCGCGGCGGACTTGCCCGTCCCTACGGTCACCACCCCTTCGAGCAGGCGAGTCACCTCGGCGGCGGTGGCAACCGACATGGCGCGCCCGACCGGCAGCGCCGCGGCATGGAGTGGCTCGATCTGCCCGGCGGCGCCGGTCGCGGCGACCATGTAAGGCCGAAGGCGGACGCCGCCGTTGGCGACGGTCGCCGCCGCCACCGCGAGCTGGAGAGGCGTCACCGACACCCCCTGGCCGAACGAGATGTACGCCTTGCTGAGCGGGAAGCGCCGCCACTCGGACAGCGGGTGGAGGATGCCCGAGGCCTCGCCGGGCATGTCGATGCCGGTCTTCCGGCCGAAGCCGAGCGCGCTCGCCATCCCGTATAGCCGCTCGTCGCCGAGCAGCAGGGCGGTCTTGATCATGCCGACGTTGCTCGATTTGGCGATCGCCTCGGCGAAGGTCAGGAGCCCGAACGGCTTGTGGTCGCGAATCCGGATGCCGGCCAGAGTGATGCCGCCCATGCCGCAGTCGAAGGTGTCGCTCGCCTTGACCACGCCGCTTTCGAGCGCCGCCGATGCGGTGACGAGCTTGAACGTCGAGCCCGGCTCGTAGGAATCGGTCACCGCCCGGTTGCGCGCCCGGTTGCGCAACAGGTCTTTGGACACTTCGCCGTACTGGTTCGGATCGAAGCTCGGGTAGCTCGCGAGAGCCAAGACGCCGCCGGTTCGCGGATCGAGAAACACCGCCATCCCTTTGCGCGCGCCCCGCTGGTCGACCGCCTGGGCCAGCTCGCGCTCGACGATGTGCTGGATCGTCGCGTCGAGCGTCAGGTGCAGATCGCGCCCCGGCTCCGGATCGGTGAACGACAGCTCGGGGTCCATCACGGTCCCCTTGCGCGCATCGCGAAGGACGGTTCGGCGGCCCGGCTTGCCGGCGACGGTCGAGTCGTAGAGCTTTTCCAGCCCTTCCAGCCCGTGGTTCTCGGTGCCGACGAACCCGAGCACCTGGGCGGCCAGCTCGCGCATCGGGTAGTAGCGCTTGCTTTCGGTGACGAACCGCAGTCCTTTGACCTGGAGCGCGCGGATCTGATCGGCGAACTGGGGATCGAGCTTCCTCTTGATCCAAACGAAGTCGCGGCTCTTGTCGCCCAACTGCTTGGCGAGCTTGCCCGGCTCTTTGTCGACGAGCTTCGAGAGCTGGCGCGCCAGCGCGGCCGGATCGGCGATCTCCGAGGGGATGGCGTAGACCGAATCGACTTCGATCGAGACTGCGAGTTCTCTTCCCCGCGAGTCGTAGATCGTGCCGCGCGGGGCATCGAGCTCGACCACCCGCTGCTGCTGATTGCCGGCGCGCTGGGTGTAGTGCGCGTGGCGGATGACCTGGAGGTAGTAGAGGCGTCCGGCGATCAGCGCCACCCAAGCGAGGCCGAGGCCGGCGACCACCCGGAGCCGCGTATTCACGGCAGCTCCTCCCAGAAGATCACGCGATTGAGCGCGGGCGGTTCGAGCCCCAGCTCGTGCCGGGCGCGCTCCTCGATCCGCTGCGGGCTCGCAAGGTAGGCCGCTTCGAGCGACAGTTGCCGCTCGGTGCGGGTCATCTCCCGCAGTTGGGTTTCCAGCTTGTCGATCTTGTAGCCGGTCGACAGCACTTCGAGATGGATCCAGGTGTACGACAGCAAGCCGACGCCCAGAGCGCCGACCGCCGCCAGCACCAAACCGAGTTCGCGGAAGCGCTTACGATCGCGCTCCCGAACCAGGTAGGCGTTGGCGACCGGCCGCGTGAAGGCGTAGGCATTCCTCACCGGGTCTCCAGTCTCCGACCCGCTCGCAGGCGCGCCGAGCGCGACCGGGGGTTGATCGCGATTTCTTCCTCGCTCGGGCGCACCGATCGCTTGGTCAGCAGCTCGATCGCCTGGCTCTCCGAGCGGGGACGGCCGGTGACGAGATCGATCTCGCCGCGGTGCAGGTCGCGCAACGTGTTCTTGACGATCCGATCCTCCAGGCTGTGGTACGAAATGATCACCAGCCGCCCTTCGGCGTCGAGCTGGTCGACCGCCTGATCGAGGAAGCTACGAAGTCCGGAAAGCTCTTCGTTGACCTCAATCCGCAGCGCCTGGAACACGCGGGTCGCCGGATCGACCCGCCCCTCGCGATTGCGGTGTCCGGCCTCATGTCCCTTGCCGCGGTCGATCGCGCGGCGCAGCTCCGAGGTGGTCTCGATCGGTTTCTCCCGGCGCGCCGCGACGATCGCGCGCGCGATCCGCCGCGATTGCCGCTCCTCGCCGTACTCCCAGAAGATCTTGGCCAATTCTTCCTCCGAGCTTTCGTTCACGATGTCCGCGGCGGTAAGGCCTTCGTGGCCCATCCGCATGTCGAGCGGTCCGCCGAACCGGAAGCTGAAGCCCCGTTCCGGCGAATCGATTTGCAACGACGAAACGCCGAGGTCGGCGAGAATCCCCGCCACCCGGCCGATCCCTTCCTCCTCGAGCAGCTCGGAGAGGTCGGCAAAATTCCCCTCGACCAGCCGCACACGAGGGCCAAAACGCGCCAACCTTTCGCGCGCGAGCCCGAGCGCTTGGCGGTCGCGATCGATCCCCACCAGCTCGACCCCGGGGCCGGCTTCGAGGATCGCTTCCGCGTGACCGCCGAGCCCAAGCGTCGCGTCGACGAACACGCCGCCTCGTTCAGGCGCGAGAAGCTCGACGACCTCACGGAGCAGGACGGGGACGTGACGTGCGGCCACGGGCTCTCGATCTCGGCGCGCGGAAGTCGCACGGACTAGATTCCGCCGCGCTCCGCCAGGGCGCGGGAGTCGTCCTCGGTGAACGGCTGCTCGGCCATCCGAGCGACCAGGCGCTCGTGGTTCCAGACGATCAGGTGGTCGATCTGCGCCATCACCACCACGTCGCCGCTCATCCCGGCGCTCTCCCGCAGAATCTGCGGAATCACCAACCGCCCCTGGTCGTCCAACCGCACCTGCTGGCCGTAGTAGCTCGCCCGCTCCAGGAACCGCTGCTTCGAGGGGTCGGCCGAGGGCATGGCCTGGAGCTTCCCCTCGATCTCTTCCCAGACCGGCAGCGGGTAGAGCCGCGCGCAATCGCCGTGGACCGAGGTCACGAACAGCTCGCGCCCATACCTCTCCTCAACGAACCGGCGGAAATCCGTCGGCACCTTAAGGCGGCCCTTCTCGTCGATCTTCGCTGGTGAGCTACCCCGAAACATGACCCCCGCCTTTGGGTCCAGCTATTTGGACGGTGATTCTAGTCTCGTTGCTCCACTTCTGTCCAATTTTATCCACCAGGGGCCACCAGAACGCCCGCCGACCCCACTGAACCGCCCGACGGGGTGGATCTTGGTGTCTCGCATTGACGGCCAAAAGCACCGTAACATTGCAGAGACCACACAATTGATTCGACCGAGGAGATCCTCCGTGTCGCACAAGTCCGTGCCGCTACTCGCCGTGGTGCTGCGCAACCTTCGGGTGCGCGCCGGCTGGACGCAAGTCCGACTCGAACGAGAGGCTTGCCTGAGCAAAGGGTCGGTCTGCCGGCTGGAGAAGGGTGACCAGGCGGTCGACCGATTCCTGCTCGGCCATTTGGCGAAGGCGATGGGAATCGCAGAAGGGGATGTCGAGCGGGCGATCGCCGCGCTGGAGCAACTCCCGATCGAGCGGGAGATCGAGGCGCCTGCGGCCCTGCCCTCCCGCGACCGCCAAACGATCGAAACGGTCAGCTCACGCTTCTCCCGCAACGTCCGCGAGAAAACCCGAAACCGAATCGAGGCCAAAGTCTGCGACCGCCGGTGGCGAATCGACCGCGCGGCGGCGGGAGTGGCGTGGCAAAGCCTGCGCAAGATGCCTTCGGAAGATCGGAAGCGACTCGTGGAAGAAGTCGAGGTTTTTCACACCTGGGCGGTGGTCGAGCGGCTCAGCGACGAAAGTGCCCGGGCGGCGGCGAACGACGTCGAAGAAGCCCGCAACCTCGCGCAGTTGGCGCGGCGGGCTGCCGCGGCGACCCACGGTTCCGAGAGTTGGCGCGATGGGCTCGAAGGCTACGCGACGGCATTCGAGGGGAATGCTTTGCGCGTTGCGGGCGACCATCGGCAGGCCTATCAGATGTTTTCGGAAGCGATGGCATTGGTCCAAAATTGGCCCGCGGAAATCCGGGTGCCTGTGGATCGGTCGCGTCCGCTGAGCCTCTATGCGGCATTGCTGACCGACCAAAAACAGCTCGATTCGGCGCTGGCCTTGCTCGACGACGCGCTCACCCTCGCGCCCGGTCCCTCGGGGAGGGCGCGAGTGCTCATCTACCGCGCCGATGTGCTGAAGCGCCAGTTTGAGTACTCAGAGGCGCTCAAGGCTCTTGGCGAAGCAAAACATCATGCCCAACTCGCGGGAGAAGGCCGCCTGCGCTGGGCGATCGCCTTCAACGAGGCGACTTACCTCTGCGAGGCGGGCGACGCCCTTGGTGCCGCCGAGCGGCTCGATGCGCTCCAGGTCGCGGCGCTTGAGCTGGGCGGTACCCTCGACAACGTGAGGCTCCTTTGGCTGAGGGCCCGGGTTGCCGCAACCCTGGGGCACTTGGCCGAGGCATCCTCGGCGCTCCGAGAGGTATGGGAGACGTTTGCCGACCGGCGTGTTTGGATCGATGCCGGCCTCGCCGTTCTCGAATTCGCCAGCGTAGAGCTCGACCGAGGGCAGACGCGCGAAGTCAAGCAAGTTGCTACCGCCGCGGCGCGTATCTTTGCCGCCCAGACTCTCCCCGCAGAACTCTTGGCTTCGATCCGGCTCTTCTGGGATGCTGCTCGACGAGAAGAGGCGTCCGCCCTCACCGCCCGCACTTTGCTTCAACAATTGCGCCAGGCGGCCGAGCGAACGCCCAAGCTACCTGAGGCCCGAGCTTAGCCTTACGCGCCGCAGCGCCCGTCCGGCAAAATCACGCAGCCGGTATCGCCGACTGCCGGGCCGTTGCTTCTCACGGGCGCGGCGCCGGAAGCGCGACCCCCGTTTGGATGGATTTCGTGAGCGACCGGAGCCCACAGTGCCGAAAGGAAACTCCCGGCCTTGGCGAGCAAGTTACCGAGAGCCCACGGCGCCGCGGAAGCGTGGTGCGGGAAAGCAAGGCCCACGACGAGAAGCAGGAAAAGCAAGCGGCGGGGAGACGAAGAAGACATGACCGACTCCTATCCCGAAGGGATTTTCCGTCGCGGCCTTCAGGGTCGCGCGGGCACCCCTCGATCGACTTCAAAGCTGCGCGGGGTTGCGCAGAATGCAAAATTTCGTGCTCGGAGACGCTCGGTGGGGGTATCTTAGGGGCACTTCCTCCGGCGACAGCTTTTTTCGGTAGAATTCGTCCTAAGACAAAGGACAAGGGGATGAACGATGTCTGGGAACGCCGGGCTGCCGGCCTGGTGGTGCAGTTGTTTCGTTTCATGGCCGGCCGCCACCAGCACGAGCTGAGCGAACGGACGGGGATCGACACCAAAAGGATCTCCCGCTACGAGCTGGGTAAGATCCGGCCCCACCGATCGACCCTCGAACGGCTCGCCGCAGGCGTCGGTGTCTCCCCGAATCGGCTCGATCAGCTCCTCGCGCTCTTCCAGATCATCTGCGCCGAAAGCGCCGCCGCCGAAAACGCCCCCGCCCAGCGCGTCGCGGCAGGCTCCGACGAGTCCGATTGGCCGGAGGATCTCGCCGAGCTGGCGGCGGAGATCGCCGAAGACCTCCAGCCCGAGATTTACCAAGCCCTAAAGGAATTGGACGCCGAGCTGAACGCCCTGCCGCCGCCGCTCGCCCCCGAAGCGGCACGCGCCCAGGCTCGGGAGCTATGGCAAAGGTTCGAACCCTTGCCGGATCGCGTTCGCCGCCTGGTGATCGAACATGGCGAGGAGTACCAAACCTGGGCCTTCTGCGAACGGCTCTGCCTAGAAAGCCTCGACGCCGGATCGCGCGCGCCGCAAGACGGTCAGGCCCTGGCCGACCTGGCGCTCTCGGTCGCCGAGGCCGCCCAAGGGTCCGACGTGCTGCGCCAGCGCCTGATCGCTTTCGCCCTCGCCTACGCCGCCCACGCGGATGTCCTCGCCGGGGACTCGGAAGAGGCCGCCGAGAAGCTGGGGCGGGCCAAGGCGCTCTGGAGAACCGGGGACGGCACCGACGATCTCGACATCGGCCAGATCACCGATCTCGTCCCTGCCGACGCGTAGATCGGCTGGCCCTCCGGCAACTTTAGGATCATCCCTGGTGATCTGCTAGTTCAGTGGCCGCCGTGCGGCGTCGGCGGGAAGCTCCGGCGGCGGCGGGCCGAGCCGGCGCTCCAGTTCGGCGATCTTCTGCGCGAGATCTTCCGCCAGGATTTCGAGAGCCTGACAGAGCTGGTCCTCTTCCTCGGTCACCGCCGAGAGCCGTCGGGTCGCGGCGAGCCCGACAAACCCCTGCTGCGTATGCCAGAGGTCGTCGATGCCGGCGCGCGTTCCCGCCTTGAGCCACGGTTCTCCGACACCCGAGCCGTCTTCCAGTTCCAGCGCTTCCTCAGCGATCTCTTCGCAGGTATTTTGGACGCGTTGGCGCAAACCCGGCCGGGTGAAATGGACCAGGACCGATTCGCGAAACGGCGCCATCTCTCTCCAGCGGCGCTTGAACGGGTTGGTCATCGTGGGCTGCCGGTCGCTTTAGTCCGCACGGGCGGCCCGGTGCCGGCCCAGGCGCCGCTCCAGCACCAGGCCCTGGAAGGCTTCCCGATCCGCGGCGCCCTTGGCCATCAGGGCCGCGAAGATCCGAAGGTTCAGACGGGCACCTTCCGGGAGAGGTTTGACATCCAGGAGAGCGAGCAGTCGGGCGGCCAGCTCCGGCAAGATGCCCCCTCGCCCCTGGCGCAGCAGGACGGCGCCCAGCTCGATGTAGGCGTCCACCGCCCTCGTCACCTCGCCCGTGGCGCGCCAGGTTCCCGCGGCGCGGCCGAACAGCCGCGCGGCGTCTTCGAGGTTCCCGGCGTCCCGCTCGCGCTCTGCCCGGTCGAAAATCTCTCCGGCGGCCTGGCGAAGCAAGTCGGGCGCGAGAGCGGGTGCGAGGCTCCCGTGGGGGAACGAGGAGTCCATGCCCGCGAGGGTAAGGCCAAGGATTCAGCTTTCGCGACAGCCTGCCGATCGCGGAGGGTGTAGTTGCCCGTTTCGGTAATATTTCTTGGGAAGGCCGGGGAACCCTTGATCAGGGAACCCGTCGGCGACGGACAGTGGAGGGCCTGCTAGCCAAATGCTCCCAAAGAGGAAACCAGGTTTCCTCTCTATGCGGCGGGCTGGCGCACCGGTTTATTTGTTGTCACGAAAAGTGCCTCAGCGGCAACAGATGTATTGAAGACAACCGGAGAACCGCGATGCCCAAAGTGGACCTGCCGCCGACGAATGCGGCGCTATTGATTTTGCGCATCCTGCGTCGTCTGACGCAGGAGGAGTTCGGCGAGCTGACCGGCGTGATGGGCCGGATCATCGAGATCGAGAACGGCCGGTATGTCCTTAAGCGCGCCGAACTCGAAGATCTGGTGGAGGAGCTCAAGGTGTCGGCCTACGCGGTGCCGGTCGCCCTCGGCCTATCGGAGCTGGTGTTGCCGTCGACCGACAAGACCCCCCACCCCTGGGCCGCGACGCACGAGGCGCGGTTGCAGGCCGAGCGCGCGGCCCTCGAATCGTCCGCCACCGTGCGCCGGCTGTTCCTCGCCGAAGCGCGCGCGGAGCGCTACGCGGAGGACCGCGCCGAGGCCGAGCGCCTTTGGAAGCTGCTGCTCGCGCCGCTCCCGCCCGAACGGCGGCGGGTGATGGCACGGCTGGGCGCCTTCTCGACCTGGGCGGTGGTCGAGCGTCTCTGCATCGAGAGCCTCAAGGAAGCGCCCCGCGACCCCGGGGCCGCCCGCTCGCTCGCCGAACTGGCCGTCGAGGTGGCCCAGAGGATTCCGCCGCTGCCCAGGTTCAGCGATCGGGTGGAAGGGTACGCGCAGGCGCACCTGGGTAACGCCTTTCGAGTCAAGAACGACTTCAACGAGGCGGATCGCGCTTTCGCGCTGGTCGCGAAACTTTGGATCGAGCTCCTGCCGGGTGAGGCCTGCCCGCTCGACGTGACGCTGATCCCCGACCTTGAAAGTTCTCTGCGCCGCGACCAACGGCAATTTGCATCGGCGCTTGAAAGGCTCGATCGTGCTTTCGCGTTTGCGGTCGACGAACCGACCCGTGGGCGCATCCTTCTCAAGAAAGCCTTAGTCCTTGGACACTCTGGCGATCCGAGTGAAGCCGTCAAGACGCTTCTTATCGCACTGCCCTTGGTCGATAAAGGTTCCGATGTTCGCTTGCCCTGTGTCGCCCGCTTCAACCTGGCGGTCAACCTCATTCACCTTGGAAACGCCTCAGATGCCGCGCCTCTGATTGCCGAGGTGCGGGCGTTTGCGATCGAACAGCGAAACGAGATCGACCTGATTCGGGTTCTTTGGCTCTCCGGCCGCCTTGCCGCCGCGCAGGGGAATCGGGCGGAGGCGCTGGTCTCGATCGATGATGCGGCCTGTCGCTTTGCCGAGCGGGGCCTGGATAACGATGCCGCATTGGCGGTGCTCGATCTCGCGGGGCTGCTCTTGGAAGAAGGCAAGCCCGGCGAGGCAGCCCGGAGGGTGGCCGAGGTGAAACCCACTTTCCACGTGCGCAACATTCACCGGGAGGAACTGGCGAGCCTGGTCCTGTTCCTTCAAGCCATCGAAGCCGAAGCGGCGACCGCCGCGCTGGCGCGCGCGGCGGCCGAGGCCTGGAGGTTGTTCGGTGACCCGATCCTGGCAAGCGCCGACTGAAAATGAACTACTGCCCACAGTGGCCGTGGGGGTCGAGCTCGCAACCCCCGTCCCGGAGGATCGGCGCCGGGGCGCCTGACGTGCCACAGGCGCCGTTTGGGTCAAGGCTGCAACCCCCTTCGCTGAGAATTGGTGCCGGGGCGCCTGACGTTAAACAGGCGCCGGCTGGGTCGATGCTGCAGCCCACCTCCGCCCAGAGGGCCGAAAGAAACGACCAGCCGCGGGCGAACAGGTCGGGGAGCGCACGATCGAGCGGCAGGGCGCCGGCTGGGAAGGCATGGAGGAGGAAGAGGATCGGCAGCGCGACGGCGAGGGCGAGGTGGCGCTTCGGTTGGGGCATGGCGGGGGGCTCCTGGTCAGCCCGGGAACCTCCGGCCGGGATGGCCGGCGGCCCGGCGCGAAGGGGTTCAGAGGGTAACCCAAGTTTTTGGGTTCATTTTTCTCTTGGAGGGATCATGGTACGGAAATCGGACGGAACGCGAGACGTGCGCGCGGATCTCGGCGCGGCATCCACCCCTGGCGCCGCCGCGAAGGGCGAAAGGGCCGCGGCCAAAGCGCGGGACGCCGAGTACTCGGCACTGTTGGTCCGCTACATGGATGCGACGGTCGGCCCGCGGCACGACCAGTTCGCGGAGTTGGTCGAAATCAGCGCCGCCCGGGCGAGCCTCTATCGCTACGGCTACAAGGTGCCCCGACCCGAGACGAGGACCCGTTTCGCCGACAAGGTCGGGCTGCCGCTCGAATGGTTCGAGGCGATGACCGCCGACTCGTTGACCCTCCGCGGCAGAAGCTCAAAGCCGGCGGGAAGCAGTACTCCCGCAGCCCTGGCGGAAGACCTCTCCCGCCAGCTCGCGGGCCAACTCGCCCCGCGGTTCGCGGCCCTGCGCAGCGTGGCCCCCGCTCCTCCTCCTCCGCCTCCTTCGCTCGAACGGGCGGCGGCCGATCGAGCCGAGGCGGCCGGGCGCTGGGCCGAGATCGAGCCGCTCACCGCCGCAGAGCGAGCCCTCGCGGTGCCGGAGATCCCGACGTTCCACTCCTGGGCGCTGGTCGAGCTGCTGTGCGAAAAGAGCGTAAAAGCCGCGCCCGATTCGCCGGCCGAAGCGCTCGCCCTCGCCAAGCTCGCCATACGGCTGGCCCGCCGGGTCCAAGCGAGCCAAGGCTTCCGCAATCGCCTCATGGGCTACGCCCTCCTCCACTTGGCCGTCGCCCTCACGAGCCTGAACGACCTGCCGCGAGCCCGCGAAGCCCGCGCGCGCGGGCTACGGCTCTTCGCGGCGGGGCGGGCGGAAGATCCGGGGTTGCTGGAGGAGACGGTCGTGGCGCTTAACGCCGTTGTGCAGGGCTAGGGCCTGCCAAGCGCCAGGTCGGAAAGACAGCGCGCTAATGAGGCCGCCCAGGTAGAGTACTCGATTAAACTGTATTCTCGATATGCTACGGACATCAACGCTGCACCGACACGAGGAGAACAAATGAATCCGACCCAAGGGAAGCGACTTCAGGTAAAGCGAGAGACGCTGCGCGAACTCAGCCCTACGGACATCGCTCTGGCGCAAGGTGCGGCCAGCGGTACATCCGGCGTTTCGAATTGCTGCTGCGAACCGACCTCGAACCAAGGGGGCAATGGCTGCTACCCCAAAATCTGAAGCCGCTAGCAAGCAACTGCAAACGTGCCCCGCTCAGGGTTCTCCCTGGGCGAGCGCCTCAGATTCTCGACCTCAGGAATTGGGTGGGGTCCAGGTAAGGCCCTGAACGAATGGGAAGTCCCATTTTGGCTCATACTCGTGGAGCGCACTCAGGAGCGCGAGCCCGATCCCGGCGGCGCCCACCAAGAGGCCTGCTTCGCCGCGCCACTCGGCGGCTTCTGGCCACCAATTGAGGAATCCCGCTACGCCCCCTTCGGGTCGGCGCATTTCCAGGGTTCGATCAAACCACAAGCGAGCAGAGCGCCGGAGGCAAAGGCTTCCCGTCGCGCGATATGCGCGGTGAAAAAGATGACCGAGCCCTGCGGCGCCGTGGCAAAGGCCTGCGTCGATAACACCGGTCGCAGCTTCGGAATATTCGGCAGCATACTCTGCAAACTGGATAGGGCTGCCGGAGGGCTGCTGGGCGTTCCCTGTGTCGAGACCCAGGAGCATCAAGGCGACGCCAGGATCTCCGTAGCACCAACCCGGTCGAGAAGCAGAAGTGGCCGGAGGAAAGTACGTGCAGCGCGAAAGCCCGTCGTGAGGCCGAAGCGTGGCTTGCAACCAATCCAACGCAAGGTTCAGCATCCGGCGCGCAGCCGGAGGGGCGACGCCGCGTTTTAGGGCGGAGTTCAGGAACAACATGACTCCCGGCGTCCCATGTGCAATGCCTTGGTCGAAGCGGCCCTCGGGGAATTCGGCGACATTGGGCGAGTTCATGAGTCTGGGATCGGTCTTCCAGGCGATCCCGGGAGGGTAGGACTCGACGAGCTCATCCAGGCGCGAAACGATCTCCTGCACGCTCTCGCGGGCGAACTCGGAGTCGGGATGACCAACTGCGTAGAGACCGATCCCCGCCAGTCCGTGAGCCAGATCCCACTCCCACCTCCAGGGCGACTGCCGAACGGCAGCTAGGATCATTTCATCCAGATCTGCGGTTGCTTCCTTCGAGACGCTTCCGAGCAATAGCTGGTCTAGATGCTGCCAGGCCCATGCGACGCCGCTCAATCCGCTGAGGAGGCCGAGCCCAGGGGAAGGGGCGTCGGCGACCAGGTCGATCGCTTTCGACAGATGGTCTGAGGCGATATCGGCGAGTTCCGGCCGGCCCGTCGCTTTCGAGAGATAGCCAAAGAAGAGAGACAGGCCAGGAAGTCCCGACGCGAGAGAGAAACCTTCGGCATCGGGCGGCGCATCTTCAAGGGCCTCGGCGATCGCCAGGACTGCCGCATGAGCGCTCTCGGCCATCTCGCCGTCCAGAAGCGGTGTCGATAACATGCTGGTATCATAACAAGAGTTGCGACGCCGCTCGAAGGGCAATAACCCAAACGAACCTGATCCATTCGATTGAACGAAGGCCAAAACTTGGCTGCACTAGAACTCTCAGTGCTCGACTTCCAGCATCCCGGTGCTGCAGTAGGTCTTGCCTGCCTCGCTGACGGGCTGGGGTACAAGAGGTTCTGGCTCGGAGAGCATCATTCGACGCATCAATGCACCAATCCCCTGCTCCTTGGAGCTCTCCTTGCCGGCACGACGGATCGAATTCGTGTCGGGTCGGGCGGAGTGAGCCTGTCGTACAACCGGATTGCCAAAGTCGCCGACGACGCGAGGCTTATCGAATTCATGCTGCCGGGTCGGTTCGACCTGGGAGTGACTCGCGGGCTTTTGGAGCCGGGACTGATTTCATCCTTACTTCTGGAGGGAGGGAGCCTCCATCCTGTGGACGACTATCCGAAAAGGGTTCGAGACCTCCACGCTCTGGTCACCGGACGCATTGAGGCTGGTCATCCGTTTTCCGGCATGCCCCTATCTCTCGAGAAGGGGCCGCCTCTCTGGGTGCTCGGCCTGAGCGTTGAGAGTGCGCGCCTGGCCGCCTGGCTTGGCGCCGGCTTCTGTTTCTCAGTCCACCATGCTCCGGTCGGATTGGATGGTCCAGCCATTCTTCGCGAGTACCATCGCCACTTCGTTCCGAGCGCCGAATTTCCAGAACCTGCCACGATCGTTGTTGTCCAGTGTACCTGTGGCGAAACCGAGGTAGACGCTCGCGAGATCGCTCAGAACCTGATCTTGTTTCCAGGTGGCATAGATCGAGGAATTTTCGGAGATGCTGATGCCTGCGCTGAACGCCTGGGCGCGCTTGCAACCCGCTACGGCACCAAGGAGGTAATGCTCATCGATTTCGTGCAGAAGGATCAATCCGTGCGCCGAGAGATGTATTCGCGAATCGCCGATGTGTTGATTCAGTCTGCGCCTGCCGTGGAGGCATCAGCATGAACAGCTTGGTCGGATTTCTATCCCATAGTTGGCGCCGGATGGTCCGTCGTCCATTCGAGGCAGGCTTGGCGGTCGTCGCGATCGGGCTCGGGGTCGGGCTGGCCACCTCGGTGTTCTGTGTGCTCCGTGGGACGGTCTTTCGTGAGTTCTCCTTCCCAGGTGGCGAGCGCCTCATGCGGGTGGAATCTCGGATCGACGGCGAGGAAGCCGCTGCCTCCACGGGAGACTTTCTCGCTTGGAGTCGCGGTCAGCGCTCTTTCGACTTTCTACAGGCATGGACCGGAGCCAGCTCGCTCGTCAGTTTCCCGGGCGCCGGGACCGAACGGTTCAACGGCGCCTATATCTCCCCAGGAATGTTTCGGCCTCTTGCGGTGCAACCTCTCCTGGGGCGCGACTTCGTGCCGGCAGATGGCCAAGAAGACGCGCCTATGGCGGTGCTCCTCGGCGCCCGGATCTGGCGATCTCACCTGCACGCCGATCCGAAGGCCGTTGGGAAGGTGCTTACGGTCAACGGCGAGCCCGCAATGGTCGTCGGGGTCATGCCGGACGGATTCGGCTTTCCGTTACGGCAAGAGATCTGGCTGCCGCTCCGGTTGCGCGAGGCCGCGGCGGCCTCGGGAGATGGGCCACAACTTCAGGTTCTCGGTGTGCTCGCTCGGGGCGCCTCCGCCACCCATGCGGCGGAGGAGTTGAAGGTGCTGCTGCCGGCGGATCCGGGAAGAAAGGGCAACCTTCAGGTCGGCGTCAAGCCGTATATCGAAGCTTATACGGAGGATCAGCGCCCAGCATTGAATGCTCTGTACGCCGCCTCGGTGGGCCTTCTCTTGGTCGTTGCTTCGAGCTTGGCCAGCCTGTTCGCCAGCGCGGCGAGTCGACGGCGGCCGGAGCTGGCGGTGCGTAGCGCTCTCGGCGCCTCTCGTTCCCGCCTGCTCTGGGAGATTCTCGCGGAAACAACAGTGTTGGCATTTTTCGGCACGCTCTGGAGCCTGCCCGTGGCTTGGGCGGGAAATCGGCTCTATCTCGCGTCTCAAGGCGGAGAGCTTCAGTCCTATTGGATGAGCGTGTCGCTGACGCCGGGCGCCATCGTGTTCGCTCTGCTCGCCAGCATCGGGATCTGCGCGGGCTCCGCCTCGATCGCAGCCTACCGCGGGAGCGGTCCCCAACTGAGCGGCGCATTGGCCGAGGGTCGGAATCTTACAGCGGCGTCCGCGTGGACGGGCCGGCTGCGGGCGGCGACTCAATTGGCTCTCTCGATCGCGCTTTTGGTGCCTGCGGCCTGGGCATTCGAGAGCGCAAAGAACCTCGGCCAATTCGACTTCGGCGCGAAGGGGAGCGAGGTCTTGACGGCACAGTTGCAGATCCCCTACGTTCGATATTCAGAGCCAAAGTCTGCCGCCGCCTTTCGACTTCGGCTGGCTGAAGCGTTGAGTGCCCGCCTACCCGGCGCAACCGTCGCGTTCGCTTCGAGATTGCCCGGGGGCCTCGGTGGCGACGCCGCCGAGGTGGAGGTGCTGGGAGTGCCCGAATCCGTAAGGAGCAAGATGCCGCCAAGTCCCTACCTGCTCGTCTCGTCGAGCTACTTCCGAGTCCTCGGAAGATCGCCCCTGGCAGGACGCGCTTTCGATGCCCGGGACGACGGCTCGGCACCCCCTGTCGCGATCGTCAATCGGAGTTTCGTTCGACGCTACTTCGGCGCGCGAGATCCGATCGGCGCCAAGCTGCGTTTCAACCCGACGTCCCCTACCGCCAAGTGGCGGACCATCGTCGGCGTCGTCCCGGATCTGGTGATGGGCCAAGTGCCGCCCCAGGTGCAGGAGGGTGTCTATGTGCCGCTGGAGCAGGCGTCTACGACTTGGTTCGGAATACTCGTTCGGACGCCCACAAGGGCCACCGGCAACGACGAGCTCGTGCTCAAACAGGCGGTCGCCTCGGTCGACCGGGAAGTCCCCGCGTTTTGGGTTTCCCGCCTCGATCGGTTGCAAGCAGACACCCAACTCCCGGTCCGCTCCTTGGGGAAAGCCCTTGTGGCGTTCGCTGGGGCCGCTTTCATCTTGGCGCTCATGGGGATCTATGGCGTGACCACTCAGGGGGTCCTCCGTCAGGCGCGTGCGACCGCGGTTCGGCTGGCGCTTGGAGCGAGCCGAGGAAGTCTCCTGAGCCGAGTTTTAGGAGCGGAAGGAGTATGGATTCTGGCTGGAACCATCGTTGGCCTGATGGGAGCGGTCGCTGGCTTCCGTCTCCTCGGGGCCTTTCTGTTCCGAGTAGAACGGAGCGACCCATGGATCCTCGTCGGCACGGCGGCGCTCGCCATCTTCTTTGGCGCACTTGCCTGCCTGATTCCGGCGACAGCCATCTCGCGAGCGGAGCCGGCGCGTGTTCTTCGGGGTGACTGAGGGCCAAGTCGCTTCGCCGCCCCTTGGTGTCGGGATTGCTGGAGCCCAATCTGAGCCGGGCCAGAAGAGCGGGCGGGATACATGGAGCCACCCGTCATCGAGCCCCAGAGAGGCCTTCATGGCGGCAATCACCCCCGGCGACGTTGCAGCAACGAGATCAGGTAGCGGATGCGGGTGAAAAGGTCGTCGGCCGCCCGGTCGAAAGCGGCTTCCCGCTTCTGGTCGTCTCCCTCGACGCTGGAAGGGTCGGGGATGCTCCAATGGATTCGGTCGGGCGTTCCGGGGAAGATGGGGCAGGACTCGCGGGCGTTGTCGCAGACCGAAATCACGTAGTCGAACGATTGGTCGAGAAATTCGTCCAGGTGCTTGGACCGCTGGCCCCCGATGTCGATCCCCCGGACCGCCATGGTCTTGATCGCCAGCGGATGAACACGGGTGACCTCGGTGCCGGCGCTCTCCACTTCAACTTGATCGCCGGCCATATGGCGCAAGATCCCCTCGGCCATCTGAGATCGCGCGCTGTTGTGGGTGCATAGGAAGAGCACCCGCAGCCGCCTTCCTGCCTCGGTCAGGGGCAAGTCCCGGGCATCGGGCTCACTCCCAAGTCCTGGATGCAAATTCTCACCTGTGCTCACGAGCATCCCCTTGTCGGCATTCGGATTCCACTTCAGTTCGAGCCCGGCGTCGGATCGGTTCGGAATACGGGCGGGGCGAGCTTTTGTTTTCGGGGATGAGAGTTACCAGGTGGGTAGAGGCAGGCAATAACCCGCAATTATGTTTTTCGCAATCGACCGAACCGTACTGGCCAGAGAGGCTTCGACTCCGGCGCCGAGAATCCACCCCTCTTCTTGAGCGAGGGATCTTTCAACAGGGTCAGGAAGGTTCGGCGCAAAGAGCCCGGCGATTTGGTCCTGCTGATCGAGCTGGCG
Source organism: Thermoanaerobaculia bacterium (assembly GCA_038250865.1). Lineage (GTDB taxonomy): Bacteria > Acidobacteriota > Thermoanaerobaculia > Multivoradales > UBA5704 > DASYKS01. The sequence continues at coordinate 97,490 of JBBSBW010000004.1, read as the reverse complement.
GAACACTTCAACCATAGCGAATACCTGAGCTTCATCCCGGCAGGCGAAGCAGGTAGAGTCTGGGACCGGACCTAAAATTCCGGGCCAGATTTCCACGTGGAGAATGTAAGGACCGGGAGCAGACGCTAGAGGCAAAACGAAGCCTGTCTGAAACGGCCAGACCTGACTGTGCTCGGTGAACTTCTCGACAAGCGAATGCACGACGGGAATTCCAAGCAGTGCCTGGCTTCCAACGGAGCCTGAAGTGAATAGTTTCCACGCAGACTGAATGGTCGGATTTCCGTCTTTTTGGAGTTGGATTTCGGTCCGGCGATACTCGCCGACTCTTTGGCTTGCGGGCAAGGCCTTGAAATCGGGCTTGGTAGGACGAAGGAAGTCGTATTTCGGATCGCCTGGACAGGACCAGAAGGGACCAATGAATGAAGGAACGCCGATTTTTTTATTGAGGTGAGCGGCGGCGCGAAATCGATTGTTCGCATTGGCGATGCTATTTTCATCGTCGCGGATTTTAGCTGTGATTGCCTTCCAGACTTTCCACCAAGAGTCTTTTCCTTCGTCGATTTCCAGCCATGTGGCAAAACCTCTTGGGTACGAGTATGCGAAGTCGAACCCAACGAGAACCCGAAGTTTTTGGCTCACCGCGTCGGCGAGTAGGCTCTCCACAAATTCTCGCGCCTTCGTTCGGGTTGAAAGATTCGCGGTCTGCGGTGGGCGTTCATCACCGGATCGTCCCCACGCGATCCAGATGCTGTCCCTTCCAGTTTTAGGCGTGGAGCTGGCGCTCCAATCGACCATCAGATAGCCATCGAAATTCGACATGTTGTCCTCCCGTGAGCCAAAAAAGGTGCATCGATTCGCCCGAAGTTGTCGTACAGTTGCGGCGGACTCGCTGATGATCTCACGAAGTGAGCAAGAAACGCGTTAAAACTGATACGGCGTTGAGACAAACGCCTCCGAAGAAAGCTTCCTCGGCCTTCGAGAGGCCCCAAGCTTTCGCTGGAATCGTGGATAGCGACGGCCTTCAGCTCTCGACGCAAACGGGGAAACGCACCCGCGAGGCTTTGCAGGGGAAGTCAGCAGGAAAGTCCAAACGGTTCTAGACAACCGCCGGAGAAGCAACCCATGGCAAGAGCAACCTGGAAGGGCGCCACAATCGCGGAAAGCGACACGTTCGAGGTCGTGGAAGGCAACGTATATTTCCCGCCGGAGGCGGTGAAGCAGGAGCGGCTCGCACCGAGTGCCACCACCACGGTCTGCGGCTGGAAGGGGACGGCGAACTATTTCACCGTGGTGGTCGACGGCGAGGAGAACCGTGACGCCGCTTGGTATTACGCCGATCCGAAGCCGGAGGCGGCGAACATTCGTGGCTTTGTCGCGTTTTGGCGCGGCGTGACGGTCGAGCGGTAGAGGAGAGGCGACAACGCCTGGACGGTTTCCCTCGATCGGCGGACGGCATCCTCCAGTTGGTGGAAGGCTTCCCGCGATCGGCGGACGGCATCCTCCGGTTCACGGAAGGCTTTCCTCGATCGGCGGATGGCATCCTCCAGTTGGCGGACGGCTTCCCGCGACCGGCGGACGGCATCCTCCGGTTCACGGACGGCTTCCCGCGACCGGCGGACGGCATCCTCCGGTTCACGGACGGCTTTCTTCGATCGGCGGCCGGCTTCCTCCAATTGGCGGACGGCTTCCGGCGACCGGCGGATTGCTTCCTCGGATCGGCGGATCGCTTTCTCCAATCCGTGGAAAGCTTCTGCAAATCGCGGTGCCACGTCCGAGTATTGACGGACGAAGTCCTGGTAACCGGGCGCGGCCAGGCGGCACAGCTCAAAGCTGGAGGTCAGAATGGACAATCCGAAGATGGTGCCCCTCGGCGATTTTCTGGCGGTCGCGGTCGCAGCCTGCCGGCGTTTCGTGCGCGAGGCTTCTTGACCGCTAGTCGCCGAACTTGATCCCGGCGCCCTTCAGGGCGCCACGTTCACCGCCACCACCGGTCCAATCGCGCCGAAAAATTCTACGCACTCGTGGATCATCTCGACCTGGAAGTCATAGGTCCCCGGCGTGGAAGGGGCGATGCCGTTGATCGTCAGGGTCGTCTGCTGCCCGGGGGCGAGGGTCGTGGGGAAATCAACCCGGCCCGGGTTCCAGGCGGGGTTGCCGATTTGGGCGAGGCGGTAGGCGTTGCACTGCGCGCCGATCGGGCTCCAGGTGAGCCCGCCGACATTCTTGACCGTTACGGTTGCCGAGTAGGGTTGCCCCGCCGTCATGCTCGTCGGCACGGTCTGGGAGAGGATCTGCGCCTGCTTGCCGCCGCTCTCCACGTTGATTGCCAGGTTGGTGCTCGTGGCGCCGAAATACTCGACGCATTCGTGCACCATCCGCAGTTGGAAATGGAAAATTCCCGTCGTGGAAGGGGCGGTCAAGGTGAAGCTCAATGTCGCAGTTCCCCCCGCCGCGACCGGGGCGACCAGCTCGATTCGCGAGGGCTTCCAGACGGCGTCGCCGACCTGGGCGAGGCGATAGGCGTTGCACTGCGATCCGACCGGGTTCCAACGGATTCCACCGAGGTTCTTGACCGTCAGGGTCGCCGTATATTGCTGGCCGGCGGTCATCGTCGAGGGCACGTTCAAGCCGACGAATTGAGCGTTTTTCGTGTTGTTGAGGCAGGTGCTCGGCGCGGAGTGGCACGCCTCGTTGCCGGCCGGATGGGCGACCACCTGGTAGTAGTAGGTCGCGCTGTCCGCGACCGCGCCGTCGGCGAACGAGGTCGTGGCCAGGTCGTCCGCGATCTTGACAAATCCCGCGTTGCAGCCGGTCTCGTTGCGGAAGACGTCGTAGACCAAGCCGCTGCCCGAGTTGGGCCAGGAGACCGTGGTGGTGTTGTCACCGTCCGCCAGGTCGACCGTCGGCGGTGCGGGTTGGGGGCAGCCGCGAAAGCAGACGTTGGCTCCCGGGTCGGTCGCGCAGGCGATGCCGTGGCGATCGAAGGCCGCGAACAGCTGGCACGAGTGAGGGGTGCCGTTGGCAAGGTTTCCGTCGTCGTCGTCCATCGCCCGCATGGTCTTCCACCAAGACCCGACGTTGCAGCCGTTCGAGACGTAAGTAGGCCCCGTCGTGTCGCAGGTGAAAGCGTTGGTGGCCGTCGAACGCGACAGGTACCAGAGTCGTTCGAGCACGTTCCAGGAGGAGCTGCCGCCCGGTTTCGGCAGATCGCGGTTGGCGAAATCCCACACCGCCTCGGTGGGGATGTTCGCTTCGCAGTGAGGCTCGCCGCCGCAGGGTCCATTTCCGGTGGTGCCGCAGCGGATCTGGGTGTAGTTGGCGACGGTATGGGGCACCGCCGAGGCATGCCGGCCCCAGTCGATATCGCGCAGCCCCGTGCAGGAGGTGCAGGGGTCGCCGTACGAATCGCAGTTGGCCGGGCGAAATCCCGGGGCGACGCAGGAGTTGTGCAGCGTAAGGGCGGCGATTACGTCGGCATAGGCCTCGGTGTTTGCCGTGTCTACGCCCGAGCCGTCGTTTTGATCGACGCCGTGGCCGAACTCGTGAAGGATGAATCCGGGCTCCTCTCCGCTCGCGCCGCAAGAGCCCGGGAGTCCTTCGTAGAGCAGAATCCGGCTGCCGTTCCAGAAGCCGTTACAGGAGCCGCTGTTGTTGACCGAGACGACCACCTGGCTGTTGAGCCAGGGATTGCCGGGCAGCCAGCCACGGACGATGTCCTTGCCTCGGTTGACGTGGTAGAAGCTGGTCCGCGCGGCCCGCGTGTTGCCCGTTCCGCCGAAACCCGGCGTTGCGCAGTTGCCATCGGTCGTCGTACCGAAGGGGAGGTCGCCTGTTGGATTCGAGCTGAGCGAGATTCCGCCGCATGTTTCGGCGATGCCCACGAACAGGCCATTGAACGTCGAGGTGACCGGCGATCCACTATAGGTATAGGTACCGGCCGAGTTCGCGCTCTGGCCGCCGCCGAGATCGACGAAAGGCATCGGCCGGAGGATTTCCGCTCCGGCGCCCGAATCGGGAGCCACGCCGCCGGTCGCCCCGGCGTCTAGATCGGTATTGAGGAATTCGACGATCTCCCCCGTCGTGGCATCGATCCGGGCACGCCAGGTGCCGATCACTCCTTTGCGGCGAAACGAGATCTGCCAGACGGTCTCCAGACCGTACCCTTGGGCGAAGTCGAAGCCCTCGGCGAACCGGTCGTCTCGCACCGCGATCGGCAGCAGATGGAGCGAGCCGCGATCGACCAGGCGATCGACCGCCGCGTCGAACTTGCCGACATAGTTGGAGAGCTTGGCGTAGGCCTCTGCGCGAGTCACCCGAACCGGCGGAGCCACGGCAAGGACAGGCGGCAGCCGTTCGCTGCCCATCTGGATCAGGTTGCCGTGGCCGACGCGAAAGACAATCCGCGCCCCTTCGACCGCGAGGTCGCCACGCATCACGTCGAAATCGATCTGTGAAAGCGAATCCGAAGCCGGTCCGGAGCGCCCTGGGTTGAGACGAAGGTCCTTGCCGTCGGTCCCGAAAAGGCCCGGATGATCGGCGAGAAATCGGCGTGCGACACCCTCGAGGTTCCGCAAATCTGCGGTTTTTCCCCCTCCGCGGACCCAGGGGATGCCCGCCCCCTCGGCCGACTCGACGAAACCGTTGTGGGCATCGAGATAGGCGTTCCAATCTCCGTGGTCGAGCTGGAACGCGTTCCAGGCGCGATCGAGATCGGAGGCGAGGGCGGCGCGACGATCAGCGAGCGGCACGAGCGACTCGCGAGGTTCGAAACGTTGGTCGCCGCGCGCGAGCGCAGCAAAAGGACTGTTTGGTGCGAGCGGCGCCTGCGCGAGCGTCGCGCCGGAGGAGGCGAGCCCGAACATTCCCAACACGAACGGGCGAAAGCGGGAAAAGGAACCGAGCCGGGATCGCATGAGTCTCTCCGTGGTGTCCGGTACTCGGCCGAAACCCGGCCGTGACAATGGCCCATTTGTGCAAAACGAAGACCAGTCCCGGAGGGCGGCGCAGGCCCTGGAGACTCCGTTTCTAAGGAAGGTTGACCGGCAAGAAATGCCGATCAGGGGTCGGTCGCCGCCCGAACTCCGGCGGGGTGTCTCAGTTCGCCACGACCACCTGGTCGCGCCCCTCTTGCTTTGCCCGGTAGAGCGCCCGGTCGGCGGCGGCCACCAGATGCGCGGGCGAGGGCTCGCCCGCCGGGACCACGCTCGCGACCCCGACCGACAGGGTTACCACCGGCCTGACCGTCGAGCTCGGATGGTCGATCGCGAGCGCGGCGAGACGGTCGCGGGCCTGTTCGGCGAGCGTCGTGGCTCCTGCGAGGTCGGTACCGCTCAAGATCACCAGGAACTCCTCGCCGCCGTAGCGGGCGACCAGGTCGCCCGCCCGTTGCACCGAGTCGCGGAGGACCCCGGCGATGCGCTGGAGGCACCGGTCGCCGGCGATGTGCCCCAGGCTGTCGTTGTAGGCCTTGAAGCAATCGACGTCGCAGAGCAACAACGACAGCGGCTCCCCGGTCCGGGCGAGCCGGCGCCATTCGAGATCGAGCGCCTCTTCCAGTCGGCGGCGGTTCGCGACCCCGGTGAGCGGATCGATTTGCGAGATCTGTTGGAGCGTTCGGTTGGCGCTCTGCAGATGCCGGTTGGCCTCTTCGAGCTGGCTCTTGGTCACCGAGATCTGCTCATTCAGAAGCGCCATCTCGATCGCGCCGGCCACCTGGTCCGCGACCAGGTCGAGCAGGCGCTGGTTCTCGACCGAAAACGCCTCCGGGTCGTCGTTTTCGAGGTTGAAGGCGCCCAACGTGCGGTCGCCGAAACGGATCGGCGAGACATATTCGGCCCTGACATCGGGGGCTACCGCCCGATAATCGGGGTCTTTGGTGACGTCGCGCACCAACTCCGGCCGGCCGAGCCGGATCGCGCGGCCGACGATCCCGGCGTCGATCGCCCAAGTTTCGCGATCCGAGACGTCGGTCGGCGTGCGCGTCGCCACCGCGTGGTACGACCATTCGACCTCGGACGCCGCGGCGACCACGATGTCGACCAGCAGGAAATCGAAGCGGCGCTGGATGTAGGTCGCGATGCGATGCAGGATGGTGCGCAGATCGGCGCCGCCGAGGGCGGCGCGCGAGACTTCGGTCAGCACCTCGAAATGGAGCGCCCGTTGGCGGGTCGCCTCGAACAGCCGTGCGCTCGCGATGGCGCCCGAGATCTGGTCGGCGATCGCCTCGACGGTCGGCAGATGACGGGAAAAGGCGGCCGGCCGCGGGCTTTCCAGGTTGAGCACGGCGACCACCTCGCCGCGATGGCGAATTGGCGCGCACAGCTCGGAGCGGGTGCCGGGAAAAATCTCGACGAAGTCGGGGTGCTCCGCGGAGTCGTCGATCAACAGGGTGCGGCCGGTCACCGCGACCTCGCCCACCACGCCGCTGCCGAAGGGCCGGCCGTAGCCGGGGCGGACGTCGGTCGCCACCGAGCTGGTGATCGCCTCGCAGACGAAGGCTTGGCGCTCCAGGTCGAGGCTGATCAGGGCGACCAGCTCCCAGCCGAAAGCCGCGGCCAGCGCGTCGGTCACCCGCTGGAGCATCGGACGCAGCTCCAGGTCCTCGGTCGCGATGCGGGCGATCGCGGCGAGAGCGGCCAGCTCGCGATCGGCCGTTGGCGAGGGGGGAGGACCGCCTCGACTTCTGCCCCGTTTTTCCGGCATACGCTGATCTTACCCGGGGCGGCACCGATTGAGGAGAGTTCTCGTCGGCTCCGAAAAGAATCTCCCTTTCCTCTGCCATACTTTCGGAACCGTTTCGTCCCGGCCCGAATCCATCCTCGAAGCTCCGCTCCCGAAAGGACCGCCATGAGCGCCACCGAACCCGTAAACCCATCCGGCTCTTCGAGATCGGAACGCTGGTACGACCTGGGGCCGGTCGAGGAGCTGAAATCTAAAACGCTTCAGCAGATCGTGATCGGCCGGACCAAGATCGCCCTGTCGTTTCAAAACGGCACGTTCGGGGCCGTTTCCGGCTCCTGCAATCACGTCGGCGGGCCGCTCGGCGAAGGGCATCTGGACGGCGAATATGTCGTCTGCCCGTGGCACCACTGGAAGTTTCACCGCGCGACCGGCGAAGGGGAACCGGGCTTTGAGTCCGATTGCGTGCCGCGCTACTCGCTGCGCGAAGAGGGGGGCCGCCTCTGGGTCGATCTGCAGCCTGCGACGAGGCGGCACAAGGCGGCGCACGAGCCGCATCCCCTCACCCGGCCGGTCGAGCGCGAGGTCGGACCGATCCGCGTGCTCGGGATCGCGACGACCGTAATGGACAACGCCTACCCGCGCTACTCGACCTCGGACGATCTGCTCGAAACAGCCCTCCATCACTCTGGAGTCCACGGCGCGGTCACCCGTTTGATCCGCCTGCGCGAGCTGGAATTCCGGGCCTGCGAGGGGTACTACTCGAAAAGCTCTCACGCCTGCACCTGGCCCTGCTCGATCACCCAGATGGACCCCGAGGACCAACTCGACCAAGTCTATGAAGGGCTGGTCCATTGGGCCGACGTGGTGCTCGTCGCCACCCCGATCCGCTGGGGCTCGGCCAGCTCGCTCTACTACAAAATGGTCGAGCGGATGAACTGCGTCCAGAACCAGGTGACGCTGTCGAACCGGGTCCTGCTGCGCAACAAGGTCGCGGGCTTCATCATCACCGGCGGCCAAGACAACATCCAGGCGGTCGCGGGCCAAATGCTCGGTTTCTTCGCCGAGATCGGCTGCGTCTTCCCGCAGTTTCCCTACATCGCCCACTCGCGCGGCTGGACCGCCGAGGACATGGAAAAGAACGTCGCCTTCGTCAAAAAGAGCACCGAGCTGCACGACGCCGCGCGCGAGCTGGCCGAGCGTTCGCTATCGATGGCCGAAGCCCTGGTCACCCACACGATCGAAGGGGGCCACATGGTGCGCGCCGGACGGAAGGGATTCTCCCGCGAGGGCATCGAAACCCCGGCGGCGATCGCGGCAGCGGTGGAGGGGTGAGCGTGCGGCGTCTTTGCCGCTCAGAAATTCGTTGAAGCAACCGAAAAGATCGCCGAAGCCATCCGGCCGAACGGCGAAGTCACCGAGGCGAACCCTGAAGCCGCAAAGCGGAGCGCTGAAGCCACCCAGAAATTCGCTGAAGCCACAGAGAAATTCACTGAAGCCACAGAGAAATTCACTGAAGCCACTCAGAAAATCACTGAAGTCACAGAGAAAATCACCGAAGCCACTCAGAAAATCGCTGAAGTCCCCCAGAGTGGTCAATTTCCCGGGGACTCGACCCAATGGCCGGATCCTTTCGGCGAATTCGCCGGTGGCTTCATCAAATTTCTGTGTGGCTTCAGCCGTCTGACGGGTGCGTTGAACGGCTTGTTGGGTGGCGTTGGTGACCCGTTGCGTGGTTTGGACGACCGTTTGTGTGGCTTCAGTGATTTTCTGGGTGACTTCAGCGTATTTCTGTGTGGCTTCGTACGCTCCGAGCGTGGTTTTGGAGCACTTTGCGGGGCTTCACCCCCGTTCTGCGTGGCTTGGCCGCCCAATCCGCGGGACTTCGCGAGGAATTCTGCGTGGCGTCGCGTGAAGTCCCGCGAGGCTTGGGCCCTAGTTCGCGCGTCCGTCCGGGCTGCGAAGGTACTCCAGCGGTCGTCGTCAAGAAGGCACCATCGCCTCGACCAGGGAGGGGCCAGCCGGCTGCGGCGGCCAGCCGCTGAAGCGTCTCGGGGCTCGGAATGAGCTTCCCCCGCTGGTAGTAGGAGATGAGGTCTTGGCCGATCCCGGAGAGTTCCGCGAGTCGGTCCTGCGATAGGCAGGGAAGGGCGAGAAGCAGGCGAACGACGATCGCCTCATGCCGAAAAAGCTCCTCTTCGGGGGTTTCAACCTCCGGATCTACATGATTCATGATGGTTTGACCGGGAAATCCCGGTTTTTTCGCGGAGGACCGTCGCATCGCGCTACGGCTCCCTCGGCGTAAGGAGAACCGTCATGTCCAGGTCGAAGCCTCGCGCGGCAGTTCCCGTCATGGTCGTTTTGTTCCTTCTCGTAGCGGTTGGGAGTCCGGCTCCGGCGATCGGCGCCTCGTGGGGGGACGGAGATCGAGTTTCAGCGCTGTTCGCTCGGTTGTGGGGTGCTGTTTCGGCGGTGTGGGGCGAGGAGGGATGCATTTACGATCCCAATGGGCTATGCCGCGAGCGGCAGGCGGTGCCAGCGAGCCCGGGCGACCGGCGGGTCACGATGAACGCCGGCTGTGAGTACGATCCGGATGGTCGGTGCCGAAGCGGTGCGGCGATGGAGCGAGCGGAAGGTTGCGGCATTGATGGAAATGGAAGTTGCAAACCGTAGGGGAAGGCGAAGCGGAAGCCAGGCGCGATCGTCATCTGTTACGAGGCCCGGCGGGCGGCTCGTAGCGCGGCGGCGGCTCGTCGGGCCAGCTCGATGGTCGCTGCTTCTCGTTCGGCGGCTTCGAGGAATAAGCGCACGGCAGCCAGTGCCTCGCGCTTGATGTCGAGGTTGGCGAAGACTGTAGCCATCTGGCGTGCGAGATCGCGGGTTTCGGCAGTTCGGGCTTCGCGGAGGTAGACAGTTGCGAGGTCGAGACCGGCGAGGGCGGCGTCGTAAGATCGGTTCTTCGCGGTGAAGTCGGTGCGGACCTGGTCGAGGGTAGCGATTGCGCGCTCGTGGTCACCCAGGCCCTCGTGAATGCGACCATCGAGCCAAGAGAGACGGATAAGGTGGATGGGCTTTCCGGCCTGAAGAAAGCGCTCTCGCACCCCGGGGAGAATCTCGCTCGCCTCCTGGAAACGGGAGAGGTTGACGAGATTGACGCAGAGGTTGAAAAGAAGGCCGGCGTAATGCCGCGGCTGTAAGCTTTCGTCGATCCAGGGCGTGGCGGCGCGAAGGGCGTCGAGCGAGCCTTGGTAGTTACCTTGCTGTTGGAGGATAAGGCTGCGTTTCAGAAGAATGAGACCTGCAGGCGGGGTGTGGTCAACCAAAGCGAGCGCGCGGTCGAGCAACGCGAGGGACTTATCGAGCTGCCGCTGGTCGCGGCAAAGCGAGGCCTCCAGGTCAAAGAGTCGAGCCTCCGAAAGCAGGCCGGCCGGAGCGGTCACTCCCTCGGGCCAGAACTCCCGGGCGATGACGAACTCCGCCTCGGACAAGCGGAGCGCGGCGGCGACTCGGTGCGCGTTGCCGATGTGACCGTGAGAGTAGCCGAGCAGGCAACGGCGGAGCGCATCGGAGACCGGCGCCAGCTCGGCCGAGCGGAGCGCCAGCCGGGCGAGCTTCATCGCGGTGTCCGGCCGATCGGGCGCTTCTTCGATGCTCTCGGCGGCCAGACGCTCGACGAGCGCCCAGGTCGCCGCGCCGGGAGTGTGCTCGATGAGGAAAAGCCGGTCGAGGTCCGCAACGGCCGAGAGTTTGGTCCAGGTCCGGGCGGCGGCGGCGCGATCGGCCTCCGCTTGAGCGGCGATCACGACATCGAGAATCGAGGCGTGAGCCGTTCGGCCGATCGACGTCGCCGCGGCCCAGGCCGAGGCCTGCAACTCGTGCGCGATCGGGATCGGGAAATCGGCGCGAAGCTCCTGGCGATGCAGCTTGTGGGCTTCGACGAGCGTATCGACCACCTGCGGAGCGGTCCCCAGAGCTCGAGCGATGCGATCGAGGCGGCGGCGCCGAAGAGTCGTGACTCCGGTCTCCCAATCGGAGACGGTGCCGGGCGCGACGCCGAGGAGCGCAGCGAACTGGGCCTGGGTCAGGCCCAGCTCCTCGCGAAGGTCGCGGAGCGCGGCGCCGGTCGCCGGTTTGCGCGGTGAAGGTGGCTTCGGTGGTTTTAGTCGTTTCGGTGGTTTCAAGAGAAGAGTCCTCAGAACTAAGTTGCCGCTCGGCGTCTTTTCAGGACAAAGAACACGGAGTCGTTCCCTGGGCGCGGTCGGGGTGCCATCCAGCACCTCTGCTTTCCCGAAAGTTTGGCCAGAAAGTACCGCAAGTCATCTGCGCGAACAACATCTTGCGCTTGAGCGCGGTTCCCTGCCGTAGCCTTTTATGCATGGGCGACACTCCCCCCTCTCGAAGGCAGCCAAGCGTTGCCCATTCCCCGGACGCCCGCCCTGCAGGGGATTCCTCGCGTTCCCTTGAGCCCCCTCTCGAACGCGCGGAGGTCGAAGAGAGGAATCCCGGTCCGTGGACGGCCGAGCGGGCACAGGCCGAGTTCGGTGAGGCGGTCCACTCGCTGCTCGGGGTTGCGGACTCTTTGGTGCGGATCGGTCAAAACCTGCCGCCCCCTGGGGATCTGAACGACCGGCAAGAGCACCGGAAGCCCTTCGACGTGGCGACGGAGGTGCACACTACGATCGAGTGTGTTCTCGAGGACTCCTTGCGGCCTGCGATTCGCGGATTGCAGCGCGCGGCACAGATCACGAACGCCGAGTTGGAGAGGGAGTTTCTCGACCGTGAAGGCGGCCGAAGCCGAAAAGGCGCCGAGCGCGCTCGATCGCCCGTGACCAGCGCCTCGTCTCCGACCGAATCCAACACCGCCAAGACGATCGCTGAGCACGAGATGCAGCAGGTCGAACGCGCGAACGCGACAGGAAAGCAGCCGGTCGTCTTCGTCTACGGTATCTGGCTGGTGCCGAGCAGTTGGGACCGCTGGGCGACCATCTTCGAAGATGCCGGCTACACCGCGCTCATCCCCGGCTGGCCGGACGATCCGGAGACCGTGAAAGAAGCGAACCAGCATCCGGAAGTCTTCGCCCACGAAGGTCAACCAGACAACCTTAGCAATTGCTGGGCCGGTCTGGTTCGCAACCTCAAGGCGGCAGCACCTCACCCCGATGCCGCCGCGGCGCGTAGCAGATGTTCGAGTCCGGATGGTCCAGGTAGGGTGCAGATCCCGGCGTCGCGCGCCGCCTCTGCTTTTGCGCAGGGTTTCAGAAGGGCTTGGTCAGCAAACAGTCGAGGACGTTGCGCTGTTTCCCGCGGCCCGCGAGGACTTCGAGGGCATTGTCCAGGTCGAGGATTCCCTGTGAGCAGCTCGATGGCGCGGTTTTAGGTTCCGGCAGGGAGCTCCTGTGGGAGCTGCTCAACAAGAGCAGCCTCAGCTCGCGGGGTGCGAGGTGCCGGTGCATGCGGTGGGCCGTCGCTTCGAGCAGGCTCGCCCGGCCTGCCGCAATCGCCGTAGCGACGGAGGTACCGCTGCGGTCGGCGAAAGAGTTCCGGCCCATGAGTGAGCGCATGTTCTCGCCGGGTGCCAGGACGTCGACCATATGGCCAAAGGAGCCGATCCGCTTGGTGCAACCGAAGCCGCCGACCGCGAGCAGGTTGGCGGCGGGCGTCGCCGCAGGGTAGTAGGGCAGGCGGTCGAGATCTCGTCCATCGAAGTTGCCGACTGCGGCGACGACGAGCATCCGGCCCGGTCCGCGCCGGATCTCGCGCTCGAGCACCCGCGACCTGCTCTCAGAGACCAGCGAGATCGAGGCGATCTCCGCACCCCTCTCGCGCGCCCACGACAACCCCTTGGCGATGTCCGAGACGTTGGCGCAACCGTTCAAGTCGGCGACTCTCGCGGGCAGGAGATCGACTTGAGAGTTGACTCCGAAAAAAACACCTATTTGCGCCGGACAGTTCGCAGCGATCAACCCGGAGCAGAACGTCCCGTGGCCGTTCTTGTCGGCCAGGGTCGGGTCGGCTGAGGCGATATTGCGGGAGATCTCCCCCCGGCCGCCGATCGCGTCGAACCCCATCTTCCAGTGAAGGCAATCGTGCAACGGGAAACCGGTATCGAGGATCGCGACCTTGACGGCTTCCGCCTCTGGCCGGATCGGCTCTGCTCCGGTCGCGCAGGCGCCAGAGGAGGTGGGGATTACAACTGGTGCGATCTCCGCAAGGAAATCAGGCTCGACGACGCCGAGACCCGCGAGCGGCCCGAGCGCATCCGCCGCCAGCTCGAGCGCCGTCTTGCCTCCATCCTTCGCGGACTTCCGCAGGCGGAAGGTTCCCTCGCCGAGGGGGGTGGTCTCGAAACTGGGAAAGAGCCTCTGCGCAACTGACCCGGGCAGGTTTGCAGCCCCTGATTGCACGAGGAGGCTGTCGGCGTCTGCGAGTCGCCAACTGCCCCTGTCGCGCCAAGCCGCGACACGCCGGATCCCGGTGTCGTAGACGAAGACCTTCGGTCCGATCGCCTTGTGCGTTCCTCCAACGAGAAACGCGGGACCGTCGAACGCGCCCCCTACGGGCACGGAGCCAGTGGGCAAGCACGGCGAGGGGCTGGGCTCAGACTTGCGGCTTCCCTCGCAGCAAAAGAGGCCGACCGCCGCCAGGAATATGCCGCCTAGCCAACGCCCGTAGTTTATCCGCATGTCAGGGCCGCAACGGGGGACAGAAGGCCGAAGAGCCGGTCACTGTACCCGGAGGTGGGGGCGAGGGTAAGCAGATCTTGTCCGATGCCGGAGGGTTCTTGATTGCCTCCTGGAAGATCATCTCCAGATGGTCCAGGCGAGTCGTCGAAGAGGGAGGGGTCAGAACGGAAAGGAAGTTCGTGACGCTCATCGTGACCGGCCCGCGCGGGACAGCGACCACCTTGCCGGCGGCCAGAGTCTTCATTGAGGTCTTGTCCTTCAACAGGAGGATCAGGTCGGTGCCGTCGGCCTTGAGGCTCAAGTAGCGAGCCACGCCATGAGGCGCGATGGAGCAGGTGGTGCCCGAAACTTTCAGGAAGTCGAGAGGGACAATCTTGCCTGCATTCATCGGCTGCCCGGCACTGGTGAGGATTCCGAGACCGATTGTGACGATCGAGATGAAGTCCGTATCCGCCTTAAGGGGTTGCGCTACACCCAACGTCAGCTCGAAGAACGAAGGCACCCAGTCGAGAGCCTCAAGAGCCTCAGGAGTGGATTCATCGTAGATCGGAACAGTGGGAGTCCCATTCCACTTCGCTGTCATCCCGGTTCCGGAACCGATCTCCAGCAGTTTGTTCGTGAGGTCGATGCGAGCCCGCTGCGTCCCGTCGGGCAGGGTGATGAGGTCCGCGACGGTCTCTTTCGCGAGGGAATCAAAAGCCAAGTATGGCCCGAAATCGCTGGGATCAAAAACGAAGAAAGGGGTATGCGGCGTGACAAGGGGGATCCTGATCAGGCCCTGGCCAGGCCCCTTGAAGTTTGCCGGTGGATTCATTTCGTAAACCACCATCCCTGAGATAACCAAGATCAGCGGAATCATAAGCCTCCTTTTTGGACGGTGAGGGTTGGGCTTGACCTGCGCCAGGCCGGGACCGTCGGTACCGAAAACCGCGAAGCCGGCCCAGGCGACCGGCAAATCTTCGCGGCGCAACGCGGCAAGTTGCACTGAGCGCAAGGCCTGGGCCGGCGACTCGCCCGCGCGAAAGCGGCGATGGAATTCGATCATCAGCTCGCGGGTGGATTTGTCGGAAGCATCCCACAGATTCGCGACGACCGTTCGGGCGCCTGCCGCCAGAAAGCCGGTGGCGAGCCCGGAAACGCTCTCCCGCCCTCTAGCCCCTCCGGCCACGCCGCGGCATACGGAAAGCACCACGAGCTCGGTACCGCGGAGATCTAGGCCCGCCACCAAAGCCGCGGAGATGGCGCCGGCCTCTCCGGGACTGTCCGGCCGCAGCACCAGGGACGAATGCTGCGGCGCCCGGGGATCGGCGAGCGCGTGGCCGGCGACGTGGATCACCGCGGCGTCCGGCGCCGCGCGGACGAACGCACCCCGGGTGGCGGCAGAGCCGGTGAGGAGGACGGCGTTGCCGTAGAGAGAAGCGATCTCTCGGGCCTCGGCTGCGGCGTGGGGAAGACGGGCCAGGCTGCCGTACACGGTCTGGTCGAAGGCGGGATCGCCGACGGCGAGGAGGCCCGCAGCCGCGGAGCGGTTTCGCGGCCGGCGCTCGACCTCGCAGAACAGACTGGCGCTCGCCTGGACCGTGATGATCCGGTCCTCGATCAGGAACCGGCCGCTGGAGGCATTGAAGAGGGCTGCGAAAGGGACCCGAGCGAGGAAACGGTCAGGGACGATGGCGAGCCGGGCTTCCGCTGGGAGGTGACGGGCGATCGGCCGGAACAGGTGGTCGTAAAGAGCCGCCGCGGGTCCGGGGGTTCGGCGGCGGATCTGCTTGGACCCGATGCCGATCTCTAGTTGTTCCACCAGCCGGGCGAGGTCCGCCGCCGCGATTGGCTCGACGTGGAATTCGAGCTGCCTGCCGGCAAGAGTCCAGATGTACAGCCGGTCGGGGAGCACGGCGTACTCGACGAGCACGGTCCCGGCCGGAAGCGCCTCCTCGAGGTCCGCGAGGGAGAAGGCCCCCCGCGCCTTCGCTCCCGAGACTTGGTCGAGGAGGAGGCGGCCTCGCGAGCGCTCCGCGTACGACAGAGCCTGCTCGACATTCCCGAGTTCCTCCGCCTGGATCGATACCATCCGGTCGAAGGCCGACTGCGCCGCCTCGAAGGCCGATTGGCGAAGCCCCGGATCTACAATGTCTAATCGCTGGGTTTCGAAGGTCTCGATCGCTCGCTCGAGATCGGCCTCCTCCTTTGGCAGCCGACCGAGGGCGCGGAAGGCCATCGCCCGGACCGAAAGCAACGAGGCCTGCTGGTAGTAGTAGGCGTGGCGGTGCTGGCGTTCGAGCGCGGTGGTCAGCCAGGGGATCGCGGCCGCTGGTTCGGAGGCCGCCAAGGCCTTGCCCTCTGCCATGGCGAGCGTCATGCCGATCCGTTCACGAAAGGCCGCGAAACCAATGGCACCCAGAGAGTCCTCGGCCCGGCGGAATTCCTCCACCGCGCGGATCGGGTCACCGACGGCGTCGAAAACTCGCCCCCGCTGAAGCCCCGTCTCGGCGACCGAACTAGGGATGTTCCAGCGAGAGACTCTTTGGAGCTCCTCCGCGAAGCCGAGGCACGCCCAAGGTCTCCCCTCGGCGAGCAGCGACTCGATCGAATCGTAGAGAGTTGAGAAGATCCCACGCAGCTCGCCTGTGCGTTGGACGGCGCGAAGCGCCTCGCACCGTTCCACCCACTCCTGGTCGCGATCGCCGACTCTGCCGAATGCCTCGGCGAAGAGGAGGTGAAGGAAGTCGGCGCTCTGTGGACCCTCGCTCGGGGCGAGCCGGTTGAGAGCGACCCGGTAGTGCCCGATCGCCCGCTCCGGCCGGTCGCGTTGGATCGCGGCGATTCCGCGAAGCCACTCTACGCGGCCGGAGAGGACCGGGTAGCGCGCCGCGTCGACCGCCTCGTTGAGCTTTCGCAGCGCGCCTTCAGCCTCGTCGGAATCGCGGTACAGGAGCGGCACGCTGCCGTAGAGGCGCGCCCAGAGCGCGAGGGGGCAGGCTGCGGCCTCGAGCTCCGCCGCGGCTCGCTGCAGAGGCTCCTCCGGATCCTTGAGGACCACCTGACGATACCGCGCCATGCCTTCCCCGAAAGCGGCGGCGCCGCGGGCGATCACTACCCGGAGAGGGGCGTCGGCGCGCTCGATCGTCCCGACGGTGTCGGCGACCATCGCGTCGTGGGTCCGCTCCGCGAATGCCCGACCGATGCGGCCGAGGGCGGCGAGGAGGCGTCCGGCCGCGTCGCCGCCGCCAGTAAGCGCTGCGCGGCCCCAGGCGGGGAGCAGGGCCTCCTCGGTGTACAACCTGGCGAAGAGCGGGTAACGACGGACGAGGTCGCGTAATTCGCCCTCGTCGCCGTCGAGCGCTGCCGTCTCAAAGCGCCTTTGGTTGGTCTGCCAGGCGTCGAACGCTGAGGTCTCGTGGAGCGCCGCCATCGCCTGCTGGGCACGGTCCGCCCGCGGGGAATCGCTGGCGAGGGCCAGGAACCGGTTCCAGGCCGCGGTGGCGGCCGCTGGGAGGCGGAGCCGCGTGAGCGCCTCGGCCCGGTTGAAAAGGGCGGGCGCCAGACGCGGCGCCAGGTGGGCTGCGCGCTCGGCGGCGTCCAAGGCGAGGATGAGGTCGTGCGGGTTGCCCCCCTTCCGCGCGGCGCGCGCCAGGTAAACGGAGGCGAGGTTCGACTGGATCGCTGGGTTCTCCGGGAGATCAAGGGCGAGTGATCGAAACGCGGCGATGGCGGTCTCGATCTCGTTGTAGCGAAAGGCCTCGACTCCCTGTTCTGCGTTGGCAAGCTGCGGCGCGGGCACAGCATTCGCGAGTTCCGGGCCAGTCAAAAGCCAACCGGGACCGCGGGCTGTCCGCGGGTCTTCGGAAGCGCCGAGGCTCCACCGATCCGCCGTCGGGGATTCCAGCCAGCGTAATCCAAGCACCAGAATGAAGCCGATCCCGAAGCATGCGAAAATTTGCCGGCCAAAGGCTCTGCCCTGCACGACCACCCCCTGGCGGAGGAGCGCCGGCCTCCAAAGCCGACCGGTACCCGCGAGCGTCGTTCCACCGAAGAACTTTGACTGATGTACGCTCAGGCTATCACTTCGCATGAGAAGCTCGCACGACGCGGATGGCGTCGCTTGCGGTGAGTGGGACGGACGCGGCCGAGATTATTCCTCCATTCGCAGTCGTCGCAGACCTGAATCTGTTGAGTGCCATCAAGACTGGATGACGACGGGGACAAGCCCGCCTGACCTCGACCGGCTGCGGGCCGAGCCGGCTTCCAGGCCGGCAATGGGGCCGCCGGTTACCCCCCCAAGGTTCGACTCGAAGTCCTTCCTGCCCCGCCGCAAGTCTCGCTGGAAACCCTTGCCGCCGCTTCCGAATCCCCACAAGCACCCGACTGAGTGTCGCTCGCAGCCGCCCAACCGGAGCGGCCCCCTCCTGATCATCGCCGGCCAAAAGGACCGTGCGGGCCGAAATGGCCTGCGCAGGTGAAACCTTTGGCTCTCCCGGCAACGAGATCTCACCATCGACAGCAACTGGCGCGAGGTGTCGGATACGGCGTTGGGGTTTGTGCGGTGGTTTGTGTAGCGGGCTGCCACGCTCCACGGTCGCCGTCGCTTGAAGTTTCGCAGCGGGCTAGTAGATTTCTACCTCTGGTTGAAAAGGAATGAATAGCAATGCTCCGACGCGACTCTCCTTCTTGCACCGAAACAGCCGTCCCCCCCTTGTCCCGCTCCCCCTCCCGTCCAGCACATCTTTCTTCGTATAGTCTCGACCACAGACCGGAGAGCAAAGAGAGGGACTCCTGGGGATGCGCATTCTGGTCGTCGAAGACGAGCCCGCGCTTTCCTCGGCGCTTGCCGAGTTGTTGCGGCGTGAGTTCTATGCCGTGGACGTGGCTGAGGATGGGGCTACGGCGGAGGAGCTGGCCTCGATCAATGCCTATGATTTGATCGTCCTGGATTGGACGATTCCGGCTCCGAACGGTATTGAGCTTTTGCGGCGGTGGCGGGGGGCGGGGGACCAGACCCCCGTTTTGATGCTCACGGCGCGGAGCGGCGTGGACGACAGGGTGGATGGTTTGGACACCGGGGCGGACGATTTTCTGGCGAAGCCGTTCTCGCTTGCGGAGTTTTTGGCCCGGGTGAGGAGTTTGTTGCGGCGGCGGACGCGGACTCTTCAGAGCGAGCTTTCCGCGGCGGATCTGGCGATGGACCGGGCAGCGCGGCGGGTGACGGTTGGGGGCCGGGCCCTCGATTTGTCGCCTAAGGAGTTTGCTCTGCTCGAATTTCTGCTGACCCGGCGCGACCAGGTGGTCTCCCGCACCGAGATTTCCGAGCACGTTTGGGACGATTCGTTCGACTCGTTCGCCAACGTGGTCGACGTCACCATCCATCGCCTGCGGAAGAAGATCGACGGCGACCGGCCGGATCGCCTGCTCCAGACGGTCAAGGGCGTCGGGTACGTTTTGCGCGGGTCGCGGGGCGCGGCGCCGCTCGTGGAAGAGTGATGCCGGTTGCGGATTTTCCTCGTCTGGAAGCTCCTGTGCCGCCGCGATCGCGCCGCGGTCTGCGCCTGCCGATCCTGATCGTCGTTCTGGGCGTCGTCTCTTCTTTCCTTTGGGGCACCACCTACATGGTGTCCGAGCGGCTGAAACTGCGCGACCGGGCGCTGATCCGGGCCACCCGGACCATTAGCCTGGCGCTCGCCACCTCCCATCTTTGGCTCGAAGAGGTGCTCACCGGCGACGAGCTCGACCAGAGGCAGATTTGGGACCGGCTCGATCAGGCGCACGACCTTGGGCAACGTCTTCTCGAGGGCGGCCGGCTGGCAGAGGATGGCACCGAGCTGACGCCGATCAAGCCGGGGGCGCTGCGCCAGAGGGTCCAGAATCTGCTCAACGACATCGACGGGCTCCGAGCGCTCGCGCGGGAACGGCTGAGCGGCATGGACCGGGGCCTCCCGACCGGAGTGGGCACGAAGATCGACGCGGAATACGATCTCCTGTTCGAACAGGCGACCGCGAAAGCGGCGGCGATCGAGCGGGAGCTCGAAGGGCACATCCTGCGCGACGACTTGCGGACCCGTGAATTCTTCTTCGGTTTCCTCCTGATTTGGCTCGTCACCGTGGGCGTTTCGGCCGGCGGACTCTGGCGGCGCGAGCAGCATCGCCTGGCGGCGGAGGAATCGCTACGCAGAAGCGAGGCCCAGCTGCTGCAGGCGCAAAAAATGGAGGCGGTCGGCCGGCTCGCGGGGGGGCTGGCCCACGACATCAACAATTTCGTCACCGCGATCACCAGCCAGTGCGAGCTGGTCCAGCTCGACGCCGTGGCCGAGAGCCCGCTCGCCCACCGGATGGAGGTGGTGATCGGGACGGCGCAGAAGATCTCCGCCCTGATCCGGCGTCTTCTCGCGTTCAGCCGCCGCCAGCCCGTGCAGCCGCAAGTCGTGCGGCTCAGTGAGATCGTCGCAGGGCTGGAATCGATGCTGCGCGGTTTGATCGGCGAGGATATTCAGCTTTCGACCGTGCTCGACCCGGAGACCTGGCCGGTCAAGATCGATCCGTCGCAGGTCGAGCAGGTGGTCTTGAACCTGGTGGTCAACGCCCGCGAGGCCAGCCCGCGCGGCGGCCGGGTCCTGATCGAGACCGCGAACATGACGCTGGAGCGGGGACTTTTCGACGGGCCGACCGTGGTGGCGCCGGGCGACTACATCCTGCTCGCGGTGTCCGACACCGGGACCGGAATTCCACCGGAGCTCAAAGATCGAATTTTCGAGCCGTTCTTCACCACCAAGACGGGAACCGGCAACGGCCTGGGCCTGGCGACCGCCTACGGCATCGTCAAGCAGGCGGGTGGGCACATCTCGGTCTACAGCGAAGTGGGCCGGGGCACGGCGTTCAAGGTCTACCTGCCGCGCACCCACGACCCGGAGGCCCCGCCGCAGTTCGTCGCCGCGAAGAGCGCGCCCGTAGGTGCGGGGGGCGGCGAGAGGATTCTGCTGGTCGAGGACAACGGCGATCTGCGCGAGGCGACCGGGGGGATCCTTGCGGCCTACGGCTACCGGGTCACTTCGGTCGACTGCGGCGAGGCGGCGCTCGACGCCATTGACCGAGGGACCGAGATCGACCTGGTCGTCTCCGACGTTGTGATGCCGGGCTTGTCGGGAAAAGACGTGCTCGACCGGATTCGCGAGCGGCGGCCGGACTTACCCGTGCTGTTCATCTCGGGCTACACCGACAACGTGATCTTCCGCCACGGACTGCTCGCGGGCGAGCTGGATTTTCTGGAAAAGCCGTTCGCCGCGGCGCGCCTGACCGCCAAAGTGCGCGAGATGCTCGATCGGCCGGCCGCAGCCTAATCGAGATCGATCCAGTCGCCCTCGGGCACGAAACCCTTCGTCGCTACGTCGAGCTTCACCAGATAGGCGCCGCGGGCGCCCATCCGCTTGCCGGGCCGGAAACGGAGCGGCGGGGAGACCCCGGTGTCGTAGTGCTCGAAGGTCTCGAGCGTCGCGATCAGGTGATCGCGGGTCAAGTCGCGGCCTATTTTTTCGAGCGCGGCGACGATCAGCTTGATTGCCGCGAGCGCCGCTCCTTGAGTGCCGAGATCTCCGGCGGAGAGCTGGTGCGCCGCGGCGAGCGCCCGCCACTCGGCCGAATCGGGGGAGGCGAGGTCGAGCGGCCGGATCGGAAACGCGAGGCGGACCCCGGCGGCCAGACCTGCGGGCAAGTCGAGCAGGGCGCGATCCGCGAACGCGCCGAGCGCCAACAGCCGCGGCCGGGAGCCGAGCCGATCGAGCGCGAGCAGCAGGGCCGAGGCATCTCGCGCCGGACCTAGGTGGAGGATCGCCGCGACGTTTTTGGCCGCGAGATCGCGGGCGGTGGCCTCGACCCACGAGTCGTTCGGTCCGGCGATGGCGGAATAGCGCCGAACCTCGGCGGGGGCGTATCCCCGTCGTTCGGCCTCGGCGACCACTGCGTCGGCGAGCGGCGAGATCTCCGCGGATTCCGAAGCGACCAGGGCGAACGTGGGGCGGATGGTTTCCTTGGCGATCGTTTCCACCAAAGCGCGCGCCTGATCGGCGGGCGAGGCAAGCAGGTAAAAGGTTTGGCGATCGAGATCGGCGTCGGCCGGTGGAAACAGGCTGCTCGCGCCGACGGCCGGAACCTCGCGCTGTTCGAGCAGCTCGGCGAGGCCTACGTCCGAGCCCGGTGCGCCGGAAAGCTCCGGGGCGACCAGAGCGAGAACGGGGGTGCGATCGAGAAATGCTGCGGCGATCCGGGTGCGGTCCGCCGCATTTCCGGTGAGCGTCTCGGCAGCCAGCTCCAGCTTGCGGCCATAGAGGCCGCCGCGCTGGTTGATCTCGGCGATCGAGGCTTCGAGCAGCGCCTTGGTGACGGTACCCGGTTCGCCGGGGGCGAGCCAGGCGCCGAGGCGCACGGTGGTGGCCGAAACGCCGGGGACCGGCTCGTTGCCCACCCGTTTGAGATAAGCGATCAGGTCGGCGACGTCGGCCTGGCTCATCTGGTAGCGCGGCATGGTGGGATTGAGCGCATTGCCGGCCGGA
Source organism: Thermoanaerobaculia bacterium (assembly GCA_038250865.1). Classification (GTDB taxonomy): domain Bacteria; phylum Acidobacteriota; class Thermoanaerobaculia; order Multivoradales; family UBA5704; genus DASYKS01. Next base: position 75,592 of record JBBSBW010000004.1, on the reverse strand, counting down.
TCCAGCCCCATCGTGACCGCGCGCTTGACGCTTTTTTCGTCGTACGACGGATGGGTGCGGCCGAGCAGCGCGCCCGAACCGTACGGCTTGGTCAGCGACTCCCAGGTGATGTTCGAAGGGGCGATGCCCCCCTCGGGCCGGCCCCGGCCGTCGCGGCCGTGGCAGCTGCCGCAGGGCAGGGTGGCTCCGGGAACGGCGGTCTCGGGGCCGCCCGAACCCATCACCGCGGAAATCTCGCCGCCCGAGCCGCTCTCGCCGGCCAGGAACAGCCGCTTACCGCGCGCCTCCTCGGGAGACAACGGCGGCGGCTCACCGGCCGCGGCGGCGAGCCGGGGGAGGCTCACAGCCGCGATCAGCAGCGCCGCGAGGACCCGGGGAAGGCGACGGGAGTTCAATCTTGATCCTTCGCGACGCCTTCGACGATCTCCACAATCTCTTTCGGCTTGGCGACGCCGAGCGCCTTCTTCCACAAGCCGGTCCGGTCGTTGCCGATCGTGAAGACGGCGGAATGGGCTTCGCGGTTTTCCGAATAGAGGCCGAGCTTCTTGAGGGCGGTTTCCCAGTTCTCTTTCGTGCCGGTCAAGAAATACCAGCCGGGCTTGGCGCGGAAGCGTTCGGAGAAAGCTTTCATCTTCGCCGGAGTATCCTTCGGATCGACCGAGAACGAAAGGATGACGACGTCCTTGCCCAGGCGGTCGCCCGCCCATTCCTGGACCCGTTCGAGGGTGCCCGCCATGACCGGACAGACCCCCGCGCATTCGGTGAACATGGCCTGGATGATCACGATTTTACCCTGGAGCAGATCGGCGTAGAAGCGGTGTTCCGTGCCGTTTTGGTCGACCAGGGGCGCGTTCGTGAAGTAACGCTCGGCGGGGCTGCCGGGGCCGTTTTTCGGTTCATCGGCTCGCGCCGCACCCGACAGGCCGGCGCAGAAGAGCACGGCGAGCGAAAGAGAGATTGCCTTATGGAGACGCATGTTCACTTCCCTTCCTTCGGGGAGGCCTTGGGCCCGGGCGATTCGTCGCGAAGGCCTTCGAGCAGGCCGGCGAGCTGCGCCGCCGGGGCGAGAGAGTAGGCGCGGGTCCAGCGCTTGTCGCGATCGTTGCCGAGCAGCAGCGACGGGGTGTGCCGCTTGATGTCGACGTCGAAGGCGCCGAACGATTTGAGCAGCCGGACGACCTCGTCCTTCTCGCCGGTGACCAGCGTCCAGCCGGGGCCGGCGCCGAGTTTTTCCGACCAGGCCTTGAGCTTGGCGGGGGTGTCCGACTGCGGATCGATCGACACCGAGATCAGGTGGACGTCGCGACCCGCCTTGTCGCCCAGCAGCTTGCGCAGCTCGGCGAACCGCGCGCCCTGCGGCGTGCAGATCGTGCTGCACGTAGTGAAGACGAAGTTGACCGCGACGACCTTGCCTTGGATCAGGTCGCTGTAGAAATGAATCTTCCTGCCGTTCTGATCGACCAGAGAGACGTCGGGGATCGCCGGGGCCGCGAGGACGGCCAGATCGGTCGTGGCACCGGGAGCGGCCGTCGCCGGAGCCCCCAAGAGCGCGAAGGACAAAGCGGTGCCGAGGAGGAGGGCGCGCGGAATCCGGTTGCGAAACGTCATGGCTGCAAAGCTCCCTCTTGCGGCTCTTGCTCGGGGATCGGGGCGGTTGCCTCGACCGGCTCGGCCGGCGTTTCCGTGGTGTCGATCACCGTGGTCGGCGACTTTTCGACTCTGAGGCCGGCCGACTTGGATTCGACGAAGACATAGTAGATCCCGCCCTCGGTCGGAGTGAAATGCGCCTCGTAAATCCCGGGCTCGACCTCGGCGGCCGGCAATACGCGACGGTTGACGCCCGGCGAGAGGAACGTGACGATCCGAACGTCGGACGCCCCGGTGAGCAAGGAGTCGTCGGCGGTGCGGTTGAGACGAAAGCGGAGGGTCATCTCCTTCCCGGGCGCAATCTTGGAATTCGGTTGGAGCGCCGCGGCGATCACCGGCGGGCGATTGTCGGGTTTGTTCGGGTTCGTTTCGATCGTGAAGGGGAAGCATTCGACCATCCGCGGCGAGTTGACCAACAGCGTCAGGTCGCGCCGGCCGGCAGGGCCGAGCAGAAAGGTGGTCGAGTAGAGGCCCGGCCCGGCGGGGCGCAAGGAACGGTCGACGGCGAGCACCGCCCGCGGCTGCCGCGAGTAGTTTTGGAAACTGCCCCTCGGAGCCGCCATCCCCTCCATGTAGTAGTAGATCATCCGGTCTTCCGGGTTGGCGAGCAGGATGGCGTTTTCGCCGGGGGCCTGAACGATGCCGGCGGCGAGGGTCGGCAGGTCCATCCGGCCGGGCGGGTTTTGGCCGCCGGGAAAATCGACCACCGGCACCGCCGCTCCTTCGTGGCCGACCTGCGAAAGAGGGATCATCAGGATCGACTCGCTGCCGCGATGGCGGACGTATGCGATGTCCTGGCTGAACGACACCTGGTCGGGTTCGCTTTCGACTCCGGGGCTCTGGACGATCCGGGGTCCCGAGGCGTCGACGATATGGACGACGTTTTTCTTCGGGTTCGGCACGAAACCGAGTCGGCCGTCGGGGGAAAAGCGGATCTGCGCCAGACCCGGCTCGGCCTGAAGCCGGGCTGCCGGCCGGTCGGGATCGGACGAGACGGAGACGATCGCGCCGTCCCCTTGGCAGGCCACGAAAGCCGAGCCGGCGGGCTCGGACCAGGCGATCGAGACCGGCTGCTTGCAGGTCTTCACCCGGCGCAGCTCGGAAAGCGTGCGCACGTCGATCACCGAGACGTCCCCTGAGTCGCGGCTGGAAGCGAAGACGTAGCGGTCGTCGAGAGAGATCGCGAGATCGTGCGGCCCGGTGCCGGTCGAAATCGCCGCGGCTTGCGCGAGTTTCACGGTATCGATCGCCACGACGCCGGGCACTTTTGCGCCGCCGTCGACCGCCACCCAAAGGTAGCGCTCGTCGGGTTGCAGCATCACCCGTCCTGCGCCTTTGCCGACGGGGACGTTGGCGATCACCTTCCAGCTTTCGGTGTCGATCACTGCGACCTCGCCCGCCTCGGCCATCGAAACGTAGAGGCGGAGCTGGTCTTTGGACAACGTCCAATCGGTGCCCGCGCTTTTGAGAAAAACCATATCGAGCAGCTTGCTGCCGCCGAACGTGAACAGCGGATCGACGACGGTGATCGTGGCGTCCTCGTTGAGCCCCAGGACGTAATAGGCGTTCAGGTCATGTTCCGGCGGATTGAGCAGTGAACCGCCGACGAAGCCTTGGAGCTTCTTCTTGCACTCGTCCGGATCGCTCGCCTTGGCGCCTGGGGTGAGGGCGTCGATCCAGGCGCCCGGAAACAGGCCGTCCAGCGGGGCCTTGGTATTGGCGTCCTTGAACTCCAGGCGAACGCGGGCCTCTTCGCCTTCGCGCAGCGGAGCGCCGGGCCGGACGGCTTCGAGAAAGACCTCGACTGCGATCCCGCCGACTTCCGCCTCGCCGATCCGGCCGGCGCCGAGGGTCGTCGGGGCGGTTTCGGCGGGGAGGGCGGGAAGGTAGGCCGAGGGGGAGGAGGAAGGGGAGAGGACGGGAAGGGCGGGAGCCCCCCCGACCAACGCCCTCCCCGCGAACGGGGAGAGCAGAAGGCCGAGCAGGGCACCCGCGACTCGCCCGGAGGCGGTCGGGTTATTTAACACGGAAGAGACCCCAGAGTCCGTCATCGAGGTGGGCCGGGGTGTAATCGCGGTACAGGTAGTCGCCGGTCACTCCGACCATGCCGCCGGCCCCGACCTTGAGCAGTGCATCGAAGTGGTCGGAAGCGCCCATGCCGTCGCGGGTTCCCTTCCATTCGCACACCGGGTTGGAGCCCTGCCGAGTCGAGTTGGAGCCGGCCTGGACCGGATACTCCTCCCAGACGTGACCGTGCAGGTCGAAGACGATCGGCAGCTCGTGACCGCCCGGGTGGACGACCCGCATGCGGACCGAGTCTCCCTTGGTTGCCGAAAACACCGGCGTCTCGGGATCTTGATGAACCCAGGCGTTTTCCATCAGCTGATGGAACTGGGTGAAATTGCGGGTGTCGTTGGTCGACGTTTCGGGCGACCAGCCGGCCCGGAACCAGAGCGGCTCGGTACGGTAGTTGATCGCCTTCTGGCCGGAACCTTCGGAATCGACGTTGACGATCAGGTTGGGGATCGCCGGGCCGTACGCGGGGTTGCTGTAGTCGTAACCGTCGCCCTTGGTGAAGCGCAGGTTCAGGTCGTCTTGGAACATCACCACGAATTCCTTGAACTTGCGGACGTCCGCGGGGGTGATGGTCGCCGAGGCCCGCGATTTGCGGATCGACAGGTCGGTTTCCGGTACCAGGTCCTCGGTCCAGGTGGATCCCGGCGGCTCGATGATCAGAGCGCCGATCGCCCCCTTGCTCGCGTGCTTGATCGGGTCGGCGGAAGTAAGGCCCGAACCGCCGAACTCGACGGCCAGAGGGGTCGATCCGACGAACGATCCGGCGTACCAGTAGTAGACGACCCCTTCGCCGGGCGCCACCGTCTGCTTGCCCAACTGGGTCGGGTTCAAGCCGACGTTCGTCCCGTCGCTGGTCATGATGTCGTACGCCACAAGCTGAGGGTGGAGACCGACGTCGAGCGAGGTCTTAACCTGGTCGGCGTTGAAGTTCTCGACGATCATCGGCATGCCGTTGAAGCCGTCGAGAAGATCGGTGTAGGCGGGCGGGATGTCGTTGTTCAGCTTGACTTCGATGCACTCTCCGGCCCGGGCGCGCAGAACCAGAGGCTCCCGGCGGACGCTCGGAATCAGCAGCGGCCTGCCCTGCGAGTAGTCGAGGTCGGTTTTATAGACGAACATGATGGCGTCGGACTGGTGCAGCGGACCGACGCTGATGCCGCCGTGGCCTTCGGGCGGAGCGGGGTGATTCACCCCGTCCGGCCGCCGGTTGTAGATCAACCCGGCGTTCGCTCCGAAACCGTCGTTCCTGAGAACTTCGGCGGCGGAAACCGCGGTGATGTCGAAGTGTCGCAGTGTTGAGGTCGAGGGGCAGTTGGTAGGGATGGCCGCGCCGGCCGCGCCATTCCCGACGAGCGCACGGCTCGTTTCGCCATCACCCGTGTCGAAAGCCTTCACTCCGACCGCGGTGGAGGCGTCGGTGACCCGATAGCCGCCGGCGACATCGGTGCCTCGGGCGTCGGGGTTTGCGCTATCCAAAACCCGGAGATCGGCTCGCGGGCCGCGGTAGGCGCGGATCAATCCCCAGAGGCCGTCCCACTGCGACTCGGTCGCCGCGCCCGGCTTATAGAGGAAGTCGGCGAACTTGCCGTCGGCATTGAGCGCCGGGATGCGGCCGACTTCGAGGTCGAACCACTCGGAGATACCCATGCCCTGCGAGTTGCGCCAACCGGAATCGGCGACTTCCGCTTCGCGGAGCCACTTCATGCCGTGAACCGTCATGTTGTGCGACTCTTCGTGCGCGCCGACCAAGACGCGGATCTTCACCGTGTCGCCCTCGTAGGAACGAAGCAGCGGGGTGTACGGATCGCCCGGGTAGAGGCTCGCAGGATCGGTCAGCGGGCCGTACGGCGCCTTGGTCAGGAAGGGCGCGTACGGGAAGGTGTTGAACTCGGGATCCCAGCGGTCGGTGCGGGTCTCGTAGGCGAACGAGAGATCGCCGCCGCGGCCGAGGAAGCCGCCCGTGTACTGCTGCGGGGTGGGGCCGGACCGGTCGAGGACGCGCAGAGCGAGGGGCTCATTGCGGTAGTTGACCGTCTTGGTACCCGGGTCGTCGGCGGAAACCGCTTCCGGGCAGGGAGCCGGCGGTCCGGGCGTTCCCGGGGGAGCGTTGACCGGGCAGTCGATCGGCTTGGAGTAGAGGATCGGCGGGGCTTCTTCCTTCTTGCCCGGCGGGTTGATCGCCCGTTTCGGATCGGCGAAGCCGAGCGAGCGGGACGGACACTTCGGGCTGCCCGGCTCGTAGGCGAGGAAGAAGTCGCCGAACTCCAGCATGAACTCGCGGTAGTTTTCGGTCGAGCTGCTGATCACGGCCTGCCAGCTGGTCGGGCCGCCGTCCTGCGAGAGGCCCAAACCCATGTTGGTGCCGAGGGCGGTGCCGGTTTCGTTGTGAGCCCAGGCCGAGCCCGTGGGCTCGACGATCAGGCCGGCGTACAAGCCCACCTGCTGGTGGGTGGACGGCCCGAAGTGGTCGTGGGTGAAGACGGTGCGAAGCGTGCGCTTGCCGCCCTGAAGGGTGGTCATCGGGTCCGCGTACCAGCGCTGGACGGTGGTCTGGGCGCCCAGCCATTCGTTCCCGTCCGACGTGTCGTTGCATTCCGAGGCGTGCGAGCCGAAGAACGGGTGGACCTGCGCCACCGGGCAGGAGGTCGGATTGAAGGCGCCCGCGGCGCAGCCGTTGGCGAGCCGGATCGCCTTGATGCGCTCGCGCACTTCGGCGGGAGAAAACGTGCCGTCTTCGTAGTTCCAGCCGTTGCCGCCGCCGTCGGAGGCGAGAACGTCGAACTTCACCAGGTGGATGTGTTGGCCGAGGATGTCGGTCGGGGTCTTGACCTGGAAGTCGTCGAGCTCATAGCTGTTGGGCACCAGGTTGGTGCTCCAGAACTCGATGCACTCGCCCGAGTTGGCACGGAAGAAGAACGGCTCCGGCGGCCGGGTTCCGGCGAGCGTCGGCGCGACGTCGTTCCACAGAGTGATCATGCGCGCCTGCGGGAAGTGCCAGCCGGCCTTGTTGATCACCATGTCGAGCTGGATGTCCGCCGCTTTGTAGTAGCGCATCGTCGAACCCGTGGGGCAGGGGTCGGCGAGCGGCGCGCCGCGCACCTGCTTGTGGGTGTTGACCAGGAAGTTCTTGGTGGCGGGGAGGTTATCGGCCCGCGGGGTGGTGTAGCCGGCCGCGTTGTTGTGGAAGGTCATCGCGGTCAGCTCGACCGGTTCGCCGGTCTCCGCCAGGAACCTCGGGGTGAGCGAAGTGATGATCTTGTCGAAGCTGAGACGGGTCTCGACGTGGGTCGCGGTGCCCTTGACCACCACGTGGCGTTGGAGGCCGCCGTCGTGAATGGTGTCGAGAGGGGGGTGCGGGGCACGTCGGCCGGCGATGCCGGGAACGAAGAAAGGATAGCCGGGGTTCAATGCGCCCAGGATCACGGGCTGGCCGGTCGTCTGGTCGATCCGTGCGATGCCCGGGATCGGCGCCATCGGCAGCACCGGAATCGGCACCAGGCCGGGGATCGGCGTGCCGGCCAGGATCTCGTTGTCCGGCAGGGCGCGGGATTTCTCTTTCGGGCGCCCGTCGACGTCCATCACGGTGCCGAGTTCCAGCACGTCGTGGACGCGCCAGAGCGACCACATGCCCTGCGCGAAGTGGGGATAGAAATGGCAGTGGAAGATCGAGTCTCCCACCGTTTTGTTCAGGTTGCCGCTGCCGCCGTTGGTGATCTCATAGGTGAAACTGCCGCCTTGGCCGATCGCCTGAGAGTCGCTGTAGTTCGACTTGTCTTCCTTCGGCGTGTGCATCCACTGGTGGGCGTGAAGGTGGAAAATGTGGTGGTTGTCCGAGCCCGCATGCGAGTTGCGGAACTTGACATGGTCGTTCAAATAGCTGTGATACACGTTCGACGGGTCGTCGGGGTAGAGCGCGACTTTCGCCTTGCGTCCCGGCGTCGGGGTGCAAGGATAGGGGGCGACGTTGTTGAACAGCGGTTCGCCCATCTGATCGAGGTCGCTCTCGGTGCAGGGCGCGTTGGCCGGCACGTCGACCACCATCGCCGGGTCGCCGATCGCCCAGGAGGAAAGGAAAAACTCTTCGTACATGCACTCCGGACAATCGAGCGCCGGGCCGACGCCCAAGCGGTTCGCGATGATCTCGGCGCCCGCTCCTCCGGCGCCGTAGTTGATCGCGAAGGCGTCGCGGACGCTGTGGAGCGTGTGCTTCAGCTCCCGGTCCTCGAACTGCGGAAACGCCTGGACCGCGCCGATCTCGTCGTGGAAGATGATCGTGAACTCACGGAACGGCTCGCTGCGCTCGGGATAGACCTTGGTGGTGGGATTGGGCGAGGACAGCATGCCGGCACCGGGACCGGTGATGATCGCGGTCAGGTCAGAATGGACCAATTTCCGGGCGGTCGAGGAACCGGTGTACATCTTGAGGATCGGCTTGCCCGCGTAGCGATGGCCGGCCGGATATACGGCCCCGTAACTGAGCGTCGGGAAGCCGGCGGAGGTGCTGAGGGTCGCATTTTTCATGTCGTCTTCGGTGACCTGGCTCCGGTACCACTCGGAGCCCGCGGGCTCGACGTCGATCGCGCCGAACAGGCCCGCGGAGATCGAACCGCCGTCCGCTTCGCCACCGACCGGGGCGCCCATGCTGTGGAAGACGTACGTCCCTTCCTGGGGGGCATAGAGGAGATAGTCGATCACGCCGCCGGGAGGGACGATTCCCGACGTGGGGTTCTGGCCGACGGAGGAACCATCGCTCCTGATCGTGTCGACCAGCTGCATGCCGATCGCATGGATCGAGGCGTCGCGCGTAGCCGGCTGCTCCTGGTCGCGCTGCGCGCCATCCAAAAGGTTGGTGAAATGGATGCGCAGGCAGTCGCCGACGTTGACCCGCAGCACCAACGGCCGCGGCCGCTTGTCGCGCCGCAATTGGACTTGGCCATAGGCGAGGACGTAGCTGACGCCCGGATCGGGAAGGCCGTCCAGGTCGGCTAGCGGCAGGACGTCGCTCTTGAGCGCGTACATCATGCCCTGGGGTTCGAGAGCGCCGTAGCGATTCCAGGTCCAGGCCTGGTCGAGCGCCACGACGTCGGCGTCGACGTAGCCGGCGCAAGTCACCTGCGCGGACGCCGGCAGGGCCGCAAGGCCCGAGAGTAGGGCGATGGCACACAACAGCCATCGAGTTGTACGGGGTAAGGCGTTCATTCCTGTTCTCCTTGGGCGACACCGACGCCCGTCTAGGTTTGAATCTGCGCCAACCCTAGGGCCCTCACCCTTACACCGGCATTACAGGAGGGCGAAAATGCCCGCCCCTCGATTCCTCGCCCTTTTTGGTCGCCTTTCCGGCTCTTGACGGTCAGCCCGGGCCGGGTACAGACTCGCAGGAACGCTTCAGATCGAACTTTGCGAGGATCGGCCCCATGCGCATCGCTCTGCTCAAGCCGCCGATCGGCGGCATCCTCGGACTCGAGATGCTCACGTTCGTCGAGCCGCTCGGCTTGATCACCGTCGGCGGATGTCTGGAGGCGGAAGGGCACCAGGTCCGGGTGATCGACCTGCGGATCGATGGCCTGGAACGGGGTTTGGCCGACTGCGTGGCGTTCGGCCCCGATCTGGTGGGCATTCAGTGCAACTTCACGACCGAGCGGAACCGGGCGATTCGCCTGGCCGAGCGCATTCGCCGCGACCTGCCCGCCGCGTTCGTGCTGCTCGGCGGTCATGACGCCTCGCGCGAGCCGGGGTGGTTCCTCCATTCGGCGATCGACGCGATCGCGGTGGGAGACGGCGAGGAGATCCTGCCGCGCCTCGCCGACGCTCTCGGGAAAGGGGCCGATCCGTCGGCGATCCCGGGCCTCGTCTGGAATCACGGCGACCATCAGGCGACGGCCGCCCCGGCGCCCATGCGCGACGACCTGGACACGATGGCGCTGCCTGCGCGGCACCTGATCTCGCGCTACGCGCCCGGTTACTACATCAATTTTAGGAAGCCGCTCGCTTTGATGGAAACGGCCCGCGGCTGCCCATGGAAATGCAATTTCTGTTCGGTGTGGAAGTTCCACAAGAGCACGTTCCGCGAGAAATCGCCCGAGCGGGTGGTCGAGGAACTCAAAAGTATCGAAGCGCCGAACATCTTCATCACCGACGACATCTTCTGGCTCGACGTGCGGCGAAGCGAAGAGATGGCGAAGCAAATCAAGGCCGCGGGAATCAAGAAGTACTTCACGGTCCAGACCCGCACGGACATCATTTGCAAGTTCCCCCACCTGATTGAAATGTGGAAGGAATGCGGCTCGCTCGCGATCTTCCTCGGCCTCGAATCGGTCACCGACGAGGGATTGAAGGCGGTCAACAAGAAGAACACGGCGGCCACCAACGTCCGCGCGCTCTCAATCCTCAAAGAGCTGGGCGTCGGCTACACGCCGAACTTCATCGTCGATCCAGCCTGGGATCACGAAGACTTCGAGCGGCTCCGCCTGTGGATCGAAGAGACCGGCGCCTACAACAGCGGCTTCTCGGTGCTCACCCCGCTCCCGGGTACCGACCTATGGGAAACGGCGAAAGCCCAGGTGACGACCGATAACTGGGAGATGTTCGACATCGTCCACGCGGTCCTGCCGACCAAGCTGCCGCTCAAGGATTTCTACGAGGAATATTCAAGGCTCTGGCGCCACGTCCTCGACGTGCGTTATCGGCATCGCGGCCGGGTTCGAACCTACCTCCAGATGGGCCTCGCCGTGGCGACCGGCAAGGTGGCGCTCGGAGATGTACGGAGGGGCCTCGGGCTCGCCGGCACGTTCAGCAAGCCGGAGACGTTCCTCGAAGCGCACCGCAACCTGCCCCCGGTCTCGGCCGCTTCGGTCGCCGCCGAAGGCGTTGCCGCCTGAGCGATCTTCCTTCCATCCCGCGGGGCCGGTACGCCCCGACCCCGTCGGGCTGGCTCCATCTCGGCAACGCCCGAACCGCCCTGGCAGCTTGGTTGTCGATCCGCAGCCAAGGCGGCTCGTTCATCTGGCGCCTGGAAGATCTCGACGGTCCGCGCACAGTCCCCGGAATGGCCGAAGCCGCCGAGGAAGACCTCCGCTGGCTCGGCCTCGATTGGGATGAAGGTCCCGATCCGGTCGGCGGCCCCTGCGCGCCTTATATCCAATCGCAACGTGCGGATCTCTACGAAGCGGCACTCGAATGCCTGGCGGAATCCGGCCGGCTCTTCCCCTGCCGGGTCTCGCGAGCCGATCTCGCAAACCTCGCCACAGCGCCCCACGGTCGCGACGGAACGCCGCCCTATCCAGCGAGCCTGCGCCCCAAGAATCTTGAGCCCGGCTGGTTCGAAGCGATGCGCGCAAACCCGAAACCCGACGCCGCGCTGCGTTTTCGAGTCGATTCCGAGCCCGTCTCCTTCGTCGATCGAATCTGCGGCCCCATCACCGAGCGGGTTGACCAAACCGTCGGCGACTTCGTCCTCAAGCGCCGCGATGGGGTCTACGCCTACCAGCTCGCCGTGGTAGTGGACGATCTCGCGATGGGCATCACCGAAGTCGTCCGAGGTCGTGACTTGCTCGAATCGACCGCCCGCCAGGTTCAACTGATCCAGGCGCTGGGCGGGAGCGTGCCCGAATACGCGCACCTGCCCCTGGTGGTGAATGCCGAAGGCGAGAAGCTTTCGAAGCGGGACGACGGGATGAGGTTGCGGACGCTACGCGACCGCGGCGTCTCGCCCGAGGTGGTGGTGGGCGATCTAAGCTTCTCCCTCGGCCTGCTTGACCGGCCGGAGCCGTGCCGGGTTGAGGAGCTGGTAGCGGTGTTTCGGTGGGAGAAGGTGCCGCGGGAAGCGGCCCGATCGCGATAAACTTCCTCCTATGGCCCAGCTCGATCACCTGATCGTATTTTCGCGGGAAAGGTCTTTCTTTCCTGGCGATACCATGCCGGAGAATCCAGCGAGCGGGTCCAAGAGGTTTGTAAGTTATCTTCCTTATTGGGCGTAGCCCATTTAGGTGATGCCCCCCAGGCATCCACGGCAAGCTGGTAAGTCGCTGCAAATGCGCCACTTACCTTTTTCGGCCTATTTAGGTGGCCAGTTCTGATAGCCCCTCCATGGTGGACGGTCGTCGCATTTGGGAGCCACGAGGGCGCCACATTTTTGACATAACCCTCCGCCCCGGGTACCGTGGGAGCCTGGAGGGTTTTGCCGATGCTGCGACGATTTTCACTCCTCGCCCTCTCTCTGGTCCTGGCCGCTGCGGTTGCGGTCGTAATTCCTGCCGCGGCCGTTGCGGGCGAGGCGTCCCATTTCGGGGTCAATATCCACGCTCCCCTGGGCGGCGACGTGGCGGCGCGTTTGGACAAGGTTCGCGATTCCGGGATTGGCTGGGTGCGGATCGATTTCATCTGGCCTTGGGTCGAGCCGGCACAGGACCAATTCGATTGGCACGTCTATGACGCGATCGTGGCAGCGGCCCAGGCGCGCGGGCTGTCGATATACGCCACGCTCGCCGATACCCCCGCTTGGGCGACCGACGGCCCCGCCCTCACCGGGGTGCCGCGGAACGTCGACGATTGGACGGACATCTGTGTCCGGGCCGCCGATCGCTACCGGGGGCGGATCCAGGTCTGGGGGATTTGGAACGAGCCGAACCAGGACCGTTTCTGGGCGGGAAGCCGGAACGATTACATCGAGAAGATCCTGAAGCCCGGTTCGACCGCGATCCGCTCCGCCGATTCGGACGCGCAGATCGCCGGGCCGGACCTGGCGCACCTAACCTCCGGGGACAGCGATTGGTACGTCTGGCTGCGCGACATTTTGCTGAAGGCGAGCGACCGGATCGACATCGTGGCGCACCATCTCTACGACCGGGACGGATCGCGCGACGTGACCAAGAAACTTACCGATGACACACAGTTCGGCGGCAGCCCTTCCCTCTGGCCGCTGGTGAACCCCTCTCTCCGCGAAGTGCTGCGCAACACCGGCTGGCTCGGCCGTCCGGTTTGGTTGACCGAGACCGGCTGGGCGAGCGATCAGGTGGGCGACACCGCGCAGGCCGGCGATCTCTCCGGCCTGCTCAGCGATTGGTTCACCGAGCAGCCGGGGCGTGAGTGGATCGACAAGATCTTCATCTACGAGCTGATCGACGATCCGAACACCAGCGTGCCGCGCTGGGGCCTGCTGCGCGCCGACGGCTCCCCAAAGACCGCGTATGCCGCGGTCAAAGGGTTCATCGACCTGGAACATGGGCCGGCCGACGCGGCGGAAGTGGTGTCGGTCAACTTCCCCTCCTCGATGCGCAAGGGGTCGACGTTTACGGCCAGGATCACGATGCGAAACCTCGGCACGACCGCCTGGACCCGAGCCGCCAATTACAAGCTCGGCGCTGGGGACGATTCCGATCCGTTCACCCCGCCGCGCAAGCTGGTCGGGCGGCTCGCCAAGATCCAGCCGGGCAAGACGGCAACCTTCACACTCCTCCTGACCGCGCCTTCGCGGACCGGCACCTACACCTCCGACTGGCAGATGCTGCGCGAAGGACTCCAGCGTTTCGGGGCCGTGGTGTCCCGTGAAATTCGGGTCACGGCGCGGTAGGTAAGCGGGAGATTCGGGGCAGGGGCTTGACACGCACCTTATTCTCTATCATCTTACTCACAAATGAGTCGTACACGTCCCTCCTCTGCCGAGCCTCTGTCTCTCTCCCTCTGTAGTTAGCGGGCCGGGAGCGCTATGGCGCTCCTGTCCCGCGTCTCTCCTGATCTGACGTCTTCCCCCCGCGAACCGCATCTTGCGTGACCGCGCAGTGGCTCTATCGAGCCGGGAAGGAGAGCCTTACCTTGCGGGCCCCGAATACGACCGAGCCTCCGACCTGGGAGCTGATCTACAAGCGGAATTCGATTGAGCGGCTGAAGCGCGACAAGCCGGGGCTCGACGTGATCGCGGAGATTCCCGCGATGATCGAAACCGGCTACGAGGCCGTTCCGGAAGAGGACCTCGTCCGCCTTCAGTGGTACGGGCTCTACCACGACAAGCCGAAGACCGGCCGGTTCATGCTCAGGGTAAAGACCCCGGGGGGATTCCTCACTCCGGAGAAACTGCGCGTGATCGGCCGCATCTCGCGCGATCTGGGTGGCGACTATGCCGAGTTGACCACCCGCCAGAATTTCCAGCTTCACGATCTTCCACTGGCGAGCCTGCCGAAGGTGCTCGCCGAGCTTTCCGCCCTCGGGCTCGACACGGCGGGCGCTTGCGGCGACAACGTGCGCAACGTCACCGGCTGCCCGCTCGCTGGGCTCGACGCCGAAGAGTTGTTCGACGTGCGGCCGCTGCTCGAAGAGACCGCAGCGTTCTTCCGCGCCCGGCCGGAGTACTCGAACCTGCCGCGGAAGCACAAGATCACCATCTCCGCCTGCCCCCACCAGTGCAACGCGCCGGAGATCCACTGCATCGCCCTGATCGGCACGATGTACGAGGGCCGCCAGGGCTTTGCGGTGCGCGTGGGCGGGGGATTGTCCACCTTCCCCCGCCTCGCCTCGGATCTCGGCGTGTTCGTCCCGAAGGAGCAGGCGATAGAGGTTCTAGCGGCGATCGTCGACACTTGGCGCCTCGATCTGCGCTACCGGATGTCGCGCGCCCGGGCGCGGCTCAAGTTTCTGATCGAGGACGTGGGCGCCGAGGCGTTCCGCGCGCGGGTGGAAGAGCGGCTCGGCTACGCCCTCGAAGACGGCCCGAGGGTCGAGCCCGTGCCGCATGCCGATCCGCTCCATTCCGGCCTTCACTCCCAGCGCCAGCCGGGGCTCTGGTACGCCGGTTTTCCTGTCCCCGCGGGGTTGATCTCGGGAACGCAGCTTCTCGCGTTGGCGGATCTGGTCGAAAGCTTCGACGGAGAGATCCGGCTTACCCGGCAGCAGAACTTCCTGCTCGCCAACATTCCCGACGAGCGAAAGGCCGACGTAGTCGCCGCCGTTGGACGGCTCGGTTTTCCGCTCGAAGTTTCGGCTCTGCACGGCCGGTCGATCGCCTGCACCGGCGATCCCTATTGCAACTTCGCGGTCGCCGAGACCAAACGGCGGCTGGGGACGATCACCAACCATCTCGCCGCGCGATTCGGCCCGGCGGTGGCCGACCTTGCGATTCATCTCGACGGCTGCCCGCACGCCTGCGCCCATCATTGGACAGGAGACCTCGGTCTGCAGGGAACGACTCTCCGCGAACGCGGTCCGAACGGCGAGCGGCGCCAGGGGTTCGATGTCTTCCTGCGCGGCGCCCAAGGCAAAGATGCGGCGATCGGCCGCCCGGTGTGGAAGCGCGTCCCCGCCGATCAGATCCATCTCGTCCTCGAACGCCTGGTCGGCGCCTATCTCGAACAGCGCGCAAGCGGCGAGCGGCTCCAGCAGTGGCTCGCGCGAAGCGACGACGCCGATCTCATCGCGCTCTACCCGGAGGCTTGAAAATGCTGCGCGATTTCCTCGACGAATACGAAGCCGGCCGCCTGGCCGCCGATCTCGACGGCGCGGAGCCGCAGGAGATCCTGGAATGGGCGCTCGACCGCTGGGGCGCGAACCTCGGCATCTGCACCAGCTTCCAGGCCGAAGGAATGGCGCTGCTCGACATGGCGTGGCGAATCCGACCGGAGGTGCGGGTCTTCACGGTCGACACCGGCCGGATGCCCGAAGAGACCTACGAGGTGATGGAGCAGGTCCGCGCCCGTTACGGCGTTTCGATCGAGATGCTGTTTCCGGACGCCCGCCAGCTTGAGACTCTGGTGCATCGCCAGGGGCCAAACGGCTTCCGCGGCTCGGTGCCCCAGCGTCTGCTCTGCTGCCACGTGCGCAAGGTCGAGCCGATCCGCAAGGCTCTCGAGGGTCTCGACGTCTGGGTGACCGGCCTTCGCCGCGACCAATGGGCGAGCCGCGCGAACCTCCGGAAGCTGGAGATCGACCACGACCACGGCGGATTGACGAAGCTCTCGCCGCTCGCCGACTGGAGCGCCGAAGAGGTGCTGGACTACGTGCGCGAAAACGACGTGCCGGTCCATCCGCTCTACGCCAAGGGGTTCACGAGCATCGGTTGCACCCCCTGCACAAGGGCCACCCGTGCGGACGAAGACCCGCGCGCCGGCCGCTGGTGGTGGGAGACGAACGCGCCGAAGGAGTGCGGCATCCACTGCCCCATCGAAACTGGCGGCCTGGAGCACGAGATTGAGTCGCTGGTCGCGGAGGAGGTCCGATGAGCACCATCCTCACCACCCCAGCGATCGAGGCGAGAACTTCGTCGTCGCCCCCCGCGCCGGAGCGGTTGGCGATTCCGGCGCTCCACCGCGGCGACCTGCTGGAAGAGCTGTCGGCCTACACGGCGAGCGTCCACGCCTCGGCCGAGCGTTCGGACTTAGCCCGGCTGGCCGGATCGATCGCCACGGGAGAGGTCCCCGGCACCCTCCAGGCGCCGCTCGCGCGGCTGCTCGATCTGTCGCTCTCGACCGGCCGCGCCCGCCGGCTGCACGGGCCGGAAGCGGAAGGGGCGTTTCTCGATCTCTACAAGAAGACCCCTGCCGGTCTCGATCTCATCCGCCGCGCCCGCGAAGCGGAAACGGCGCTCGGCGCCCTGGTAGGTACGACGCTCACCGGGATTTCGATCGCGGGCGGCAAGCCCGGCAGGGTACGGATCGAGCTGTCGACCTCCGTCGCACGGCTGACCGTCGACGTCGATCGCTCCGGTGTCTCGGTCGAAAGCGTGGCGGTCGAGCTGTAAGGCTCGGAAGGCGATCTCATGTCGTCCTATCCGATCACGCTCGATCTTTCCGGCCGCCTCGCCGTCGTCCTCGGTGCGGGAAAGCCCGCACCGGAAAAGATCGACGGGCTGCTCGCCGCGGGAGCCCGCGTCCGCCTGATCGCCCCGGAGCCGTGCGAACGGTTGCTCGCCCTTGCCGGAACCGGCGCGATCCAACTGCTCGCCAGGGCCTATCGGGAGGGCGACCTTTCGGGCGCTTGGCTGGTGATCGCGATCCCGGAAGAGCTGGAGCCCCAACTCCCCGCGATCGCCCGCGAAGCGGAATCTCGACGCATCTTTTTAAACGTCATTGACCGGCCGCCGCTTTGCACCTTCGCCGCCCCGGCCATCGCCCGCCGGGGTGACCTCACGGTCGCGATCTCGACCGCCGGCCGCGCCCCTGCGCTCGCCGCTCGGATTCGCGATCGGATCGCCCGTCGCCTCGGGCCGGAGCTGGAACGGTTCCTGGAGATCGCCGCCCGCGCCCGGGCACCGCTCGCCGCCCGGCGCCCCGATTTCAGCGAGCGCCGCACTCGCTGGTACGCCCTGGTCGATTCCGACGCCCTGCGCCTGCTCCGCTCGGGGCGCGACCTGGAAGCGCAGCGCCGGTTTGAAGAGATCTTGGGCATCGAGTTGCCCGAGGCCCGGCCGTGAATTCAACCTTGGATTTGCGAGGCCGCGGCCACGTGTGGCTGGTCGGAGCCGGCCCGGGAGACCCCGAGCTGATCACCGTCCGCGGCCTCCGCTGCCTGCGCCGGGCCGAAGTGCTCCTCCACGATCGCCTGGTCAGTCTGGAGTTGCTCGACGAAGCACCCGGAACTGCGCTTCGCATTGACGTCGGCAAATCACCCGGCCACCACGCAAAAAAACAGAAGGAGATCTGCCGCCTGCTGATCGCCCACGCCCGGGCCGGTCGGCGGGTCGTACGCCTCAAAGGGGGAGATCCGTTCGTCTTCGGCCGAGGAGGGGAAGAAGCCCTCGCCTGCGCCGAGGCCGGCGTGCCGTTCGAGATCGTTCCCGGTATCTCCAGCGCCATCGCCGCTCCGTCCGCCGCGGGCATTCCGATCACCCACCGAGGGGTGGCAGGAAGCGTCGCGATCGTCGCCGGCCACTGCGTGCCCGACTCGGCCGAGGGCGCTGATCGCATGGATCGCATCGACTGGGACGCCGTTGGCCGGCTCGACACAATCGTGATCCTCATGGGCCTCGGCCGCCTGCCCGAAATCTCCGCCGCCTTGATCTTCGCCGGCCGCTCCCCTGAAACCCCGGCCGCCGCGATCGCGAGTGCCACCCTCTCCACTCAGAAAACCGTCGTGGGAACCCTCGCAAACCTGGGAAGGTTAGCCGCCGAAGCCGGCCTCGAAGCGCCCGCAACGGTGGTGGTGGGAGAAGTGGTGCGGGTGGGGGAGAGGATCGTCGAGGCGTCCTACGCCTCGGAGGACGGGGAGCTCGCGGTGGCGAGAGGGAACAGAAAACGTAGGGGCGGCTTGCCTCCGCCTGCAACTGTCGATCAATTCCCCTCCCAGCCGCGGTCTTTTTGTTCTAGAATCCCAACAACGGCCGGAGAGGATGCCCCCTCCCCGGCCGGGGTGATCACCGAGTTAGACCTCGGCGCTCACGGACAACCCTTCACTCCCCTTGGCGGCGACCGAAGCTTTCGCTTTGGCCTTCGCCAAGGGAGCCTTCCTCCGCAAATCCTGAGGCCGCATGCCGAGCTTCAACAGCTCGGGGTTCTTGAGCCCCAAGTGTGCCTGGAAATGGGAGGGCTAACTGCCAGTTGCAGATAAAAGTGTCTGCTCCCGGCATCGCACAAGTCAAGAAAACCGCTATTATTTTGTATCTCATCAAGAGTAGGGGTTCGATCGGTCGGCTGAGCGTCACCGAAGCCGGCCTCGAAGCCCCCCGCGACCCTAGAGGTGGTGCGGGTGGGAGTGAGGATCGCCAAAGCGCGCTACGCCTGGGAGGAGGAGGTGCTCGCGGTGGCTTGAGTTGCCTCTCTGCGCGGGCCTACTGCCCGCATGCCGCTTAACCCATGGGGTCGATCCATCGCAAACCCGGGAATCCCGAGAAATCGGAGTCGTTCGAATACAGCTCGGCTCCGTTTTCGATCGCGAGGGCGGCCAAATGGGCGTCGGTGGTCAGATTCCCCGCTGTTCCCGCTTCGCTCAGTAAGTCTTCGAGGATTCCGAGGTGGCGAACTCCCGGATGGAGGGATAGTTGTCTGCGGCCTATCGAGCCAGGTTGAGATCCGGGAGGATCATCGCTTCGCTGTCGCTTCCGCCAGTTCGCGGCGAAAGTCTTCGATCTCCAGGTCATCATTGAGCTGGTTGAGTCGGAAGACGTCAACGCCGGGCTGGAATTCGAAATCCCGGGCTTTGACTTCAAAGCGAGGAAGGGGCCCAGTCGGCTTGTCTACGATCCTGAGTCCGCGACGCAGCGCGGTATTGACCACCGCCTTGAAGCTCTCGCCGCTCTTCCGGGAAGCTTCGTGGAGCTCCCGGGCAAGATCGTCGTCGAGCGTCAGAGTAGTCCTCATGGAAGCATCATGATGCCTCGCTCGCAGAGCGTCAAGGTGCGTCCGCGTCTTTTCTCGGCTTGATGCGGGTGCCAAGGGCGAGTCGCTGGGTTGCTCGCGGCGAAACCTGCCTACTTTGTAAAACGAACCAAGGCGCGACGCGCTTTCTGGGACAGGCGCCCCTTGGTGGCGGCATCCGTCTCTCGAATCGCAACGACGGCGTCTATTGAGTCGGCGACTCCTTCGGGTGAGGATAGGAAGCGGAAGATATGGCCGCTAAAGACGAGCCTCAGTTGCGCAGGATCAACGTCAGAAAAGAGCTGTTCGTGATTTTTCTTGGTGAGGATCACGAAGTAGCGAAAACCGCTTTCGAGGGTGAGCTCGGCGGTCCGCCTGAGCTTAAACTCCTTGTCATAAATATAACGAACTGAATCGTGGTCGGTGACCGCCCATACATAGTAGAGGCCATTTCCGATTTTCCTTTCGGAAAACCCCAACTGATGGTACTTGTCAATTCTGCGGTACGCAACGCTAGAGCAACCCAGAAGCAGCGATATCAGCAAGAAGGCCAAGACACCTGGACCTGACCGTCTCATCGCAAAGCCTTTCGGGACTTTGTGTTTGGGTTCGTTCCGCACTCGATCATCATCTGACCCCCAAAATCCCATCGGTTGTCCCTTGGCCTCTCCCAAACCGGTAATGCGCGACCTGCCACTCCCCACCCCCGGCGTTGCCGAAAAGCTCGGCGCAGGCCATGAAGAAGACCCGCCAATAGACCCACCAACGGGTAGTGGCGCCCGGAGTGGGGTCGTTGGCGTAGGCCTTACTTAGGATCGGCTTCAGCTCTCGCGAGAAGCGGTCCTGGTTGGCGAGCCACGCCTCGGCGGTCTTTTGATAATGAGTTCCGTCGACCATCCATTGCGCCTCGACGGTCAAGGGAACGTTACCGGCCGGCGCGACGAAGCGGGGCAGGAGGTCGGCCGAGGGCATCAGCCCTCCGGTGAAGAAATAGCGGGCCATCCAATCGCTCTCGTCTTTGACCTCGAAAGGGTAGGCTACCTCGCGATGGCAGAAGACGTGAACGAAGAGCTTGCCCGTTGGGTTCAGCCAGGAGGCGACGCGGCCGAGCATTTCCTCGTAGTTGCGGACATGCTCCAGCATTTCGACCGAGACGATCCGGTCGAAGCGGCCCGCGAGGTCGGCGGCGCGTAAACCTTCGGGCGCGGCTTCGGTGCCGAGGACGTTGGCGTCCACCGTGCGAACCGTGACGTTCGCGAAGCCACGCTCGCGTACCTGTTCTTCAATGAAAACTCTTTGCGTCGAAGAGTTGGACACCGCGAGGATGCGGGCGGAAGGAAACTGCTCGGCGGCCCACAGCGTGAACGAGCCCCAGCCGCACCCCAGGTCCAGAATTGATTGGCCGTCCGCAATCGCCGCACGTTCGGCGGTGAGCGCGAGCATCGCCTCTTCCGCTTGGTCGAGTGAGGTGACGCCCTCCGGCCAGTAGGCGCCGCTGTACTTGAGCCGGCGTCCGAGCACCCGGCGGAAGAAGGCGGTCGGCAGCTCGTAGTGCTGCGCGTTGGCCTCTCCCGTATGGACCGCGACCGCGCTCGCGGTTAAGTGGGCGATCAGCTCCCGCTTGCGGCTCTCGATCGCATCCCGGCCGCCGGCGGTCTCAACCGCGAGACGGTCGGCGCAGAGCTTGCGAATGCCGAAGCGAATCAACGCATCGGGCAGCAGATTCCGTTCGAGCAGGCGCAAGAAACCGCGGATCACGACGTGCGGTCGTGGGCTGGCTTCAGTTTCGGCGGCCGGTGCGGCAACCGAGGTTGGAGGGCTCGTCATCGCGTCGCTTTCGAGAGGGCACGCGGGCGGAAGAGGGCGTCCCAGCTCTCGCCGGGCGACAGGCGAAGGAGTGCGGCCAGGAAATAGAGGGCGATCGTGATGTTGCCGAGGGCCAACAGCAGAACCAGCCACACCGCGGCGCGCAAGGGCGTGCGCTCGCGCCAGGCGATCCAGACCCAGACGGCCAAGAAAGCGAAATAGGTATCGAACAGGGTCGCCCGACCCCAAGGGTCGCTCCAGAGATCCACGGCGGCGAGAAACACGTTCCGGTCCAGGCTTGCCCAGGTGGTGACCCAGGTCATGGCGATCAGAACGACGCTCCAGAAAGCGATCAGCAGACGTTTCATCGTCATCCTTCCATCGTAGGTGCCCAGCCGGGTGCGCTGGGGTGAGACTTCGGCGGGACCGCCCGGCGGAGCGAGAGAGAAAGAATCGTCGTCCAGACCAGGCCGATGGACAGCACGCTCGGCCATCCGGCGGGATGAAAAGCCACCGCGCCCAGCCGTGCGCCGCCCGCGTAGGAGAGGGGCGCCGCGACCAGGCAGAGCGCCACGGTGAGGAGGCGCCGGTCGCGCAGGGGGGCGAGCGGCCCGGTGAGCACCGTGCCGAAGTGAAACCAGAGCGCGGCGATCCAGGGCGGTGCGATCCAGGCACCTGGTCCGCTCAACGGGTTGCCGTGAAAGGCGAGCAACCCTAGACCCGATTGCAGGGAGTCGGCGACGGTGCCGGCCAGCCCGAAGGTGAGAAGAGTCAGAATCTCGTGGCGCAGGGTGCTCCGCCGCGCTCCGGCGAAACTCGCCAGATGGCCCGCGATGAGCACCGCCACCACCAGCGGACCGATCCAAGAGTTCCCACGCGCCCCGCCGAGCACACAAGCGAACCAACCCACCTGCAACGCGAGGAACGTCAGGAGGGCGCGCATTGAGGTTTGGCCAGGATGATCTGTGCGTCGCCGATCGTCCGCTCACGAAAGCCTGCCTCGCAGTACGCGAAATAGAAATCCCAGAGACGCACGAAACTTTCGGGAAATCCTTGGCGGCGGACCTCGGCGCGGTTCGCGAGAAAACTCTGGCGCCATTGGCGGAGAGTTTCGGCGTAGCTCGGCCCGATGTCTTCGAGGTGCGTGACCACCAGATCGGTCGATCGGGCGATCGCGCCGGACATGGCGCTGATCGACGGAATGAACGCGCCGGGGAAAATCAGGTACTGAATGAAGTCGACGCTCTTGAGCGCCCGTTCATAGAAGCTGTCACGGATGGTGATGGCCTGAAGCGCCATCTTTCCGTGAGGGGCCAGCAGCCGGCTGCAGACGCCGAAGAAAGTATCGAGATAGCGATGGCCGACCGCCTCGATCATCTCGATCGACACCAGCTTGTCGAACGTCCGGCCGGTGGCCCCGGGCAGGTCCCGATAGTCCAGCTCGAGAATTTCGACCCGGTCGGAAAGGCCGGCGCGGGCGATCCGTTCGCGGGCGAAGGAGGCTTGCGCGGGGGAGATCGTCGTGGTCGTCACATGTACGCCGTAGTGACGCACCGCGTGCTCGGCAAAGCCTCCCCAGCCGGTTCCGATCTCGACCACCCGCTCGCCCGGCTGGAGCGCCAGCCGGCGGCAGATCCGGTCGATCTTCTCCGTCTGCGCCTCTTCGAGGCTCATGCCCGGGCGGGAAAAGATCGCCGAGGAATACATCATGCTCGGGTCTAGAAACAGCGAGAAGAACTCGTTGCCGAGATCGTAGTGAGCATGAATGTTGCGCCGACTGCCGGCCTTGGTGTTCGCTCGCAGCGAATGCGAGAGGCGTTGCCACGGACCGGCGACCCAGTCGAACAGGCGCTCGATGCGTAGAAGGGCCGGCCGGTTGCGAACGACGATGCGCAGCAAGGCGACGAGGTCATCGACGCTCCACGCGCCGTCCATGTAGGCCTCGGCGGTGCCGATGCTGCCGCCAAGCCCGATCTGGCGCCAGAACCTTGGGTTATGCACGACCAACTCGGCGGAGAGGCCACCGACGGTTCCGGTTTGATTTCCGAACGAGCTTCGGCTCGCGCCGTCCTTGACCGTGACGGTGCCCTCGGCCAGATGATCCAACGCGCCTAGAACAACCCGGCGGCAGAGCGCGTCGAGACCTCGGGCCTCCACGGCCGGACTTGGCTCAGCAAGATCCGTGGGAAGAACGGCTTTGAGGGACGAGGCCAGGGGGGTATCGAGCTCGCTCATGGGGTGACGTCTCCGGAGGAGGTGGCTTCAGAGGGAGAAGAAGTCGCGACGGCGCGGCGCGCGACCTTGGCCGGATGGTCGTAGATCGGGAGGCCCTTCCACCAGAGCCGCAGGGCTTGCCAGTGAATGCCCGCCACGACTTGCAGGGGCATGAGCGGGAAGCGGGCGATCGCAGCGGCCAGGTTGCGGCCGGTGATCGGCTGGCGGCGAAGGACGAGGGTGGCGTCGAGGAGCGGCGCCTGGCTTGTGGCGCCCTCGGCCAGTGGCCGGTTGACGATCCTGACTGCGAGCTTTTCGCCCGGGGTGGAGATCCGCCATTCCCAGTCCATCTCAAGATTCATGAACGGCGAGACATGGAGCCGCTTGCGGTGGCGCGCCCGGATCACCGGGTCGCCCGGCCGCTCGGGAAGGACGACATACGCTTTGCGCTCGCCCCAAGGGGTGTTGGTGATCTCGGAGAGCACGGCTTCGAGCCGCGGAGTTTCCGCAGCGGACCCTGTGGAGGGGGCGAAGCAGTAGTAGAAGCTCACCGGGTTGAAGACATGGCCGAACGTCCTCAAATGGGTGAGAACGCGAATTGGCCCGGTGGGCCGCCAGCCGGTTTCGCTTTCCACGGTTCGCCGCACCGCTTCGTCGAGGGTCACTTCGGGATCGCCGTGATAATCCTCGCGGCGGAAGGCGACCAGGTTGGCCCGTCCGGCGGACCAGAGCCAGCGCCCGCGAAACACGGTTTCCAGCTCGCCGAGATCGAGGTAGGCCATGAACAGCGGGAAATCGAAGCTGTGCTCCCGCGGCGTGAACCGGCGGTGCCGAACCGTGCCGATGTAAAGGGCGCTCTCCATCACCCGGCGACCTCGATAGGCTTTTCAGACGCGTCCCACGCCGCGCCGTCGCGAGTTCCGCCGCTCCATGCTGCTGCATCGTCGCCAGCTTCCGCGGCGATCGCCTCGGCCACCCGATAGGCGCTCTTTACGCCGTCCTCATGGAATCCGAAGCCCCAGTAGGCGCCGCAGAAATAGGTGCCGCGTCCGCCGTTGATCTCCGGCCAGCGCAGCTGCGCGGCAACGCTCGCCGAGGTATAGACCGGGTGGGCCATGGAGACTCGATGAAGAATCGTCTCGGGGGCAATCTCGGCGGTGCGGTTGAGGGTGACGCAGTAGTTGCGCTCCGCGCCGGCAAGCCCCTGGAGCCGGTTCATCCAGTAGGTCATTTGTGGACCTGCGCCCCGGTTGGGCGGGTTCAGGTGGTAGTTCCAACTGGCGCGGGCGAGCGGCCGGCGCGGCAGAAAGCGGACGTCGGTATGCAGCACGACGTCGTTGTCCCGATAGGGCATCGCCCCCAGAATTTCGCGCTCGGCCGCTGAGGTGTCCGCCAGCAGGCGCAGGGCCTGATCGCTGTGGGTGGCCACGACGACGCGATCGAAGCGCGCTTCCTCCGCGCCGCGCGGCTTGACGTATACGCCGTCCTCGCGTCGGCGGATCCAATCGACGGGGGTGGCGACGGAGATGCGGTCGGCGAAGCGGGCGACCAGCGGCGCGATGTAGCTTCGAGATCCGCCGACCACGACCCGCCAGACCGGCCGGTTCTCGACCTTCAGCATGCCGTGGTTATGGAGAAACGAAGCGAGGCTGCGGGCGGGAAACGCCATCACCTGCTCCGGTTCGGCCGACCAGATCGCCGACACCATGGGCACCAGAAAGTCGCTGACGAACGGGCCCCGAAAATCCTCGGCTGCTAGCCAAGTGCCGAGCGTCGGATTCTCGCTCGCTGCGAGCAGCAACGGGGCTCTCCGGTGGAAGCGGAGAATGTCGAGGAGCAGGCGGTAGAAGCGGGGCGACAGCAGGTTGCGCCGCTGGGCAAAGAGGGTGTTGAGATCGGTGCCGTTGTATTCAAGACCGCTCGTTTCGCAGCGGACGCTGAAGCTCATCGAGCTGGCTTGGGTCGTCACCCCGAGGTCGGCCAGCAGGCGCGTGAACAGCGGGTAGGTGCGCTCGTTGTAGACGATGAAACCGAGATCGACGGGGATTTCCCGGCCGTTCTCTTCGACTTTCTGCGTGTAGGTATGGCCGCCGACCTTCGGCGCCGCCTCGAACAGCCGTACGTCGTGACGCTCGGCGAGCAGATGGGCGGCGACAAGTCCGGAGACACCGCCGCCGATGACGGCGATTCTCACTTTGCCTTCCGGCGCGGGAACCAGGGCAAGAACGCGGAAGTGGTCTCGATGTAGGCCTTATAGGCAGGCCGGCGCTCGACGATCGTCTTTTCGAGCATCACCACTCCGGAGACCTTGAGCAGCAGAAAGGTCATGAGAAGTGGCCCGACCACGGTCCACCCGCCGCCCGGAGCGGCCAGGGCGATCAGCCAAAAACCCCACCATTGGGCGGCGTCGCCGAAGTAGTTGGGGTGCCGGGTGTAGCGCCAGAAACCGCGATCCATGACTTTGCCGCGGTTCTTCGGGTTCGCCTTGAAGCGCGCGAGCTGCCAATCACCGCCGGCCTCGAAAGCCAACCCGGTCAGCCAGAGCAAAACCCCGGCGAGATCGGTCCAGCGCCACGACGCGGCCGTCGCCTGCGCCTGCGTCGCCAAAAGCGGCAGCGCGATCACGCTCACCAGGGCACCCTGGAGCAGAAAGACGGTGAACAGGCTCACCCACCAGAACCGCTTGCCGTGGGCCTTGCGCATAGCGGCGTAGCGGTAGTCCTCGGGCTGGCCGTGGGCGCGGGAAAAGATGAAACCGCCCAAACGCAACGCCCAGATCGCCACCAGGGCGAGCGATAGCAGTTGCCTCGGCTCGGTCGGCGGAGCGGGGAGGCGGTAGACGATGCTCACCAGCAAAAAGGCCGGTCCCCAAAAGACGTCGACGATCGAGACGTTCCGTAGCCCAAGGCTCAGCAGCCAAAGCAGAGACGCCGCACCGAGCACGGCGGCGGCGCCGAGGAGCCAGGGGTAGAGAAGGATCAGAAGCGCTGTCATTTGGGGGTCACGGTGCGGTGTAGAGGACGAGGGCTTATGCGAGGTGCTCCTATAAATGAGACTACGCAGCTTCAGCCAGTCCAGATTGAGGCGGCGATTTCTGCCAGCTCGTGCGCATCGGGGGCGGGTACGGGCGGCTCCCCGGCGTCGAGCGCCTTCTCCAGACGGTTGATAATCTTGAACAGCTCGGGGCGGCTGACCTTGGCGCCCGGCCCTTTTTCCTCCAGCCGATCCAGCGAGGCGAGTGCGAGCCTTGCGGGGAGAGCGTTGAAGGCGACGATGCCGCGAACTGCGCCCGCGAGCTGGATCGTCCGGACGTATTCGCCCGCCAGGCCGAGATCGCGGCGGGCGAGCGCGAACACCTCCTCGCGCGGTACGTCGGGCGGCAGGTAGGTTCGCCCCTCGATCGCATCGCCCGCGGCGTCCTTCAAAATATTGACCAGTTGCAGCCCCTCGCCGAAATCGCGCGAGCAGAAGCGCAGCTCCTCGGCCACCGATTGCAGCTCCGGCCGGTCGAGCAGCAGCAGTTCGGTGAGCAGCTCGCCGACGATTCCCGCGACCACGTAGCAGTAGTGGCGCAGGTCGGCGAGGTCGACGAGAACCAGCTCGCCCCGGTCGGTCATCCGGTCGACGAAATCGGCCATGCCGAGCACCGTGCGCAAGGTATATCCCCGAACCAGCCCGCTCGCTTCGGTGCCCAGAGCGTAGGTGGCGTCGAGCACGGCGGGCATGCGGACCAGCAGCTCGCGATAGCCCGGCTGCGCGCAGGGGACCGTCTCGCTCCAGAGCGCGGCGAGCCTTTCGGCTTCGGCCGGCGCGGGTGCTTCGAGCAGATGGCCGAACTGTTCGAGTGCCTCGCGACGTCGCTCGCGCGGCCAGGTCGCGGCGTCTTCGAACGTGTCGGCGATGCGGAACAACAGATAGGCGAGCGTCACCTCGCGCCGCGTCGGCTCGGGCAGGTGCGGAATCGACAGCGCGAACGTCCGGCTGGTCTTGCCCAGGAGATCCTCGAAGTCGGTTTCCACTTCGAGGGCCGGATCGACGCTTGGATCCACGGCCGGGCTCGCGGGTTCGGTGGACATTTCCGGGAGGATAGCAGGCCGGACAGCGCGGTTTAGCCGATTCTCGTACCTGGCACGTCTTCGCCACGGATCGCGGCGGCCAGCCGGCCCGCCGTGCGCCCATCGAGGATCGTCGAAGGAATGCCGCGACGGGCGAGCGCCAGGCATGTTTCCAGCCGCAGGCGCATTCCGCCGGTGACGTCCGTGCCCCGCACCGCGCCGATCGCCGCATCTTCGAGGTTCGCGAGGCGGGGAATCGTGGTACCCGCCGCGTCATACACCCCGTCGGTCTCGCCGAGCCAGAGCGCGCGGGAGATGTCGATTCCGAGGGCGGGCAGGCCGATCGCGATCTCCGAGAACACCGCCTCGGTCGAGGCGATCGAGGCCCCCCAAGTGCGATCGAGCACGACATCGCCATAGACGACCGGCAGCAGGCCGAGCCGCAGAGCGTGGGCAAGCGGGGAGAGGAAGCGATCGACGGCGACACCGCCCTCGGCGAGCAGAAAGCTGGAAGGCGCGAGAGAAAACGGCGCGAGCCCCGCTGCGCGGAGCGCTTCGACCACCAGCGAGTGGAGCGCCGCGGCCCGCTCCTGCGTGCGGCTCGTGCCCGCGAGGTTTCCGGGATCGAGAGGACCTTTCCCGAGCCCCGCGGCGGCCGCCGCGACGTGGCCGAACGAACCGCTGCCGTGCCCTAGCACGATCCGCTCGCCGTTACATTCCGCCGTCTCGCGCGCCGCGGCGATCTCCCGCGCCAGCCGCTCGATCCGCTCCAGATGGGGAGTCTCAGGTGTTTCCTTGTCGGTGAGAAGGCTGCCGCCGAGCTTGATCAATAGGACGCGCATGGTGGGGGTTTAGTGTCCAAGGGGGCGGCGTACGCGCACTTTGTTCGGTGTGGCCACGACGAAACACTGTCCCCAAGTCAAAGCGTCTGGCGCAGAGAACCAGCCGGCTAGATAGTCGGCGATCCGCCACTGTTCGGCGTCTGGCAGGCGAACCACCAGGATGCCCCAATGGCTACCTGCCGCGAAACGCCGCCCGTCGGAGAAATCGAGGTCCTGGGTGACGAGAAAGCGCTCCTCGGCTTGCGCCGCAGTCCAGATTTCGACGTCCGGGTGCCCCGCCAAGCGTTCTTCGAACACGGTATGTACGTCGTGACCAAGTGCTGCGAGCCGGATAGCCGCAGAGGTCGCAATATTCTCGTCCAGCTTGATTCTCACGCGGCTTTTATCCCCATAGGAACAGGCGACGGTGCCGGCAGATCCTCGCTCGCCGAAGCGGCGGCGAACGTGATGACGGCGCGGACGTCGTCCTCGCTGAGGGTCGGGAACTCGCGCAGGATCACTTCACTCGATTCTCCGTGCGCCAGGTAGCCGAGGATGACGCGAACCGGCACCCGGGTTCCTTTTAACACCGGTTGACCGCCACAAACGGAGGGGTCGCGAACGATTCGAACCTGGTAGTTCATGGTCTCTCCTTCCCTGCGAATGTTATCCTCCACGGGCTTGTTAGTCAGCAAGCGGCAGGCGAGCGTGATGAGGCGCGCATGGCAAGAGATCTTATGCCGCGCAGGATATGTCTTCGAGGATCCTGCGCAATCGGATTACTCACCCAGGGAGCCATTTGGATTTAACTCTCAGTGAGATGGATCTCGACACGGTATTTGCCGTCTCTCACTGGTGGCGCGGAGAGGTACATCGATGTTTCGAGCTTAGCGACAAATCCGTTTAACCCTCAGATCAAATGCTCCGTCAGTCGCTCCGGCCCGTCGCCGACGCCGTCGCGGATGACGAAGCCGACGCTTCCTAGGCTTTCCAGGCGGTCGACGAGATCGGCTTCGGCGTCCGGTTCGCAGATGACGTGGACGTTCGCTCCAGCGTCCATGGTGGACCAGACGGCGAGGCCTTCTTGGCGCAGCTCGCGGACGGCGCGGAGGACTTCGATCGAGCCGGGGCTCCAGTAGTGGATGGCGGGGCGGGACGACATGGCGACGAGGTGGAGGTCGATCGCCTCTTCCTCGATCGTGGCGCCTAAGAGGGCGAAGTCGCGGTCGGCGATCGCGCTTCGGACGCGGTTCAGCCGGTCGGGAATCAGCTCCTGGCGGCGGGTGTAATAGGGAGAGGTCTGGGCGAGCGCGTGGCCGTCGCGGGAGGAAACTAATTTTGGTCCGATCTCGACCACCGCGATGATGTCGCGCAGATCCCAATGCTCGGCCCCGGCGAGCGGGCGGGCGAAAGAATCCTCGTCTTCCGTGCCCGACCATTCGACGTAACCGCCGAGCACCGAGCGGCAGGCCGAGCCCGAGCCGCTGCGGCGGGCGAGGAGCGACGCTTCTCTCGGCGAAAGGCTGCGGCCGAGCGCGCTCGAAGCCGCGAGAGTGAGGGCGGAAAAACCGGAGGCGGACGAGGCGAGGCCCGCCGCGCTGGGAAAGTTGTTGCGCGTTGCGATGCGCAGCCGGCCGGCGCCCGGCGGGACGCCCAGCTCGCCGCGCAGACGATCGAGATGGCGGAGGATCGGCCCGCCGAAATCCGCTTTCGGCGCGATGAAGCCGCCGTCGGGTTCGGTGAGCCAGATCTCGTCCTCCGCCGCGTCGATCGGCTCTGCGGTGCAAGTGGAGACACAGCGGCTCAAAGTCATCGAGATCGAAGGGTTCTTCGGCAGACAGAGCGCGGCGTCGCTCACGCCCCAGTACTTGATGAAGGCGATGTTGGCGGGCGCTTCGAACGTGGCTTTGCTCATCCAGGCTCCTCGGATTCTTCGATTCTCAATCCTTGCGCCCCGAGCGCGACCTCGCGTCGGGTGTACCCTTCTAAAATCGCCTGCACATTACCGTCCTCGGGCATCACCACCAACAGCGAGCCCGCGGATTCGCCGCTCGCCGCGCCGGCGCCCGAGATCTTCGCCGCACCGCCCGCCTCTTCGATCGCCCGCACCCGCCGTGCCACCGCTTCCGGCACCGCGCCCATCGAGTCGAGACAGGCCTCCGCCTCGCGGATGGGGTCGATCAGGTTACGGCGGCTGCCTCTGGGAGTTTCGAGTTCGGTTCGAAATGCACGCGTCGCCCGCTCGAAACGATCGAGCGTCTCGTCGAAGTGGCGCGGATCGCGGTCGCGCACGCGGCGCACCGCGGCGACCACCTCGCCGGTCGACTCGCGCGGCCGGCCGGTGTCGTAGACCGCGATCTCGGAGAGCAGAGGCGAAGCGGGGGCCAGGGTCGAAAAGCTCAGACGGAAAGGTGGCTCGGCCGTCCGCTCCGCCCAGACCAGGCCGCCGCGGACCACGGTTTCGGTGTCGATGCCGGACGGCCGGCCATGCTGGCAGCGCTCGACGTCGAGCGCCGCGGCGAGCAGGGCGTCGCGGCCCGCCGTGGCGCTGCCCATCGCGGCCTCGAAAGCTGCGAGCACACCCACTGCGGCGGCGGCGGAGCTGCCGAAACCGCTGCCCACGGGCAAGTTCGAACGAATGTCGATTTCGACGCCCGGCAGCTCTCGTGGTGAGAGGCCGGCACGGGATAGGGCCGCGCCGAGGGCGACTTTCACCAGATGGGCGGCTTCCGTGCCGCGGACGGCCAAAAAATCGGTCGCGGGTTCAGCGTCGAAGCGGCTCCAAGCGGCGAAGGCCCGCGACGCGTGGTCGGCGATCTCGATCCAGGTGGTTTGCTCGGTGTGAGCGATGCCGGGCAGCGAAAGCGAAACCCCTCCCGAGCCGGCGGGGACCAGCGTAACGCTTAGGCGCTTGTCGATCGCCGCGGCGAGCGCCGGTCGTCCGTAGACGACCGCGTGCTCGCCGATCAGAATCAGCTTGCCGGGAACGGAGACGCGGACAGGGCGCACGAAGCTCGGAGGTCCGAGCGTCAGTCGAACGATAGGGCCGGCCGCTCGACGCCGCGGCCGAGCTTCTCGTGGGCGCGCGCCAGGTCCTGCGAGGTGAACGCCGCCATCAGCGACAGCTCGCCCGCGAGCACCGCGGCGCCGAGAATCTCGGCCAGCCGCATCGCGGCGACGCCCGGGCGCTCCGGATCGGGGGTGACGCCGAGGATCGCGAGCGCTTCGCTCTGGGTCTGAAGGCCGGTGCCGCCGCCGATCGCGCCGATCGGCACGTCGGGCAGGAACACCGAGGCGAACACCGAATCCTCGCCGCGCGGCTCGATGCAGGTGACGCCGAGCGACCCCTCGACCACGTGGGCGGGATCCTGCCCCGTGGCGATGAAGAAGGCGGCGAGGACGTTGGCGAAATGCGCGTTGTAGCCTTTGGAGCCCGAGGCGATCGAGCCGAGCAGGTTCTTCCGATACTGCACTTCGACCAGCGCCTTGGCGTTGGTCTTGAGCACGTCGTGCAGCACCTGCGGGCCGAGGACCACCTCGGCGTAGATGCGCTTGCCGCGCCCCTCCTGGAAATTGAGATCGGCGGCCTTCTTGTCGACGCAGTAGTTGCCCGACAGACCGATGCACGGCACGCCGGTCGCCGGCTCGATCAGGTCCGAGACCACCCGGTCGCAGGCGATGGTCGCCATGTTCATGCCCATCGCGTCGCCCGCGTCGAAGCGGAAGCGGAGAAACACGGTGGTGCCGAACGCGAACGTCCGCACGTCGACCAGACGCAGGTGGTGGCTGGTCTTTTCGGTGGTCGCCTTCAAGTCGTCGAAGTGATCTTTGATCCAGGCGAGGAAGCGCTGGGTCTGCTCGATGCCCGAAGTGCGAAAAACGGGCGCTCGGGTCATCCCGACGTCTTCCACTCGGACCACCGCGCCGCCCGCCTCACGGATCGCCGTGCAGCCGCGGTTGGTGCTCGCGACCAGGGCCGCCTCGGTGGTGGCCAGCGGGACGTAGAACTCCCCCTCTGCGTAGAGGCCGCGCACGGACAGCGGACCGACCACGCCCATCGGGATCTGGGCGACGCCGATGAAGTTTTCGCAGTGGCGCTTGCTCGCGCGCTGCACGTCGAGCGAATGGTGCGCGATGTGGTGCAGCTCCGTCCGGGTGAGCCGTTCGATCGCCTCGCGGCGAATGTCGCTCGCCTCCTCGGCGGAGAGGTCGCGCGGCAGCTGATGAAAATGCAGCTCGCGGGAGGCGAGAGCGCGGACGAGCTCGTCGTGGCGCGAGCGGAGAGGAGCGAGGGGAGTGACGGAGCTGATCATGGTCATCGCCTTATCGGAAATCCAGAATCGAGAATCTAGAACCCGGAATCCAGAGTGCATCTTCCCGGAGGGACATTCAGCCCCCGTTCCTTCGTTCCAACCGCACCCGGGTCAAATCTGCGGGTGTCCTCGCGCCGAGGCAGAACATCGCGATCTTGAGTTCGCGGATCGTCCGTTCGATCCGCTCGATCACCCGCTCCGGCGACTCGGTCGCCGCGGCGAGGAAGCGATAGGCCATGCCCGCCAGCCGCGCCCCGAGCGCAAGCGCCTTGGCGACGTCCAGGCCGTGGCGAATGCCGCCGCTGCCGAGAATCGTCAAACCGCCGATCCGCGCGAGCGCCTCGATCGACTCGGGAGTTCGCACGCCCCAATCGGCGAACAGCTCGCCCAACTCGAGATCGCTCGCCCGCGCCGCCTCGATCCGCGCCCAGCTGGTACCGCCCACTCCGGCGGTGTCGAGGATCGTAAAACCGCGCGAGGCAAGCGCCCGTCCGGTCGCCTCGGAGAGGCCGGAGCCGACCTCCTTGACGATTAAGGGCACCTCGATCTTTTGCGCCACCGCGGCCATCCGGTCGAGCAGGCCGGCGAAGTTTCGCTGCCCCTCGGGCTGGATCGCCTCCTGGAGGGGGTTCAGGTGAAAGACCAGGGCGTCGGCCCCGATCATCTCCACCGCCCGCCGACACTCGTCGAGCCCGATCCCGTAGTTCAGCTGGACGGCGCCCAGATTCGCCAACAGGGGGACTGAAGGTGCCAGATCGCGAACGCGGAAACTATCAGCTTTGCTCGGGTCCTCCAACGCCTTGCGCTGGGAGCCGAGGCCGATCGCCACGCCGGTCGCTTCGGCGGCGATCGCCAGGTTGCGGTTGATCCGCGCGGCGATTTCGGTGCCGCCGGTCATCGAGGAGATCAAGAGCGGAGCCTTGAGCGTCCGGCCGACAAACTCGGTCGAAAGGTCGATCGCGTCGAAATCGAGCTCGGGCAGCGCCTCGTGGCCGAACCGGTAGTCGTCGAACGCGCTCGCCTCGACCTGCATCCGGGTTTCCAGAGCGAGCCGGATGTGCTCGGCCTTGCGGTCGCGCAGCTCGGGATCGAGGGGCACCGGGGAATCTTGGGGGTCGACGGTCGCCTCGTCCGTCTCCGCCGTTTCGAGCGCGCTCACGTCTCGCGCCCCCTCAGGTAGTCGAGCAGGCCGGAGAAGAAGACCTGCCCCTCGGGGTCGAGCGCGACGCCCGAAAGCGCATCGCGCGCGTCGTTGAGCCGGAGGTCGATCATCTCTTCGACCTTCGCCCGCGCGCCGGAGGCTTCGATCAGCCGCTGGATCTGCCGCGCCCGCAGCTCGTCGAGGCTCGGATCGCCGAGCGAGGCGGCGATCGTCGCCCGGTCGGCGGGGGTGGAGCCCGCGAGCGCGTGGTGGATCAGGAAGGTGAGCTTGCCCTCTTTCAAATCCGCCTCGACCGGTTTGCCGGTGCGCTCCGGGTCGCCGAACGTGCCGAGCAGGTCGTCTTGGAGCTGGAACGCCTCGCCCACCGAGCGGCCATAGCGGCAGAGCGCCGCGGTCGATTCCGGCGGTGCTCCGGCGAGGAGCGCGCCGAGTTGAATCGGCCGTTCCGCCGTGTAGCGCCCCGATTTCATCTGCAGCACGCCCAGCAGCTCGGCTGCGCGCACCCCGTCCGGCTGGGTCCGGCGGCCGGCGATCAGCAGCTCGGAGTATTGGCCGGCGATCACCTCTTCGCACATCGCGGCGAAGGCGGCGAGCAGTTCGGAACGCCGCGCGCCGTCGATGGGAAGTGCGAACACCTGCTCGACCGCCCAGGTCTGAGCGAGGTCGCCCAACAGGATCGCGACCGAGATGCCGAACTCGCCCGCATCCCCGGCGAGACCGCGCGAGCGGTAGGCGTCGCGAAAGCGCACCTGCGCCGAGGGCTCGCCGCGCCGAAGTTCGGCGTGGTCCATCACGTCGTCGTGGATCAGCAGATAGGTGTGCAACAGCTCGGTCGCGAGGGCGAGCGGCAGGGCCTCTTCGTCCTTCGTTCCGCCGAACGCGCGGTAGGTGAACCAGACGAATGCCGGGCGCAGCCGCTTGCCGCTCAAGGAAGCCAGGTGGCCGATGCCGTCGATCAGCTCCAGCCGCGCCAGGTCGCCGCTTTCGCCTTCGCCGCGCGCCGCGCGCCGCTTGGCCGCGAGCAGCTCGGCGAGCGCGGCATCGAGCCGGGCGCGAAAATCGGCGAGCAGGGGGCCGAAGGGCAAGGTTTCGCCGAGGAGCGGTCGAGCCTCCGGAGCGAGAGCGATGGCGAGGGGAGAAGTCATCGAGAATCTCGGCGCACGGGCGAGGCGCCCGTGCGCCGAATGGCGATCAGTCTAGCAGGGTCGGCGGCGTCCGCCCTCGAACGGCCTCAGGCGCCCTTCACCCGATAGCTCCGAAGCTTCCGGTTCAGGGTCTTGACGTCGATGCCCAGGATCCGCGCCGCGCGCGCCTTCAAGCCGCCGGTGTAATCGAGCGTCCGCATCAGGTGGCGGCGCTCGATCTCGTCGAGCGGCAGCGGTTCGGACAGGTCTTCCGCCTCGCTCTGCACCGGCAAGTTCGGGCGGAAGCCGTGGGGCAGATCCTCGACCGCGATTATGTCGCCGCGCGAGAGCAGCACCGCGGTTTCGACCGTGTTGGCCAACTCGCGGACGTTGCCCGGCCAGGAGTACGAGGCGAGCAGGTCGAGCACCGGGTCGGAGAACCGCTTGTGCGCGGTGCCCGGGACGTGGAACCGCTCCAGGTAATAGTCGAGCAGCAGCGGCACGTCCTCGCGCCGGTCGCGCAGGGGGGGCATGCGGATCTGCACCACGTTTAGGCGGAAGAACAGGTCTCGGCGGAACCGGCCGGCGGCGATCTCATTCTCCAGGTCGCCGTTGGTCGCGGCGACCACCCGGACGTCGACGGTCTTTTCGACTGTCGCGCCGACCGGTCGGATCTCCTGTGTGTCGAGCACCTGGAGAAGCTTGGCCTGCATGACGGGCTTCAGCTCCGAGACCTCGTCCAAGAAGATCGTGCCGCCGTCGGCGACCTCGAACAGGCCGGGCTTCGATTCGACCGCGCCGGTGAACGCTCCGCGGGCGTGGCCGAACAGCTCGCTTTCGAACAGGGCCTCCTGGAGAGCGCCGCAGTTGATCTGAAGGAACGGCTCGCGGCCGCTCGCGAGGTGGAGGGTCTTGGCCATCAGGCCCTTGCCGGTGCCGGTCTCGCCGGTGAACAGAACCGGAGCTCGCGAGCTGGCCACGGTTTCGAGCTTGTGCAGGACATCCTGGATTCTCTGCGAGGCCGAGACGATCGGTCCGGTGAACGGTTGCTGTGCCGCGACGCGGCGTAATACCGTGTTCTCGCGCGCCAGCCGGTGCCGCTCGACGGCGTGCGAGACGGTCCGCACGAGAGCCTCGGCACCGATCGGTTGGCGGATGAAATCGAATGCGGTGCGGCGCATCGCCTCGACCGCCTGTTCGAAAGTCGCCGCGGCCGAGGTGACGATCACTTCGGGAGCGAGCCCGGCGCCGCGTACCTCCGCGATCAGCTCCAAGGGGTCACGGCCGGGCAGATCGAGGTCCAGGACCAGGACGTCGACGTTGAGACGTCCGATCGCGCGGGTGACGGTTTCGCCGTCGTCGGTGGTCGCCACCTGCAATCCGGCTTGGCGAAGCGCCTTTTCGGCGAATGGGGCGAACGAGCGGTCGCTGAGTGCGAGCAGAATCTGGGAACCGCTGATCATGGCATTCTCTGGCTTTGGGTCCGGCAAGGGTTGGCTGGGATCATCGGCGGAGTCACATTGCAGGTTCAGTGCCAATTCCCTTTTCCTTTGTTGCAGCGATATTGATTGAGGTGCCGGAGAACTTCGGCGTCGACTACACTCTGCCTTGGTAGGTGATTCTGACGTAGGTTTTGGAGCCTCGTTGGCTTGAACGGATTCTCGAAGAGCTTGAACGACTTACAATTCCCTGCGTAGAAAAGATCGCCCCCGGGACCGTCTGCTACACTTCCACTCTTATGTCCGAGATTCCTTCGCGGCCCGCCGCAGTCCGCATCGATCCGCGCGTCCCTACTCCGGCGGGGAGTTCCGGCCGGGTCGGGATGATCTCTCTCGGCTGCCCGAAGAACCTGGTGGACAGCGAGATCATGCTCGGCGAGCTGTCGCGCCGGGGCTACGAGGTCGTGCGCGACCTCGAATCGGCCGAGACGGTAATCATCAATACCTGCGGCTTCATCGAAGAGGCGAAACAGGAGTCGATCGACGCCATCCTGGAGGTCGCCGGAAGGAAAGGCGACGGGGGGGTGAAGCGGCTGCTGGTCGCCGGCTGCATGGTCAACCGGTACGGCGACGAGCTGGCGCGCGAAATCCCCGAGATCGACGGCTTCGTCGGCCTCGACCAGCTGCGCGATGTGGGCGAAGTGGTCCAGTTGGGCGGCGGTCCGCCCCTGCCCGCACCCGCGCATCTGGTTTTCGATCACACCGCGCCGCGCCTGCTCACCACCCAGGGCTTCGCCTATCTGAAGGTCGCCGAAGGGTGCAACAACCCCTGCACTTTCTGTGCGATTCCGATCTGGCGCGGCCGGTTCCGCAGCCGCACGATCGACAGCCTGGTCACCGAGGCGCGCGAACTCGAAGCAGCGGGCGTCGTCGAGTTGAACCTGATCGCCCAGGACACCACACGCTACGGCGAGGATCTCGGCCACCGCCGCCACGGCCTCACCCGGCTGGTCGAGGCGCTGCTCGCCGGTACCTCGATTCCCTGGATCCGCTTCCTCTACGCCTATCCGACCACGCTCGACGAGGACCTGCTCCGCCTGATGGGCCAGGAGCCGCGCTTCTGCTCTTATATTGACATGCCGCTCCAACACAGCCACGGCGACATCCTCACCGCCATGCGCCGGGGCGGCGACGCGAAGCGCTACTTGAAGCTGCTCGACCGGGCGCGCGAGCTGGCGCCCGACGTCTCGTTGCGCTCCACGTTCATCGTCGGATTCCCCGGCGAGACCGAAGAGCACTTTCAGGACCTGCTGCGCTTCGTCGAGCGGGCGCGGTTCGACCATCTCGGCGCCTTCGCCTACAGCCCCGAGCCGGAAACCCCCGGCGCTTCGCTGCCCAACCGGGTGCCGAAACAGACCGCGCGCCGCCGCCATCGCCAGCTGCTCGAAATCCAGGCCCCGATCGCGCTCGCCAGCCGTCGCGCCCACGTGGGCAAGCGGATGGCGGTGCTGGTCGAAGGGGTCTGCGAGGAGAGCGAGCACCTGCTCCAGGGCCGGCACCAGGGACAAGCCCCGGAGATCGACGGCCGCATTCTGATCAACGACGGCTCGGCTCCGGTCGGCTCGATCGTCGAGGTCGAGATCACCGAGGCGCACCCGACCGACCTGGTCGGCCGCATCGTCGGCTCCTTCGGCCCCTTGCGAACGCCCGGTGTGATCCCCGCCGAAATCGACGAGCTGGCCGCGCTTCCCGCTTGAGAACGGACCCCCGATGATCGTCATCCAGGACGCTCTGGACGCGAGCGATCCGCCGCGCGAAGGTATCGCCACGATCGGCAATTATGACGGCGTCCATCGCGGGCAGCAGGCGATCCTCGATCAGGTCGCCTCCCGGGCGCGCGAAGCCGCCTGCCCGGCCGTGGTGGTGACCTTCGACCCGCATCCGCTGTCCGTCCTGCGCCCCAATCAGGCCCCCCTGCTGATCACCACACCGGAGCAGAAGGAACGCCAATTGCGCGCGCTGGACGTGCAATATTTACTCATCGTCCGGTTCACCCGCGAGCTGGCGCGCATGCCGGCGCGCCAGTTCGTGCGCGATTTCCTCCACCGGGAGTTGGCGGTCCGGGAGATCCACGTCGGGGCCACCTTCACCTTCGGCCGCGAGCGCGAGGGAAACCTCGCTCTGCTCGCCGAGATGGGGCAGACGCTCGGATTCACCGCCCACCCGGTCGAGGAGGTGATCTACCGCGGCGAGCGGATCTCCAGCACCCGCATCCGCGCGGCGATCGGCGACGGCCGGATCGCCGAGGCGAACGACATGCTCGGCCGGCCCTTCGCCATCACCGGCACGGTCGCCCGGGGCGACCGGATGGGCCAGCGGCTCGGCTGGCCGACGATCAACGTCGCCTCCGATCACCGCCTGCTGCCGGGTGACGGCGTCTACGTCTCGCGGGTCCATTTCCCCAGCTATCCGGCCACTTTCGACTGCGTGACCAACGTCGGAACCCGGCCGACCGTGTACGAGAACTACCAAAGAGTGGTCGAGAGTCATATCCTCGACTTCTCCGCCGACGTCTACGGCGAACGGGTGGAGCTTCAGTTCCACCGCCAGCTGCGCGAAGAGCGGATTTTCCCGACCGTGATGGACCTTTCGGCCCAGATCGGTCGTGATGTCGAAGCGACGCGCGAGCACTTCGCGCGCAATAGGATGGAAGACGTAGAGGTCGGACCGGCACCGAAGGCCCGGGAGTAAACTCGGGGAAAAGATCGTTCAGTACAGAAGGATCGGTCGAGAGGGCTGAGAAGACCGAACGACCGGCTTCAGACGACAGACCATCGCGGCGGCCAAGCTCCGCCGCTCGAAGAAGGAGAGGGAAGCAAATGGCAAACGACAAGATCGTCACGATCACCGAGCAGAACTTCGAAGCGGAAGTTCTCCAGTCCAAGGAGCCGGTCCTGGTGGATTTCTGGGCCACCTGGTGCGGCCCGTGCCGGACCGTGGCGCCGACCCTGGACACGCTCGCCGACGAACTCCACGGCAAAGTGCGGATCGGCAAGCTGAACGTCGACGAGCAGCGCAACCTTGCGATCAAGTACGACATCAAGAGCATCCCGATGTTCATCCTGTTCAAGGACGGCAAGCCGGTCGACCGCGCGGTCGGCGCGATGACCAAGCCCGCGTTCCAGAGCCTGGTCGGCAAGCACGTCGCGATCGCCTGATGAGCCCGCCCGGCCCGGGCGCGTCCGCCGACCTTACACGCGGCCGCGAACTGCTCGCGGCCGGTCTCGCCGATCTGGGCGCCCGCGCCCTGATGATCGTCGCCCACTCCGGAAGCGATCCGGACATCGCCCCGTTCACCCGCGGCGCCCACCTGCACGACTGCTTCGTCCTCGTCCCGGCCGGCTCGGCGCCGCGGCTCGGCTACATCTCGCCGATGGAACGGGGAGAGGCAGCCAGGACCGGCCTCGACCTGCTCACTCCCGAAGCACTCGATGTCGAACGGTTGATCCAAGAGGGTGCGGAGCCCGCCCGCTTCTGGGCCGAGGTGCTGGCCAAGGGCTTGGCGCTCGCGGGCCTCGCCCCAGAAACCGAGTCCGGCCGCCTGGCGCTCGCCGGCCACGCCGCTTCCGGGGTAATCCACGCCGCGGCGTTAGACCTCGGCCGCCGCGGCTGGAGTTTCGTTGCCGGCAACGACCTGGCCCGCCGCTTCCGCCAAGAAAAGACCGAAGAAGAGATCGCCGAGGTTCGCCGCGCCGCGGCAGGAACCTGCGCCGCCTTCCGGAGAGTGGCCGAGCTGCTCGCCCAAGCCGAGACCCGCCCGGAGGGGGATCTCCACCTGGAAGGCGAACCGCTCACGGTCGCGCGCCTGCGTCGAGAGATCGCCCGCACCTTCGCGGAACAAGGCCTCGAACAGCCGAACGGCAACATCCTCGCGCCGGGAGAAGAAGGGGCGATGCCCCACTCGACCGGAACCAACGCCCGAGTCCTCCGGGCCGGAGAATCGTTGGTCGTCGATCTCTTCCCCAAAGGCAACCTCTACGCCGACTGCACCCGCACCTTCTGCGTCGGAGAACCGCCCCCCGCCCTGGCCACCGCCCACGCGGCCGTTCTCGATGCGTTGCGCTACGCGCACGACGCGGCCCGACCGGGAGTGCGCGGCTGGACGATTCAAGAGCAGACCTGCGCGTTCCTGTCCGCCCGCGGCTACCGCACCCCGATCACCCATCCAGGAACCACAGAGGGCTACGTCCACGGCTTGGGCCACGGGGTAGGCTTCGAACTGCACGAGTTCCCCAGCTTCCGCAAACACGCCGGAGCTGAAGGCGTTCTCCGCATCGGCGACGTCTTCACTTTGGAACCCGGGTTGTACCAGGTGGATGAAGGCTGGGCGGTGCGGTTGGAAGATCTGGTGGTGCTCGGGGACGGCGGCCTGGAGAATCTGACGCCGCTTCCGTACGAGCTGGACCCGCGGGGTTGGGTGTAAAGGCTCTACGGGCCTGAGTTGCAGTGCAAGACAGCAACCTGCTAGCATTGATAGCATGATCCGAGAGCCCAAGGCCCAGCTGATTGTACGGAACCTCGAAGAGGAGGTCGTTCGTGAGTTGCGGATGCGGGCGGCGCGCCACGGACGATCGGCGGAGGCGGAGCATCGGGAGATCCTGCGCGAGGCTCTGCTTCCCACGAAGAGGAAGATGTCTCTCCAGGAGTTTCTCCTCACGATCCCGAACGTCGGGGAAGACGCCGACTTCGAGCGGAGTGAAGATCGCGGGCGGGAAGTGGAGCTTTGAGCTACCTCCTAGACACGAACGTCATCTCCGAAATTCGCAAGGGTCCGCGTTGCGATCCGGGTGTAGCTACCTGGTTCGCGGGAATCTCCAGGGAAGAGGTCTATCTAAGCGCGTTGACGATCGGCGAGATCCGCAAGGGAATCGAGAATATCCGGCGGCGTGATAGGAGGACGGCCGAAGCCCTGGAGGCCTGGCTTGCCGAGCTTCTGGCGACTTTCTCCGACCGGATTGTGCCGATTGACGAAAGCATTGCCGAGCGATGGGGTCGGTTCAACGTTCCAGATCCTTTACCGGTGATCGACGGCCTTCTCGCCGCCACAGCGAGCGTGCAGGGCCTGGTTTTGGTCACTCGAAACATCAAGCATGTAGAGAGCACGGGAGTCGACTGCTTGAATCCTTTCAGTACCTGAGCGGCAGACCTAATGATTCGCCTAGACCAGGCGACTCTGCGCGGTGACCGCAAAACGGGTTTCTCTGGTAACGAAACTCTTTTGACGGATGCCGTACGGCGTTAACGCCGCCGAAGAAGTGGAAGGGCGATCGGTGGGAGTGGCAATGCGTGTGCCGAATTCGGTTTTCTGGGTGAGCGGAGCGTTTTTCTGAGTGCCGAATTCGATTTGCGGACTGGAAATTGACGTTGTGAGTCAGCCGAGGGATTTCGGCAGTCAGAAAATCGAATTCGGCGGTGAGCGAAGGGGTTTGCTGACTGAGAAAAGGCCTTTCGGCGGCAAGAAAATGGCTTTGGCGGTCGCGAACCGGGTTCCGGAGTCAGAAAATCGAATTCGGCGCTCAGAAAAACGCTCCGGGCATTCGCCGAAACGAATTCGGCGGTCAGCCCAGGGTGGCGTTATACTGGAATGATGGCGACCGCAATGGCGGCTCACTCTGTTCCCTTGACGACCGACGCCGATGGCGTCATTCGAGTAGGAGGCACTCGGGTGACGCTGGAGACTGTTGTCGGTGCATTCGAGTCCGGAGAGTCTGCTGAAGAGATCGCGGCGGGCTATTCCGCAATTTCGCTCGCCGACGTCTACGACACGATCGCCTATTACCTACGCCATCGGAGCCAAACGAGGGCCTACTTGGCTGAGAGGCAGGACGAGGCTGCCGCGATACGTCACGAGATCGAGTCTCGGCCTGGGTATTCAGACCTCCGCGAACGGTTGCTCGAAAGAGCCCGAAATCGCCCCAGCTTGAACGTCTGAGGGTGGATCCTTCCGGGAAACTCCGCTTGGCGGCGGACGAAAATCTTCATCGCGGCATCGTCAACGGTCTTCTCCGTCACGATCCCCGCATCGACATCGTGTCGATCCAGCAGTCCCCGCTGGAAGGAGCGGATGATCCGACCGTTCTCGAATGGGCCGCCGCGACCGGCCGCGTTCTCCTGTCCCACGACCTCGCCACGATCCCCAAGTACGCCAGAGATCGCCTCGCCGCCGGACGAAAAATGCCGGGCGTCATCGCGATCCGCCAAGACCTCCCGCTCGGTCGAGTCCTCGAAGACCTGATCCTCATGATCGAGTGCAGCCTGGAAGGAGAGTTCGAAGGCCGCATCGAATTCTTGCCGCTTCGGATTCCTTGACCCGCGTCCCGCCCGCTTGCGCCGCATTCTCCTCGCCTCCCACCGCGATAGGATCTCTCCTCTTTCGATCACCCCCCGGGGAGGAGCCTCACCATGCCGAT
This sequence comes from Thermoanaerobaculia bacterium, assembly GCA_038250865.1. Taxonomy (GTDB): domain Bacteria; phylum Acidobacteriota; class Thermoanaerobaculia; order Multivoradales; family UBA5704; genus DASYKS01. The sequence goes on along the minus strand of JBBSBW010000004.1, from coordinate 33,190 downwards.
GGATGCCGCGACGTACGAGAAGTTGGGGGCGTTTTACTTGGGGCGGCGGCGGGATGCGGCGGGGAAGCCTAGTGAGGAGCCGCTGCTCTATGACTCCCAAGATCTTCTGACCCACGCTCTGTGCGTCGGCATGACCGGGTCGGGCAAGACCGGGCTTTGCCTGTCTTTGCTCGAAGAGGCGGCGATCGATGGGGTTCCGGCTCTGGTGATCGACCCGAAGGGCGATCTGGCCAACTTGATGCTGACGTTCCCGAATCTGGCTCCGGCGGATTTCGCCCCTTGGGTCGATCCCGACCGGGCGGTGCGGGAGGGAATCACGGTCGATCAGCTCGCGGCGAATGAGGCGGAGAATTGGAAGAGCGGCCTCGCGAAGTGGGGCGAGAACGGCGAGCGGATCGCGCGCTTGAAGCAAGCGGCGGAATTCCGGATCTATACGCCGGGCAGTTCGGCCGGTTGGCCGGTTTCGATGCTCTCGACGTTTGCGGCGCCTCCGGCCGAGGTGCTCGACGACGACGAGCTTCTGCGCGACCACATCGGGACCTTGGTGGGGAGCCTCCTTGGCCTGCTCGGGATCGAGGCCGATCCGGTCAAGAGCCGCGAGCACATTCTGATCTCGACGATCCTCGACCGGACTTGGCGGAACGGGAAGGAAATCGACATCGCGGGATTGGTCCCGCAGATCCAGAAGCCATCATTCGACATGATCGGCGCGCTGCCGATCGAATCGTTCTATCCCGGCAAAGAGCGCTTCGAGCTGGCGATGGCGGTCAACAACCTGCTCGCCGCGCCGGGTTTTTCCGCCTGGCGGGAGGGCGATCCGCTCGATGTCGGCAAGCTGCTCTATACCGACACTGGCAAGCCGCGGATCGCGATCCTGTCGATCGCCCATCTCGGCGACGCGGAGCGGATGTCGTTCGTGGCGCTGCTCCTATCGCAAACCGTGGCCTGGATGCGCAGCCGGCCAGGGACCTCGTCGCTGCGGGCCCTGGTCTACATGGACGAGATTTTCGGGTACTTCCCGCCCGTGGCCGTCCCACCTTCGAAAAAGCCGCTGCTCACGCTGCTCAAACAAGCGCGCGCGTTCGGCGTAGGCATCGTGCTGGCGACTCAGAATCCGGTCGATCTCGATTACCGGGGGCTCGCGAACATCGGGACCTGGTTCCTGGGTCGGATGCAGACCGACCAGGACAAACAGCGCATTCTCGATGGCCTTGCGGGCGCCGTCGGGGAGAGTTTCGATCGCGGGCATTTCGACGCCCTTCTTTCGAGCCTCGAAAAACGGAACTTCCTGCTCCACGACGTCCACCAGGGTGCGCCAGAGGTGTTCGAGACCCGCTGGGCGATGTCCTACCTCCGCGGTCCATTGACCCGCCAGGAGATCAAGCGACTGATGGACCCGATGAAGGCCGAAGCGGGAGCGGCCGGCGCGGGGAAGACCCCGGTCGCCCAGCCGAGCGCGGGATTGCATTCGGTCGCCTCAATGGCGCCGGTTCTGCCGGACGGCGTGCCGGTGACCTTCCTGCCCGTGCGCGGCAAGCCCGAAGGGATCGCCTACCGGCCGGCGCTGTTCGGCCTGGCGCAGATCCATTATTCGGACGCCAAGCGGGGCATCGAATCGACCGAAGAGGTGCGGTTTCTCACGCCGTTCGCGGCGCAGGCGCCTTGGGTCGATTGGTATGCGGGGAAAGACATTTCCGTGGGGGCCGACGAGCTGGAGCATGAGGCGGTCGCCGGGGCGAGCTTCGCGAGTCTGCCGGGCGATGCCGCAAAGGCGAAGAGCTACGCCGATTGGGAGAGGGATCTGGCCGACTGCCTGTTCCGCACCCGCCAGGTGAACCTTTGGCAGAGCGCGCTTGGGCAAACCTCGAAGCCGGGGGAGAGCGAGCGCGATTTCCGCATCCGGCTGGCCGACCTGGGGCGCGAGCGACGAGACGCCGAAAAGGCGAAGCTGAACGAGAAATACAGCGCACAGTTGGCGCGGATTCAAGACCAGATCCGACGCGCCACCGAGCGGAAAGAGCGGGAGGCCGCCCAGTCGCACGGCCAATGGCTCCAGGCGGGGCTGTCGGTCGGCGGAACGCTTTTGGGTGCCCTGTTCGGCGGGCGCAAGCTCTCGGTCTCCAAAATGACGACGGCGGCCAAGAGCGCGACCCGGATCTATAAGGAAGGCAAGGACGTAGACGTGGCCGAAGAGAGCCTGGAGCAGCTCCAGGGGCGGCTGCACGACGTCTCCGCCCAGCTGGAGGCAGAAGTGGCCGCGCTCGCCCAGCGCTTCGACCCGGCGACCGAGCAGCTCGCCAACGCGCCGATCAAGCCGAAGAAGGCCGATGTGGACGTCCGGCTGCTGACGCTGGTCTGGGTGCCCGAACGGGGCGGGGCGGCGGCCTGGGAGTAGGGGCGGCCCCCCCCGTGGCCGCCCTGGCGCTTGGCCCGGCCTTCTTTTCGCTCCTTTTGCCGCACCGCAGGAAACCTGCCCGCCCCGTGGGTCGTAGTGTCGTTCCTAGGAGGTGTAAGCTTCTGCCATGGAAACCTTGCTCAGTGTCCTGATCGGTCTCGGACTCTCTGCCGCCTGCGGGTTTCGCGTCTTCGTCCCGATGCTGATTGCGAGCCTCGCGGCGCGGAGCGGCCATCTTCAGATCTGGTCGGGGCTCGACTGGATCGGCTCGACCCCGGCGTTGATCGCGTTCTCGGTCGCGACCGCGCTCGAAATCTTCGGCTACTACATCCCGTGGGTCGACCACCTGCTGGACGCGGTCGCCACGCCGACCGCTGTCGTTGCGGGCGTGATTCTGACTGCGGGCGCCCTCACCCAGGGGATGGACCCATTCCTGCGCTGGACGCTCGCCCTGGTCGCCGGAGGGGGCACCGCCGCGGTGTTCCAGGGGGTGACCGCCTCGGTGCGGGGTGTGTCGACCCTCACCACCGGGGGCCTGGGTAATCCGGTCGTGGCGACCGTCGAAGCGGGGGGCTCGGCCCTTCTCTCGGTGGTTGCGATCGTTCTGCCGGTCGTCGCCGTCTTCGGGATCGTCCTGCTGCTCGCGTTCGTTTCGCGGCGGCTGCTGTTCCGCCGCGCGCCCGTTCGAGTGTAGACCCTGAACGCGAGGCGACGATGGCGCGGGCTCTCTCCGAAGTCGCCGGCCGGCGGTTCAGAGGAGCCGCCCTAGGGCTCGCCCTCCTCGGGTTCGCGGGCTGTGCGAGCGTCGGAGGCGCCGATCGGACCGATCTGGTTCGGAAGATCCGTGACCGCGGGCTCGATCCCGAAAGGATTGTGATCCCGTTCGAGGTCACGCCCGAGATGCGGGAGTGGGCCTTGAAGGCGGCGCCCGAAGGACTGCCGCTCGAAATCCGCCTCGATCGGCTGTTCAACGCCGTGCTGCTCGATCTGAAGCCCTCCTACGTCGGCGGACGGACGACCACGGCGCCGGTGGTGTTTGCCGAGCGGCGGGCCAACTGCCTCGGCTTCACGAGCCTGTTGGTGGGACTTGCGCGGTCGATCGGCATTCCGACGTTTTATCTCGCGATCGATGACATCGAACGCTTCGCCCGCGACGGCGATCTGGTCGTGATTTCGAACCACGTGAGCGCGGCATTCGAAACCGGAGCGCAGACCCGGGTGCTCGACTTCACGGTGGCCCCCGTCGTCTCCTACCGCGACGCCCGGGCGCTCGACGACCTCGCCGCGGTCGGCCTCTACTATTCGAACTTGGGGGCGGAAAAGCTCCGGTCCGGCGACCTGTCCGCCGCGATCGAGCTGCTCAAGACCTCGGTGACGCTCGCCCCGGACATCTCAGGCGCGCGGGTGAACTTAGGGGTAGCCCTGCGTCGCCAGGGCGATCAGGCCGGCGCCGAGGCGCAGTACCGGGCGGCTCTCGAAGCCGACCCCCAGGCGTCCTCGGCCTATCAAAACCTGGCCGCCTTGCTGCGCCAGCGCGGCGACGCGGGGGAGGCTGAAGAGCTGCTGCGGATCTCGGAACAGCAGGGATCGAGAAACCCCTACAGTTTTTTAAGTCTGGGCGATTTGGCCCTTTCGCGCAGCCGTTTCGACGAGGCGCGGCGCTTTTATCGCCGGGCGCTCGGCCTCTACCGCGAAAACGCCGAGCCGTACGCCGCGATGGGGCAGTGGGCGGTCGCCAAGGGGAACCTGGCGGAGGCGAGGAAGTGGCTCAAGAAAGCGGTGGCGATCGAACCCGAGAACGACAGGGTGCGGCGCCTGGACAGGCGCCTTGGCGCGAATTCTTCTCCGGGGGCGGTGCGTTGAGATCCCGGCCCGGCAGATGACCTCGGCGATCTGGCAGATCTGGGTCGATACCGGCGGTACGTTCACCGACTGCATCGCGGTCTCTCCCGAAGGTGCGATCCGGCGCGTCAAGGTGCTGTCGTCGAGCGCCTTGCGAGGTCGGTTTGCGGCGTCGGTGGGAAGCCGCGGTCTGCGAATCGAAGGGCTCCCCGAGCTGCCGGCCGGTTTCTTTCGAGGGTTTACTTTTCGTCCGGTGCTTAGGGGCTCCGACGCAGACCTCGGAGAGATCCTGGCCACCGATTGGAACCCCGAAGAGAAGCGGCTCGATCTAGGGGTCGATCGGGATTCGGTCCCCTCTCTGGCCGCGCTCCTCGAGGGGGCGGCCTGCGAGCTTTTGTGCCCGGAGGAGGCGCCGATCCTCGCGGCGCGGATCGCCACCGGGACTCCTCCCGACCGGCTGCTGCCGCCGTTGGCGATGCGCCTGGCCACCACCCGCGGCACCAACGCGCTGCTCGAAAGGAAAGGCGCTCCGGTCGCCTTCTTCGTCACCGAGGGATTCGCTGACCTGCTCGCGATCGGCACCCAGCAGCGGCCCGACCTGTTCGCGCTCGCGATCGAAAAGCCGGAGCCGCTCTACGCGCAGGTGATCGAGGTGACGGAGCGGCTGGCGGCGGACGGCTCGGTGCTCCGGCCGCTCGACCTCGAAACCGCAAGGCGGAACGCCCGCGCGGCGCTTGGCCAGGGAGCGACCTCGGCGGCGGTGGCATTGCTCCACGCCTATCGCGAGCCACGCCATGAGCGGCAACTCGCGGCGATCTTGCGCGAGGAGGGTTTTTCGCGCGTCGCCACGTCGTCCGAGCTGGCCCCCGAGATCGGCTTTGTGCCGCGAGCGGCGACCACGGTGGTCGAGGCCTATCTGGCGCCGATCCTCGGCGGCTATCTGGAGCGGGTGGCGGGTGCGCTGGGAAATTCCGGAAAAAGCTCGCTTCTGGTGATGACCAGCGCCGGAGGTCTCGCTCGCGCGGAGGGCTATCGCGCCAAGGACGGTCTGCTTTCAGGCCCCGCGGGGGGCGTGCTCGGAGCAGCGGCCGCCGGGAGCCGTTCTGGTTTCTCGCGCGTGCTGTCGTTCGACATGGGGGGCACCTCCACCGACGTGGCGCGCTACGACGGCGATTTCGAACTGCGCTTCGAGCACCGGGTGGGCGACGCGCATCTGGTCGCCCCGGCGCTTAGCGTCGAGACTGTGGCGGCGGGCGGCGGCTCGATCTGTTCCTTGGTGGGGGATCAACGTGGCGGGCAGCTCGGCGTGGGGCCGGAGAGCGCCGGGGCATTCCCGGGGCCGGCCGCCTACGGCGCGGGCGGTCCGCTCACCATTACCGACGTCAATCTTCTTCTCGGACGCCTCGATCCTGGGCGATTCGGCATTCCGATCGAGCCTGCCGCGGCCGAGCGGCGGATCGCCGAGATCGCAAACCGTTTGGAGTCGGAGCCGGAGCCGCTGCTCGAAGGATTCCTGGAGATCGCGAACGAACGGATGGCCGATGCGATCCGGCGGATCTCGATCGGCCGCGGCTACGATCCGGCCGAATATGCCCTCGTCGCGTTCGGCGGAGCGGGAGCGCAGCACGCCTGCGCGGTGGCCGAGCTGCTCGGCATCTCGACCGTCTTGGTGCCGGAGGACGCGAGCCTCCTATCTGCGCGCGGCTTGGGCGTTGCGGCGGTAGAACGCTTCGCGGTCGCCCAAGTGCTCCGGCCGCTCGACGAGATCGAGGGCGAGCTGGCCGAACGGCTCGATCGGCTGGCGGCGACGGCGCTGGCTGAAATTGCCGGGGCCGAGGTGTCGGGAGGAAGGGAGATCGGGGTCCGCCGCCGCATCGTGCAGATGCGTTTCGCCGGCCAGGAGGCCGCGCTCGCGATCGAGCCGCAGGGTTCCGGCGCCGAGCTGGGACCGGACCTTCGCGTACGGTTCCTCGCCGCCTACCGCGATCTGTACGGCTACGCGCCCGAGGGACGCACGCTCGAAGTCGAAGCGCTGCGGGTGGTCGTCTCGGCCGGAGGCAACGGCGAGGTGGAGCCGGCCGCGAAGCCGTCGCGGACGGCCGCGGCGTGCCGTTCGGAATCGCGCCGGGCGCGGTTTGGCGGCGTCTGGCGCGAGGTCGAAGTGTTCGAGCGGGGCGCGCTCCTGCCCGGCGATCGGTTCACCGGCCCCTGCCTGATCGTCGAGGAGCTTTCGGCGACCGTGGTCGAGTCGGGGTGGAGCGGTCATAAAGATGGGGCCGAGGCGCTCGTGCTGCTTAAGGGTAGTGCCCTATGATTCGGCCGCCATGGAAGGTTTGACCGATCCCGACGGCGTTCGAGCCCCCGAGAGCCCGGACGTTCTCCTTGCATCTTCGGCGCGCGCGCGGACGCGCACGATTTCCGGCCTCGAACGGCTGGCGCTCGGCGCGCTTTCCGGTTGCGTGGTCGCTGCGGCCTTGGCGCTTTTCGCCTTCCCTGCGGCGCTGGCGAAAGAACCGCCCGAGGCGTTCCGCGCGGCGGGCACGGCGCTGCCGTTTCTCGCCATGATCTTCATTCTCGCCGCCTCGCGGCTGCGGGGCATGCTGCTCAACGCGGCGCGGCGCCAGGCGAAGTTATCCTCTACTGCGCTGCCCGACCTTCTTGCGGCGTACCGGCGCGCGATCTGGATCGATTTCATCCTACTCGAAGGGGTCGCCTGGCTCGGGTTGGCAATGGTTCCGCTGACCGGCTCGGTCCGCTACGCCTTGGTGCTGATCGTCGCGGCGATCCTCGGCATGGTCGTGCGCTGGCCGAGGCTGCCGGAGCTCGAGCGTCTCGCGCGCTAAAGTCGATCGTTCTTCCTCATTCCGAAATCACGGAGGATTCATGTCCCGCCAACTCGCACTCGCCTTTGCAGTTCTCGCTTTTTGCTTCCATCCGGCGGCCCGTGCCGATGAGGGAATGTGGACGTTCGACAACGTGCCGCGCGCGGCGATCGAAGCGAAATACGGCGTTCCGGTCACCGACGCCTGGCTCGATCACCTGCGCCTCTCCTCCGTTCGACTCGAAGGGGGCTGCTCGGGCTCGTTCGTCTCGGGCGACGGCCTCGTACTTACCAACCATCACTGCGTCGACTCGTGTCTGCAGGAGCTTTCGTCGGCGGGCAAAGATCTCGTCGCCGACGGCTTCTACGCCAAGACCTCTGCGGACGAGCACCGCTGCGAGGCGTTCGAGGCGTCGAGCCTGATCAAGCTGGAGAACGTGAGCGCGAAAATCGCCGCCGCGATCCGCGGGCTCGACAGCGCGGCGGCCTATCCCGTCCGCGAGGCCGAAAAAATCCGTCTTGAAACGGAATGCGAGAAAGCGTCGGGCCGCGCGGACATTCGCTGCGAGATCGTCGACCTTTACAGCGGCGGCCAGAATTGGCTCTACACGTACCGCCGTTATCAAGACGTCCGGATGGTGTTCGCACCTGAGCTTGCGATCGCGAATTTCGGCGGCGATCCGGACAATTTCAACTTTCCGCGCTACGACCTCGACATGGCGATCGTGCGGGTTTACGACGATGGCAAGCCGCTTCATCCGGATCAGCACCTGACCTGGAACCCCGCGGGAGCCCAGGCCGGAGAGCCGGTGTTCGTGACCGGGCACCCCGGTTCGACCAACCGCCAGCTGAGTGTCGAGCAGCTCCAGACCCGCCGCACCGCGATCCTGCCGTTGCGGCTCTACCTCGCCTCTGAACTGCGCGGCCGTCTGATCCAGTTCGGCAAGCTTGGACCCGAGCCGTATCGGGTGATGCTCGACAACCTGCTGCGGATCGAAAATGGCCTCAAGGTCGGGCGCGGCCAGCTCGCGGCGATCGACGACGCCGATTTCATCCGCCGGAAAGCCGAGCAGGAAACGACGTTTCGCAAAGCCGTCGCGGCCTCGACCGATCCGCAGGTACAGGCCGCCGCCGGAGCGTGGGACGAGATCGCCCGCGCGCAGGAGATCTATCGCGCGATCTATCCGCGCTACGTTATGGTCGAGGCTCGGCAAGGGTTTCTCGGCGATCTGTTCCAGCATGCCCGGATTCTGGTGCGCGCCGGAAACGAGCGGACGTTGCCGAACACCGAGCGGCTCCGCGACTACACCGACACGCAGCTTCCATCGCTCGAACTGTCGCTCGCCTCCAAAGCGCCGATCGCGCTCGACCTCGAAGAGATGGAGCTGGGTTTCGCGCTCGAAAAGTTACGCGAATGGCTCGGCCCGGACGATCTGCTGGTGAAAAAGGTACTCGGCGACCAGTCGCCGGACGAGCTGGCGCACGCCGCGGTCACGGGCACGAAGCTCACCGATCCGGATTTCCGAAAAACGCTTTGGGATGGTGGCAAGGCTGCCGTCGACGCCTCGAACGATCCGATGATCCGCCTCGCCCGTCTGGTCGAGCCGGAGGCGCGCGCCGTGCTGGACCGCTACAAAAAGGAAGTCGAGGCGGTGGAGACGAGCGCTACGGAGCGGATCTCCCGCGCTCGTTTCCTGATCGAGGGGACGAGCGTCTACCCGGACGCCACGTTCACCTTGCGCATGACCTACGGTGCGGTCGAGGGATGGGACGAGGCAGGGAAGAAAGTCGGACCCTTCGCCACGATCGGCGCGCTCTATCCGCGCGTGACCGGCAAGGACCCGTTTGCCCTGCCGCCGAGCTGGCTCGCGGCGAAGCCGAAGCTCGATCCCGGCAGAACGATCAACTTCGTCGCGACGACCGATATCACGGGTGGCAACTCGGGGAGCCCGGTGGTCGACAAACACGGCCAGCTCGTGGGGCTTTGCTTCGACGGCAACATCCATTCGATCGGCGGCAGCTTCTGGTTCGATCCGACCAAGAACCGGACCGTCGCGGTCGATTCGGGCGGCATGCTCGAAGCGCTGCGCACGATCTACGGCGCGGATCGCCTGGTGGCGGAGCTGACGGGCAAGTAGGGGCGCAGCATGCTGCGCCCTGTTTCTGATGTCTCTTCCCGGCCGAAGGCGGTCGAGCTGGAGCTGTTCACCCAGCGGTTCGCGGCGGTCGCCCGCGACATGGGCGAGCAGCTCCGGCGCACGGCGGTTTCGACCAACGTCAAGGAGCGCTTGGATTTCTCCTGCGCGCTGCTCGATCCGGCAGGAGTCCTGGTCGCCAACGCGCCCCACATCCCGGTCCACCTCGGCGCCCTCGGGTTGTGCGTCCGCCGGCTGCTGGAGACGATCTCGATCGGCCCAGGCGATGCAGTAGTCACCAACCATCCGGCCTACGGCGGTTCGCACCTGCCCGATGTGACGCTCGTCTCCGGGGTGTTCGACGACGACGGACAGCTGCTCGGCTACGTCGCGAACCGTGCGCATCACGCGGAAATCGGCGGCACCCGCCCGGGGTCGATGCCGCCGGACGCGAAGCGGCTGATCGAAGAGGGGGTGGTGATCCCTCCGACCTATCTGGTGCAGGGCGGCGTGCCGCGCTGGGGCGAAGTCGAGCGCCTGCTGACCGGAGGGCCGTATCCCACGCGGGCGGTGCGCGAAAACCTGGCCGATCTGGAAGCTGCGCTGGCGGCAAACCGCTGCGGCGAGCAAGCTCTCCGCGCCCTTGCCGAGCGCCACGGCCGCGAGGCGGTGCATCACTACATGGCGGCGCTCGCCGACCAGGCCGAGGCGCGCATGCGCGACGCGCTGTCTCGCATCGTTCCCGGTCGCTACTGTGCGGTCGAACGGCTCGACGACGGCTCTCCGATCGCGGTCGCGATCGAAGTTTCCCCGGCAGCCACCGACGGTGCGACGATCGATTTCGCGGGCACGGGGGGCGTTCATCCCGGCAATCTGAACGCGCCGCCCGCGGTGGTCCGCAGCGCGATCCTCTACGTCTTACGCTTGCTGGTGGCCGAGCCGATGCCGCTGAACGAAGGGTTCCTGCGACCGATCGAGATCCGAATGCCTCCCGGCTGTCTGCTCGATCCGCAGTTTCCTTCGGATCCCGAGAACGCGCCCGCGGTGGTCGGCGGCAATGTCGAGACCAGCCAACGGCTGGTCGATGCGCTGCTCCACGCGCTCGGTCTCGTGGCGGGAGGGCAAGGGACGATGAATAACACCCTGTTCGGCAATTCGAGCTTCGGCTACTACGAGACCGTCTGCGGCGGCGCCGGAGCCTGCCAAGGGCATCCCGGCGCGAGCGCGGTTCACACCCACATGACCAATACCCGGATCACCGATCCGGAGATCCTCGAACATCGCTATCCGGTGCGCCTGCACCGCTTCGCGATCCGCCGCGGCTCGGGCGGTGCCGGACGTTTTCGCGGCGGCGACGGCGCGGTGCGCGAGATCGAATTCCTGGCGCCGGTGTCGCTGTCCCTGCTCACCCAGCACCGGGTCGAGGCGCCGTACGGTCTAGAAGGCGGAGAGCCGGGCGAGCGCGGACGCCAGACGCTGATCCGCGCGAACGGCGAGCGCGAGGTGCTGCCACCGTCGGCCGCGCGCGAGGTCGGCCCGGGCGATCGGCTGCTGCTAGAAACTCCCGGCGGCGGCGGTTTTGGATCGCTCGAAGAAGGGGCGGCGGCATGATCGATCACGCGCTGGCCCGCCGGATCGAAATGGCCGAGGCGATCGCCGGACGCGCTTTCGCCGCAGCGGCCCGGACGGCGAATCCTGCCGACGGCGCCACCGCCGAACCTCACTGCGGCGGCTGGGCGCTCTATTCGGGCGCGGGCTCGCCGGTCAACCAGGCGCTTGGGGTGGGTCTCGACGGACCGGTGGAGGCGGTTGCCTTCGAGGCGCTGGAGGATTTCTTCTTTGCGCGCGGCGAGCCGGCGATCTACGAGATCTGTCCGTTTTCCGATCCTTCGCTACTTCCTCTGCTCGCCGGGCGCGGTTATCGAATGACCGAGCTGTCTCAGGTGCTTTTCCGGTCGATCGAAGATTTCGTGCCGGGTCCTCGTCCGGCCGGGCTCGAAGTCTCCCGCGCGGCGCCGGAGGAGGCGCTTCTCTGGTCGCAGATCGTCGCGAACGGCTTCTTCGAAGGAGAGGAGGCACCGGCCGAGCTGGTGAAGATCATGGCCGGCATGGCCATCGCCGAATCCAGCTCGGCGTGGCTCGTTCGCTGCGAAGGGGTTCCGGCCGGCGGCGGCGCGGTGCAGTCGGCCGACGGCGTGGTGCTTTTCGCCGGGCAGAGCACCCTTCCCAGCTTCCGCGGTCGCGGGGTGCAGGCCGCGCTGATCCGCGACGGCCTCGAATATGCCCGGAGTAGCGGCGCGGACCTCGCGACCGCCATGACGCTCCCCGGCAGCGGCTCGCAGCGCAATTTCGAGCGCGGCGGTTTTCGGATCGCCTATACGCGGGTTAAGGTGCAGCGAGACGCGCCCTGACCGCCCGCTGGCGTAGCGCCTCGTAGGAAGAGATCGCGACCGAATTCGACAGATTCAACGAGCGCAGCTCCGGATCGGCCATTGGAATCTTCACCAGGCGCTTGGCGTAGCGCGCGCGGATCTCAGGGGAAAGCCCGACGCTCTCGCGCCCGAACACGAGGACGGTCTGATCCGGAAAGTCGATCTCCCAGAGCGTCCGCGTGGCCTCGGCGGAAAAGAAGAACGCCGCGCCATGAGCCGCCAGCTCGGTTTCGAACTCCGGCCAGCTCTCCCACACCCGGGGGTTCACCCGCGGCCAATAATCGAGCCCCGCCCGCCGCACCTGCTTGTCGTCGAGCGAAAACCCGAGCGGTCGAATCAAATGCAACCGCGCGCCGGTCGCCAGGCACGTCCGCCCGACCGCCCCGGTATTCCAATGGATCTCCGGATGGACCAGCGCGACGTGGAGGGTGGGCGGGAGGGACAGAGAGGTCATCGAACTCTTCCGGCCGGGGAAGGTAGCACGCCATTCCCGCTACAATCGCTCTCGATGCGCATCGGCCTGCTTTCCGACACCCACGGCCTGCTTCGGCCTCGGGTCCTTGAGCTGCTGGCCGGGTGCGACCGGATTCTCCATGCGGGGGACGTGGGCTCACCGGAGATTTTGGCGCGGCTCTCTGGCGTAACGCCGGGGGTACCGGTGATGGCGGTCCGGGGGAATACGGATGGCGGCGAGCTTGCAGGGTTGTCCGATACGGCCACTGTCGAGATCGAGGGTATCTCGCTCGGCTTGGTCCATCGCCGGGAGGATATTCCGGTCCGTTGGCAGCGATCGATGCGTGTAATCGCGTTCGGTCACTCCCACCGGCCGGAGCTGGAATGGCGGGGGGAGGCGCTATGGATCAACCCCGGCGCCTGTGGCGCGCGGCGGTTTCGGCTGCCGCTCACCCTTGCCGTTCTAACTCTCGACGAGGGGCGCATCGTGCCGGAAATCTTTGCCGTCGATTAAGATCCAGTGACTACGGCCGTTTCCCGGAAAGGGGCCGGCCTTTGGAGGTTCGCGTGCTCCACTCCTCGTCTCTCCGCTTCCGATTCCACCGTGCGCTGTTCGTGGGCGTACCTGTTCTCTCGTTCGCTCTCGTCTTCCTTGCCGCGAGTCCTGCCCGCGCCGTGGGCTACGGCCTGTTCCAGCACGGCGGCCGGACGACCGGCCAGGTGGGGGCGTTCACGGCCCGGGCCTCCGACCCATCAGCACTCACGTTCAACCCTGCCGCCATTACGCGGCTCGACGGGTTTCAATTCCAGGGCGGACTCGATTTCCAGAACGACACCGATACCTTCCGAACCAACACCGGTTCGTTCGATGCCGGGCACGTAATCCAGTTTCCGCCCGCCGTCTACGCCACTTGGCGCCCCGGGAAGGATTCGCGCTGGGCTTTCGGGCTCGGGCTCGATGCGCCGTTCTGGACCACTCTCGACTGGAAACCGGTGTTTTTCCCCGAGCGGTTCACTCAGAAGAAGTTCGAGCTGACGGTGTTCCAGCTGCATCCGGTCGTCGCGTTTCGCCTGAGCGACGGCTGGAGCGTCGGCGGCGGCGTCCGCTACTTGAAGGGCTCGCTCGAACAAGACGACAGCAAGTACTTCCTGGTGGTCACCGGACCGCTCCATCGGGAGGTCGTAGAGGAGCAACGGGAAGGGAAATCCGACGTCGATGGCCTCGGCTGGGATCTGGCGCTGCACTATGCAAAGGAGCGCTGGGGTTGGGGAGGCGTCGTCCGTAGCGCGGTCAAGTTGGACGGTTCCGGGGACGCCCGATATCGCATTCTCGATTTCCAGCTGCCCCCGCTCAACCAGGCGTTCTTCCTGTCCCGCGGATCGGTTTCCCAAAAATTCGAGCTGCCCGCGGAATTCTCGACTGGAATCTGGTTCGCCCCCTATCCGGAGCTGCGGGTTGAGGTGGACGCCGCATGGCAGAAGTGGTCGGACGTGAGCGCTTCGACTGTTCAGTTCGGCCCGGGAGGGCTGATTTTGCACGATGACAGCGTGAGCCGATTCGGCAATTGGGACGACACGCTGTCGCTCAGGCTCGGGGTCGAAGGGGACTTGAACGATCAAGTGAGTCTCTTCGGTGGTGTCGCGCGCGAACAGTCGCCGGTTTCGGGCGCTGCAGTGAGCCCCGGTTTTCCGCGTGGCGACGCGTTGGTCTACGGGGCCGGCGCGACCTACAACTTCCCGCAGATCTCGTTCGACCTCGGCTACTCGATCCATCAGCACGACCGAAATCGCGTGGCTGGAGGCAGCTACACCGCCCGCTCCTCCGTCTGGGCGGCCTCCGCTCGCTGGCGGTTCGGCAAGTCCTAGGCGTTCAGCTCCAAGGGCGCGAGATCACGCAAGCATTGATGCCGCCGATGCCCATGGAGAGCTTGCCGGCCGGACCTTTCGGCGCTTCGCAGGGAGCGTCGAAGACGTAGAGCGGGTGCAGCCGGCCGATCTCCTCGTTCAGTTCGTGCGGGGAGAGCGGAGTAGGGTAGAGGCGCCCGCGATCGTAGCCGAGGTATTGAGCGGTCAGCTCCCAGCCGCCTCCGGCGGACATGCCGTGGCCGAAGGTCCCCTTACGCGCGGTGACCAGCACCTGCCCGGGCACCATGCTGCGCAGCGTCGCGATCTCCTTCCAGTCGCCCGGGGTCGCCGTGGCGTGGAGGTCCCACGAGCCGATCGTCGCCGGGTCGATTCCAGAAGCGGCGAGCGCTTCGCGGATCGCGGTGGACGGCCCCTCGATCGACGGGGTGATGATGTGATCGGCGTCCGATGAGACGCCTACCGCGACCGGTTCCATGCCGAGCGGCTTGAATCCCCGCGCGGTCATGTGGTCGTAGTCGCCGACGATCCAGATCGCCGCGCCGCCCGCCACGTGGGTGCCGCGCAGGGTGGTGAGCGGCTTGGACACGGCGGCGTCGGCCGAGATCACCCGGCCGGCGTAAAACGCGGCGACCGTGATCGGCAGCGGCGGCGGATCGGTTGCGCCGAGCACCACCGCGTCCGCCTCTCCCGCCTGGATCGCGTCCATCGCGAGCTTCAAAGTGACGCCGAACGTCGAGCAGGCGGCGACCGGTGCGAACGCGAGGCCGGTGATCTTGCCCAGGATCGAGATCTGCGACGAGGGCGTGTTCTGGATGTTCCACAGCAGATTTGCGGAGACCGAGCGCCAGGGCGGCTCGGGGCACTGCCACTTTTCTTGCAGTTTCGCGTGGCCGCGCTGCTTCTCTTTCATCACCGACATCTTGGCCTTCTCGACGTCGCCGTGAATGCCGTGCCCCTCGATCTCGGCCAGCTCGGAAAGGTAGACCGCCAGCTCCGGCGAGCGCTCCGCCCACTCGTGCCACCAGGCGCCCCAAGCGTCGTCCCGATCGTCGATTTCGACCGTGTCGGGATGCGGCGGGCGGCCCGAATCGGCCGCCGAATCCTCGCCGCTTCCGGCGCTCGCTGCCGCGAACTCAGGAAGCCGCTCGGCCCAGAAGCGATCCCACCGCCGCTGGCCGCGGCGAAGGGCGAGTGTGGCATCAGAGATGGTCGCCAGGTTGCCGAGTCCGGTGCCGACGTAGACGCGGGTCCGGGTGCCCAGCCGCGACAGCTCCTGCTCGATCCCCGGGTTCTGCTGGAGCGCCTGGATGAAGCCGCCGATCGCGAATTGCGTCGGCAGGTCCATCTTCGCTTCGAGCGTGTGGAACCGGCTCGGCGGGAAGCGCTCGACGATCCACGAGCGGTACTCCTCGAACGAGAATTCCGGCTTGCCGACGAGGAAAGTGTCGGGGCCGAAGCCGTGGAACGGCGTGAGCCAGCTCTCCGCCGATTCGAGGTTGGCCGCGAACGCGGCGACATTGGGCGACCGGGGGGCGACGATCCCCCAGCCGAAGATTCCTACTCGACGCAACGTAAAGTCCTCCCAGGAAAACCGGAGATCCCTCGGGATCGGTTCTCTCCACCGGATGGAGTGATTCTCGCCTAGAGGGGCGCGGAGGGCAAACTCTCCCCTCTTTCGGATCGGGCACCCTGGGCGCGGCTATGATGACGCCATGCCGAGCTACCGCCTGCGCGTCCGAGGCCGCTTCGAGGCCGCCCACCATTTGAACTCCTATCGCGGTTCGGTCGAGTCCGTCCACGGCCACTCGTGGCGGGTCGAGGCTTATCTCAAAACGGACCGGCTGGACGCGGACGGCATGGCCTGGGATTTCGTCGAGGTGAAGACCGCGCTCGGAGCGCTCTGCGCCGAGCTCGACCACCGGGATTTGAACACGGTGGCGCCGTTTGACCGGATCAGCCCGACCACCGAGCACCTCGCAGCCTGGTTCTTCGACCGGCTCGCCAAGGCCCTTCCCGGGGCACCGCTCGTCGAAGTCGAGGTCTGGGAAGGCCCCGACTGCTCGGCGATCTACCGGCCCTGAAGGCTCAATTTTTCGTCACGAGGCTGAAACTGCAAGATTGAGAGGGGTGTTTCGCGTCCTTTAAGCGGCAGGAGGTACGTGCCGCTATGACCAGCCACGACCAGTTGTGGAAGGACCTGTTTCGCGTCTTTTTCCCCGATCTGCTGTTTCTGCTCGATTCCGACCTCGCGACCCACCTGGTCGGGCACCTCGGTCCGGCAAACATCACCTTCCTGGACAAGGAGGTGTTTCACGACCTGCCCGAGGGGGAACGGAGGGAGGTAGATCTCCTGGCGGAGATCCCCGACGGCGCGGGCGGGGGGAAGTTTCGGGTGCATGTGGAGATTGAGCAGCGCTTCAGCGGCAAGATCACCCGCCGCGTCGCGCGCTACTCCCATTACCTCTATCTGCGCCATCCCGGACCGGTGATCTCGATCGTCGTCTTTCTCCACGGCGGCCCACCCGGCTCCCAATGGACCGGCCATGTCGAGCGGGCCTTTGGGAGGGAGATCCACCGCTTCAGCTATCTGTCGCTCGGGCTGTCGAAGCTCCCGGCGCAGGCCCTGCTGGACCGACCGGAGCCGCTCGCCTGGGCGCTCGCTTCTCTCACCCGGGCGGGCAAGATGGGCAAGGCTCGCCTGAAGTTGGAATTGCTGCGGAAGATTGCCACCGCTCCCGTGAGCGAGGTCGAGCGATTTCTGTTGGCCAACGCTGTGGAAACTTACCTACAATTGACAGGGCGCCAGGCGGAAGAATACGCCGCTCTACGCCTGGCCGAAGAGAACCCGGAGGTCAAAGCGATGGAAATGACATGGGCTGAACGGATGGCAGCGGATTACCAGAAGAAGTTTCGCGAGGAGGGGGTCTTGCTCGGCTTGCAGCAAGGCATCGAACAGGGCATCGAACTAGGCATCGAGAAAGGCATCGAGAAAGGCATTGAGAAAGGCATTGAGAAAGGCATCGAGAAAGGTCGCGAGCAAGGTCTCGGCAAGGCCGCGGAACGTCTTCGCAGCACCCTGCTTCGCCTTCTCGGGCAGAGATTCGGAAAGATCCCTCCCGCAGTGCGGGCACGGGTCGAGGCAATCGACTCGGTCGACGAATTGGGCGGCCTCACCGACCGGATCTTGGAGGTGAAGTCGCTCGCTGATTTGGGCCTCGGCAGCTAGCCGCTGCCCAAAGCGGCGCCCCACGGGGCGCCGTTTTTCGTCTGGTACAGTCCGGGCGTGCCACCCCAGCCGATACCGTTTCGCGATGCCCTCAGGGTGTGGGTGCGCGTCGCACTTCAGAGCTTCGGCGGTCCGGCCGGGCAGATCTCGGTCATGCATCGCATCCTGGTGGACGAGAAGCGCTGGATCGACGAGCCGCGGTTTCTCCACGCCCTCAACTACTGCATGCTGCTGCCGGGTCCGGAGGCGCAGCAGCTTGCGACCTACATCGGTTGGCTGCTTCACGGCACGGCCGGGGGGCTCGCCGCAGGTATTTTGTTCGTATTGCCCGGCTTCTTCGCGATTCTCGGGCTCTCGCTTCTCTACGTTGGATTTCACGGCACGCCGCTCGTCGCGGCGCTGCTCTGGGGGCTCAAGCCGGCGGTCATCGCGATCGTGCTCGAAGCCGTCTTGCGGATCGGCCGGCGCGCGCTCGGCACGCCTTATCGGGTGGCACTCGCGGTGGCGTCTTTTCTCGCCATCTTCTTCTTCGCGGTGCCGTTTCCGGCGATCGTGCTCGGCGCCGCTTGGCTCGGTTGGCTCGGTGGAAGGTTTGCTTCTCGGTCGGCGTCGGACGAGACCGCACAGGGGAGCGAAGCCGGAGAACCCGTTGAGCCTGACGAAGCGCCTCGTGCCCGGCGGCGAAGAGCCATGCGCTCGCTCCGGGTCGCGTGCGTCGGCCTCGCGCTCTGGTTCGTGCCGCTCGGCCTCCTGGCGCTCTATTTCGGCCGCGGGCACGTCCTGGTGCAGATGGGCCTGTTCTTCAGCCGGGCCGCGGTGGTGACGTTCGGCGGCGCTTACGCCGTGCTCGCCTACGTCGGCCAGCAGGCGGTCGAGACCTTCGGCTGGCTGCGGCCGGGCGAGATGCTCGATGGGCTGGGGATGGCGGAGACGACGCCCGGGCCGTTGATCATGGTGCTCCAATTTGTCGGCTTTCTCGGCGCCTATCGTAATCCGGGCGGGCTCGCGCCTTTGACCTCCGGACTGCTCGGTGCGCTGATCACGGTTTGGGTGACGTTCGTCCCCTGCTTCCTTTGGATCTTCCTGGGCGCCCCGTACGTCGAGATCTTGCGCCGTCAGCGGAGCCTGTCGAACGCGTTCGCCGCGATCACCGCCGCGGTGGTCGGCGTGATCGCGAATCTCGCCGTCTGGTTCTCTCTCCATACGCTGTTCGGCCGCCTCGACACCCTCCGCTACGGCGCTCTGCGCCTCCTGGTGCCGGCATGGGATACGCTCGATCCCGCCGCACTCGGGCTCGCGATTCTCGCCTCGCTGGCCCTGCTGCGTTTTAAGATCGGCATGGAAAAGGTGCTTCTTGGGACCACTCTCCTGGGAATGCTCTGGCACCTTGCTCGATAAGCTTCAGGCCGACATCGCAGCTTCTTTCTGTCGGAGGATCTCCCAACATGCGCATCGCACTTCTCGGCACCGGACTGATGGGCTACGCGATGGCCGAACGGCTGCTCGAACAAGGGGTCGAGCTGTCGGTCTGGAACCGTACCCGCGCGAAAGCCGAGCCGCTCTCGGCACAGGGTGCGCGGGTCGCCGATTCGGCGCGCGAGGCGATCGAAGAAGTGGGCGAGGGCGGAATCGTGCTCGCCATGCTGCGCGATGCGCCGGCAATCCACGACGCGCTGGGCGGGGCGCTCCCCGCCCTTTCGGGCAAGACGTTCATCCAGATGAGCACGATCGCGCCGGGCGAGAGCCGGGTGCTTTCCGTCGAGATCGAAGCGGCCGGTGCCGAGTACCTGGAAGCTCCAGTGCTCGGCAGCACGCCCCAATCGCGGAGCGGCACGTTGCAGGTGCTGGTGGGTGGGGACGCGGATCTCTTTGCCCGGATGGAGACGACGCTCGGCCTCCTCGGTCCGCCGACGCTCGTCGGGCCGGTCGGTCAGGCGGCGGCGCTCAAACTCGCGCTCAACCAGCTGATTCCGAATTTGATTGCGGCGTTCTCGCTGTCGCTCGGAATGGTCCGGCGTTCCGGCGTCGATCTCGATCTGTTCTTGGGAATCCTCAGGAAGAGCGCGCTCTACGCGCCGAGCTTCGACGGCAAGCTGCCCAAGATCCGGATTCGAGACTTCGCGCAGCCGAGCTTCCCGGCCGAGCTGATGCTCAAGGATCTTGACCTAATCCGCGCCGAATGCGAGACCCTCGGTCTCGACGCGACGGTCGCCGACGCCGTGCGCGACGTTCTGGTGCGTACGGTTAAAAAGGGTCAGGGCGGAGCGGACTACTCGGCGCTTTATGAGGTGATCGACCCGCTGGAATGATTCGCCTAGGGCAGCTCTTCGCGGATCACGTCGATCAAGCGGCGCAGATCGACCGGCTTGGTCAGGTGGCGGGCGAAACCCGCTTCGAGCGCACGTTGGATGTCCTCGTCCATGCCGTAGCCGGAGAGCGCGATCCCTTTGAGGCCGTGCCGCTTCGAGAGGACCCGCATCAAATCACAGCCGTCGCCGTCGGGCAGGCCGAGGTCGCTTAAGACCAGCTGGAAGCTTTCTCGATCGTCGGTATGTGCCTGAAACGCGGCGGCGAGCGCGTCGGCGACCGAAGAAGCTCGGGTGACCCGGAAGCCCGAATCCTGAAGCAGGACCGCGAGCGCCTCGGCCGTGTCGTCGTGATCTTCGACCAGCAGCAGATGAGGCGGCGTGCCGGAGGGACGGGCCCGATCGGGGCCTCGCTTGGCGGAATCGACCGATTGGGCGACCGCCGAGCTGGTCCCTTTGGAGAGCAGGTCATCGATCAGCCGCACTTCCAGCTCCAGGTTGCGCCGGATGCGTTCGAGCATCGGGGCGAACCGCTCGGGCAGATCGACGGCTCCCTGCATCGCCGACAGGGTGAGCATCACCGGAGCGAGGGGAGTGCGCAGCTCGTGGGAAAGGGCGGCGAAAAAACGATCTTTGGCGTCGACCGCGTCGACGGCAAACAGGCGTGCCTGTTCCAGATCGCGGCGTAGGCGCTGAAGTTGCTTTTCCGGCCGGAGATCGCGGGCGAACGCGAGATGGAGGCCCGGAGCGACGCACGGCCGAAACCGCCACTCGACTTCGATCAACGTGCCGTCGGCTGCAAGAATGGGAAAGTCGCCTTCGAAACCGTGTCGAGATTGCAAGCCGGCGAGCGCCGCGTCGCCCAGGGTCTTGGCGCTCGGCAACAGGAAGGACGAGAGCGTCTGGCCGATCAAGTCGGGCCGGTCGAACTGCAAAAGCTGGCAAAAGGCCTGGTTCGCCTCGCAGAGGGCGGCCGCGTCGTCGAGCAGTGCGACCGCCCCGAACCCCTCTTGATACAGGGATTTACCGAGCGAGCCGAGAAGCTCGTCAAGGGTGGGGGGCGGGGCGCTTGCGGCGTCGCTGCTCATCGTGAGATCCAAGATGAGGGAAGGGATTCCCTAGGTCTGGATTTCTAACAAGAAAGCAAAAGGAATGCCGCCGCCGCGCGAGGAACTCCCGGTCTACGAACCTCTCATGCGTCGTCACCGCAGGGAATCAACAGGCGCTCGATGCCGCGTGCCTTGCCGGTCTCTTCATCAATGTCGACCACGGCCCCCGCGAGCCGGACGTCGCGCTTCGCGACTTCGAGCGGCACGGAGGTCTGGAGCAGAAACCGCCGCAGCACCTTGTCTACCCGCATGCCGATGATCGAATCGTACGGTCCGGTCATGCCGACGTCGGTAAGCAACGCCGTCCCCCCCGAAAGCACGCGCTCGTCGGCGGTCGGCACGTGGGTGTGGGTGCCGAGCACGGCGCTCACCTTGCCGTCCAGATAAAAGCCGAGCGCCTGCTTCTCGCTCGTCGCGTCGGCGTGGAAATCGATCATGATCACTTTGATCTTCGGATCGAGCGAAGCGATCAACCGGTCCGCCGCGTGAAACGGCGAATCGAGGTGGCTCATGAAGACCCGGCCTTCGAGGTTGATCACCGCGACCGGAATGCCCGCCGCGGTTTCGCCCACGTAGAGCCCCTTGCCGGGGTTCCCCTCAGGGTAGTTGGCGGGACGCAACAGGCGCGGCTCGCGGGAGAGCAGCTCCACCCCTTCCTTCTTGTCCCAGACGTGGTTGCCGGTCGTGTAGCAGTCGATCCCCAGGCTCTCGAATTCGTTCAGCACATCGGGGGTGACCCCGAAGCCGCCCGAGGAGTTTTCGACGTTCACCACGGTGTAGTCGATCCGGTGTTGGTCGATCAGACGGGGCACGAGGGTCTTGACGGCCCGGCGCCCCGGCTTGCCGATCACGTCGCCGACGAACAACAACTTCATCGCGCGTACTCGATCGAACGGGTCTCGCGGATCACCGTGATCTTGATCTGGCCGGGGTAGGTCAGCTCGGCTTCGACCTTCCTCGCGATGTCCTTGGACAGCCAGAGCGCCTGGTCGTCCGAGAGCTTGCCGCTGTCGACGATGATCCGCACCTCGCGGCCGGCCTGGATCGCGAACGTCTTCTGCACGCCTTTGAAGCTGGAGGCGATCTCTTCGAGCTTCTCCAGCCGCTTGACGTAGGTTTCGAGCACTTCGCGCCGGGCGCCGGGACGGGCGGCGGAGAGCGCGTCGGCGGCGGTGACCAGAACCGCTTCGACCGTCTGCGGGTCGTAGTCGCCGTGGTGGCAGGCCATGCCGTGGACCACCTCTTCGGTTTCGCCGTACTTCCGGAGCAGCTCGATGCCGAGCTGAAGATGGGTTCCTTCCATCTCGCGGTCGATCGCCTTGCCGATGTCGTGCAGAATGCCGGCGCGCCGGGCGACGTGGACGTTTGCCTTGAGTTCGGCGGCCATGGCACCGGCCAGGAACGCCACCTCGCGGCTGTGGTGCAGGACGTTCTGGCCGTACGAGGTGCGGTAGCGCAGGCGGCCGAGCAGTTTGGTCAGCTCGGGGTGAAGATCCGGGATGCCCAATTCGAGGCACGCGGCCTCTCCCTCGGCGAAGATCTTCTGCTCGAATTCGGCCTTGACCTTCTCGACCACCTCTTCGATCCGCGCCGGATGGATGCGGCCGTCGGTGATCAACCGTTCGAGCGCCACTCGCGCCACCTCGCGGCGGAACGGATCGAAGCCGGAGAGGATCACCGCCTCGGGAGTGTCGTCAACGATCAGATCGATGCCTGTCGCGGTCTCGAGCGCACGGATGTTCCGCCCCTCGCGACCGATGATCCGGCCTTTCATCTCGTCGTTCGGCAGCATGACTACCGAGACCGTTGCCTCCGACACGTAGTCGGACGCGGCGCGCTGGACTGCCATGCCGATGATCCGCTGCGCCTGTTTGTGCGCCGTCTCCCGCGCCTCGTCCTCCAGGCGCTTGACGATGTGGGCGGCCTCCATGCGGGCGTCCTGCTCCATCGAGCGGACCAGCTCCTCGCGCGCCTGCTGGGCGGTCAAGCCGGCGATGTGCTCCAGTTTCCCGCGCTCCTCGGCGAGCAGCTGGGCCACTTCGGTTTCTTTTTCCACGACCGTCTGCTCGCGTCCGCCCAGGTTCCGTTCGCGCGTCGCCACCTCGCGGTCGCGCTGCGAGAGATCCTCGGTCCGCTTGTCGAGGGTGTCTTCCTTCTGGGTCAGGCGGCGCTCGACCTGTTCGAGTTCGGAGCGGCGCTTGCGCGAAGCGCTCTCGAACTCGCTGCGCGCCTGGAGCAGCTTTTCCTTCGCGGCCAGCTCCGCCTCGCGAACTTTGGTTTCGCCCGTGCGCTCGGCGTCTTCGAGGATTTGCTTCGCGCGCTGCTCGGCTTCAAGGCGTAGACGCGCAGCTTCCCGCTTACCCCAACGGAGCAGGAAGAAGGAGATGGCAATCGCGACCAGCACCAGCGCCGCGATGAAAATCAAAAGATTCGTGCTCAATTCGACCTCCCCGTCAAAGGGAGGGTCGGGGTCGAAGCCTCAAGAGGGCATGCGGTGGATTTAAAGTGCGCATCCCCCGCGGATACGAGTGGACTGTGCGTTTTAGAACCTGTAACGAAAACAGGTGGGTGCCCTCTCCACGAGCCGTTAGCGTCCTCGTACGAGCGAGGCTGGCACGGGCCGCGCGGAATCTGAGCTCCCGGGGGTATAACGTTGGTTCTACGATCGTTAAGCCCATCTCGCACCATCCAGGGGATGCGCACGCAAAATCATATCTCAGAAGGCGTCGGTCGCCGTCGTCGGTTCCTCGGCGAGGGCCGCATCCAACTCCTTCACGAACTCGAACACTCTCTCTCGAACTTCGACCCGTTCCCCTTCTTGCCGTCGTTGCAGCTCAAAGAGTTCATCGGCCAGGTTGAGCGCGGCAAGGATCGCGATCCGTGCCGTATCCTGCGTCCGAACTCGGCCCGCGATCTCGCGCATTTTGCCGTCCACGAGATCCGCGAGCGCCTGGACGTGGCCACCCTCATCGCTACCGCGGACGTTGTACGCGGCGCCGAAGATCCGCACCTCGGTGGTGTCGATTTCCGTGCTCAACCGTTCGTCCTCCGCGCTGTCCATGGGCCGACAAGTGGTTTGAACCCATAGACTTGGGCCGGGACTATAGCACAGGTGGGGAAGCCGGTTCGGAGCCGGAAACCCCGCCGGGTCTGGCAACGCTCTGCCTTCGGAATCGTTGCCGTCAGGTCAAATTCCTGAGGGTGCTTCCCGAACCGCAGCTGCCGAACGGAGGGTCCCTCCCCCCGGGGAGGGGGCCGGTTGGGTCCGGGGGGAGGAAGGAGGGGGGCGTTCGCGCGTCCGAGGAGCGCCGGTGCGCGAGAACGGGCCGCTTCCAGCAGCCTCCCCTGAGGTAAGATTTCGCACAACCTCTTCACGAGCGGTTTCGAATCTCGGTCTCGCGTTGCTGCTTGCGGACCTGGTACTCGGGCGAAGGGAAGAGTCCAACCGAAAGGGAGGGACGGATGGCGAAGATTGCACTGGCCGACATGATCGAGGAGTTGCGCAACGAGCTTCAAGACGCCGTGGAGCGAGGTCGTGGCCGGAGCATCCGCTTCGGCCTGGGCGAGGTGACGCTTGAGGCAGAGGTCGCGGTGGAGGGTGAGGTGAAGGGAAGTGTCAAGTTCTGGGTCTTCACCGGGGTCGAGGCGTCAGGATCTCAGGGCAGAACGCAAAAGATCACCCTCAAGCTCCTGCCCCACGGCGAGAACGGCAAACCCCTCGATCTCAATCGGTGACCGCATGGAGCTCTCGCGTTTCGTCCGCATCACTCGTGACGGTTCGGCCACCCAGGGCGGCACGGGCTATCTGCTCCATGGCGACCTTGTTCTCACGGCGCGTCATGTAGTGACCGGCGCGCAGGATCTGGTGGTCCACTACGACGGTCGAGAGGGCCTCGCCGAGACGAAGAAGGTAAGGATCGCGTGGGAGGGGGACGGCGATCTCGACGTGGCGATCCTCGACATTGAGACCGATCTCCGGATTCCGCGCCAGGTCCTCGACCCACGGCGTTTTCGCGGCGAGGTTCCCTGGCGCTCGCGCGGTTGGGCGCGCGCCGCACCCGAGATGCAGGAGGGGGACGCCTGCGTGGTGGACGGAATGTCGCCGCTCTCCGGCAGGGCGTACGAGTTTTCTCCGAAGGCGCGCCACTTTGACGTAGGAGTTGACGATCCGCCACGGAGCGTTGAGTGGTGGAAAGGCGTTTCGGGAGCCCCGGTATTCAGCGATCAGTGGCTGGTCGGTGTCATTGCTTGCGGGGATTCCCCCTTCGACGGGAAAAGGCTCAAAGCGATTCCGGTCGCCGCCCTCTGGAAGGAGCCCGGGTTTCTCAAAGAGATCGGGCACGACGCGAGTTGGCAGGAACTGAGAGAACGGCGGCGGCGCGCCTTGATCGATCATCTGTCGGAGATCCTCAGCAAGCATCACAAAGCGGCTGAAACCTTGGCCGCTGAGGAGGAAAGCTGGCGGCGTGCGCTCAAGTCCGAGGGGGCTGCCGGATTGGCGAAGGCGTTGGTTGATGCCCCTTCCTGGCGATCGGTCCTCAAGGCGATCGATGGCGCGCACGAAAGGCTGCTCAAATCGAAGGACGCCGATTCGCGCGGCGAGGCCAGAGCGTTGGAGGAGGTCCTTCGTCGCGCGCTGCCCGAGGTGTATTCGGCGTCCGAGTATGTTTCGTCACCCCTTGAGGAAGGATCGTTGATCGTGACCTTGCCGGTGGAGACTGAGACTTTGGCCGAGGTGGCGATGGCCGCGATCGAAGGACGCGCGGTCGATTACTCGGAAGTCAAAGGGAAGCACGACCTGCCGAAGGGGCGGGGGATGTACCGCTTCGAGAGCCTCAATCAGCGGACCGACTTCGACTACAAGAGCGAGGGTCGAGTGAGGGAGTGGATCGTCCTGCTGGCCGAGCATCTCGGCTTACAACCGAGGGTGGTCGAAACGCTCGGCACGCCCGAGCGGATGGACGAACTGGCCCAGCTGGTGAACTTCGATCTCGAACGCGAAGTTCGCCGTTATAACCTCCCGCGACGGTACTTTCTGTTCACGCCGGACTTTCAGGAACTTCACGGAGATTTCCTCCCCCTGTTGAGCGAGAAGCTTCCGGCGCTCCAACTGGGAGTCCTCCAAGGTCGCGGAATGGCGGATGAGATCATGAACACCGAGCCGCTCTTGAGCATCCTGTTTCGCTCGCACGAACTGAGCAGCAACGAAAGGTAGGCGCCGCCCGTGAAATATCTTCGGTTCGAGCCGGGTCACGTCGAGCATCTTGCGCCCTACGGAACACTCCCCGGCACCGTTCACGTTTTTGATGACGACTCGATCGCCGCGATCAACGCCGCGATCGCCGCCGAACGACCCCTCCTGGTCCGTGGGGAACCGGGCACCGGCAAGAGCCAACTCGCGCGGGCGGCGGCCGGGGCTCTTAAGCGGAGCTTTCTGCCGTTCACCGTCGATGCGCGCACGGAGGCTCGCGACCTTCTCTACACGGTCGATACGGTCGCGCGGCTGGCCGAGGCGCAAATCGTGGGTCATCTGCCGGACGCTGCAACGCTCGACGTCCGTGCCCACCTCGCCGAGAGGAATTTCACCCTGCCCGGTCCGCTCTGGTGGGTTTTCAACTGGGAGAGCGCCTCCGAGCAGGCCCAGCGCGCCGGAGGGCTGCCACCGCTCACCCCGGAGGGCTGGTCGCCGGGCGACGGCGCAGTCCTTCTGGTCGACGAGATCGACAAGGCGGATCCCGCGGTGCCCAATGGCCTGCTCGAAGCGCTCGGGCAGGGTCAATTCCCTACCCCGTGGGGAGAGCCGATTGCCGCTCCACAAGGGGGAATGGCTCCCCTGGTGATCATCACCACGAACGAGGAACGTTCGTTGCCCGATGCGTTCGTCCGTCGCTGTCTGGTCCTGCAATTTCGATGGCCGAGCCTGAACGAGGAGTTGAAAGCAGCGTTCGTAGCACGAGGTCGCGCGCATTTCCCGGAGGCTGCCGAAGGCCTCCTCGAAAAGGCCGCCGCCATGGTCGCCGAAGATCGCGAAATCATTGAGGCTCGTGGCCTCTGCCCGCCGGGCGGCGCCGAGTATCTCGATCTCGTGCGAGCGGTTCTCGCGCAGTGGCCGAAGAGCCCCGAACAGCAGAAGCAGGGCCTCGAGCGCATCCGATCGTTCGCGCTGCGCAAGCATCCTGGGGAGCGCGGCGGGTGAAAATGCCGTTGGCACGACCCGCTCGTGCCGCGACCGGGCGCTCAGATCTCTTCCGTGCTTTTGTGTCGGGTGGCGAGGAAGCGCTGGCCGCGATGGCGCGAATCTTGGGGTACCAAGAGAAGCCGAGGGCGCCGGAGCGGACCGAAGAACGAGCCGTACCCTCAAGCCGCGAGGGTGTGGCCCGTGCCGACGGGCCGCAGTTCGTGCCGGTGCCTTTCTGGCGGCTCACCCGGGTCGAGCATTTGGCGCCCTTTCCGCCGCCTCCCGGCCGCACGATCCGACCGATCGACCTTGGGGGTGTGGGGATCGTTGAAGGCAAGCGGCTCCGAGTACCGGCGCTCGCCGCCGAAGCCCAACTGAGCGCCGCGCTTCGGCGTCGGCTCGCCTCGGCGGTCCCGAGCCGTCGGGTGGACGTGCGGCGCCTTGCCGCGCAATGGAGTCGAGGCGAGCCTGTACGCGCGATCCCGTTTCGTCCTCTGGCCGCCTGGGCTCCCCGGATCACCGTCCTGGTCGATCGAAGCAGCCACCTGATCCCCTTCTGGCACGATCAGGATCGGCTGTTGGAGCTTCTCCGCGGACGGTTGGGCGACGGCGCGGTCCACGAGGCGCGGTTTTTGGGCGGCATGAATCTCCCGTGGCGAACCGCGAGGGGCCGCGACCGCGAGCCCTGGGTTGATCCGAGCGAGCCCGTCCTGGCGCTCAGCGACTTAGGGTTCCTGCTCGATGAGACCCGCCGGGAATTCTGGGCCGGCCTTGCCGAACGAGCTCGGCGCGCGGGAACCGAACCGTCCGCTCTCGTCCCTTGCCCCGGCGAGAGGTGGCAAGGCCGCGTCGCCCGGCTGTGGGATGCCCTCGAATGGGAACGCCCGGGGCGGGCGGCCGTAGGTGGACGGAGGTTCTCCGACGAGGATCGGCTCGACCGCGCGGAGCGTTTGCTCGCACTCCTGTCGTTTGCCGCGCGCGTCGAGCCCGGGCTGTTGCGCCGCGTACGGCGACTCCTCCCGGCGCAGGCGGCCGATGCCGGAACCGAGGCCGATCTCTGGACCCATCCGGAGGTCGTCGGCGGCTATTCGCGGGCGCTGGGTCTACGCCCCGAGCTGCGCGAGCGGCTCCAGGCCCGATTCGCGGCCGAGACTCCCAAGCTCCGGTCGAGTGTCGTTCAAGTGATGCGCGCCTGGCGGGCCGGCGAGCCGAAGGAGGTCTGGCTCGACGAAGTGGCGGCGCTCGACGCCGCGGCAAACCTGGCGCCGGGGGTGCTCCGGGCCGAAGAGATCAGCGAAGCCGAGCAGCTCTGGCAGCGCATCGGCGAAACTTTGGAGAACCCTGCGTCCGCCGTCCCGCGGGTTACCCGGGCTCTTGAGAGGTTCGTCGGCCGTGCTGTCCGCGAACGCCTGACGGTGGAGGCTTGGGACTCTGAGCGCTGGCAGCCGCTCTTCGCCCGCGCCTGGAGCAAGGCGTGGAAAGGAGCGGGCGCGCCGCCGTTGCCGCCTGGCGTTGGCTCGGGTGTCTTAGATCTGCCTCGCGGCGAGCCCTTTGGCTGGCAGGCCTGGCAAGTGGAGAACGAGCTAAGCTGGGCTCCAATCGGCTCCCCGCTCCGATCGGGAAGCCCGCTCGCGGTGCTGGAGTCCGCAGACGGGTTCGCTGCACTCGGAGAAGAAGGAGTCCGTTGGGTGACGCCACGTCCTCTCGGTGAGAGTGTCACCCTGCCGGAAAGCTCCACCCTTCTCCTCCTCACCGATCGCACCCGCGCAACCCTCCGCCGTATCAACCGCCCCGAATGGGCGAGCGCCCTGGGTCGCGA
This sequence comes from Thermoanaerobaculia bacterium, assembly GCA_038250865.1. Lineage (GTDB taxonomy): Bacteria > Acidobacteriota > Thermoanaerobaculia > Multivoradales > UBA5704 > DASYKS01. The sequence continues at coordinate 4,608 of JBBSBW010000004.1, read as the reverse complement.
CCGCTTCGGCCTCTGGGCGACCTTGGAGATCGAAGAGGTCGAGCAACGGATGCGCTGGATTTCCCCCGGCCGGTTCTGGATGGGCTCGCCGGAAGACGAGCCGGGGCGCTTCGACGACGAGGGTCCGCGGCACCTGGAAGACATCAAAGACGGGTTCTGGCTGGGCGAGACGCCCTGCACGCAGGCGCTTTGGCAGGCGGTGATGGGCGAAAACCCGAGCCGGTTCCAGAGCCCGGACCGCCCGGTCGAGCAGGTGAGCTGGGAGGACTGCCAGGAGTTTTTTGAGAAACTCGGCAAGGAAGACCCAGATGGCGAACGGTGGCGTTTGCCCGGGGAGGCCGAGTGGGAGTATGCCTGTCGGGCGGGCACGGAGACCGCGACCTACGCGGGGCCGATCGAGATCCTTGGGGCGAACAACGCGCCGGCCCTGCACCCGATCGCCTGGTACGGCGGAAACAGCGGTGAGGAATTCGACCTGGAGAACGGCGAGGACTCCAGCGGATGGCCGGAGAAGCAGATCGAGCACTCGCGGGCGGGCACCCATCCCGTTGGCCGGAAGAGCCCCAACCCGTGGGGGCTCTCCGACACGTTGGGCAACGTGTTCGAGTGGTGCGAGGAGGCGGTCGACATCGATCTGACACCGAACCGTCGGGGCTCGATCCGGGTGATCCGCGGCGGCTCGTGGGGCTCGCTCGCGCGGGACTGTCGCGCGGCCTATCGCTTTATGTTCGTCCCGTCGTTCCGCGGGTTCTACCTGGGCTTCCGCCTTGCCCGAGGTCAAACTGCGCTCAAGTCCGGGGCGGAGCCCGGGGGCGCGGAGCGCCCGGACCGGGGCGTGGCGAGGCGCGGGACGCGACCGCCCGCCTCCGGTCCGCTCACCCCATGACCACCTTCCGCTCCCATCCGCTCGATCAGGGTTGCCCCCCGGCCTGGGCGACGGGTTGGGGGGAGGACCGCTATGGGATCTTCGTCGAATTCACGGTCGGCGGGGCGGTGCAGCGGATGCGCTGGATCGAGCCGGGGGAGTTTCAGATGGGATCGCCGGAGGACGAGCCGGGGCGCTGGGAGAACGAAGGTCCGCGCCATCTAGAAAGGATCGGCGAAGGCTTTTGGCTCGCCGACACCCCCTGTACCCAGGCGGTTTGGGCGGGGGTGATGGCAGAGACGAGCCGTTTTCAATCGCCGGACTTACCCGTAGTGCAGGTGGCCTGGGAGGACTGTCAGGAGTTTTGCCGGAGGCTCGCGGTGCCCACGGGCGAGTCGGGCTGGAGACTGCCGACCGAGGCCGAATGGGAATACGCCTGCCGGGCGGGAACGGACGAGGCGACCTATGCAGGGCCGATCGAGATCGAGGGAGAGCGCAACGCACCGGTACTCGATCGGATCGCCTGGTACGGCGGCAATAGCGGCGTCGGCTACGACCTCGCGGAAGGGGTTGATTCGAGCGACTGGACCGAGAAGCAATATGAACATCGCCGCGCGGGATCGCGCCGGGTGAAGACGAAGGCACCGAACCCCTGGGGCCTTTACGACATGCTCGGCAACGTATACGAGTGGTGCGAGGATTCATGGTCCGATCGCTACGGCGCCGAAACTGGGGGCACGACCCGGGTGGTCCGCGGTGGCTCGTGGTTCTCGCTCGCGCTGTTCTGTCGCGCGGCCTTTCGCAGCAGGGACGACCCGTCGTACCGCGACGACGTCCTGGGCTTTCGCCTGGCCCGAGGTCAATCTGCGCTCAGGCCCGGGGCAGAGCCCTGAGGCGCGGAGCGCCCGGACCGGGAGCCGTGCGAGGCGCGGGACGCGCCCGCCGGCCCCGGTCCGCGGGTGGGTGGGGACTTAAGAACGGCGATCGAACTCCCCATAGAATGCCCGCCGCCATGGGCCTCTACCCGCTGCTTCGTCCTCTTCTCTTCTGTCTCGACGCCGAAACCGGCCACGAGGTGGGGATGGCCGCGCTCCGCGCCGCGCAGGCAATTTCGGGCTGGACGGCGCTCGGGCTGAGGCGCAACCGCGCGGCCGATCTGCGCCTCGCGCGACCTCTGCTCGGCACCATGTTTCCCAACCCGATCGGCCTCGCTGCCGGGTTCGACAAGGACGGCCGCGCGGTGCGGGGCCTGGCCGCACTCGGCTTCGGCTTCATCGAAATCGGAACCGTGACGCCACTGCCCCAACCCGGCAACCCGCGCCCGCGGATGTTCCGGCACCCGAAGCTCGCTACGCTCCAAAACGCGCTCGGCTTCAACAACCGGGGGATGGCCGCCATGGTCGCCTCCCTCGAACGGTTGGGGCCGCCCCCCGTGCCGCTCGGCATCAACTTGGGGAAAAACAAGGCGACGCCGCCGGAGCGGGCGATCGACGACTACGAGATCCTCCTCCGCGGCCTGGAGCGCTTCGCCGACTACCTGGTGATCAACCTCTCTTCACCGAACACACCCGGCCTGCGCGACCTCCAGAACGAGAGCTTCCTGCGCGAGCTGTTCCGCCGCGCCGAGGGGATCACCAAGAAGCCGATCCTGGTGAAGATCTCCCCCGACTTGCCTCCCGCCGAGGCGGCAGAGCTTTCGACCGCTGCGCTCGACCTCGGAGCGGCGGGACTGATCGCCACCAACACGACGATCGACTACGACCTGGTGCCGGGCTGCGAGCCGCGCGGCGGCCTCTCCGGCCGAATCCTCAAAGATCGCAGCTTCGCCACCTTGAAGGCGATCGCCCCCCGCATCCGCGACCGCGGCGTGCTGATCTCCGTCGGCGGCATCGATTCGGCCGAGGAAGCCCTCCGACGCCTGGACGCGGGGGCTCACCTGGTCCAGCTCTACACCGGGATGGTCTTCGAAGGCCCCGGGCTGCCGCGGCGGATGGCGCGCGAGATGGCGAGGTTGGGACGTAGTATCAGCGATCCGAGCTAGTCGTTCAAAGTGGCACCGAGGTCGGAATGCGGGCTCAGCTATCCGAGGTCAGGGCCGAAGGCCCGCCCCATTGCTTCGCTTCTTCCATGATTGACACCTAAATGTTCCTCGGGTAGCCTGAGGGACATCCTGATTTCAGCAAGCTCTCGCGGGAACGGCGCGTTCCAGCGATCGAACGGCTTTTCCCGCTGTACCTCGGGGTTCCCCCGACCTGGTCAGATCTTTTTCAAGGAGACAAACCGATGAGATTTAGATGGGCGGTTCTCGCGATGGTGTTGGTTCCTACCTGCCTGTCGGCCCAGGCCGAAGTCGATCAGCGCACGAGTCTCGGAAGCGGCGGTACAACGCTCTGGCCCCAGGCCGGTCCGACCTGTTCGGGAGGAACGGCTCTGGACGACGGGAGCTTCGAAAACGGCTACCGCACCGCGTTCGCGACCGATGCCCGATTCGTTCAGCGCCTGACCCCGCCCAGCTACCCGTCCGGTCTCGAACGTGTTTGCGCGTGTTGGGCAACCGGCCTGGACCCGGCTGTGATGGCCTTCAATTTCCTGATCTACGATGACGATGGCCCGAGCGGATCGCCGGGCAGACTCTTGGGTACTGTTCCTTCCTCCGTGCTGATCTCCACGGCGTTCGGCGAGGCGTTCGTCGGCGAAGACTGCGCGTCGCTCAATTTGCGCACAGAATCCGGCGGCGTCTATGTCGGTGTCCAGTGGAACGCGGCAACGAATGTCGACTTCTTCACCTGCAGCGACGAAAGTTCTGCCACCCCCTTGGCAACGATGTTTCGGTCGTCCAACGCGGGCCTCAGCTGGATACCCGTCACCGGTACGTTTCCTGACGCCAAGGCACTCGGATTTCGTGGCGAATTCGTCCCTCTCGTCGATCCGGATCCCCCGGTGGGGCCGTGGCTGACCACTGCGGCTCTTCCCGGGTACCAATTCAAATCGCAGATCTCTGGGAATCGTGCGGCAACTCTGGTCGCGGACTGCGTACCGGAAACGCTCTGCCTCGCAGGCGCGATACCGACCCGCGCGGAGGTCTTCGTAAGAATCATCGGTCCGCGGGGCAATGGCTTCTTATGGCCGGAAGTCGTCCGGTTCACCGTCTCCCAAGTCGAGCTCTGGGTGCAAAAGACGCCGACAGGACCGATCAACTACTACAAGCTGCCCGCGGTCTCCCAAGATAGCGACGTCTTGAACGGCTTGGTTGACCGGGAGGGATTCTTGCCGTAGCCGCTCGCGCGGCGATTTGTCGGCCGAGGGGAGTCTTGAAGACCGTCGGCTGCCAAACCAGCCTAGGGCAACGCCCTAGGCTTCGGTTCGCCAGCCACCCCACCCAAGGGCTGAAGGCCCGCCCCATTGCTTCTTCCGGCTATCAGTTCAGCTTGGTGTGTCGTTGAGGCCGTCGCTCGGTGGGGCAAACTACTTCCGAGCGCGGACCTCTTCGAGAAGCCGCGGGGGTCATTCCACGGCGGCGGCGGCGGAAGCGGCCGGGGAGGTGACAGAGAACTCGAAGGTGTGTATCGTACGAGCCGGGCAAAAACCGTACCAGTTTTCGAGACCCCTTCGCCAAATTGGCACCCAGGTTCCGGAAACGGCCGTAAGTTCCTTGACAATCAGACCTTTGCACGCCGTCACGGCGAGCAAATACGAAGCGCCGACCAGCGTAAGGCAAGAGTATGTTGATAGGTTCCGGAAAT